>NZ_AP038804.1:0-600000 GCF_047159865.1 Arcobacter sp. 15-2
ATTCCTGCACCAAATATCAACATCGCTTTTTCATTATCAGACATTGTATCAAATTGGTTTTGATCAATTAAACCATTATCTAAAGCTTTTTGTGCAACTTTATCTGCAGGTATACCTTTCCCATCATCTTTAATTGTAATAATCATTTGACCATTAGCTTGCTCTGCTGCAATAGCAATAGTACCAGTTTCTGGTTTATTATATGAAAGTCTTTCTTCAGGCATTTCGATACCATGATCTAATGAGTTTCTAATAATATGCATTAAAGGATCAGTTAATCCTTCAATCATTGCTTTATCAATTTCAACACTATCTCCATCATGTTTAAACTCAATTTTTTTCTTCAATTTTTTTGAAATATCTCTTACTACTTTTGGAAATTTTGAATAAATTGATTCCATAGGAACCATTCTGATACTCATAATAGAATCTTGCATCTCTCGAATATGCCGTTCCAGCAATTCTAATCGTTCTAAAACAGATGTTCTTACTTTATGATCTTCAATTGTAGTACTATATTGTGTCAACATCGCATTTGTTATAACCAAATCCCCAACATTGTTCATTAATAAATCAATTTTATCAAGATTTACTCTAATAGTACTTGTCGCTGCTTTTTTAGAAGTTGCTGCTTCTTTTGGTGGTTTAGTAGGTGTATTTTTTTCTCTTGATGTAACTGCTGGAGGAGTCACTTCTTTAGTTACAGGTACGGGAGTAGTTGTTGTTTCTTCAACTTTGATTTGAGATTCTGGACTTATATCATTACCTTCATCAAAAAAACCAAAATTTAAATCAGAATCATTTCCTTCTTTAGAAACTGTATTTTCTTCACCAAAAAATCCCCAAGATTCATTCGTCGATTGCGAAGTTTCTACTGGTTCTTCTATAGTTTCTATATTATTTGATATAACTTTTTCTTCAGTGGGAGTTGTAGTAGACTCAGAACTCTCTACTGATCCTTCTCCATTAATATATGCTCGAATTGTTTTTAATAAATCATCTGTTTTTTCAGTAAAAATATCTCTATCAATTGAACCATCACATTCCATTTGAAGAATCTCTTTCATAACATCTAAACCATCTATAAGTGTTCCTGCCATTTCAGGAATAAACTCTATCTCGTGATTTCTCAACTTATCCATCATATTCTCTACATCATGAGTAAACTCTGCAAAATAAGCCAACTCAACAGAAGCACCACTTCCCTTTAATGTATGAACATCTCTAAAAAGTTGTCCCATTTCGTCATCTGTCAAAGATCCATTATTTTCAGCTTCTAATAAAACATTATCTGCTGATTCAAAAAGTTCTTCAGCTTCCTCTACAAACATATCTCTATACATTGTTATATCAAATCCAGACATCTTTTACACCTTTTTATTTATTTATCTTTTAAGTACTATATTAACAGCTTTTAACAATTGATCAGGAACAAATGGTTTAACAATCCAACCAGTTGCACCAGAAGCTTTCCCTTTAGACTTCATCTCATCACCTCTTTCTGTTGTTAAAACAAGAATCGGTGATTTTTCATATTGGGATAAACTTCTTAATTCACTTACTAATGTAATTCCATCCATATTGGGCATATTGATATCAGTAATAACTAAATCAAAAACAGTTTCTTTTGCTTTATTTAAACCATCAACACCATCAACAGCTTCAATAACATCATTATAACCACCCTCATTTAACGCGTATGAGAGCATATCTCTTAACATAGTAGAATCATCTACAATTAATATCTTCATCTATATTCCCTTCAAATGAATTTATGAAAATTTCTATTAGTAACTATAACTAAACTTACTTTAAACTAATCTTTATATATCTGCAGCAATAAGCTCTATTCTATCTTTACTAATTTTTAATACTCGAACACTTATAGTATCATTTTCATTTAATACATCTTTAACATTTGAAACTCTTTTTTTAGAAATTTTCGATATATGTAACAATCCCTCACCACCTTTTGGCAATTCAATAAATGCACCAAAATCAGCAATTCTTACTACTTTTCCGTTAAGGACATCATCAACTTTATATAATGTTTCAAAATTTATAACCTCTTTTTTCTGAAAAGATTTTGCGTTAGAAGATATATTTTTGACTTGTGCTGCAGCACCTAAAATCTTTTCTTTATCACTTCCAGTTATTTTTACATTACCACTTGTTTTGTCAAGATCGATTGAAACTTCCCATTTTTCGATAATTTCACGAATTACTGATCCTGCTTTACCAATTACAGCTAATACTTTACTTGGATCAATACTAAATTGTTCTATTAAAGGAAGGGCTTCACTTGGTACAATTTCAGAAGAAGCTTCTTCCATTAATTTAAGAATATGTACTCGTCCCTCTTTTGCTTGTTCTAATGCTTCTTTTAAAACATCTAA
Source organism: Arcobacter sp. 15-2 (assembly GCF_047159865.1). GTDB lineage: Bacteria > Campylobacterota > Campylobacteria > Campylobacterales > Arcobacteraceae > JAIOSF01. The sequence goes on from NZ_AP038804.1 coordinate 2,397, forward strand.
TGCAATACCACCTAATTTAATATCCATCTGCAAAGCGGTGATACCATCTAATGTTCCTGTAACTTTAAAGTCCATATCTCCATCATGATCTTCTAACCCCATAATATCAGTAAGTATCACATATTTATCATCTTCAAAAACACCACCCATTGCAACACCTGCAATTAATGATTTTGTTGGAACTCCAGCTGCTTTTAAAGCCATTGAACCACCACAAACTGTTGCCATTGATGAACTTCCATTTGATTCAAATATTTCAGAAACTAACCTTACTGTATCTGAATAATCTTTATCTATTGATGATTCTAAAGCTCTTTTAGCAAGATTTCCGTGACCTAATTCTCTTCTACTTACACCAAATATTGGCTTTGCTTCTCCCACACTAAAACCTGGAAAATTATAATGTACCATAAATGATTCATTTTCATTTCCTTTTGAAGTTAATGTTTCATACATTTGTGCATCTTTATTATTTCCTAAAGTTGCAACAACCAAAGCCTGTGTTTCTCCTCTTGTGAATAAACAACTACTATGAGCTGCTGGCAAAATATTTGTTTCTATAGTAATTGGTCGAACATCTTTAGGCCCTCGTCCATCAGCTCGCCGTTTTTCTTCTATGATCATAGTTCTTACAATTTTTTTCTTCACAATTTCTACAGCTTCTCTAATGTTTTTGAGTTCAATCTCTTGTGCAATACAATGTTCATCTTCTGATATTAACTTTGCAATATCTTTTAAACCACTATATCTCTCTTTTTTTGCCATTACTTTGATAGCATCTTTTATATTTGAAGAATAATTATTTTCAACATATTCAATTAAAGAATTTTCAATTTTTGTTTCCATAAGTTCTACATCTTCAATCTCTTGTTTTGCAAATTCAAAACTTTTTTCATATGTATTATTTATATTTGAAATATTATCTGAAGCAACAGATATAGCTTCAACTAATTCAATTTCACTTATATCATTGATATTATGAATTTTTGTAAAATTTTCAATATCAACTTCTACCATTTCAGATGTTGAAACCGCTTTCATTTCAATCATCAATAACTCTTTTGAAGTACCCGCAATAAATAAATCAAGTGTCGAGTTTTCCATCTCACTTAAAGATGGATTTACTACTAATTCACCCTCAATTTTTCCAATTCTTGTTGCACAAACAGATTTATTAACAGGTAAATTTGATGTATATAAAGCAGCACTAGCTGCATTTAATGCTAAAACTTGTAGATCAGCATCTAAATCAACACTCAGAACCATAACTGTAATTGTAGTAGGGAAAACATAACCTTTAGGAAATAATGGTCTTAAACTTCTATCAATTACACGAGAAGTTAGCGTTTCAAAATCACTTGGTTTTCCTTCTCTTTTGATAAATCCACCTGCAAATTTAGCAGCAGCGTATGTTTTTTCAACATACTGTACTGTTAATGGAGTAAAGTCTTCACTTACTGGATTGTCAAATTCTGATACTACTGTTGCCATTAAAACAGTATTTCCAACTGTTAATAATACCGATCCATTACTTTGTTTAGCTACCTTATCAAACTCAAAGATCTCTTTAGTATTATTTATCTCTAACTCACATATTGTTGACATTATTTTCCTTTTTATAATTATATTTTAATTTTTTCATATCTTCTAATTCAATATCTTCTAATACTTCATAGTAGAAGTCTATAGATACAAAATGCGCAGGTGCTTTTACATAATAAAGCTCATCTGCAATTGTTTCAATATCATGAATTGTCACTTCTGGTAAAACTGGTACTGCAACAAAAATTGATTTTGCTTTTTCATTAATAACAGATTTAATACAAGCCATCATCGTCAAACCGGTATTTAAACCTTCATCCACAAGTAAAACATTTCTACCTTCTAGTTTTATTATATCTAAATTATTTCGATATTTTGCTTTATACTTTTGAATATCATCTAAATATTTTCCTTTAGATTCAGAATAAATCTCTTCCAAATTTAAATCAAATGATTTCATTAACTCTTCATGTATAACAATCTCTTCTGTTTCTGTGATAATTGCTATTTCACATTCTTTGTTTTTTGAAGTAAAAATTTTTTGTGTGAACAGATAATCAAAATCTGCTTTTATTTTTTCAGACAAGTCCATAGCTATAGGAACACCACCACTTGATATAGCAAGTACAATCCACTTTTCCTCTTGCATTTCAGTTAAGGGTAAAAGTTCATATAATTTATGAAAGGCATCTTTTCTATTTTTAAAAATTGTTTTTTCTATTTTCATGAGTTATTGGCTCTTTTACTAAGTTCATGTTGTTGTTCAATTATAAAAAGTTCTTTTAGATTAATTTCAATATATAATATCTTTTGTCTATACGAATTACTTTCTATTTTTGTTGTATCAGAAGCTACTAATGAATCAATAAATCTAAAATTCATTGCCCAACATTTTTCGTTTATATTAAAGTTAATCTCTCTTGATTTCGTAACATGTTCCATTAAATCATATTTTTCTTTATATGATAACTTGTAGTATTTTGCAAAATCAAAGCCAAGTTCATAATTAAAATTTTTATCTTCCTCTAATGTGTCTTCATCCTGAAGATACAAATAATACAAATTCAAAAAGTAGTTATCCTTATTAAAATTAAATGTAGCAAAAGATTGGGTAACATCCTTTATATCATAATTATAAATTAATCTATGTGATAGAGAACCGTAATCATAATAAAATATAATATCATTTGCAAGTTCATATTTTTCATAACTATTTGATGTATCATTATATTGGTAGCTTTGATTTATTTTATGATTTACTATCTCTTTCAAAGTATTTCTATTATAAAAAGATTGATTTAACCCTAATGTAATATTCTTTGTTGATTTTAAAATAGGAAATGGAGATAAATCAGAGGTAGACTTGTCATTTTGGTTATAAATATCCCCAGTTTCTTTAAACACATTTGCATCAGTATAACTCGTACTTAACTGCAAAGAATGAATAAAACTATCATATGGTTTAATTAAATCTGTATATAATGATACGATATGCTTATTTTCAGCGTAATTTGCATCTTCAAATAAATTTGTATTTTCATATGCAATATTTGTATAGTTCATTTGTTCAACAAATGAAAAATTTAAAAAATCATCAAATAAATATTGATGATAACCGATTGGAACATCTACATTAGTTGTAACAGCACCTACCCCTGTAGTCCTTGTTTTTTTATTACTAGTAATATTAAAGGATGTTGTTAAATTATTATTTAAAAAACCTTGTAAATATCTATGAAAATTTATTTTTGGTATAGTTTGTAATACATTGTCATTATTATCTTTTTTAAGGTCATTGTATAAATTAACTTCTATATCTCCGTAATAGTTATTAGTATTATAAAAATATTTTGCTTCTGATTCTATAGAGTTATCAGTAGTAAAAGATGACGCTGAATTTTTCTGTGTATCTAAATAATCAACATCATTCATATCTGTATATTTAATACGCAAACCATCACTATGATCTTTCTTAGATATTAATTTTGTTCTTTTATACTCTAAATCCCAACCATAATGTTTTTGGTTTGTTAAGCCTTGCTCTTCAAAATATTCATCTTTATCTCTAAATATTGCAGTTTCAATATTTAAATCCGAATATAAAGAATCAACATACCTATACTTCAAAGCATGCCCATCACCTCTTTTTGTCCTTATTTGAGGGGTATACTCAAAATCATAGTTTAATTTTGGAGCATAGTATATTGGCTGAGCATACATAAAACCTTCACTTTTAGAAAAACCTATTGTCGGTTTTAAAAGTCCTGTTCTTCTAGTTGTATCAGTAGGAAAACCAAAATATGGAGTGTAAAGAACAGGTGTATTATTAAGATATAAAGTTGCATTATAAGTATTTATCCACTGTTTAGTAGTATTCATATCACCACTACTAAAACTTATACTCCAAGCAGGATTTATACAATCACAACTTGAGAGAGTTGAGTTATTTAAACTAATTAGATCATTATCTTTTGAACTAGTTTTTGAATTGAACCAAAGTTTATTTGTATTATCTAACATAAGCATTGGTTTTAAAGTATTAATGTCTTGATTGAGATCTAAAAACATATATTCTGAGTAACTTATCACTTCATTGTTTCTAACTATATTCACATTATCAAACAACTCTAACTTTGCATTCACCTTATCATATACCAAACGATTTGCGGTGATGTAATAGTTTAAAGAATAAACAACCACTTCACCAGATGCATTTACAATATCATCTTTAATCTCAAGGTTTTCTGCTAAAATCTGGATATTTTCATCTTTTAAAGTCTCTTTTGAAAACAATGTTAAAGAGACAAAAATTATACTTAAAATTATTTTATACATTTATCACCAATGTCTTAGCAAATCTATCATGAAAAGTTTGCTTCGCATCACTGAAATATGCAAAGATAAAACCTATATAAAATACTGCTTCACTTAAAATTCTACCTGCTGAACGAATGCAAGAGTTAAATAAACTAACCTTACCATAATCATCAAAATCTATCACTCTTATTTTGGCAATTAATTTTCCTATCGTAGCTCCGTAATACCAAATAAAAAATGATTGATATACAAATTTAAGAATTACTATTTGGAAAAATGCTTCATTCATGATAATCATAGTAGTTATTAAATCACCATTTGATGCAGATATCCTATCCCATAAAATTATTATTACTATTAATGTTATAGAGAGATCATCGATAACAAAAGCTTTAACTCTGGACTTCATTGATGCTAAACTGAGATTATCAACATCAATATTATCTATATTATTATCCATTTTATTTTAAGGCTTGGTATGCAATATCTGTTCGTATTTTTTTACCAGAAAAGTGAACTTGCCCACATAAAGCATATGCTCTATTTCTTGCAACTTCAATGCTTTCACCAAAACCAACACATAGAAGTACTCTACCACCTGTAGCTAATAATTTATCATCTTCAAAAGTCACACCTGCATATGATATATGAGAATTTTCTTTTAACTCAACATCATGAATCTCATCCACAATAATTTCAGCAGGCTCACTACTTCCATATGGATAATTTGCACTTGCCATAACAACAGCAACACCAAACTCATCTTTTAACTTCGGTACAAAAGTATCAAGCTGCTTTGTAGCACCTTTATAAAAAAGTTCACTTACAGGGTTTTCTAATAGTGGCATAAGGATTTCACACTCTGGGTCACCAAATCTTACATTATATTCTAATATAATTGGTTCACCGTCAACAACCATTACTCCAATAAAAAGAACACCTTCAAAAGGAGCACCTTCATTTTTCATACCAGCTAGTGTTGGTTTGATAACATTTTCTTCAACTTTAGAATAAATATCATCATTTACCAATGGTGTTGGAGCATATGCACCCATTCCACCTGTGTTTGGTCCTGTGTCACCGTCACCTATTCTTTTATGATCTTGAGCTGCAGGAAGAACTACATAGTTTTCACCATCACAAATTGCAAAAATAGAAAGCTCATAACCATCTAAATACTCTTCAACAATTACAGCATTTCCAGCATCTCCAAAACTCTCGCCACTTAACATACCAGCAACGGCTTCTTTTGCTTCATCTTTGCTCATAGCAATGATTACACCTTTACCCGCACATAAACCATCTGCTTTTACAACAATAGGTGTTCTTGTCATACTATCTATGAAGTTAAATGCTTCATCTTTATTTTCTGTTTCTATAAACGCTGCAGTAGGTATATTATATTTTTTTAGTATATTTTTCATATATACTTTACTACCCTCTAATTGAGCAGCAGCAGCTGATGGACCAAATATTGTTAATCCCTCTTCTTTAAATATATCCACGACACCATCTACTAAAGGTTGTTCTGGACCAACTATTGTTAACTCAATATTGTTGTCTTTTGCCCATAGGCTTAATTCTTTATAATCAGTAATATTAATATTTGTACCCAATTGTGTTGTTGCACCATTTCCTGGCATAAAATATAAATTGTGTTGTGTTTTTTCTTTTGAGATAGCAAGTCCAATAGAGTATTCTCTACCACCACTTCCAAGTATTAATATATTCATTGTAAAATCATCCTTAAAAATTTGTTAGTATTTAATCATTCCAAATAGCCGTTAACCTAAAGGTGGCCCTAAAAGCCAAAGTGCTACAGTCAAGAAAACAATATTAGGAGTTGACAATCCCTTCTTTAGTAATAAAAAAGAGAAGTACTACACACCATTGTAATTACAATCAACCGTATAAAAACAGTATCGGACCCAAAATATAGGAAAATCCCGAACTATCTAGAATATCTTAATTGTATCAAATTTTTAATTAGTAATAGGTACATCTATCACATTTTTTATTGATTTTATATCATCTAAGGAAAATTTATATGACTTTTTAAAGATATAGCGGATAAATTTAGTTTCTGCAGCTGTGAAACCTTTTGGATCTTTATTGGAAACTACAAGAGAAGTTCCATTGACCTCAAGTTTTTTTAGTTTGTCTCCTATAATTTTTACATAATAAATAAGTGCAAAACTATCTTTTGTTTTTTCTATTGTAACCATAATCATATCATCTTGAATATTATTCAAAGGGATATCTTCTGAAATATTTAATATATTCATGTATTGAAGAAGTTCCACAAAAATTTCACTAGTAACATGACCGATATAAAACTTACTATATATTTCAAAATATCTTTGTATTTTTTCAGTTTTCAAAAAATCTATATCAATTATCTCTTTTGTATTTTTACGAACATTTCGCAAAATCCATGATATAGTATCGAAATATTTAAAAGGTACTAACTTTACATCATTTGAATGATTCAATTTTTTATCTTGATATGTTATTAATTTTCTATTTTTTGTATTGTTATTATACATAAGGTTATGAATAAGTTTTTCATCTGTTAAAGAATCGGTTACCCAAACTTTACAATATTTTGGAAAAACATTAACACCCAATGCACCTTCACTCAAAATAATTAATGCTGTAATTCGTAACTTGGGAAATAAAACTTCAAGTAACGCTTTTTTCTTTTTTAATCTTTTTCGTAAACTTGTTGTAGTTTTAACAATTGTACTCTCAACAAAGCAAACACTATCTTTAGTAAAAAACAAAGCATCAAATTCAGTTACATCTTTATACCCTGCTTTATAAACAATTTGCGAGTTTCTATCTATCATAAGTCCATTTTTCAAGTTTTCGTATTTATCTTGATGTGGACCTTTTAATATAAAGCTCGTAATCTCTTTAGTTTCAAGTGCATATTTAATTAAAAGTTCGTAAATAATATTTTCATATACTTCACCAATAAAACTACTGTATGTACTTATGTAGTGAGGATCATCTTTATCAATCTTATTTGTTTGTATTTTTTTTAAATATTTACAATGGTATGCGTAGAAATATAAATTATCTAATATTTTATTTAAATTTAATTCTTTTATATTTTTTGGTAATTTTAAAAATTCTAATTTATTCATCTTTCTATTTTATCCAAATATAGCTTAATTAGCTTATAAAGTACTTTTTGCTACACTCAAATCAATAATTCAAACAAAGGTTTTAAATGGGAAAAGGTAGACAAATAATAAATGAAGAATTTAAAGATAATGAAGAGATAGATACTCACGAAGACACAAAACATACCTCTAACAATTTTACTCGAAAACGAAAAGAGATGAAAGAAAAAGGAAAAAAAGTTCAAATCTGGGTTAAAAAAGAAACTTTAGCCTATGAAAAGAATCTTACACAACTACAAATCGAATTATTAAAATTTCAAAACCATGTCAAAGATAAGGGACTAAAAGTTCTTCTTATATTTGAGGGACGAGATGCTGCTGGAAAAGGTGGTACTATAAAAAGAATTACAGAACACCTTAATCCAAGAGGGGCAAGAGTTGTAGCTTTAGAGAAGCCAAGTGATACAGAAAAAACACAATGGTATTTTCAAAGGTATTCACAACATTTACCAAGTGCAGGTGAGATAGTTTTATTTGATAGATCGTGGTACAACAGAGGTGGAGTTGAACCAGTTATGGGATTTTGTACTCCTGAAGAGCATCATGAATTTTTAAGAGAAGTTTCTCAATTTGAAGATATGCTCGTAAAATCAGGCATTATTTTATTAAAATTTTACTTTTCAGTTTCAAAAAAAGAGCAAGGGGCAAGATTTAAAAAAAGAGAAACTGATCCTTTAAAACAATATAAATTAAGTCCAGTAGATAAAGAATCTCAAGAGTTATGGGATAAATATACAATTGCTAAATTTTCAATGCTTATGTCTTCAAATACAGATACATCACCATGGACTATTGTAAGAAGTGACAATAAAAAAGCAGCACGATTAAACTGCATAAAGCATATATTGAATAGAGTTGATTACCCTAATCAAATTAAAGGTACATTAACAAAAGAAGATTCAGCAATTATTATTTCTGGTTCAAAAGAGATTGAACTTATGGAAGAACAAAACTCATTCGCTAAAGTATTATAAAAATGAATTTAAACGATTTTGAAAAAACAAGTTTTATCGGTCTTTACAAATCAAAAATAGCACACCCTACTTTTGGTAAAAAATATATTGCAAGATTCCAATTATCAAAAAAACGATATATGAAAGTATTAGGTTACGATAAAGTTGATAATTTAACAGATATGAAAGCTTATTCGCTTTTGGAAAACTACAAAAATAGTTTATCTGTACATACAAAAGAACAAAAAGTTAGTCCTAAAAAAACAATAGATGTCAAAGAACCTCAAGAAAATTCACAGGAATATCTAAAACTTAAAGAGGAAAATGATTTTTTAAAATCTCTTTTGGGCAATTATAAAACAGTTGACTTAGTAACTCTTCAAGAGGGTATTCAAAAAGTTTATGATAATGCACAGATGCAAGAATATCAAATAGAACTCATTAAAATGCAGGATTATTTGGAAAAAACTGGTAAAAAAATGATTATTTTATTTGAAGGTCGTGATGCAAGTGGTAAAGGTGGTGCGATTCGAAGAATGACCCGATATATGAATGCTAGACATTACAAAGTCATAGCTTTGGGTAAACCAACAGAAACTCAAAAAGGGCAATGGTTTTTTCAAAAATATATCGAGCATTTTCCTACAGGTGGACAAACAGTACTTTTTGATAGATCTTGGTACAACAGAGCGATGGTTGAACCAGTTTTTGGTTTTTGTACAGATCATCAATATGAAATATTTATGGAAGATGTAGTAAATTTTGAACGAGATTTAGTAAGACAAGATATTATTTTGGTTAAACTATATTTTAGTGTTTCAAAAGAGGAACAACAAAAACGATTTGAAAGTAGACGAACAAATCCTTTAAAACAATGGAAACTAAGTGAAGTAGACCTACAAGCTCAAGACTTATGGGACGAATTTTCTGAAAAAAAATATGAAATGTTAAAAAGAACCCACTCAAAAAGTGCACCTTGGAATATAGTAAGAAGTGATGACAAACACAGAGCTAGAATGGAAGCTATAAAAATAGTTCTAAATAGTGTTGACTACGAAGATAGAAATTATGCATTAAATTTTGAACCCGCTGAAAATATAAATATTTCAGTACAAAAAGAACTTACCAGAATGAGAAAAAAAAGAGATTACTAAGTCTCTTTTTTGCTAAATCAAACTTTCAAAAGCTTCTACAATAGCTATACTCTCTAACTTTTTAATATCATTTTCTAACTCTTCAACTGTACAGTTATCTGAAATAGTTAACTTTTTTTGTAAAATAAATTCACCTTTATCATACTCTTCATTTACAAAGTGAATCGTTACACCTGATTCCTTCTCTTGAGATTCAATAACAGCTTCATGTACAAATCTTCCATACATACCTTTTCCACCAAATTTTGGGAGTAATGCAGGGTGAGAATTAACAATTTTATTTTCAAATTGTGTGATTAGTTTTGTTTCTAGTTTTTTCATATATCCTGATAAGAATATATAATCACATTCATATTCAACAAATAACGAAGTTATTTTTTCATCTAAATCTTCATTTGGAAATAGTTTATTATTTATTACAAAATTTGGAGTTTTTCTCTCTTCTGCTGTTTTTAAAACATTTGCTTTACTATTATTTGAAACTACAACTACAACTTGTGCATTTAAACTATTATTTTTACACGCTTTATCAATTGTTACATAACCGCTTCCATTATGAGAAGACAGTATTCCTATTTTTTTTATCATATTATATATTTTGGTACTCCAGCATGTAAGTTTGTTAAAATTTCGTAGTGAATTGTATCATGAGTTTGGGCTAAAGTGCGTGCATTATTAAAAATACAAATCGTTTCATCATCCCCTTCTACACTTAGACCATCCATCGAAACTCTTCCTAAAATCTCTTTATTTTTTTCTGTATATGCTTTTTTTCTTTCATTTAACCTAAAAAATCCATCACCATAACCAACATCATAATTTGAAACTAAAAAACTATCATAAGGCACTTTATAAGTTGCACCATAATTTATAGCATCTCCTTTATTTAAAACTCGCGTAGATATCTTTTTTGCATGAAAACTTAAAACAGGTAACACTTTATCTTTTACATCTTCAAAATCTAAATAACCATAAAGTCCTATACCTATTCTTGCCATATCATATAAAGTAGTATCAACTTTATGTGATCCAGCACTATTAGCACAATGTATTCTAAAAGGTTTAGTATGTAAATCTTTTATCTTGTTTATAGATTTTAAAAATAGTTTTTCTTGATTTTTAGTAAATTCATCATCTTCATCGGCACAAGAAAAATGTGTAAATACGCCATTGAGTATTAACTGCTTTTGTTGGATAAGCTTAATTGCTTCACTTATTTCAGAAGGTAATATACCGTTTCTTCCCATTCCAGTATCAATTTTAAGTTCAACCTTGTATCTGGGTAAACATCTATGTATATCACTTAAACTATTTAAACTAAAAATATAGTTTTTCGAACAATCCTCTGTGGGTAATTCATAAAGTACGAGTATAGTTTCAAAGCTATACTTTGATGCACGGTTAGCTTCACTTATATTTCTTACCATGGTATGTTTTATACCATATTCTGTTGAAAGTTGTGCCATAGGTTCTATTCCATGTCCATAAGCATTATCTTTTAGGGCAATACATATTTTATTTGTATCGCCCAACAATTTTGTATAATAATCAGCATTGTGAAAAAATGATTTTTTATTGAGGTGTATGTATCCCATGTAAAGTCTTTATTTTAAAGGTATATTCCATTTTTTATAATATGCTAATACTCGCAAGCTTACGCCTATTACAAAAATGATAGCTATAGTTATAGGTGAAAGTATAGCAAAATTATGTAAAATATACACTAAAGTAGCAACTACTAAAGAGACTGTACCGTAAAAACCTGTTTTAAATACAAAAGGTACCTCATTGATAATAACATCTCGTAAGATTCCTCCACCAACAGCTGCTGTAAAAGAAACCATTAGTACTCCTGCAAAGTTAAAATCATGTTCCAAAGCAACCATTGCACCTGTGATTGAAAATGCAACTAAGCCTATAGAATCACTCACTATAAAATATGGTTTATTTTCAATAGAATCTCGTCGATGTACTTTAAAAACAATTAATAATAACAACACAATAAAAACAGCCAGTGCAGGTGCGGTATGTGAAAAAGTATATGGGGTTACTGAAACTATTATATCTCGAAGTATTCCACCTCCAAGTGCTGTTAAAAAAGTTGCAATAAGTACACCAAGTAAATCAAGATGGTTTTTAACAGCTATTGAAAAACCACTAATTGCAAAAGCAATAATTCCTAAAAATTCTGCAGCTTCATACATTTAAAAACCGTTGTATATAGATCATATTTTTTCCAACTTATCTCTTTAAAATTTTATTAAAGTATATATAAAATTGCTTTAAAAGTATATATTAGATATCCTATCATTTAAAAATATATATTTAGGAATTTAACAAATGGCAAACATCCAAAGCCTTAGAGGTATGAAAGATATTATAGATAATGATAGTGAACTATTTACATATTTCATAGAAAATTGTGCAAAAATTGTAAAAAGATATGGATATAATTATATAGAAACACCTATTTTAGAAGAAACATCTTTGTTTCAAAGAAGTGTTGGTGAGAGTAGTGATATCGTTAGTAAAGAGATGTATAATTTTACTGACAAAGGGAACCATGAAGTTTGTTTACGACCTGAAGGAACTGCTGGGGTTGTGCGATGGTTTGTCCAAAATAAAAAAGACAAAGCCGGTGGACAACAAAAAGTTTTTTATCATGGACCGATGTTCAGATATGAAAGACCTCAAAAAGGAAGATTACGGGAGTTTCATCAGTTTGGATGTGAATCTTTTGGGGAATCTAGTGTATATGAAGATGCAACTATCATATTAATGATTTCTGAAATATTAAAATTCTTTAAGATAGGATATAAGCTCCAATTAAATTCATTAGGTGATGAAACCTGTATGCCTCAGTATAAAGAAAAATTAGTCGAACATTTAAATACATTAAGCCTGTGTGAAGATTGTAATAGAAGAATCACAACAAATCCTATTAGAGTTTTAGACTGTAAAAATGAGTCATGTCAAGAACAACTAGTAGGTGCACCAAAAATCACAGATAATCTTTCGCCAGAGTGTGAAGCTGATTTTACAAAACTAAAAGAGATTTTAGATTCAAATGGTGTAGAGTATGAAGTAGATACAAATCTTGTAAGAGGATTAGACTACTATACAAAAACTGCATTTGAGTTTGTTAGTGATAATATTGGAGCTCAAAGCGCTATTGCTGGTGGTGGAAGATATGATAAACTTGTAGAATATCTTGGTGGGAAAACTACTCCTGCTGTTGGTTTTGCTATTGGTATTGAAAGACTATTAGAACTTATAGTAAAAAATGAAATAAAAGAAGAGATTTTATATATAGGTGCTATGAGTGAAGAGGCAACTGATACTGTTTTTTGTGCAGTAAATAAAAAACGACAAACAACAAAAGTAATCACAGATTATAAAGTAAGAGGATTTTCAAAACATCTTAACAATGCTCAAAAACAAGGAGCAACACTAGTAGCTTTAATAGGTGAAGACGAAATGGAAAATGGAAATATCTGGGTAAAAAATCTTGAAACTAAAGAAGAGAGCAAAGTATCATTAGAGGATTTTTAAAACCTCTTATGATATAAAAATCACAACGCTAATTTATCATACAATTCATCTACATACTCTTTTGTAGATGATATTACATTCTTTTTTTTCAATAATAAATCTGTTTTTATCTCATCTAACTCTTCTAAAGTAAAATATTCTAAATAATTTGGATTTATGTCTACACTAGAACCATCTGAAGTTATCAACAATTTAATCTCTTCTATTAAATCCTTTTTTGTTAACTCTTCCATTATGATACAAACTTATTTACTATTTGATCTAAATACAATTCCATTGTAGGATTGCCAAAGTCATCTTCCTTTGATTTACAACATCCACAAGCAGTACCTGCATCCGTCATCTCTCCAATCTCTTCAATAGTTTTTGCACCATTATCTTTAATAGAACAAATAATCTCCCCTAAAGTCACATTTTTACAACTGCAAACAATATAAGAATATTCAAAATCTGCCATTATTTTTTTCCTTTTTGATCAATTCATAAGACTCATTAATCTCTTGTAATTTTGCTGTTGCTTCATCAATAATTGATTGACTTGCACCCTGCCCTGTTATAATATCAGGATGATTCTTTTTCACAAGTTCTCGATATTTTTTCTTAATTATTTTCATATCATCAGTTATTTTTACATCTAAAACTTCACAAGCTTTTTCTAAAGATAATTCTTTAGAGTTTTGCTTTTGCGCGTAAAATTGTTCAAATCTTGCTATAAGACTTTCAAAATCTGATTTTTTAATCTCTAATGCATTAGCAATATCTTCAGTAATCATAAATTCTGCTTTTGAAAAGTCATTGTCTATAAATGCTAAATTCAGAAGATATTCCATCACTTTTAATCTTTTTGAATATTCATTTTTTGTAAGATTATAATATTTCTGTGCAATTTCAATAGTATTATCAAAACTATTCATCTCTTGCTTATAAATATCTTTTAATTGATCTCTAACATCATGAGTATTTTTAAAATGATTTGCAATATCTGTAAAAGTATGACTTAAAATTTCAGCTTCCAATTCACTAACATTTCCATCTGCTTTTGCTACTTTTGCTAACATCGCAACTAATAAACCTGCCTCATGATCTTTTAGATTTCCTTTAAATTCTTGCTTTCCTTCTACTTGAATATTTTGGTAATCACTACTTTTATAACCTCTATTTAACATATAAAAAACAATTCCTACTATAACCAATATCAATAACTCTGTCATTTCAATTCCCTTAATCTTTTTATGTTGAATTTTATCAAAAATTAGGTAAAATCTTCACTAATAATTATAGTAAGGTAAATATATGTTTGGTATGGGATTTATGGAAATTTTTCTGGTTTTAATAGTTGCAATAATTGCATTAGGCCCTGAAAAGCTTCCTGGAGCAGCAGTTGATATAGTAAAGTTTTTTAAAAAATTTAAAAATAGCATAGATGATGCAAAATCAACACTTGACAATGAACTTAATATTTCTGAATTAAAAAAAGAAGCTGAAAGTTTTAAGTCTAGTGTTAATAATGTTAAAAACATTACTCAACTTGAAATTGAAGAAGCAACAAATATAGAGAAAAAAACTGATAATCAAAATGAGTCTTCAAAATTGGCAAAAAGTTCAAAAAAAGAAAATATTTCACTAGATGAAGACAAGGTAGTATAATGTTAGATGATTTAAAACCCCATATAGCTGATTTAAGAAAAAGACTTATGATCTCATGTGCTGCTTTATTTATTGCATTTTTTGCATGCTTTGCTGTTTATGAACCTATTTTAGAATGGATGATGTTGCCTATTGAAAATGTTTTAGCACCAGGATCTCAAATGGTTGCTATTGAAGTGCAAGAAACATTTTTTACTGCACTAAAGGTTGCTTTTTTTAGTGCATTTTTAGTAAGTCTTCCTATTATTCTTTGGCAAATGTGGCTCTTTTTAGCTCCTGGACTCTATGACAATGAAAAAAAATTAATTATTCCATTTGTATTTGGAGCAACTATTATGTTTTTAATAGGCGCATCTTTTGCTTATTATGTAGTTGTACCATTTGGATTTGAGTTCCTTGTAAATTTTGGTAATACTGTTGTTTCAGTGATGCCAAGTATAGGAAAATATGTTAGTTTTTTTACAAAACTTCTTTTTGGCTTTGGATTAGCTTTTGAGTTACCTGTATTTACTTTTTTTCTAGCAATCATAGGTTTAGTTACAGACAGAACACTTAAAGACTTTTTTAAATATGCAGTTGTACTCATTTTTGTTGTTTCTGCACTCTTAACACCACCAGATGTAATAACACAATTTTTAATGGCTGGACCACTTATTCTTTTATATGGAGTATCAATCTATATTGCAAAAGTCTTTAACCCTGAGGTTTTAGATGAAGAGGAAGAAGAGGAATTAGAAGAAATAATTGATGAATCAAAATAAACAATTAGACCCACTTAAAACAGCAAGTTATGACTACAACTTGCCTGAAGAACTAATAGCTACCTATCCTGCACATCCTGCAGATAGTGCTAAATTATTAGTATATAATCGAGCTACACAAAACATAACACACACCACTTTTAAATCACTTCTCCAATACATACCTGAAACTTGTGAAATATTTTTCAATGATACAAAAGTAATCAAAGCAAGAATTTTTGGGAAAAAAGAAACAGGTGGAAAAATAGAATTATTATTTAACAAGCCATTACCAAATAACCAATATTTGGTTTATATGCGAGGTAAAGTACTCGTTGGAAATATCATCACATTTGATGAGGGACTTAGTATAGAAGTATTAAAACTCGAAGAAGATGGTACAAGAATAGTAAAGTTTTTTAAAGAGAAAAAAGAGCTTGATTTTTTAACACTTGTAGAGATATTAAATACTATTGGACATCTCCCTCTTCCTCCTTATATTAAAAGAGAGGATCAAAAATCTGATGATACAGATTACCAAACACTTTTTGCTAAAAACTACGGGGCTGTAGCCGCACCTACAGCATCTTTACACTTTACCCCTGAGTTACTTAAAGATTTAAAGAACAGACACCATACAAACTATCTTACGCTTCATGTGGGTGCTGGGACATTTAAACCTGTAGAATCAGATGATATTTTAGATCACCCAATGCACAGTGAATTTTACGATATTCCACAAAACTCTCAAGAGATATTACAAAGCGATAAAAAAGTTTTGGCTGTTGGAACAACAGTTACCCGAACAATTGAATTTTATAATGATACAAAAAAATCAAATGGGGAAGCAAATCTATTTCTAAATCCACTGAACAAACCTAAAAGAGTTGATTATTTATTAACAAATTTTCATCTTCCTAAATCAACATTAATTATGCTTGTTGCATCATTTGTAGGCATTAATAAAACTATGGAGATATACGAAGAAGCAATAAGAGAAAACTATCGATTTTTCTCTTATGGGGATGGGATGTTAATCTTATAAATTATTTAAGAAAAGATAGAATTTAATCTATCTTTTCTCTTCTATCTACCCCTTTAAAATCTGGATCTATTATTTTTTTTCTAATTTTGATATTTTCTTTCCCTACAAATTTTTTCGATCCCGCATCTGCAACTATATTTGATGCAATTTTTTCTGATTGCCTTGCAACAATATTTGTTTCATTTACAATTTTAACATTTTCATTTGCATTTTTATCTACATTTTTGATTATTTCATTAATGTTTTCTATTTTTATCATTTGAATATTATTGTCATTTGAAACTATCTCTATAAGTTCTATTGTCGATTTAATTCGTTCATTAAGTAAATTGTATCCTTCAATCATATTTTGAGCTATTTCACTTCCTCTTTTTGATTCATCAGATGCAACTGTTATTAAATCTTCGATTTTTTGAGAAGCTTCGGCACTTCTTGTCGCAAGATTTCGTACCTCTTGTGCTACAACAGCAAAACCTTTTCCTGCCTCACCTGCTGTTGCAGCTTCAACTGCTGCATTTAGTGATAAAATATTTGTTTGAAAAGATATTTGTTTAATAGTATCAATTGAATCTAAGATAGCATCTACTTTTCCATAAATATTATTCATAGCAGCAGCTGTTTCTTCTGCTAATTGATGCCCATCTGTAGAGTATTTAGTAACTTCGTTAGCGATTGATTCCATATTCTTACTATTATTACTTGTACTTTTAATATTATTCATAATATCTTCAATAGAACCAGTTGTTTCATCTAACAATGCTGATTGTTCATTAGATGATCTTTTTAAAAGTTTAACATTATGAGAAAAAACATTCGCTGTTTGTTGTAAAGCTTTACCATTTTTAAGGTTTTGTCCACTCAATTTTGTAAGTGTTTCTCCCAATAGATCAACTTGATCAAAAAGGTTTCTAAAACTTCCTTCAAAATTATCTTTATCTTTTACTCGGCTACTGTATTCATCGTGTGAATATTCATCTAGTGTAACTAATGTCTTATCTATATTTTGCTCCATTGAACTTAATAAATCATTTACTATTGAAATTAAATTATTGATTTCTGGATTTGCAGCTTCTGCTTTAATTCTAACATCTAAATTACCCAAAGAAGCTTGCCTACAGGTAGTAGCACTAACACTAATAGCTTTTGTATTTTTATCTATTCCTTCAATTACTTTTACTATATTATCATTTAAAGAAGTTACAATTTCACCTATTTCATCCATATATTTTACATTAAAAGGCTCAATACTCTCTTTTTCATTTGATAAAAATGAGAAAAACTCTAAAAGTTCATTTTTTAAACTTTGTAATGGATCTGTTGTCTTTTTAGTCACAAACCAAACAACAATTAAAGTTAAAGCTATAAATAACACCGATATAATCAATATATAAATAAGAGTATTTTCAATTGCCACATCAGCTTCATCAAGAGAAAACGACAAATCAATCACACCAATAACATCACCCTCTTTTTCATTTGCATGACACATAATACAATCACTAGTAGCAATCATTGGTCGTAAAACTCTAAAATAATGAGACTCACCTTCATAAAACTCAAGAACTTGCTCCTCTTTTGTTGCAAATGATTTTAAAATATCTTTATCTTTTGTGAATTGTTCTTGAGGAGAATAAAGATCAAGTGTTCCTTGACTTTTGGCAACTGTTAGCGTTGATAATCCTTTGATATTATCACGACTATCTTGCTCCGCTTTTTGAATAATAGCAGGATCACCTGTATTCATAGCATTTCGTAAAGTTAAAAATAAAGAATCTGTAAGCATATTTAAAGACTCTTTTGCACTATTTTTGACAAGATTTTGCATATGTGATGCAGTAATATAATTAGTAACAATACTACTTAAAACTAAAATTATAAATATTGGTACAACTATTTTTGTAGATACTCTTAACTTATTTATCATAACTTACCCCTTGATAAATATATTATAACTTATTCTATCTGTAATTATAGTTTATCTTCATTATTTATTCTTAAAATTATTCATTAATAGCTATTTTAAAGTAAAAAAGCTAAGGTTTGAACCTTAGCTTTTTAATTATTTTTTTGAACCTCTTGTGTGTCCTTCAATTATAAATCGAAGAGCGTTCAATCGAATGAACCCTTCAGCATCTTTTTGATTGTAAACATCATCAGCTTCAAAAGTAGAATGTGCTTCACTAAATAATGTTTTTGGAGATGTTCTTCCAACAACAATAACATTTCCTTTATAAAGTTTTAATCTAACTTCACCCTCTACATGTTCTTGTGTTTTATCAATAGCAGCTTGCATCATCTCTCGTTCTGGAGAGAACCAAAAACCATTATAGATAAGTTCTGCATATTTAGCAATCATCCCATCTTTCATATGTGCTTCTTCTCTATCTAAACAAATAGACTCAATTGCTCTATGAGCTTTTAACATAATAGTTCCACCTGGAGTTTCATAACAACCACGAGCTTTCATACCAACATATCTATTTTCAACAATATCAATTCTACCAATACCATGAGTATTTCCATAATCATTTAATTTTTTAAGTAATTTTGCTGGAGATAATGCTTCTCCATTGATAGAGATAGGGTCTCCATTTTTATATCCAATTGTAATATACTCAGGTGTATCTGGTGCTTCTTCTGGAGAATTAGTCCATAACCACATATTATCTTCAGGTTCTGCATTTGGATTTTCTAGATGTAAACCTTCATAAGAAATATGTAAAAGGTTTGCATCCATTGAATATGGACTCACTACAGGATTACCATTTTCATCAACATGTTTTTTATCTATTTCGATACCATGAGATTTAGCATATGCTAAAAGTTTTTCCCTTGAGTTAAGATCCCATTCTCTCCAAGGAGCAATAACTGTAATATCTGGATTTAATCCTAAATATCCAAGTTCAAATCTAACTTGGTCATTTCCTTTTCCTGTAGCACCATGAGAAACAGCATCTGCTCCCATTTTATGTGCAATTTCAATTTGTTTTTTAGCAATAAGAGGTCTAGCAATAGATGTACCTAGTAAGTATTCACCTTCATAAATAGCATTTGCTCTAAACATAGGAAATACATAGTCTTTAACAAACTCTTCTTGAATATCTAAAATAAAAATATTTTCAGGTTTGATGCCATTTTCAAGAGCTTTTTGTCTTGCTGGTTCAACCTCTTCACCCTGACCTAAATCAGCTGTAAAAGTGATCACTTCTGCTTTATATTCTTCTTGTAACCATTTTAATATGATACTTGTATCAAGTCCACCACTATAAGCTAAAACTACTTTTTTTACATTTTTTTGTTGTGTATTTGTGCTCAAATTTTTCTCCAAAATAATTTATTTATTATAAACGGATTATATCGAAATAAGATTAAAATTTTATATATCTAAATATAGTGACAATTCATCTGCAAGCATAAAGTCTGCTGCATAAACTCTATTATTTTCAAAAATAAGTTTTTTTGCATCAATTAGTAAATCAATTTTACTTTTTGCATCTTGATTAAATAAACCCACATCAACTCCAACAACACTTCTAAACCCAAGTAAAACTTTTTCTACTAAAATATCTTCATTATTTAATTTTTCTATCTCAACATACTTTAAAGGATTTTCAATATATTTATGAACATCGTTTTGAGTATATAATCGTTCATTATTTAGACAACCAACAGCCCCACTTCCGATTCCCAGATATTCTTTGTATTGCCAGTAGCCAAGATTGTGTTTACTTCGTGCATTTTCACCCTTTGCAAAATTAGAAATTTCATACTGTGAAAAACCCAATTTTGAAAATTGCTCAAACAAAAATCTAGCTAATTCTTCATTTTCAAATTGTACATTTTTTTTCTCAAAAAACTTCGTACCCTCTTCTATAATTAAACTATATGCACTTATGTGATTTACTGGAAGATTCTTTATAATACTTAAATCATTCTGTAGTAATTCCTTATTATCCAATTGTGTATCATAGATAATATCACAATTTACATTTTCGAAACCAACCTCTTTTGCATGATTGATTGCAGCAATTGCTTGCGATTTATTATGATTTCTTCCTAAAAATTTTAGCTTTTTATCATCGAAACTTTGAACTCCAAAACTAATACGATTTATGCCAATTTCAAATATCTCTTGTAACCATTCTTTTGAAGCAGAATTAGGATTAGCTTCTATAGTTATCTCTGAATCATCTATTAAATATGGCTGTACTATTTCCATCACTTCTTTATATTTTGATGCTTTTATTGTACTTGGTGTTCCACCACCTATAAAAATAGTTTCTATTTTTTTTGCATTTTTCTTGAGTTCATCTTTTAGCTGTATTTTTAAAGCCTCCATGTAATCATCTCGTAAACTATGTAAACTCGTATATGAATTAAAAGCACAATAAAAACATTTGCTGTCACAAAATGGTATATGGATATATAAAAGCATTTTTTCCTCTAGTATTATAATATTTTCGTATCATATCACTATTAACTTTATGTTTTATTTGAAAAGTTTACTTCTATTTTTTGTTATATACATTTTTATTATATTATCCAGTATTTTACAAAATATAAAAGGAATTTTAAAGTATCAATTAGATAATATCCACTTTATATTATATACAATCACAAGGCAAACAATTCATGGAAGATAAAACGAAAAAATACAGACCAAATGTAGCAGCTATTGTTTTATCTTCATCATATCCAGCAAAATGTGAAATCTTCATTGCTTCAAGAATCGATGTAGAAGATGCTTGGCAATTTCCACAAGGTGGTATTGATGAAGGTGAAACACCTAATGAAGCCTTATTTAGAGAATTAGAAGAAGAGATAGGTACAAATAAAGTCGATATTATTGCTGAATTTCCAGAATGGGTTAGTTATGATTTTCCACCATCAGTGGCATCAAGAATGGCACCGTTTGATGGGCAAACGCAAAAATACTTTTTGGTAAAACTACATAAAGGTGCAAAAATTGATATTGATACTGAAATCCCTGAATTTAGTCAATACAAGTTTGTAAAAACAGAAAAATTAAATGATTATATAACATTTTTTAAAAGAACAGTTTATAAAAAAGTATTAAAATATTTTAAGCAAGAAGGTTATATTTAAAAATGGAGAAAAAGAGATAATGTTAAAAGTATTAAAATTTGGTGGTACTAGTGTAGGTACTTTAGAAAGAATACAAAATGTTTCACAAATAATAAAAAAATTTAGAGATCAAGGTCATGATATCGTTGCTGTTGTAAGTGCTATGAGTGGTGAAACAAATAAACTAATAGAATATGCAAATAATTATAGTAAAACTCCCGATGAGCGAGAGATGGATATGCTCTTAAGCTCAGGTGAGCGAGTTACTTCTGCATTATTATCAATCACTTTAAACGAACAAGGTTATCCAACAACTTCAATGAGTGGTAGAGAAGCAGGTATAAGAACAACCGATGAACATACTTATGCAAGAATAGAAGATATCGAAACTAAACATATGCAAAAAACTATAAAAGATGGAAAAATTATCATTGTAGCTGGTTTTCAAGGGGTAAGTGCAGAAAATGGACGAGTAACAACTCTTGGTCGTGGTGGAAGCGATTTGACAGCTGTTGCGCTAGCAGGTGCATTAGAAGCAGATGTTTGTGAGATATACACAGATGTTGATGGTATCTATACTACAGATCCTAGAATTGAACCAAAAGCAAAAAAACTAGACAAAATTTCTTATGATGAGATGTTAGAACTAGCTTCACTTGGAGCAAAAGTTTTACAAAACAGATCAGTAGAGATGGCAAAAAAATTAAATGTAAATTTAGTATCAAGAAGCTCTTTTACACCAGAAGTAGAAGGAACATTAATAACAAAGGAAGAAAATATTATGGAAGCACCAGTAGTAAGTGGTATCGCATTGGACAAAAATCAAATAAGAGTTGGAATGTACGGAGTTGTTGATAAACCAGGTATTGCATCATCAATATTTACAGCACTTGCCGATGCAAATATCAATGTTGATATGATTGTACAAACAAGAGGATTGGACAATACTACAAACTTGGATTTTACAGTTCCTACAACAGATCTAGAAAAAACTAAAAATGTAATGGTAGCTTTTGAAGCAGACAGTGACAAAATCGACTATAATGATTCTATTTGTAAAGTTTCAATTGTAGGTGTAGGGATGAAATCTCACACAGGCGTTGCTTCAAAAGCATTTACAGCAATGGCAAAAGATAATATTAATATCAATATTATCAGTACAAGTGAAATTAAAATTTCTATGATTATTGATGAGAAGTATGCTGAATTAGCAGTAAGATCTTTACACGATGCTTATCAGCTTGATTTATAAGGTATAACTATTGGCACAAGAATTTATAAATTGGACTATTGAAACAATTCGAGAAGATAAACTTCTTGGTCCATGGTTAGAGGAACGAAAGTTTGACTGGGTTCCTTTGACGACAAAAGCAGTTTCAAATATTATTGATAAAAATAAATCAGTTTTAATTATTACTGATAACGATTATGAATGGTTCAAACATTATATTTTATCAAATATTAACAAAAAAAAATTAGCACGGCCATATTTACCTTTTTACTCTTTTGATTCATTTCATTCAAATATTGATGATATTAAAACTGAAAATGATATTCAACTTATTCATGATATGCTTCAAAACTCTTTCCCAAATGGTTACTTTTTTTGGTATATAGGGAAAAGTCAAAGTATGCGAGCAAACTTAGCAAAAATGTCAAAGCAACCTCTTCTTTGGCTTATGGATGAAGAGTTATCAAATAGCTTCTATCTTGATAGTAACGATCCAGCACTGGATATAAGACTTTTAAATATGTATAGACTTTTCAATAAAACCCTTGAAGCAGTATTATTTGCACAAATTGATATAGAAAAATAAAAGTAAAATGATAAAAACTTCAACACTATTCATTGTAAATGATATAGAAAAATCTTTGCAAGAGATAACTTCAAAACTTCCTAAACACGCAATAAGAATTATCAAAAATGAAGAGGAAGGGAAACAGGAATTTCAGCTTTTACAAGCACAAAAAGCGATCAAAGAAGCATATATCGCGGATAATGAAAGAAAATATATTTTTTTATGTGGAGAAAGTTTTCGAGTAGAAGCCCAAAACTCTCTTCTAAAAGTTTTAGAAGAACCTCCAAGAAATATTGTATTTATTATTATTACAATATCTAAAAATTCTATATTACCAACTATTCTTTCACGAGTACAAGTAAACTACAATAAAACAAAAAAAATAGTCGAAGAGTTTACTCTAGATATCAAAAAACTAGAACTTAAGGATATATATAAATATCTTAAAGAAAATCAGCGAATTTCTAAAAATGATGCAAAAAATGTAGTAGAATCTATCATCTACTCTATCAATAAACATAATATACAATTAACACAAAAACAACTTCATAGTTTTAGTACTGCTATGAAACTTTTAGAACTCAATTCACGACCTTTAAATGTCTTAACAACTCTACTTTTAAATTTAATGGTAAAAAGATAATATGCAACAAGATAATCTAACCACTACAAAAATAATGGGTATCATCAATGCAAACAATGATAGTTTTTATGAAGGTAGTCGCTTCAAAGGTTTAGATGCAATAGAAAAAATAAACTCACTGATACAAGATGGTGCACAAATCATTGATATAGGTGGAGTTTCAACAAAACCTGGTAGCCTTCCAATTTCACAAGATGAAGAGTTACAAAGAATCAAACCAATTTGTGATCTTATTTTCAAAGAAAAGATTTATGAAAAAGTTACTTTGAGTATAGATAGTTATACACCAAAAGTTATAGAATATGCTTTAAAATCTGGTTTTACCATAGTCAATGATATTACAGGGTTACAAAATGATGAAGTGGTAAAAATCACTGCAAAATATAATGCAACGGTCATCATTATGCATATGCAAGGAGAACCTCAAAATATGCAAGTAAATCCAACATATAAGGATGTAGTTTCAGAAGTACATCAGTTTTTTACAAAACAAATACAAAAAGCTACACAATTTGGTATAAAAAATATTATACTAGATGTTGGAATTGGTTTTGGAAAATCACTTGAACATAATTTATCACTTCTAAAAAATATGGATTCATTTTTAGACTTAGATTGTGAAATTCTTATTGCTGCTAGTAGAAAATCGATGATTGATAAAATCACACCATCATCTATCAACGAAAGATTAAGTGGAACACTGGCTATTCATTTAGATAGTGTAAGAAGAGGAGCTTCACTCGTAAGGTGCCATGATGTAAAAGAACATCACCAAGCCCTTAAAGTACAAGAGGCTATTGATAATATATAACCTTACCAAGTCTTTATAATATTTTCAAATACCTCTGCTAATTTTTCAACCTCTTTTACTGTTGTTCTTTCATTTATAGCATGAATTGTGTCATTTTTCACACCAAATTCAACTGTAGGAATTTTAAACTGCCCAAATAATCTTGCATCGCTCGTACCACCTGCTGTACTTAACTTTGTGTTCATATTACAAATTGATTGAATACTGTTTTGCATCACTTTTACTACTTTTGTATCTTCATTCGTTACAAAAGGATACGAACCTTGGGTTAATCGTAAAGTATAATCTAAATCTTGAAATTTTTCTGCTATAAATTTTGTAATAGATTCTTGATTTGTTTTTGTAGAGTTTCTAACATTAAACATCATATTGAGTTTATTTGGTGTTACATTTGTTACTTCCATACCCGATCGTATATCTGTTATGATAAATTTACTAGGTGAAAAAAACTCATCTCCATTATCTAAATTGTATCCTGCAACTTGAGGAAGAATTGGGGATACTAAATGTACTGGATTTATAGCTTTTTCAGGATATGCAGCATGTCCTTGTTTTCCTTTTACCTCTAAATAACCATTGATACTTCCTCTTCGTCCTACTTTGATGGCATCGCCAAATACCTCTTCACATGTTGGCTCAGCAACTATAGCAGAACTAGGTAAAAAGTTTTTTTCTTTTAAATACTCCAAAACTTTAATAGTGCCATAAGTTCCTTCACCCTCTTCATCAGAAGTAAGTAAAATAGATAAAGTTCCATTAAAATTTGTAGCGTTTTTACACGCATATAAAAAACTAGCAACACCACTTTTCATATCTTGTGCACCTCTTGCTGTTATAACTCCATCTATAACTTCAGCAGCAAAAGGATCAACGCTCCATCCCTCACCTGTAGGTACAACATCTACATGTCCTGCAAAACAAAGATGTTCTTCACTTTCAGTAAACTTTTTATAATAAAATCTATTTGTTACATCTTCTATATCTAATTTTATACATTGCCAAGTATCCCCTAAATATTCATCGATAAAATCATATATTCCTGCATCATCAGGAGTTATAGATTTGTATTGTAAAAGCTTTTGAAATAATGGTATAATTTTCATAGATATCCTATTTTATTTTTTGGTAATTTTAGCTAAACTAAACTTTTAATATTAAAATATAAGGGAATTAAATACATGAATTTAGAAATAACACCTGAAGTAATAGCATCTCAACTAGAAATAGGAAAAACAGAAGCTAGCTTAAAGCAAATAGAAATAAATATTAACAATACGAAAAATTTTGATAGTTTTTCAAAACATATAATTAGCTTAA
Organism: Arcobacter sp. 15-2; assembly: GCF_047159865.1. Taxonomy (GTDB): domain Bacteria; phylum Campylobacterota; class Campylobacteria; order Campylobacterales; family Arcobacteraceae; genus JAIOSF01. The sequence goes on from NZ_AP038804.1 coordinate 28,690, forward strand.
ATGATAAACTAAAACATATGAATGCATATGTTGGATTATCAAATAAAGAATCATATTTTAAAATAAAATGTGATGAACAAGGTGTTAAAGAGATTGAAAAGGAATTTTTAGAAGTAGTTGAACACTGGAGTAAAAAGTACCAAGTAGAACTTAAACAACTTAATAATAAAAATATTTTTTATATTATAGGGAAAAACTAGTTTTCCCTATAATATTTAAGGGTTTAAATAGTCATTTTTATAATCTACATATAACAAAGCATGATTTTTCAATGCTATAACATTTGACTCATCAAGAGTTTTCACAACTGTTGCTGGGCTTCCCATAATAAGACTTTTTGGTGGAAAAGTTTTATTTGCTGTTACAAGTGAATTTGCACCAACAATACTCCCTTCACCAATAACAGCTCCATCCAAAATAGTAGCACTCATTCCTATTAAACAATTATTTTCAATTGTACAGCCATGAAGCATAACTTTATGACCAACAGTTACATCATCTCCAATAATTGTAGCATTCCCGTTCATATTTGCTTCTGGTTCTTCGTGTGTTACATGAATCATAGAAAGGTCTTGAATATTAGTTCTTTTCCCTATTCTAATTTTATTAACATCACCTCGAACAACACATCCAAACCAAATAGAGCTATCTTTTCCTAATTTTACATTACCAATAACATCAGCACTACTTGCAACCCAAGCAGACTTTTTTATTTTTGGAAACCATTTTTTAAATTTATGTAACATTTTTTTCCCTTTGAATATTAATTATTTATATTATTTTAACATGAGATTCATTTATAAACAAGCGAAGATTCAACACTCATTATCGATTACTTTTACTACCACAGCAAGATTTAAACTTATCTGAATAAAATAATGTAATTTATTACAAGGAATATAGCTAATGACAGACCGACTTCGGACAATACACAGATTTATAAAAGATGAATCATTTAGTGGGGTTCTTTTATTTATTGCCACACTTGCTGCTGTTATGATTGCAAACTCTGCATTGAGTTCAGTCTATTTTGATTTATGGAACACACCACTTGGGGTTACTCTTGGCAATCATACAATATCAATGGATTTAACACATTGGATCGATGATGGATTGATGGCACTTTTTTTCCTTATGGTTGGACTAGAAATTAAAAGAGAACTTTTAATAGGTGAATTATCATCTGTTTCAAAAGCAAGTTTTCCCATTATTGCTGCAATTGGAGGGATGGCTATACCTGCTTTAGTTTATATCGGATTAAATCCTACTAATCCTCTTGGTTTTGGTATACCAATGGCAACAGATATTGCTTTTGCGCTAGGAATATTGATGCTTTTAGGAAAAAGAGTAAATCCTGCTTTAAAACTTTTTTTAGTAGCACTTGCTGTTGTTGATGACTTAGGAGCTGTATTAATTGTTGCAACAGTTTATACAAGTGAAATCCATACAGAATACTTTTTACATGCGGGAATCGTTTATGCGTTTATTTGGATACTGAACTACAAAAAAGTAACTTCACTTATCCCTTATTTACTTGCAGGTATTGCATTGTGGATATTTGTACATTCTATTGGTATTCATGCAACTATTGCAGGTGTATTATTAGCTTTTGCGATCCCTATATCATCTAAAGTAGATGAGAAAAAATTTATTGACTACACTCAAACATCATTACAGGAGTTTGAAAATAATATAGATAACAAAGCTACTTTAAATCATTCTCAAATTGAGGCACTTGATAGAATTGCACACAATTATGATAAAGTACAAAATCCACTTCTAAAACTTGAGCATCAACTCCACGGTTTTTCTGCATTTTTTATTATGCCTTTATTTGCATTTTCGAATGCCGGAGTAGTTTTAAACTTTGGCGCTGTTTCTGAACATTTGATGATAGTTTTAGGTGTTGTACTGGGATTAATAATAGGAAAGCCTATAGGTATTTTTGGATTTACATATCTTGCAACAAAGCTTAACATAGTAAAAAAACCCGATAATTTAAGTTGGGCTGAGATCATTGCTGTAGGTTTTTTAGGTGGTATTGGATTTACTATGTCAATTTTTATAACACAACTAGCATTTTTAGATGCAGCTATGATAGATGCTGTAAAACTAGGAATTTTTGTAGCCTCATTTATTGCAGGTACTATAGGTGTCTTATTTATATTAAAAATACCAAAAGAAAAAAGTGAGAATATATAATGGATTTATTAGCAATTATAGTTTTTACCCTTTTCATTTCACTAGTGCTTAATGTTATTTTAAAAAAGATTCATCTTCCTACCATTATAGGTTATATAATTACAGGAACAATTATCGCCTATACATTTGGATTGCATAGTGCTGTTAATAACCATACTTTACAAGAGATTGCAGAGTTTGGTGTTGTTTTTTTAATGTTTACAATTGGTCTTGAATTTTCTATTGAACATCTCAAAAGAATGAAAAATGAAGTATTTGTAACAGGAACTTTACAAATTGTAATTACAGCAGCTATTGTATATCTTATGGCTTATTACATATTTGACATTGAACAGCAGGTTTCATTTATTATCTCTTTAGCTATTGCATTATCTTCTACAGCTATTGTTTTAAAAACATTTAATGAAACAGGCGAAATAAATAAAAGATATGGCCAAAGAAGTTTAGGAATTTTGATTATGCAAGATATTGCAGTTATTCCTATTTTATTAGTTATTGGTTTTTTAAGTAATGACAATAGTGAAGTATCAGAATTAATAATAAGAATGGCTATAAGTGCAGTAGTTTTACTAGCATTGCTTTGGATAATTGGGAAATACCTTTTAGAGCCATTTTTTGATCAAATTGTAAAAACTAATTCAGATGAACTTTTTGTCGGAACTATCCTTTTTTTAGCAATTGGAGCTTCTTATTTAGCACATGCTTTAGGATTTTCTTTCTCTCTAGGTGCATTTATAGCTGGTATGTTGATTGCAGAAACAAAATATAAACATCAAGCCGAAGCTGATCTTATTCCATTTAGAGATATATTACTAGGAATATTTTTTATTACAGTAGGGATGCAAATACAATTTGATATCATATATGAATATATTTTTATCATATTTGCTTTATTAATTGCTGTTATGGTATTGAAATTTATTATTATTTTTTCAATTGTTAGAGTTAACGAAAGTAAAAGAATCTCTATTAAAACAGCATTAAGTTTAGTTCAAGTTGGAGAGTTTTCACTTGCACTTTTAGAGCTTGCTCGTTCAAATTCACTGATTGGTCCTCCGTATGGTCAGGTGATGATTGTAACAATTGTCTTTTCTATGATAATTACCCCTATTATTTTAAAAAATCTATCAAGTATTGTAGATTTTTTTACAAAAAATAATAATGAAGAGCCTTTAGAGGTCAATTCATCTCCTATTGAAGGGCATACAGTTATTTTAGGTTTTGGAGAATTTGGACGAAATATAGCACACACTTTAAAAGACAATGGGCAACTTTATATCTCAATTGAAAACAATATCGAAATATACCATCGTGCAAAAGCTATGGATGAACCTATAGTATTTGGAAATGCAACAAACAAAGAGATTTTGAAAAGTGTCAATATAGCACAAGCCCAATACATCATTGTTGCTATTGATAATCCGAAAAAACTGTATGGTGTATGTGAAACATTAAAAAAATATGTATCAATTCATAAAATTATTGCAAAAATACATACAAGTGATCAAAAAGAAGAGCTAGTAAATTTAGGTATACAACATATTATTATAGAAAATGAGTTAGCTAGTAATTGCGTTAGTGAACTTATATTTCAACACAAATAAAAAGGTATTTTCAATTTTTTTGAACATACCACCAAAAGAACACTTTTAAATATTATAGTTTCTTAAATTAAATTAAGGAACTATTATGAGTTATGCACAAAAAAGATATTTGACATATTTTTTAATCACAGTTTTCATCATGGGTGTACCATTTATCACTATCGATGGAAATCATCTTCTACTTTTATCTTTCGAGAGATTACAGTTTCATTTTATTGGATATGCTTTTAATGTAAATGAGTTATTCATCATGCCATTTTTACTTATGCTTTTATTTATAGGTATATTTGCTGTTACATCAATGTTCGGTAGAGTTTGGTGTGGATGGGCCTGTCCTCAAACAATATTTAGAGTTATCTATCGTGATCTTATCGAAGGTACTATGCTCGATCTCACACGAATCAAAAATAAACAAAAGTTTGCCGACTTTTCAAAACCTATGAATCTGTTTAAAAAAGTTGTAGCTATAACTTTATGGAGTGTCATCTCGATTATTATCTCAACAAACTTTATTTTATATTTTGTAGCAAGTGAAGATTTCTTTGTATATATGCAAAATCCATCTGAACATATTTTTATGATAATTTTCATTTTAAGTATCGCAGGATTTTTAGTATTTGATATTTTAGTGATGAAAGAAAACTTCTGTCAATATGTTTGTCCTTACTCAAGAGTACAATCTGTTTTATATGATGATGACACAAAACAAGTAGTTTATGATACAAATAGAGGTGGAGATATTTATACTAAAGGTGAAAAATCTATCTTTAATATCAAAGAGTGGTCAAATAACGAAGAGTGTACCACTTGTGAAGCGTGTGTAAAAGTATGTCCTACTCATATAGATATACGAAAAGGTTTTCAGTTTGAGTGTATCAACTGTTTAGAGTGTTCTGATGCGTGTACTACAGTTATGGGAAAACTTGGTAAAAAATCATTAATCAACTGGGGAAGTACAAATAGTGTTTTAAATAAAATTAATACAAAGTTTTTTACACAAAAGAATATTATGTATGTAGTTGCAATTGTATTATCAATACTATTTACAATAGGATATGCTCAAAAGCAAGAGCCAATACTAGCACAACTCAATAAAACTACAAAACTTTACAACATCAAAGATGGGGGAATTGTAACAAACAACTATGTTTTAACTATTAGAAATAATCAAAATAAACCTTATAGTTATAACCTTAGTCTTGATGATGATAGATTTTTTGTAAAGAGATTTAAAACTAAAAGTATCAAACCAAATAAAGAGTCAAAATTTATCTTAATAGTTGGTTCCAAAACACGATTGGATTTGTCAGATACAAAAGTAACTGTATTGAAAATAAATATGAATATTTCAACAAAAGAAAATCCAGAACTAAAAATAAAAAGAGAACTCTCTTTTATCTATCCTAGAAATGATGCTGTAAAGTAAGAATTAATAGCAGTGAAAAGAGAAGTATTTAAACTTCTCTTTTTATCGTTATTTTTTATAAAGGGAATATTACTTCTCCAACTCCACCACATTTAAATACTCTTTAAATGAAGTCTGACCTAAATTGTCTTCACCGTATGAAGATATTAGTTTTCCTACGAAATCTACAAGGTTTGTAGCAGTTACTTTTACACCCGTTTTGTGTGCAAATCTACTCCCTTTTTCACCATGTAGTTGTCCACCTAAATGTACATCATACCCCTCTACTCTATTTCCATCTTCATCTCGCACTTTAGTACCAATAAATCCTATATCTGAAATCTGTGGATGAGAACATCCGTTTCCACATCCTGATATTGCCATAATAAGGTTTTCTTCAAAGTCTGGATGGTTCTCTTCTAGTTGTGTAACTACTTTTTTAGCAAACTCTTTTGTTTCAGTGATACCAAACTTACAAAACTGTATCCCTGTACATGACTGTAATCTTGCTCTAAATGGGCTAGGTTCATAAGGATAACCTAATGCATCTATCTCATCTGCAAGAGCTTGTACATCTTGTGTAGGTACACCATAGATGATGAAGTTTTGAGTAGAAGTTAGTGCGAAACCTTTCACATTGTATTTATTACAAATATCACTTATAGCTTGGAAATCTTCCCCTGCTATTCTCCCTGAGTTTGTAGCAAAACCTACGAATGATTCGTTTTCTTGTTTTGCTTCATGGATACCAAAGTGATTTCTATTTTCAAAAGGTGTAATTTTTGGCTCTACTAGTCCCTCTTGTAGTTTATATCCAATTTTTTCTTCAATAGCATCTACAAATTTTTCAAGTCCCCACTCATTTACTAAGTGTCTTACTCTTGCTTTGTTTCTGTTTGCTCTATTTCCATTATCTCTAAAGATTTCAGCACAGGCTACAGTTACATCTTTTACTTGATTTTCTTTTACATATCTGTTTGCTCTGTATGCTATTTGTTTAGACTTAGATAAACCACCACCAACAGTAAGGTCAAATAATACTTCACCATCTTCAGTTTTAAATGCTGTAAAAGCTACATCTTGTACCTCATGAGAAGCTGTGTGTCTTCCACATCCTGAGATTCCTACTTTATATTTTCGTGGGAAGTTACAAAATCTATCATCATTTTGATCAAAATATGTATCTACCTCTTTTACCAAATATGAGGCATCATATATCTCATCTGCTGCCATTCCTGCAACTGGTGAAGTCATAATAGGTCGTGGTCCATCTCCTGATGCCATTCTTGAAGTTAATCCTACAGAGTCAAGAAGCTCTAAAATTGCTGGCATATCTTTTATTTCTATAAAGTGAAACTGTACATTTTGTCTATTTGTTAAATCTACAAGACCTTGTGCGTACTCTTGACCTATTTTAGCTAAAACTGCTAATTGCTCTAGGTTTAGTTTTGCATCAACGATTTTAATTCTTTTCATAAAGTATTTTTTATCTTCTGTTTCATCTTTATTGATGTGAGGATACATACCATACCATTTTAACAAACCGATATATTCCTCTTTTAAAGGGATACCCTCTTCGGCTTCTTTATAAATATCTTCTATTACTTTTAGTGGGTTTCTTGAAGCTTTTAATACTTCTAATGCTGATAATTCTTTTTGGACCATGTTATTCTCCTATATTTTACTCAAGATTACTTATCTATTTTAATGACATTATATACTCAATATCCTAAAAATTTTAATCACGACTTTTTTAATAAAGAATAAAAACACGATTAAATATAATAATTAATTATTTTTAATATAATTTTCACTATTTTTTTATTTACCGTGTATCTTTAAAGGCAATTGTGGATAAAATCCCCTTCCAAAAAAAATATGCAATCAAAATAAGGAAGAAAATGTTTCAAGAAACTATCATTGAGATTATACAAAGAGTAGAAAGTTTAAAACAAAAAAAGAGATCAATAGTTGAATTAGATATCAAAGAGATACAAGAAGAGATTCAAGAAACATTATTTACTATAAACTTTACACCAGATACAATCAATGATATGGATTTAGAAGAAGTAACAAAATTAAATGTTTCACCAAAAGAAGCATTGGGACTATTTTTTTTAACATTTGTCGCAACACTACGATATGAATTATCATATAATAGCTTTTGGGTTGGTATAGAAGACGCACTAATGGAATTTGAAGAGGATAATAATACTTTTTTTGTAGATAATTATTTTGATGATAGTGAACCAAATAGTTATCTTAATCAAGCTATTTTAGAAGCGATCATAAGATTCAATCTTAGAGATGGTTATGACAATGGAAAACCAACAGATACTTTACTTTTACAAATGGGTATTTTAAATAGATTTACAAACATAAACTATTGGCTTACTTCCAATTCGAAAAATTCTATTATAAATGAATTAACAGATAGAACCCATGAAAATTTTTCTGATACATTTTTTAGCGGTTGGAAAATCATCCAGCAATATTCTCAAAGTTTACTTACAAAAGATATCACAATCAATCATCTCAAAGAAAATGTGTGGTTTAAAGATTTTAATTTAGAAGATTTACTTAGCTCTTCTAAAGTATCATTACATAGTCCACTTATTAGTAGAGATGATATAAAATCAGATCTCTTTTTAGAAAGTGTACAATACAAAAACGATGAACTAGAGTTTACTTTAAATGGAGGTGATTTCTACTCTTTAGATCTTTATGATAACAATTATGACATTTTTATAGATGGAGAACTCAAATCAAAATTATTAAAAGATGAAAATACAAATAAATTTTTTTTAGAAAACTCTATATCGATAAAAGAACCAGAAAACTACAAAGTAAAAATAGAGATAAAAGACAAGTTAACTGAAGCAGTATATATGGAAGATTTTGTTTTATTTGATTTCAATCATGATATTCTAATATTTGATGAAGATGGTAGATGGCACTGTGATCATAACAGAAAATTAGATGAAAAGAAGGTTTATTCTATTCTTATTGATTCTGATTTTGAAGTAAATACAGATGAAGATAATATTTCAGAATATTTTGAAGGGTATGTCCACCTTATAACAAATATCACACAAGATTCAAATTTTGAAGCTGATGATGGTGATGAGTTTCAATTTTCTCTGAATTTCAATGAACAAATTAAAGCACCATTGTGGTTAAATAATCTTGAACTTTATGCGATGAGTGATTTTTTATCATTTGATGAACCTATACAATATAAGCTCAAATATAACAAAATTGCAATAAGCGCAAGACAAACTGACGAGCTTATTCCTATACAAGAAAATATCTCCATAGTACGATGGACATACACAGGTGGCTGTGTATATGATTTAGACTCTATTGATGAATTTACTTATGATATGGATTTGACTTTTGATATTTTATTAAATAGAAAAAATACATTAAAGATAAAAATCAACGATAAAGTTTTTACAAAACAACTCAATGTAACATTGATAGAAAAAACAGCTAATCCTAAATATAGAACTTTTTTAAGAGATAAAGATGATAACTTAGAACTCTTAAAATCATCAAATAAACTTACGCAATTTGATATAGCACAAAAACAAATTATCATCACCTCTTGTCATGAAGATTTTGTAAAACAACCAGAATTAAAAACTCAAATTTTAAGAGACAAAGCAACTATATTTGATAGATTTGAGGTAAACAAGCCATTTTATCTTAAAAACTATCCTTACTATGAAGAAGAGATATCAAGTGTAAAAAAAATATATGATGATATACGATGGAATACATTTTGTAGTATCTCAATAAATGGAATCGTAAAAAATTATGATGAAAATAGTTCTGTCGTAACTTTACATGCTAATGAGAATGAAGACTCTACTTTAACTCTTATTACCCTTGATAAGGAATATAAACTACATACAAATACACCTCAAGCCTATTCAAATACAATAGATATTCCAAACAATACGCTAGGTTTTTGTTTTGTTTCAAACAATGAATATTTAGGTTCATATTTTATAGAAAAATCGCTTGATATAGAAACAATTTTTACAAATACTGAAGTGCTAAAATTTTTGAGACTATCATATTTCCCATTTGCAGAGTATTTTAATGACACAGGATATGAAAAAAATAGAGCATTAAGAGAGAAAGCTAGAAATGATAAAAAAAAGGCTAAGAGACTATTAAGAATATGTATTAAAGACAATCCCTCTATCTTCTTAAAAGCTTTTTTAGATGAAGAATTTACTCTAAATGATACAAATATAACTATAAATTTTGATCATTCAAAAACTATGGTAGAGCAAATACTTTTTGCTATAGAATTTGATGAAGAGGAATCTATCAAAATCATACATGAGATTGTATTAAATAGATGGCAAGAAAAAATGGTACAGTTACCTATGTTTTTAATTTATTTATTAAATCAAGTAAAAAATGATAGATACTACCAAATATTTTTAGATGAACTCTCTGAAAATATTGAAACTCCAGATGATGTGAATGAAGAGTTTATTGAAAGAATGATAAATGCTCTTTTAAGTAATCACAAAATAGATAGATTTGAAAAAATTAATATCAAAACAATCACACAAGGGAAATACAAAGATTTCTATATCCGAAAAGCGATCAATAAAATCATAGAGATTAAAAATACTCCTTTAGAAGTAAAAGAAAATGATGTAGAGGACTAAACCTCTACATCAAACTGTCTTGTCAAACATAAGTGAAAACTGCACACCATCTTTTATATTTTCAACTTTTAGTTCACCATCAAAACTTCGATTTATAATCAATTTTGATAGATATAACCCTATTCCTGTGCCATCTTTTTTTGTAGAGAAATATGGTTCAAATATTTTATTTATATCTCTTTTATCTATGTGTTTTCCATTGTTTGAAATAGATATGATAATCTCTGCATCACTTGCATCAATTTGGATATTGATAAAAGGACTTTCTATATCTTTTAAAGCATCTGAAGCATTTGTTAAAATAGCAAGAATCACTTGAGATAGTTCATTTTTTATCCCTTTTATATTTATATCTTCATTTACATTATATTTTGTGTTTAAAATGATATTTCGTTTCTTTAATTCAGCACTTAAAACTGTGATACTACTATCTATAGCCTCTTTGATAAGAAAATTTTCTTTTTGTTTTGAGGGAGTATAAAACTCTTTAAAGTGATCTATTGTTGTAGATAAAAACTGAAGTTGCTCATCAATTTGTGTCACCTTATTAGTAAAATAACTCTCTTCAAGTTTCTTTTTTTCAAATCGTTTTTTAATATTGATCAAAATATACGAAATATTATTTAATGGTTGTCGAAACTGATGTGTTATATTGGCAATCATCTCACCACTTTGAGCCATTTTTGATTGTTGGAGTAGCATATCTTCATAACTTTTTGTTTGTTGTTTTAAGCTGCCATATTTATATGATACAGAGATAGTAAATAATATAGCCTCAATAGCAAAAGCTAGTAATACAATATCTAGATACTGCTGATCAACATAAATCTGTTTAAATTCAAAAATAAAAAGTAAAAAACACAATACAGACCATCCAATAACATAAACAATAGTTGGTTTAAATCCATCTTTGATATTAAAAATTACCGATAAAAATAGTATGGCATATATAATTGTATAAGGTAAATATTCAAATAATACATAGTGATAAAATGAGGTTAAAATAACTATATTTAGCAAAATAGTATTTACAATTAACTCCTTAACATTTGTAAGTGGAGGGAAAAATTTTCCTTCATAAAAAGAAAGTGCAAAGACTATAGCGCTAAAGGAAGCAAAGACTAAAAATATATCCTGAACTATAAGATTTGTATAAAATAGTTGACTATAAAACAGTATATATCCTAAAGAAAACACCTGCATAAAACAATAAGAGATATAGATGATCTCTTTTGAAGCGATAAACCTTATAAGAGTATAAATAATGGTCATAATCAATATACCAAAAGTTATACCATAGGCTAATATAGTTGTTAAGTCATAGTTCAATTTTATATCCAGTGCCTGATAAATTAGATATAGATTTCAAAGGAAGTTTAGCTTTTAAGTTTTTAATCACTGTTTTTAAAGCGTCTTTAGTCATAACAGAATCTGACCATATTGTATGTTCTATCTCCTGATATGTCACAAAACGCATTTTATTTTCTATTAAAAGAGACAATAGTTCAAGCTCTTTTGTTCTTAGTTTTATAATTTCACCATTTTCTATCAATGTTTTATTATATAGATCAAATGTTGTAGTATTTGATATAGTAACAATATTAGAAAAATCTTTTTGTCTATTTGAGATACAAAGTTCAATCGCTTTATCAAACTCTTTTTGATTGATTGGTTTGACTAAATACTTCACAAGTTTAAGCTCAATAGCACGAAAAAGGTATTCTTTGTGACTATATGCTGTTGTAATTATAATTTGGGTTGTATTATCTTTTTCCCTAATTTTTTGTACAAACTCCAAGCCATTGAGCTTTGGCATTTCAATATCTGTGATAATAATATTTGGTTTATGTTTATCATATAAAGCTAATGCTTCCAATCCATTCGAAGCATCATAAATAGTGTCAAAGTAGTTTTCTAAATATTCTATACCATTTTCTCTTGCAATATCATCATCTTCTACATACAAAACGGTATTTTCTTGAGCTGGAACTGTTTGCAACATCTCTTCCCTTTTTTATATATTTTACTAAAATAAACTAACTTAAAAGTTATATATTCTAAATCAACTGATTTTTTATAAACTGATTATAATGTCCATCTTGGTCTTCTAGTTCATCATGACTTCCCTGCTCTACAATCTTACCACCATCTAGTACATATATCGTATCTGCATTTTGAACTGTACTTAGCCTATGCGCTATAGTGATGACTGTTTTATCTTTTAAGATAGGTTCTAGAGCTTTAAATAGCTTTGTTTCTGTATGTACATCTAAAGCAGATGTAGACTCATCAAATATCACTACACTAGGATCGGCGATAATCATACGAGCGATGGATATCCTTTGTCTTTGACCTCCTGAAAGCCTTATACCATGACGACCTACAATGGTATCAAGTCCATCTTTCATATCCAAAACAACATCTTTAAACTGTGCTATTTCTAAGGCTCTATAAATCTCAGCATCACTTATGTTTTCATTTCCCATAGTGATATTAAATCGTAAAGTATTATTAAATAATATTGGCATTTGCAGTACTAAAAAGATATTGTTTCGTAAAGATGATCTATCTATACTTTCAATCTCTTCATTATTATACTTTATTATTCCCGTATCTTTCTCGTAAAATACTGCTACAACTTGTGCAAGTGTCGTCTTTCCACTTCCACTTGCTCCTATAAGTGCTATATGCTGTTTTGCTTTGATTTCTAAGCTGATATTATCTAAAATAATTTTATCTGCGTTATAAGAAAAGCTCACATTTTCCAATGTGATATCTAATTCTTTTATTTTATCAAGAGTTACCTCTCCATTATTTTCTACTGTTAATTCTAAGATTTTATTGATTCTTTTTAGAGCACTTTTTGCACTTGCATAAGTGTACTGCATACTTAAGATATTTTGAACTGGTGTCATCATAAACCAAATATATCCAAACATAGCAAACATCATACCGATACTTAAATCACTATACGCCACCATCAATAGTCCACTAGCACGAAGGAGTTCAAAAGCTACCAAAAATATAGTAAAAGAAAATCTCTCATACGCGACACTTTTATAGCTGTATTCATTTGATGTTTTTTGGATATTGTGTGCTTTAGATATAGATTCATCAAAAAAATACTGCTCCTTATTGCTTGCTTTTATTTGCCCAAATAACTCTAAAGTTTCCCCTAGATTATTTTGAAACTCTTCTATAGCTTGATTTTCATCTTTTTTTAAACTTCCAGTATATCGAGCTATTTTTTTTGATAAAAACATGATAAGAGGTTGTATCACAATAATCATAATCCCAAGAATAGGATGAATTAAAATAATTACAATAGATACAGCAAAAAGCGTTAATACAGAAGAGATAAATTTACTAGCACTCGTGATGATAAAACTATCTAAAGTATTTACATCTGTCACTAAGTTTGAAGATATCGCACCACTTCCCAAAGTCTCATATTCATTCATACATACTTTTTGAAGATGTGTCAAAAGTTTTTTTCGTATCTCAAAAGTTACAAACTTTGCTATTGAGGTAAATATCTTAGTTATAACTGCATTTAACAAAAAGTGAAATACACGCAAAAATATAACTACAGCAGTAGCAATCGCTATATAATAAAAAACATCTCCAGTACCAAAAAAATCATCTATGGTATTTACTATAAATGATGGTTTGTTTAGAAGTACTTCATCCACCATAACAGGTAACATCAAAGGTATAGGGATACTTACAGCTATGGCTAAAAGTGTGATAAGTTGTCCCCAAATAAGCGCTGGGCGTTGGGAAAGAATAAGATTAAAAATTGTTTTAAAAGTGATAGATTTATTTTTCATATAAAATAATATCTTTTTTAACTATAAATAAAGGATATGAATGACTCGTAGAAAAATAATTTAAGTTTTCTATTCTTTTTTTGCAACTAAGTTGCATTTAGATATCATTTCAAATAAATTATGCGACTAAATCGTAATTTGAAAAGGATTAAAATAATATGAAAAACTTTATAATAAACTCACCACTAGATATGCATCTTCACTTAAGAGATGATAATATGTTAAAGCTTGTCGCCCCTTTTACTTCAAAGTATTTTTCAGGGGCACTAATAATGCCAAATTTACTTCCCCCTATTACAACAAAAGAGGCTCTACTTAAATATAAACAAAGAATAAATGATGCCTGTAAAGATGATGAATTTGAACCTCTTGTAACAATATTTTTTCAAGTAGATTATTCTTATGAATTTTTAAAAGATATAAAAGACGAGATAATTGCAGTTAAACTATACCCTTTTGGAGTAACAACAAATTCTGAAACAGGAGTGTCTTCTATGGATGTAGAAGTTTTAAGACCTACTCTTGAATCGATGTCTAAGCTTGGAATTCCAGTATGCGTACATGGAGAAACACAAGGTTTTGTGATGGATAGAGAAAAAGAATTTTTACCTATTTATGAATCATTAGCTATTAATTTCCCAAATTTAAAAATAATTATGGAACATATTTCAAGTAAAGAATCAATCAATTTACTTAAAAAATATGACAATCTTTATGCAACACTTACTGTTCATCATTTGATGTTAACTTTTGATGATGTAGCAGGTGGAATGCTAAATCCTCATGTATTTTGTAAACCAATAGTTAAAAGACCAGAAGATAAACTAGCTTTACAAGAGCTAGCTTTAAATGCACATCCAAAAGTGATGTTTGGTTCAGACTCAGCACCTCATAGGAAAGAGACAAAAGAGTGTAACGACGGTGCTGCTGGAATATTTTCTTCTTCTATAGCTATACAAACACTCACGCAACTTTTTGAAGAGTATGGACAACTAGATAATTTAAATGCTTTTGTAAGTTTAAATGCACAAAAAATCTATGGATTAAAACCTATTCAAAAAAGCATAAAACTCATAAAAAAAGATTTTGTAGTACCAGCTGAATACACTTATAAGGATGAGTGTGTTGTTCCACTATTTGCAAATCAAACTTTATCATGGAGTATCGATGGATAGGAAAATAAAGATAGTTATTTAAGATAATAGAAATAAATCATATCTTCTCTAAATATAAATATCACAAAAATTATGATAAAATACATGCTAAAATGAGAGATAGATGTGGTATTTGTTTTCTTATATAACTTAACTACAAAAGTGGACAAAATAAATATATGAATGAACTAATAAAACAAACTACACCTTTAGAGCAAAATAAAACAGCTCCACAATTAACATCTCATCAACAAGAGGTGTTTAACAATATCACAACACTCATAGACCAAAGAGTAAAAAGTATTTTAAAATCAGATGATATTTCTGATTATATGCTTTCTCTTACAGGAGCAGCAGGTACTGGTAAAACTTTTCTTACTTCACAACTTGCAAAATATTTTCGTGATAAAAAAGATACCGATTTTAGTTTTACTATAACTGCACCTACACATAAGGCTGTGGGTGTTATCTCTGAGATGTTACGAAAAAATAAAATACAAGCTAGCTGTAAGACTATTCACTCTTTTTTGGGTATTAAACCTTTTCGAGATTTTGATAAGGGTATTGAAACTTTTAAAGTAGACAAAACTAAAAAAACTCACGATAGTGCTTCTATTTTAATAGTAGATGAAAGCTCCATGATAGGCTCTGAACTGTTTCATTATATTCAAGAAGCTATTGAAGAAGAAAGAGTAAACTTTGTCTTTTTTATAGGTGATCCTTTTCAGTTATTGCCTGTAGATAATAGTGAAAACCAAATATATAAACTCAAGAATAGGTTTTCACTTACAGAAGTGGTACGACAAGCAAAAGATAGTTATATTATCAATATTGCTACAAAACTACGAGAGAGTATCCAAAGTAAAAATTTCATTCCACTCAAACAGTTTTTTAGTGAAAATTATACTGAAGAGTTAACTTTTTTTAATAACCATAGAGATTTTTTAGCAGACTTTTATAAAAATGAAAAGTGGTATCATGAAGACAAAATCATAGCAACATACAAAAATAGCGATGTAGATTCTTTTAACAAACTTATCCGTACTAAATTTTGGGAACAAAGACAAGTATTTAATCCTCCTACTTTTTTAAGAGGTGATACGATACGATTTAGAGAAGCATATAGTGTAAATGACATCTCACTGTATCACAATGGTCAAGTTGTAGAACTAGCAAGTGCAATTATGAAGTACCATGAAACCTTAGATATAAACTACTGGGAGTGTAGAGATGTGGGTGCAATGGAACAACAAATATTTCGAGTGCTAGAACCTACTAGTATCAAAGTATTTAACGATAAACTAAAATCGATAGTGAGTTCAGCAAAACGAGCCCAACACCCAAGAAAAAAAGAGCTATGGCAAACTTTTTATGCTGTAAGAGATATGTTTGCCGATGTACAATATGTACACTCATCAACCATACATAAACTACAGGGTAGCACTCATGATATAGCCTATATAGACCTTTTTTCACTTTCAGATAACAGATATATAAGTGATGAAGAAAAATATAGACTAGCGTATGTAGCCATCACTCGTGCTAGTGCTGATATAAAAATATTTATGCCGATGTTTGAAGTTGTAGATAAAAAAGCTATAGTAAATGTTGCAGATGAGTTTGATGCGATTGATGATGTGTTGAAAAAGTTAAATTTTTAAATCTAAGTAACTTCTACAACATCATCCCAAGAAATTGATAAAAATAAGTTTTCATCACTTAAACATACTGGTGAGTATACTGTAAATATATTGTTATCAAACTGTACATCTAATATATATTTATCCCCTTGAAAGCTTTGTGATACTATAGATACTTTGTACTCCCCTGCTTCATCACTTAACCTACACTCATCTACTCTTACACAATACTCTATATCATCTTTTTTGATAAAATTCGCTATTCCAAAACTTTTGGCGATATTTTTTGTTTTTGGTTTTTTGTAGATATTTACAGGGGTATCATACTGCATGATTTTGCCATCTTCCAAATAGATGATTTTGTCACTCATCGCCATCGCTTCACTACTATCGTGTGTAACTATGATGGCTGTTTTATGTGTTGACTTTAGTATTTGTAAAAGCTCTTTTTGAATTTGTGATTTTAGCATAGTATCTATTCCACTAAAAGGTTCATCGAGTAAAATAAGTTCAGGATTAAGTGCCATTGCTCGAATGAGAGCAACTCTTTGTTGCTGACCACCTGATAATTCATGTGGATATCTTTTTTCATATCCACTTAAGTGTACTAGTTCTAGTAACTCTTTTGCAATTTTATTTTTTTCCTCTTTTTGATAGTTTTCAATTCCAAATGTGATATTATCAAAAATAGTCATATGGGGAAAAAGTGCATAGTTTTGAAATACAAAACCAATATTTCTTTTTTGTGGTTCTATAAATATTTTTTGGTCTGATAAAATTTTGTTATTTAAACATAATATTCCCGTTTTACTTTGCTCAAATCCAGCAATAATATTCAACAAAGTACTTTTACCACTTCCACTTTTTCCTAAAAGTGATATAATTTTTCCTTTTTCTATATCAAGTGTTATATCTTTTAAAATTTCATTATTGTCAAAAGATTTTGATATATTGTTAAGAGTTAGTATGTTTTTCATTGCTTTCCTTCAAAGTATAAATGATTGGTATGATTGATATTAAAACTATAGTAAGAGCATAAATAGAAGATTCTTGAACCATATCAATAGATGCCAACTCATATGTTTTTGTTGAGAGTGTTTCATAGTTAAAAGGTCTCAAAATAAGTGTTGCTGGTAACTCTTTTAAAATATCTATAAAAACTAAAATAAAAGCAGCAATAACACCACTTTTTATAAGTGGAAAATCTACTTTTACGAGTGTAGTTAAAAATGATTTATTTAAACTTCGTGAAGCTTTGTTTACATTGATTCCTACTTTTTCAAATGAAGATTCTACACTATTTAAAGCAACTGCCAAAAATCGTACTATATAACCAAAACAAAGTATAAATAGTGTACCACCTAAAAGAAGCTTATCAAAGCCAAAATTTTCAATAAGGTAGTTATCTATAGTTGTACTTAAAATGATCACACCAACAGCAATAACAGCTCCTGGAATAGAGTATCCTAAAGTAGCAATTTTTAAAAGATATTTCATATACTTATTATCAAAAATTCTTGCACTATATCCTAATATAATTGCAATCATTACTATCAACAAAGCAGAAATAGAAGCCGCAAAAAAACTATTTAAAATAGTTTGAACATACTCCTCATCTAAAACAAAAGAATAATGTATAAGTGAGTATTTTACTATCCAAATAATAGGAATCAAAAAACCAAAAGTAAATGGTATAAGTAAAAATCCTATGATAAGTATCTGACCTACTAAATTTGTTTTTATTTTTTTTATAGGAGTTGATACAGACTCTACTTTATATCGAGCCCCTCCTCTATTAAACTTTTCTATAATAAGTATAGTAAAAACCATTGCCATTGCAATAGTAGAGATATACGCGGCGCTATTTGCGTCATTGAGTCCAAACCAAGCTGTAAATACAGCAGTACTCAAAGTATCTACTCCAAAATATTTTACCAAACCATATTCACTAATAGTTTCCATCATCACCAAAGACAATGCCCCAATAATAGCAGGTCGTGAAAGTGGTAATATAATTTTATAAAATATTTTAAATCTACCAATCCCTAATGATAAGGCAGGATTTAATAAAAAGCTAGAATGTTTTGAAAAAGAAGATTTCACAATAAGATAAATATATGGATAAAGCGCCAAAGCTAAAATAATAATAACCGACTTCATATTTAAAACATCAAAGTAATCTTTGATTCCCATATCTCTTAAAAAAAGATGTAGTGGTCCATAAAACCCTAAAATATCAGAATAGATAAATCCTAAAATATAAGAAGGGATAATAAACGGCAAAATAAGTACAATAGAGAAAAACTTAGAAAACCGAAAGTTATAAAAAGTTACAAAATACGCACTTCCTACTCCAAAAATTAAACTTAGACTACAAACACCTGCTAATAAAATTAGCGTGTTTATAATATAGTCATTTAAAACTGTTTCTTTTAAGTGAGTTAATGTATCACTTTGTGCACCAAAAGCATTTGAAACGATTAATGCAATTGGTACAATCAAAATAAAAGTAAGAAGAGTGGATATATTTATCCAGCTAGATGGTATTTGTAATTTTTTGAACATCAATATTATTTCCAGTTCACCTCATTGAATATTTTTACTGCTTTTGCATTGTTTTTACCTAACTCTTCTAAATCTAAAGTATCTTCTTTAAAAGTTCCCCAAGATTCTAAAAGTGCAGATGGTTTAACATTTTTATTTACAGGATATTCATAGTTTGCTTCTGCAAACATACCTTGAGCTTTAGGTGATACTAAGAATTCTAACAGTTTAACAGCATTTTCTTTATTTTTACTATATTTAGCAACACCCGCTCCTGAGATATTTATATGTGCTCCTCTATCATTTTGATTAGGAAAAAAAACACCCATTTTTTCTCCAACTTTTACTTCGCTTGTTTTTTTTGAGTTTAAAAGTTTTCCTACATAATAAGTATTTACAACAGCAACATCACCAACATTTGCAGCAACTGCTTTCATTTGATCTCTGTCACTTCCTTTTGGTGTTCTTGCAAAATTATTCACCATACCTTTTGCCCAAGCTTTTGCATTTTTTTCACCATCATGAGCTATCATTGACGCTAAAAGCGACTGGTTGTAGATATTACTTGCTTTTCTAATTAAAACTTTACCTTTAAACTTTGGAGATGTTAAGTCTTCATAAGTAGATAGTTCCGAAGGGTTCACCTTATCTTTGTTGTATACAATAACTCTTGCTCTTTTTGTCAAAGCAAACCAGTATCCATTTTTTTGTCTTAAATTTTCTGGTACAGCTTCATTTAAAATTTTAGAGTTAATAGTTTGCAGTAAACCTTTTTCTTGTGCTAAATATAATCGACCTGCATCTGAAGTGATTAAAATATCAGCAGGAGAGTTTTTCCCTTCACTTTCTAATCTGTTGATAAGTTCATTTGCTTTTGCTTTTACAATATTTACTTTAATACCTGTATTTTTTTCAAACATCTTATAAAGTTGCTTATCTGTATCATAATGTCTATGAGAATAGATATTTACCTCTTGAGTTGCAGAAAATCCGATTGTTGCTACAAGTGCAGTAGCTAATATATTTTTTAACATATTTATCCTTTATTACTAATAATCATTATCAAATATTACATAAAATATACTTAATAATACTTTAATATAATAATCATTATCAACTTTATTATATAAATTTTAATTATATTAGAAAATTATTTTAATAGTTTCTGTAACTCATAAAATGCTTTTGTTTTTCGAATCTTTCCATCTCTATTATCGACAAGTCCATAACCAGGTGCAATAAGTTGATGCCAAAAAACTTTTTGCACTTTTTGCGAATCTTTTGCAATTTGAAAATACTCCAACATATATCTTGAATAATCATCCTCACTCACACACTCAAGTTCACTCGTCGGTGCATAAGGTGCTGTTCCACTAAGCGGCCAATTTACTTCGGTGATATAGATATCATCGCTTTTCATTTTTGGGCTAAGTTTTACAAGAGAGTAAAGCATATCAATTTTATTTTTCGTATCAAAAATTCCCATTTGCGTATTTGTAGGAGCACCTCTTCTATCAACATAAAGCAAAGAGGAAAGTTTGTCAAACTTTATAGGAAAATTATTGAACAAAGCTCGTATAGTATAGTGATACTCAAAGTCAATAACAGATGGACCTAAGAGTTTGAGTGTAGAATACTTTTCATCCCTTATATCTTGTACAGTTTTATAAAAATCAAGATACTCTTTCACTGCAAAAAAGCCCCACTTTGCTCTATTGATTGTTGTTCCAATTTGATACTCTTGTGTTATATCTTTAAAGGTATTAAATATTTCCATTATGTGTAACTTTAATAGGTCAATATCTTCTATATGAATTCTATCTTGCATTATATTTAAAAGGATTTTTTTGTCAGTGCCAAAACTTTTAACAAACTCATAATATCTATCTAAATTTTGTATATCACTTAATGGGACTCTAATGATTAACGACTTTACTCCAAGCTCTTCTATAAGCTCTTGTTGAAACTCACCTTTATCTAAGTTTACACCCAAACCATAGAACTCCTCTTTCAAAAAATCCTTGGACTGTTTTTTAGTGAATATTTTCATCAATGAAACAGATAATGGAAACATAAAAAGTGTCGTTCCTAACATCTTTAAAAAGTCATTTTTATATCTTTTTCTCATTGTTTTTTTGTATGATTTATCTCTAATAACATGCGGTTGATCAGAATATTCATCCCATATAAATGGTGTTTTTTGTTCCATATTATTGCTCTCTTATTCTTAAATATATAGGAAATCTAGGCTTCCCATACTTGGTGATATTTTGGTATTTGAAGGTGATTGTTGTTCCTGTTTTTGGTGGATTATTTCTAAATTTATCACTCAATCCACTCCCTATTTTAAATATAATTTGACTAGGAAGTTGACAAATAATAGCCCCTACTTTATCAAAATATTTACCTTTTCCTTCTGTATATCCAATAATTTTGCACTCGGTATCTTTGAATTTTTTTATCTTCAAAGCTTTGTTTGTTCGCTTATTTATATACAAAGTATTAGGGTCACGAACAACAATTCCCTCACCTTTTTTCTCTTCAATCTCGTCTAAAAAATCATTTTGATGTTGTTTATTTTTTATTATTATTTGTGGCAATATCTTTATATTTTCATTTTCATAAGGTTTTACTTTTTCTAATCTTTGAAATAACATCCCTTTTGCATTTGGAACTTCATAAATATAATGTTTGATTTCATCCCAATTTTTTGATGGAACTTTATCTCTAACAATGGAAGAGATATTTTCAAAATCATCTCTTTTACTCCAAAGTTCACCATCTATCTCAAAGTTTGGATAGTCTTTTGTGAACCATTGTGGTGCATGTATAATTTTACCACTTCTACTTAAAAGCTGTTTCCCATCCCAGTATGCTCTTATACCATCAAGCTTTTCACTCATAACCCAACCTGTAATATTTTGATCTTTGTATGTTTTTAGAAGAAAAAGTTCAGGTTTTGAAGCCAATAAAGATGAAGATAAAAAAGAGCTAATAATCGATACTTGAATAATCTTTTGTAACTTCATATTATAAAGCCTTTAGATGATTGATTCTTGCTGTAATCGTTCTAGTACATCTTGTGCCGTAATAAGTTTCATACAGGCATGATTTTCTTTTTCATCTTTGAGAGGACATACTCTCTTCATACAGGGACTACACTCCATTTCTTTTCGTAATAGCATCTCGTGAGTATTTTGCCATTGATTTGTTTCATTGTGTCTAGTAGGTCCAAAAATACAAACTGTTGGAACATCAAAAGCCGCTGCTACATGCATAGGTCCAGAGTCATTAGTGATAAACAAGTCTAAATTTGAGATATTTTCAATAAGCTCTTCTACACTTGTTTTACCAGCTAGGTTTTCATAGTTGTTTACGCCAGATTTTACCAAAGATTTTTCAATATCTCCTGCTATCTCAGTTTCACTAGGTCCACCAAATATTTTGATATCGTAGTATTTAGAAAGAACAATTGCAACTTTCGCAAACTCTGCAGGATACCATCTTTTAGCACTTCCATAGGTAGCTCCAGGATTAATTCCCAGTATTTTTTTTGTACTCTCTTTTTTTTCTAAATTTTGATAAATTTTAAGTTTTTGAGGTTTTGTATTAATCTTGAGGCTACGATTGATAAAGTCATTGTAGCGTATCACCTGATGTGTTTTTAGCTTTTTATCAAATCTTTTATAATAAAATTTTTTCTTCGCATCAATAAAATAAAGTAAAAACTTTGTAGTAAAATTTTTTCTAAAACTAATTGCCAAATCAAATTTTTTCTCTTTTTTTGCTAATTTAAAAAGATTTTTATATCGGTTGCCTTTTGATTTACTATTATCTATTATTATATTATTTACATTTGGATGTTCTAAAAAAAGCTTTGTAGATACAAATGAACCAAAAATAGTAAATTTAGCACTAGGATATGTTTGTACTATATTTTCAATTGCAGGTGTTGCCATAACAGCATCACCAAGCCAAGTTGGTATCTCTATAAATATTTTCACAAACTATCCTATTATAGTATAAATTTTAAGCTTCACTGGCTTGTATTTTTTCTATAGTTTTTGTGGTACTTTTACCATCCACAAACTGGACAAGTTTAAGCTCACCAGCTATTTCACTACCTACAACTTTTTTACCTTCATAGTCTCCACCTTTTACTAAAACATCAGGCTTAACTATCTCAATAAGACTAAGTGGAGTATCATCTGTAAATTTTACAACATAATCAACACTTTCCAAAGCTGCTAAAATATATGCTCTATCATCTTCACAGTTTATAGGTCGATTTGGTCCTTTGAGTGCACTTACACTTGCGTCACTGTTGAGTCCTAAAATAAGAACATCTCCAAATGATTTAGCTTTATCAAGATATTGAACATGCCCTTTATGCAAAATATCAAAACAGCCATTTGTAAATACTATTTTTTTATTTTGTTTTTTCAGCCTTGCTACAGTTGATTCGATCTCTTCAAAACTCTTAATGTGTGATTCGATACTACTTTTATGAAGACTACTTTTATACTCTTCTATCTCTTCTAAAGAAGCTGTTGCAGATCCAATTTTGCCTACAACTACCCCAGCAGCTAAATTTGCAAACTCAATAGAATCGATAATACTTTTTTCTAAAGCCAAACAGTACCCTAAAGAAGCTAACACAGTATCTCCAGCACCTGTCACATCAAACACTTCTCTTGCAACGGTTGGTTTTTTTATCACTTTATCGTTTTCATCTAAAATTGCTATTCCATCTTCACTCAATGTGATCATAGGCACTTGTAAACACGCAGTATTATGTAATTTTTTGAGTGCAACCTTTAAACTCTCATCATCTTTAATATCAATTTTAGTAGCAGATTCTGCTTCTTTTTTATTTGGAGTAAGTAAATAACTACCAATGTACTTACTATAATCATCACCCTTAGGATCAACTAAAACTTTCACCTCTTTACCAGAAGCACAAAAATTTATTTTAGCCATTAAGTTATCAGTAATAACACCTTTCCCATAATCAGAAACTAATACAACATCAAATTGCTCAATTATTTTTAAAAGTCCAACAGTAATTAAAGCTTCACTTTCTGCAGATATATCCTCTTTTGACTCTTGGTCATAGCGTATGATTTGTTGTGCAGAAGCTATGATTCTACTTTTTTTGGTTGTTTTTCTATTTTCATCACATATTAAATAGTGTCGCACTTTTATATCTTCAAGCATTTGAGTTAACTCTTTAGATACTTCATCTTCTCCAACAACTGATATCACCATAACATCAGCACCAAGTGATACAAGATTATTCACAACATTACCTGCACCACCTAAAACAGTTGTTTCTTTTTGAATATCAACAACTTGAACAGGTGCTTCAGGTGAAATACGATTTGTACTTCCCCATAAATAATGATCAATCATCAAATCACCAATCACTAAAATATTTGGCTTCTTTGTAAAATTTGTATCAGGCATTACTTTTTTACCTCTGTATCAAAAAGTCTTTTTATCTCAGGAATGTATGCTTTTATACCCTCTTCCATAGATACTTGTGGCTCATACCCTAAGTTCTCTTTTGTTGTTTCAATATTTGCTTGAGTAAAAAACTGATACGAACCTATGAATGGATTAGGCATATACTCTTTTCCATTATCAATTTTAAGCTCTTTTTGTAAAATATTTACAATATCTTCAAAACTTCTAGCTTTTCCTGTTCCTACATTATATACGCCAGATTTTTTAGGTTTACAAGCTTTAATATTGGCTTGAATAATATCGTCAATATAGATAAAATCTCTCAAAATCTTATCACTACCTTCAAAAAGTTTTGGAGTAAGACCTTTTAAAATTTGATGACCAAACTGCACTACCATAGAAGCTGTCGAGTTTTTGAAAAATTCTCTAGGACCATAAACATTGAAATACTTTAGTCCAACGATAGAGATATCTAAATCTTTTTTAAGGTATTGGGCTGTGATATTATCCATCATCACTTTTGAAAAACCATAAGCGTTGTTAGGTTGTTCATAGCCAACTTCAAATCTATCGCTATCTCCGTAAGTAGCAGCTGAACTTGCATATATCATATTTGCACTATGTTTTATAGCAATTTTAAGAAGATCTTCATAAGCATTTACATTTGTTTTCATCATCAAATCTTGTTCACCAACAGTTGTATCAGATATCGCTGCTTGATGAAAAATATAATCAAAGCTATAATTTTCTTCTAACTCCTGTAAAGCAATTTTATCGTTAATATCACCACTAATTACTATACCTTTAAAACCCAAAAGATTCTTAAAGTGTCCAAAACTTTTTAAGTTTCCATTTGAAAAAGTCTCTCCACTTCTAAACATATCAAAAGCCACAACTCTAGCTTGCGGATAATTTTCTTGAAAATAAAATGCTAAACTACTCCCTATAAATCCAGCAGCTCCTGTTATTAAAATTGTTTTATTATTAAAATCTATGTTTGTATATTTGTTCATTTTATTATCTCCATTAGTTTAAGTTCTATTATATCATAAAATTCTTTGCCATAATTTGGTGGTATCTCATAATTGTGTTGATATTTTGTGTCACTTATTGTTGCCCACCTTTTAGAACTAGCAAACAGATTACTTCCAAAAAATGATAAAGTTGGAGTATTTGTCAGTCCAGCTAAATGCATAGGTCCTGTTGAAGTACTAACAAAAAGCTTTGATGTAGCTATATAAGTTGTATAGTCCCAAAGAGAAGTAAAATCATCTCTAATCGTAGCTTCAAAATCAAGATTTTTCAAGATATACTCTTGAGTCTCTTTATCATCAGGACCAAAACAAAACACCACTTCAGAATCACTATCTTGACTCACTTTTTTTGCAAGAGTTAAATACTCATCAAGAGTAAGATTTCCATCGCTACTTCCACCAAAACCAGCATGAAATATCACCCTATCTTCTCTTTTAACATCTAAACTTACAAGTGGTTTAGAAAAATTTAAATCTAGATTATTATCAAACTGTTTAAGTAAGTCAAGATTATAAGCCCACTCAGTTTTTTCTACTTTACTTCTTCTTTGCTTCACTTTATTGTTAAAAAATATTTGTGCAATTTTTGTAGCAGGTGCAATTCGCATAGGAATACGCGCTAAAAATAAAGTAAATCCTAAATTAACATCGATATACCCACTAATACTCACATCAAATTTATACGGAGCTAATCTTTTTAAAAGTGTAAAAGTATCTTCACTATACTCAATAACATCATCAATAAAGTCAAGCTTTTGTGCAATTGCCACATTTACTTTAGAAACGAGCATAACTATCTTATGGTTCGTCTGCTCTTTTAAAACTTTACAGACAGGAAGCATAGTCATAAAGTCCCCTATTTTATCGTGTCTTGTGATTAATATATTCATATTATTTACGCTCTAAATTCTTAGTCATTAAAAACCTTTGATTTTCTTCCTGTTTTTAACAATATATTCTTACATCTTTCAATTTCTAACCCTGTATTAATGTATGAATAAACTACTGATGGCTTATTTAAATATAACATAAAATTCAATTCTCTATATTTCTCAATATCATCGAAAGACAACTCTTCTTTTCGTGACAATATAATTTCTGCATTAGCATCAAGATGAATAATC
The DNA here is from genome assembly GCF_047159865.1 of Arcobacter sp. 15-2. GTDB lineage: Bacteria > Campylobacterota > Campylobacteria > Campylobacterales > Arcobacteraceae > JAIOSF01. The sequence continues at coordinate 55,384 of NZ_AP038804.1, forward strand.
CAATACGATTGAGGAATAAATTTTAAAAGAAATTTCCAATTCTTTCTTAAACAAGTATTTTTCTCCATAAATGAAATATCTTTTAATAAATAATCATAAAAAAATCTATCCAATATAATTATATTTTTTTTGAATAATGATTGAAAAAACAAATAAGGGTAGTATCCTAAACCTGCAAAAATAATAAGAAGATAATGTATATCATCATGCTGATCTTTTTCTGGTTTTCGACCAAGTTTTTTTGTTAAAAAATATTTATTTATAGGTTGTACAATATTGTAAATTATCGAACGCCTAACAATTTTTTTAAATCTTTTATAAAATATTTTTTGATTAAGCTCTTTAATAACTTGTGTCAATAATGTAGTTTTACCAGCTCCATCAGGACCTATTACTGGAAGTATTTTTAATTTTCGTAAAAAATTGACTCGTTTAGTGTACTTTGTTTGTTCATCAAGAAGTATCTCATTTGGATCTATTGTATAAAATAAAAACTCTATGGAGTCATTCTCATATTTATCAAAAATTATAACTTTTATTTGAGCAAATTTATCCCTGAAAATACTAAAACAATATTCATTGAGAGAACATATTTTAAAAACTTCATTTAAAATATTATCCACTTTTATCTCTTTTAAATAGTAACTATGAGAGTTGTCACTTACACACTGCAACTCATTTATACTAAAAAATTCTTGTAAATTTTTACTTATTTCATTAATATCACTTATCATGTATCATTACTGTAACCTAGTCTGTTACAGGATTTCCTTTTATTCTTTTTTTGAAGTTTTTTATTTTTTTATTTTTATTTGAAAAATACAACACATTTTGTTTAAATTCTTTTTTATTAGAAGTCTTATGATATTTAGTATATTCATCTGCCATAACTTCCAATATCTCATCTAATGCCCAAAGCTTTTCAAAATTCTGAGCCCTTTTTATTTCTGATAACTTATCAAAACTCATTCTATTTATATCAACTATTTTAAACTCATAGCCATCTGTTGTTTCTTTGATAAGAATATTCCCTGGAGAATAATCATCATGAAATATATTTTCTTCATGTAGTTCAAAAGTGAATTTTGCAAATGCTTTATAAATAGCATTGTACTCATCATCTGTTTTATTTAGTTGTTTTTTTAGTGCTTCTCTTATGGTATAAGTATAATCAAATTTTTCACTAATAAAATAACTTTCATCCAATAGAGTATTTTTATAAAATTCTATATAACCTATAGGTTTAGGTACAAACTTTTCTATCTTTATAGAATATTTATATGATCTTTTTGCTTTTGATTCTCTAAAAAATGTATATATTATTTTATTGAGTATATTTGGAACTTTAAAAGATTTAACAACTGTATCCATTCTTTCAAATTCTATAACCTTTAGTTCATTTCTAGCTTTATGAATACTATTTGAGTTATTATTAAAATATTTTTTTATATCCAATAAAAACTGTTCCATTATTTTATAGTTGGTATTTAGTTCAAATTTAATGTTCAAAAATTTCCTTATTGTATTTTTAATTGATAGAGTTTATTAACCTAAAATCGTGTAATTGGATTTTTATTTAAGGTTGTTCTTTTTAAATCTTTTTTATATGATTTCATTAACTTTATCCATTGTTTTTTTACTTTATACTTTCTGTACAATGAACAATTTAAATAAAGCCAAAATTTCAAACCTCTTCTCTTTGCACCTAATCCATCAACAATCATTAGTTTATAGTTATTTTCTTTATCTTTTTGGCATAAAATATTTGTCAAACTATTATCAATAAATAATATATCTTCTTTTTCTAAATATTCATTAAGTTCAGTTAATAATTTCTTTTGCTCTTCAACTGTTATAATTTTTTTTGCTAACAAATATCTAAATGACTTGACACTTGATTGGTCATAGTTCATTATTCTATCAAATACTAAACCATCCCCTAGATTTGTTTTAATAAAATCATAAGACAATACTAAATTAGATAAATTTTTCTTGTGCTTTCGTAAATATTTACTATATTCATAATCAATAAAATTCTGATCATTACTTATCCCTTCCTCTGAATATGTGACTTTAATAACTTTTGTACTATCTTCGGGATGAATATAACAAGCCCTACCACTTCCTTTTGCTATGAGAAGATCATCATTGAGTATAACATTTTTTGAAATCATTTATTTTTATCTCTTCCTTTTTTATACTTAATTAAGTTTTTTTTAAAAAAAGTATATTTTTTTATAAAATCTTTCCATTGTTTTCTAATTTTATATTTAGTATACATTTTTGAGTGTAGATAAAACCAAAATTTAAAACCTTCTCTTTTCCCACCTAGTCCATCAATAATAATCAATCTAAATTTAGATTTTTCATATTCACAACAAAGTATATTATTTAATGCATTATCTATAAATAATATATTATTTTCAAAAATGAAATTTTTGAGTTCATTCATCACAAGAGTTTCTGTTTTAATATCTAATCTTTTTTTAAGAATTATTTGTGTTAAAGGAGCAGAAATTTTTCCATCATAATCATATACTTTATCAAAAACTAAACCCTTTCCTAAGTTTGTGTCGACAAATTCATAACATTTTGATATATGCAAAAAAGGTATTTTCGATTTTTCAAGAAACTTATAGTATTTGTACTCTATGTTATTTCTACTTCCACCATACGCATAAGTACCATTTTTTTTATATAAAATTTTGATTATTTTTTTTGAATCTGAAGGATGAAAGAAACATTCTCTCTCACCTCCTCTTGCCATAAAGTCTTTTTCTTCTAAAGTTAACACTCTTTCTCCTAAATCATTTTCAAAAAACTATTTAACTTTTCAAACTGTTTGTTACTATCAAAACATTCATTTGCTTTTTTATGTCCAGCTTTGGCAAGTTTATTTTTCAACTCTTTATCATCATAAAGCATCTCTATTTTTGAAGCTAAATCTTTAAAGTCTCCAGTTTCAAATAAAAGTCCACTTTCTTTATCATCAATGATTTCTAGTACCCCTCCACTATTAGAGCCAACAACAGCTGTGCCAACTTTCATAGCCTCTACTGTAACTAATCCAAAAGTTTCATTTTTGGAAGTCATCAAAATCACATCAGATACTTGCATAAACTTTGTAGGCTCTTTTGTAAAACCTGTAAATATAATATTATCTTCAAGAGAATAATCTTTTACTTGTTGTTTAAGTTTTTCTAAATATTCATTATTCATAGCAGATCCAACTATATATGCCTTTATATTTAACTCTTTCTCTTTTAACAATTTCATAGCTTCTATAAGTAAATGCTGACCTTTAAATTCATTGATTCTACCTACAAGCCCTACTATAAAAGCACTGCCTATTTCCAACTCTTTTTTAAACTCTTCTATTTTGTCATCACATAAAAGTTCAGGTGCATTGGCTCCAAGGTAGATCACTTTTGTTTTTGGTCGAGTTTTTTCTGGAATAAATTTATTTATTTGATCTTCTAGTGCTTTTGTCACACAAATAATAGTATCGATATTTTTATATAAAAAATTATGATAAAAATCATCTTTAAATCTTGTCATAGTCATATGTCGTGTTTGTACTATTTTTGGTTTTCTTTTTGACAATAACTTAGCTAATACTATAATAGGGATATCTTTTGTCCAATGAAGATGTACTATATCTATATCTTCTTGGTCAATTATTTTTGCTAACCTAAAAGATGAAACGAATGAAAAACTACTTTTTCTTTGTATCTCAAATGTTTTAACATTTTTTATAAAATCTTTGAGTTTTGAGTTTGTAGAGACTACACAAGACACATCAAACTCTTTTGATAGTTCATTGGAGCAGTTACTCATATATAGCTCTAATCCACCTAAATCAGGAGAAAGACAAACTTCTAGTATCTTTTTATTTGTCATTTTTTTGCATCTCAAGCATTAACGCATATTTCATATAAGAACTATATGCAGATATCACAGCAACATTCCAACCATGAATACCATGAAAAGCTCCACCTTTTAAAACCAAAGCTTTAAACAAAGCCCCTACTCCATGAACAAATGGATCTAATGATGATGCTTTTTTTCCTGACTCAAGAGATATTTGGGCACCTCTTTTGATAAACTTTTCAGTAGTTCGTATCATTTGTATATAATCTTCATAAGAATAATGAAGCATATCAGCCTTTAAATCACAAACATTTTTAGCTTCTACTTTAGCATGACCTTTTTGTTTTGAATAGGCACATTTTTTTCTGTTATAAAGTCGAGTAACTCTATCTGGATACCAAAGTTTAATAAAATTATCCCCTACATAAGTTTTTCTTGCAAATGAGAAACCATCATAAGAAGTGGTTTCTAAATCAAGTTTTTGTATCTCTTCAATTGCATTTAAGTCCAGTCGTTCATCTGCATCTATACTTAAAATCCAATCATTTGTAGCATAGTTTTCTCCAAAAGCTTTTTGAGGACCATCACCTAAGTATTTTTGCTTAATAACTCTTGCACCTAAATGTTCAGCTATTTCGCAAGTTTTATCATTACTTAAAGAATCTACAACCAAAACTTCATCACAAACAGTTTGAACTGATTTTATAACAGCTTCTATATTTTTTTCTTCATTCAGTGTAATTATATTTGCAGTGATTTTCAAAACATTATGACCTTTTATTTAAATAACACATATTATATAATAAATTTAATTTATATTAGATATAATGCATTTTTAAAGGTACTAAATGAAACAAAAAACTGCAGTTATATGTTTATCAAGAGTAAATGGTGGAATGGAATTAGCCTCTGTAAAACTAGCAAGGTTACTCAGCAGTAAAGTAGAAACAGAATTTATTGCAAGAGATAATAGCTACATAATAAATAAAAAAGAACATTTTGAAAACTATAGTATCAAAGTTCATGAAGTTTCTTTTAGTAGTAATTTAAGTTTAAAACTTATCAAACAAGTAAGAAAAATCTTAATTGATAACAATATTAAAAATATTATTTTTCTTGGAGCTTCAGAGATGAAGTCTTTATATTTTGCAACATTAGGGTTAAATATAAACTTCATTATAAGACAAGGTTCTAAAAAAACGACATCTAAAAAAGATTTAATTCATAAATTACTCTATTCAGAAGTTGATTGCTTTGTGGGGAACTGCGAGTATATGAAACAAAATATTATTGATATTTTACCTATACCAAAAAAGGCACAAGTTCAAAGAATATATTCATCTCTAAAGCTAGAAAAAGACATCTCTTATAACAAATATGATGGGGTGATTAATCTCATTCATGTAGGAAGAATACATCCTGGCAAAGGGCAGTTTGAAGCGATTAAAGCATGTGAAATTCTTGACAAAAATAATATTGAATTTAAATTAAATTTTTTAGGAGATATTCAAGATAAAAATTATTTTTATACTATGATAAACTATCTTAAAACAACACCATATCAAAAGAAAGTTGAATTTATAGGTTACACGAGCGAAGTTAAAACATATCTTCAAGAAAGTGATATTTTTATCTTTCCTAGCTTAGGGGAAGGGATGAGTAATGCGATCATCGAATCACTTGGATTTGGACTGATTCCTATTATTTACAACGATACTTCATCCCCAGAATTTAAAGACTTAGGTTTTCATATACATTTAACAAAAGAAAACAACATAAAAAACCTAAGTGAAATAGTTCTTGATGTTGCCCAAAATATTGAGGAAGAGAAACAAAAAGCAGTTTCAAATCACGACAAAGCATTAGAGATATTTGCTTTAAAACGAGAACAAAAAGAGTATTTAGACTTACTTGTATAAAAAAGGGAATAAAATTTGAAAATAGTTTATATATCAAGATCAATCATACCATCAAGAACAGCAAATAGTATAAATGTGATGAAAATGTGTAGTGCTTTTGCAGTATTAGGTCATGAAGTGACTCTTTTGGCTCCGTGGACAAAAAAACTTGAAGAAAAAAATATTAATAATATTTATGAATACTACGGAGTAGAAGAAAACTTTATTCTTAAAAAAGTTTTTTCACCAAATATCAAATACTTAAAAAAAAGAATTTATTCATTAAGATGTTTATCAATAGTTAAAGAAATAAAACCTGATTTAGTCTATGGGAGAGATGAATCATTAGCTTTTTATTTAACACAAAAAAATGATTTTTTAACATTATTTGAAAAACATGAACCACTTAAAGAGAAAGAGAAATTTTTAAATTATTTTTTTCATAAATTTATTCAAAGTTCTAAAACTACAAAATTGGTAACTATTTCGAATGCACTTAAAACTATCTATCAAAACTCATATAATATAAATCCAAATGCTATACTAGTAGCTCACAGTGGAACAAATAAAATCCCAAATAATGATATCCCTAAAAATGTAAAACTTAATTCATCGCGAGTACAAATAGGATATGTAGGAAGTTTACTAAAAGGAAAAGGTGTAGAAATCATCGTAGAGTTAGCAAAAGAGATGCAAAATGTAGATTTTCATATTATTGGTGGAAATCAAAAAGATTTAGATTTTTGGAAAACCAATGGTTCTTATACAAATTTAATATTTCATGGTTTTGTAAGTCCAAAAGAAACTTACAAGTACAGAAATATGTGTGATATATTACTTGCACCATATCAAAGTAATAAAGAGGGAAATCGTCTTAGTGAGTTCATGTCCCCTATTAAACTTTTTGAATATATGTCTTCAAAAAAAGCAATCATTTGTTCAGACTTTAAAGTCTATAGAGAGGTTATAAATGAAGAATGTGCTGTTTTAGTAGACTATAAAAACATCACTCAATGGAAAGATGCAATTAATAATTTGATAAACGATAAAGACAAAAAAAATAAACTAGCTCAAAATGGATATGAAATATTTTTAGAAAATTATACTTGGGAGAAAAGAGCACAAAATATTATTGATTTTGCACTTATAAAATAATTAATTAGATAAGCAAATTAATTTATACCCCTTACTTAAAGTACTTTTGAGTTATACTTTATATTCTACTTTTGTATAACTATCGATCAAACTATCTGATCCAATTGCAAAATAGTTTTTATACGCATATCTTATTATATTTTGTAATATCTTTGATTTATTTATACGCTTTATTTCATTATTTTCAAAAACTTCAATATCTATTTGTAGTCTATCGGTTAACTCATACAGATCTTTTTTTCTACACTCTGGTAAAAATGGCAACATCAACGACACTATTTTCTTGTCAAATTGAACTGCAATACTCAAAGCATTACTATAATGACCAAAAACAATTTTACTATTCTTTATATAACTATAACTATCACCATAGATAGTTTTATGATGTTTTATAAATTCTAACTCTTTTTTCAAACTATTAGGGTGACATAGTATTATTATCTCATCGAGTTTATATTTCTGTTTTGCTAAACGCAAATACTTTTCAAGACTTTCATAATAAAGTTTTCCATCTAATTTTTCTTTTGCACACTCACCTTCTGTATGAAATGGTAAATACTGATCTACAAATACACCTATATTTGATATTTTATCTATTTTTTGAGATTTTACAGTATTTAGATGATTTATTTTTAATACTTGTTTTGGATTATATTTGTATATACCTTTCATGTTAAAAAAAGATGAATTAGTAAAAAGATATTCAGCTTTCTGTTTTGAAAAAATATTTTTTATTTTATACTGACAGTATTTGATGCCAAATTTTATTATTTTTAGAGGATGAAGTATTCGGCTTGGGTTTCTTTCCGTTCCTTTGTTAGAAACTATAGAATACTTGATGTTATTTTTATACAAGAAGTTAATATATTTGTCGGTATTAGAAGTATCCCTAGGATGAAAAAGAAAAATCATATCTATACTATTATTTTGTGTAAAATTAACTAACTCATTAAGAGTATCTATTTTTCTTATTTTTTCATCTTTAATTTCATCTAAAAAAATCTCTTCTATAGTATTTTCTAAAAATACATTTGTAGCATCTATAATATAGTCAAAAAAAGTAAAAGCTTTTTCTCCACCATAGGCATTAATATATTTCTGTCTAATTGCAAGTGTTGTTATTAAAATTTTCATTTATGTGATTCAATATACTTTTTAAGTAAAGGATCCGTTGCATACACATTAATTAAATTATTAAATTTAACAACATTTTTTATAAATTCCTTATCTTTTTCTAAATGATAATCAGACATAATTATATTTTTGTCATAAAAATGTCCAGAATTAGGATCTATACCTATTCCTAACAAATAAATATCCATTTTTATATTTTTGTATTGTTCAAGCATTATAGCTAAAGATAACATCCCCGTTGATATGTGCGTAAACCTATTTTTTTTTCCTTTTAAATTATAAAGATAATATTTGAAAAGTCCTTTTAAACCATAATTTTTTAAAATAAATTTATTACTTATATACTTATTTTTACACTTATTTAAGATTTTCTCATTTAAGTAAATAATATTATTTTGATTAAAAGTTGTTTGACTTAAATTATATTTTGATTCTTCTGTTACTGTCTTTAATGCAGTTACAAATAATGTATCAACATATGATTCTTTAATTTCATTGTAATCAACCGTACATACTTTATCTCTTTTTGTAAATATATAATTACTAACCACTCCATATAAAGTTGCTTCATTTTTATATTTTTGTATTCTTTGTACAGCAACATTTGCACCTACAACTACATCTGGCACAATTCCTTCAGGATATAATATATCAGGTTTTGAACCAATAATGAATACTTTATTTATTTTATTTTTCATAATTCCTCTTTCTTTATATTGTAAATCCATCATCAATAATAATATTTTGTCCATTAACATATTTACTCATATCACTTAATAAATAAATTAATGTTCCTTTAATATCACTTTTATCAAGCATACCTTTATTTAGACATTTTTCTTTATATTTTTCTAAAAAAGATTCGTGTTGACTATCAAATATTCCACCAGGACTTAGAGCATTTACTTTGATGTTCATACCTTTAAAGTATTTTGCCATATACTTAGTTAGATGAATAAGTCCTGCTTTAATTGCAGCATATTCTACGGGCATAGTCATAAGTGTATTTTCATATACCTCAAACTTAGGAGCGATAACACCATAAATAGATGATATATTTACAATATTTCCATGACCTTGAGTTTCAAAATATTTTGCAAATTGTTGTGATGTGATAAAATATCCACCTAAATTAAGTCCTAGATTTTCTACAAAGTCATCATACTCTACATCAAAAAAATGTCTAGCATAATTCTTATTTCTTGGATAAGCATTATTTACAAGAGCATCTATATGTCTGTACTTATTGTTTAAATAATCTATACATTCATTTAATGATTCTTTAGAAGTTATATCGAGTCTTACAAAATCTATATTTTTAGTATCAAGTTTTAAAGATAAATCATCCTTTACTTTTAATCCGATTTCTTCATTTATATCTGCAATAATTGCAATACCATTTTGTTCAACTACGGCTTTAACAAATTCCTGACCAATTAAACCGGCTCCACCTGTTATTGTAACTACTTTATTATTTAACATTAAATTATTTCCTTATAAAGTTCTATTTTTCTATCATTAGTAGTATTAAACTGATTTTTAAACTTTTTTGTAAATTCTTTATTTATATTATATATCTTCATATCTTTTAAATTTTCAAACAGTTCTAAATCACCATTTACATTATACAGATTACTACTTTCTATATATTCCAAACCATTATCATCACAACCAGTTCGATTTACTCCTACAACCAAAGTTTGATTCTCAATTGCTCTTGCTTTTAGTAAAGTATTCCAATGATCTATTCTTTTAGCTGGCCAATTAGCAATATTTACAAGAATATCACACTCTTTAGCATAAGCACTATATAGTTCTGGAAATCTTAAATCATAGCAAATGGTCAATCCTATTTTTATATCTTTAAACTTAACTACTGTTAATTGATTGCCAGCATTAAAATATTTATCTTCACCAGCAAAAGAAAATGGATGAATTTTTGAATATTTACCTAAAATAATGCCTTTATTATCAATAAAAATACTTTTATTTAATGCTTTTTTATTATCTTTTACTACTACACCAAACAAAATAGCGATGTCATGAAAAACTGATAAATCTTGAAATTTTTTTATTGTTTCACTATTCTTTTCCTCTTCAGAAGTTTCTGCTATATTTGTAGAAAAACCTGTAAGTGTCATCTCTGGAAAAATAATCAAATCTACTTTTTTATCTGAAGCTTCTTTCATATATGCTTCACATAAAATTAAATTTTCTTTTTTATCTTCCCAAATTTGATTAAGTGAAACAAGGGCAATTTTCATTAGTTATATTTCCTAAATACTGGTTTAATGACATCACCAACAAGATAGTTTTCATATCCCTCATCAACTGCTTTTTTATAAACTTCAAATGTTTTTTCTAAGGCTTCTTTAGTTAATGCTAACTCTTTTTCTCCATGTGCATAACTTACTGATATCCAAGGCATCATCACACCATTTTTTATCATCTCTTGAGAGAATAGCGTTCTAAGACCAAGGGAGTTTTTTCCATCTTTATCAAATGTTAGATAATAAGGACTACAATCAACCCCACCAGCTACAAAATTATTTTCAATACCATACTTTTTTGCCATATTAGTCAATAAATCGATTAAATCTTTACCATATTTCCAAATATGTTCAATTACTTTATTTTCTTTTAGAAATTTAACAGACTCTACAAATGCACCAAGACCATTCATCTCAGCACCATGAGTAGTTGAAAGTAAAAAAAGTCTTTCAGCCCCCTCTTTTTCAATAGAACCTAGCTCCATAATTTCTCTTTTTCCAGCAACTGCTGCAACAGAAAAACCATTTGCCATAGCTTTACCAAATGTACAAAGATCCGGAGTAACATTATAGTAGTGTTGAGCACCTTTTAAATGCCATCTAAACCCTGTTATCATTTCATCCAGAATAAATACAGCACCATATTTATGACAAACTTCTTTTACTTTATTTAGAAAATTATCTTTTGGATGTTCACTTGATGATGGTTCCAAAATAACACAAGCTATTTCGGTTGGATATTGTTCAAATAATTTTTCAAGTGATTCGATATTGTTATAATTAAACAACTTAGTATTATCAATATCTTTTTGAGGAATACCTTTAGTAATTGGTGTTGAACCGATAAACCAATCATCATAAGAGAAAAATGGTTGTTCTTCACATCGTGCCACCATCATTCTACCTGTATATGCACGAGATAATTTTACTGCTGCTGTTGTAGCAGTTGAACCATTTTTTGTAAATTTAACCATTTCAACACTATCTATAGTATCAATTAATAATTCTGCCGCTTCAAGCTCTATTAAAGAGGCTCTTGTTAAATTATTTCCAAACTCCATTTGTGCATAAGCAGCTTTATTAATAGTTTCATTTGCATAGCCCAAATTTACTGCACGAAGCGCCATTCCATAATCTAAAAATTTATTTTCATTTTCATCATAAATATATGCACCTTTTCCTCTTTTAAGTATTTTAGGAGCATTTACAGGATATTGGTCGAAGCCTCTACTGTAAGTGTGAGCACCTCCTGGTATTGCTTTTAATAATCTATCTTGATAAGTCATGTTTTCCCTCACTAATATCTTCTAATTTGTATAATGTTTGTAAAATCTTGTAATCAGCTTCAAGTGTATTAGAATAATTCGTTTTTTGCCCTTGTATTGCTAAAGTCACATTATTTACAAAATCTTTTACTTCATTGATGTATGGTTCTTCTGGATTAATATATCCATCTTGAACTGTTCCTGTATCGAAAGAAACTGTTATCCAATCTTTCATCTCAGCATTGATATACTTAACATCATTTGTATCGCCACTAAAAATAATTTCACCTTCTGAACCTATGACTCTAAATTCTCTAACAGCTTTTGGTCTTGATATAACTTCGACGGTCAAATTACCTATAATATTATTTGGATATTCTAAAATACAATGATATATGTCATCAATATTTGCTGGTATATCAGTAAGTTTTTTTCTAACACAAGCTAAAGGAGTTGAATCACCAAATATATCATTTAACCATGTTAATTCAAAAGGTACAATTTCTCTCGCACCTCCAGTATCAGGATTAGAAACATAAAAATCTTCAATCTTTTCCCAAGGATGCCAATCTGGTAAATATTGTCCTGTATGATAGTTATAATTTAATACTTTACCAATGATATTATTTTCAATTAACTCTTTAATCTTCCTTGGTCCAGGATAATATCTCATAGTACATGATGGAGCCATTAGAATATTTTTATCTTCAATTATTTTTGAAAGTTCTAATATTTTATCTGCATCCACCACGGAAGCTTCTATAAAACAACTAATATTATTCTTAGCTGCAAAGTATGCATATTTCATATGTAAATTGGGAGGAGTAGAAATTAAAAATGCATCAGGCTTACTATTAATTACTGCTTCATCAAAATCATTAAAAACTTTAATACCATATTCTTTAGCCTCATTAGTTCTGTCACTTCTAGGATCAAATCCTGCTATATTATCTATATGTCCTAAAGCAATTAAATTTCTCACTCTTCTTTTACCCATTGAACCTAAACCTATAACTAAAAAATTCATTTACACTCTCCATTCAAATTTCATGATATTCTCTATTGCAAGAAAATCATATATATCATCAATTTCATAACATTGGTATCTTTTTATTTCAAAATAAGTATTTCTATTAGTATAAAAAGTTTTTTCTTCTAAAAAAGCTTCCATTTTAACAACATATGCGACTCCATATGGGAAAAAAGCAATATCATTATCTTGTCTTCTTGTAGACATTTCTAAGTCTTTCCAGTATTGTACTAAAGTATGGTTGACTGTTTTTTTCATAATAGATGGATGTTCATGTACTTCACCTATACTAATTATTGAATCAAATCTATCTTCAAATTTTAAAATTTTTTCAATAATCTTATCAATATCATTATCTTCTCGTAGTGGAGAAGTTGGTTCAAGTAACACAATATAATCATATTCTTTATTTAACTCAGTCTTATAATAATCAATAGTGTGTTTAACTGCATCAAATGAAGTAGCAGTATCATTTGCTAGATTATCAGGTCTTAAAAAAGGGACATTTGCTCCATAATCTTTAGCTATATCTGCAATCTTTTCATAATCAGTAGATACAACAACTTCATCTAAATATTTACTTTTCAGTCCAGCTTCGATACTCCATGCAATAAGTGGTTTTCCACAAAGTTCCTTTATATTTTTTCCTGGTAACCCTTTGCTCCCACCTCTAGCAGGAATAATTGCTAAAAAAGTTTTTTCTTTGTACATTATAAATACCTTATTACATTATTTTTTATTTTAAAGTTATATTAAGTTTTTTTATCGTAGATTTTTTTAAATTAACAATATCAAAATCAATCTCTTCATCAATATCTATAGAACTTTCCCTATCCATTTTATAGGCAAATATATTTTCTTTTAGAAAAAAGTTTTTTTCTTCTAATAGTTTTTCAGTTTTGCAAATATAAATAGCTCCATTTAGTCTATAGTATTTTTCTAAATCTTGACTTCGTGTATTTAAAACTTCATCTCTGAGAAAACCTTCCATAGATAAACTTTTTTCTAAAGTATTTGACCACAGTGGACTATGATCCATCTCACATACACTTACTATGGCATCTGCATTTTTTGTTTGAACTAGTTCTATTGCTTCGTTTATATGTTTTTCATCTCTTAGCGGACTGGTAGGCTGTAATAAAACTATATAGTCGTATCTCTCTATATTCTCTATAGTGTGTTTTATCGCATCAAATGTTGTAGCCGTATCACTTGCCAATTCTACTGGTCTTTTTATAATATCTGCACCAAATTTAGTTGAGATATTTAAAATCTCATCATCATCACTACTTACTACAACCTTATCAATATACTTACTTTTTAGCCCTGCTTCAATACTCCAAGAGATAAGTGGTTTTCCAGCTAAATCAAGTACATTTTTTCGAGGTAATCTCTTGCTTCCACCACGAGCAGGAATTATAGCTAAAAAAGTTTTTTCTTTATACATATTTTAAATCACCATTCCTATATCTTTTGCTAAAATTATTTGTACATCTTTTAAAAATGCTTTCAAACTTGATTTCAAATCATTTATCAAATATTGAAATGCTATAATATCTGAAATATTTTTTGAGCATATAGCTATGATAAATATTTTTGATTTATTTATATTAAATTTTACATTTTCTGTCAATTGCTTAAGAATTAAACTTGTTTCTAGATATTTAGCTCTTAATTCATCTCTGATGATATTTCTCGGATCTATCTTTTTATTCAATTTTTTACCAAGCTGTTTTTTTGACTCTACTGTAAGTGAATCTTTTCTAATCATTATTGAATCAAACTGTTTTTTTATATCCGATATTTCGATTAGCAAAATCTCTTCTTTTTTATACTTTAAATAATCACAAGATTTTAAATCTTTGCAACCTATACTCATTTTAAGACTATTGCATCCATCTAGTTTTAAAGCTTTTCTATTAAGAATCTTATTGTCATGATTTGAACATTCTGTATCTATATATTCTCTATATTTTAAGATATTCACATCATACCTTTCATATACATTTCATAAAAAGGAGAGCTTAAGTCACTTAGTATCTCTTCTATTTTTTCTTTTTCATTTAGATTTGTAAAGCTTTCTTTATATGGCATTTTATTGATTGCTATTAAATCTTTTGCTTTATCGTCTTTTTTTATTATTAATTCAATTGCCTTTATCATATCTATACTATGTGTTGCAATAATTATATTTGCTCCTGCTTGTGCTACTTTATAAAGGACATCCACAAGTGCCACTTGCCATTTTGGATGAAGATGTGCTTCTGGCTCATCGATGATAAGAAATGAACCTTTATTTATGATATTATTTCTAAGAAGCAAATCTATAAGTCCTATATTACTAAGTCCCATCGCTGTTAACGATAATGGTATGGAAATTCCTTTTTCATTAATATATTCTATATCTCCTGATTTAGTTATATTTAATTTCCCATTCATAAGAGCTTGTAATTCATCACTTAATTCTTTAAAATCTGGTTTATCAAGATATTTCTTATCCAAAAATTCATAAAGTTTTTCTATATAAAGAGGATAGCCTTTTAGGTATCTATCATTAAAAATATCCAAAGTTTTAGAAAGAAATCTATTTTCACTTTTCTCTAAACCTTTTCTTATCTTCAGATATACAGGAGAATCAATAAAAACTATATTTCTTAGTTTTTGAATTTCCATGATTCCTTTTGAAGAGAAGGAAAAATCTAAAATGCCATTTTCATCGGTGATCATATTTCCTATGCTATCTATATCAAATTTAATTTTTTTACTTTTTGATTCACCATTTAAAAGTGTTTTTAAATTTGTTACTTGAAAATTTTTTTTAAAATTATCATCTAAATTTTCTTCAATACCATGTACTACTACTTTTTTATAATCCTTTACAATATTGATTATTTTTTCAAAATTTATAAGAATGTCATCTAAGTTTTTTTTTACTATTTGAAATTTTTTTAATGTTTCTCTTTGTTTATAATAATACTTTATGGCTTCTATAATATCTATACACTTTTCTTCAAACTCTTTTGATAGTAATTCTTGTATATCCAACTCTGATGATTGATATGCTTCAAACATTGATATTAAAAAAGGATCATATTCATTATGAAATCTTTCAATAAACTCTCTATCAACTGCTGCTTGTGATGAAAACTTATCTTCAAAAGCAGCAAATTGTTTCTTTATCAATGTTAAATTTTCTATAAATTCTCTTGTAATATAGTCTTTATTAAGTGCATCCAAGATACTATAAATACTTTTTGTAGCAAAACTTTTTCCGCTACCATTTTCACCTGCAATGATAGTCAATGGTTTTATCACAAAATTTGCTTTTTTTATATTTCCAAGATTTTCTATATTTAGATTAAAATTCATTTTTTTACCTTTTGTATCACTTACTAAAACACCTCGTCATATTCTTCATTTGCTTTTTTATACTCTTCTAGTCTTCCAATATCTAGCCAATATTCTCTTAAAGGAAATGATATGATATTTTTTTCTTCACTTATAAGTTTTTCAAAAAGTGTTGGCATATCATAAAACTCATTTTGAGGAATATATTCCAATATCTCTGGACTTAACATATATATCCCTGCACTTACAAAAAATTTATGTGTTGGTTTTTCTTCTATAGAAAGTATTTTACTATCTTTTATATTTACAACACCATAAGGCACTTGAAAATCATACTCTCTTACACACATTGTACCCATAGAATTATTTGAAATATGATAGCTATCTAAATGTTCAAAATTTACATTTGTGAGCAAGTCACCATTCATCACAAAAAATGGCTCAGTTGGTTTATTTTTTAGTAGGCTCAATGCACCTGCAGTTCCCATCCGTTGTTCTTCGAAAATATACTCAATATTTACTCCAAATTCACTACCATCTTTAAAAAAATCTTGTATAACATCTGACTTATAATTCACGCATAAAACAATATTGGCATATCCATACTCTGCAAACTTTTCTACTATAGTTTGAAGAATCGGTTTATTACCAACCTTTAGCATAGGTTTTGGTGTATTATCTGTAAGTGGCCGTAGTCTTGTACCAAGTCCACCTACCATAAGGATAACTTTATTTATTTTCTCTTTTGGTTTGATAAGCTCATCTATTTCTTTAATACCTAGAAGTTTTCCATTTGCATCTACGATAGGTATCTGATGGAGCTTTTTAGCTAATGCTATTTTTAAGATATCTTCTTTTGTATCACTTATTTTAGCAACAGTTGGTGTTTTAAAAATGATAGATTCTATAGAACTATTTAAATCAAGCCCTTGAAGTAAACCTCTTCTAATATCCCCATCAGTTAAAGTACCAAGTAGTTTGTTATTTTCATCTACGACTAAGGCTATTTGCATAGCTGCTTTATCTATTATCTCTAAAGCATTCTTTATCGTTGAGTTTTGTTGTAATTTTAATTTTTCTATATTTTGCATATTAAACCTTTAGATTATAAAATGATTTTTTTAATATATTATCTAAATCAACATTTTTTATAACTTCAATAATTTGTTCACTAGCGCATCCATCACCATAGGGATTTTTTACTGTTTTTAAAATATCTTTGAACTCACTCAAATAAAGTTTATCAAAAGCTTTTTTAATACTTTGTTTATTTGGTTCGCAATCTAGCACACTGTCTGCTTTGATTCGCCCTTTTTGTCTATCTCCAATATTGATTGTTCCTATTTTAAAACTAGGAGCTTCGGCTAATCCACTTGAACTATTTCCTACCATCGCATCTACATATTGTAAAGCACTTAGATATCTAAGTTGTCCTAAAGATGTAAAGCATACTGCTTTATGAGCATTTTTAGCCACATAGTCATCACACATTTGATTTATAATTCTTCCATCAGTGTCACTATTTGCTTTTGTGAAAATTATATTTGTATCTTCTAACTCATCAATAACATCTAAAAGTTCTACAAATTGCTCTTTTGCTGTTGAGTTTTCAAGTGTTACGGGATGAAATGTCACTAATATATTTTTCCTATTAAGTTTAAAATCAATTGACTTTTCAAACTCTTCTTTTGATAGTAAGTTTAATCTTTTAATATTTTCTATTCCCATTCCCCCTACATTAAAAACTCTTGATGGACTTTCACCCAATTGTATCACTCTATTTTCATACTCATTAGTAGCTACAAAATGAAGATGACTCATTTTAGTGATACTATGACGAATAGATTCATCAAAAGCACCCTCTGTTGTTTCTCCACCATGCAAATGAGCAATAGGAATTTGAGCTATCATAGCTGCACTTACAGCAGAAAATATCTCATATCTATCACCAAGTACGATTATAATATCAGGTTTTAATTCTTCATAGCTTTCTGCAAAAGATATCTGAGCTAAGCCCATAGATTTAACAATACCAACCGATGTATCAGAAGATAAAAGCATCTCTATTTTTTTATTTATTTTAAAATCATTTTCTATTTCTTTATAAGTAAGTCCAAATTCAGGACTTAAATGCATACCTGTAACTATAATTTGAAGTTCTAAATCTTTATCTGTTTCTATCTCTTTAATCAGCCAATAAAGTAAGCCGTATTCTGCTCTTGTACCTGTTACTACACATATTTTTCTAGTCATATTAAAACATAGCCTCCTGTTTTAGGTGCACCTTTGAACTCTATTATGTTTTCATCTCTGAGTTGCTTTATATATCTTTCAATGGTTCTTTGTGTAACAATTGAAAAATTTTCTGCTATCATATTAGCTTTTACGGGTTGATTTTCTTTTATAAATTCAAGTACTTCATTTACTCCGACATTTACTCCGACATTTACTCCGACATTTACTCCGACATCTTCTTTTATTTCTCTTGTATCTTTATAAAAAACATTTCTCATATAATTTTTCTTTATATTAAAACTTTCTTTCCCATAAACAGATAAAATCCTATTAAGTCCTGAACCTAAGTGTTCTACTAGCTCAAGATCTTTATATATTCGCATGATTTCTCTACTATTTGGCTTGGAGTATCCATCAAAAAATTCTTCTTCATTTTTAATCGTTGATAGTCCACCTGTTGAAGTTATCTCTATTCTATCATCAAATATCTCAAAAACTGGAGGATTTTCTGTAGTATAGTCGTTGTGAACTATTGCATTTATCACAGCTTCTCTTAAGGCTACTTTATTCCAAAGTGGTTGTTCTTTTCTTCTATTAGATGTGATGAGTGCAGCTGTTTTATTTTCTATTTCTAATTTTTCTAAAACACTTTTAGTAGCTTTTATGAGTGAACAATAGCCATATTCATTGTTTTCTATTAAATCAATTTTATCGTTTCCTTTATATTTTGCTACTTTTATAGATGTGCCATTTGTATCAGCCATAAGATATGCTACATAGTTATAATATCCATCTTCTGTCAAAAGTTCAAGATTTGAGGCAAATTTATCATTGAGTTTCAGTCCTATCTCTTGATAATAGATTTTTAACTGCTCAAAAGTAAGATCTTGTCTTCTTGATTTTATATTGCCAAGTGAGTTTCTTACTCTTTTTGCAAAAAGGTCTTCTATCATATTTTCAGTCATAGGTTCACTACTGCTTCCAACTCTTATAAAACAACCTTTGACTGACATACCATGTTTTTTAACATAATAAGGAGTTTCTCTTCCACTTGCAATATTAATTTTGATAATATTTTTTTGCTCTTTTTGCTCTACTGTCACTTCAAAAAGTCCAAGACAAGATGGAGAGATACCATGTTTTAGTTTATCTTTTATCTTTAGCTGAGTCTCATCGCTATCTGATACACCAACTATTTGACCTAAGCTACCTATCCCTATATAAACAATACCACCATCTCTAGAGTTCAAAAAAGCCACAACCTCTTTTTCAAATCCATCAGTAAGTTTGACTTTATATTCTATACGGTTTGTTTCACTCATATCAACTCATCTTCTTTATAGTCTTGAATAGCTACACTTCCAACTATCTCATCCCATCTCATAGGACTTATACCATTGCCTGGTCTTTTGATAGCTAAGTTTGTTTCACTTAACAGATCACCTTTTTTTATAGCACTCTTTGCTACTATAGATTTTCTAGCTATTTGTATATTTGGTGTTTCACTTTTTGAAGGTTTTTTTACGCTACTTCCGAGCGCTAATTCTATATTACGAATTGCACTTACCATAGCTTTTAATTCATCAGGTTCTAAACTAGCCTTATGGTCAGGTCCTTCCATAGTCTTATCAAGCGTAAAGTGCTTTTCTATACAACTAGCACCCATAGCAACTGCTGCTGTTGGTACTTCTATACCTAAAGTATGGTCACTATATCCGAAAGCTACATCAAAAGTATTTCCAATAGTCACCATCGCTTTTAGATTTACATCTTCCATAGGTGTTGGATACATTGTATTTGCATGCAAAACAGTAATATTTTCTTTTTGTGTACCAGCTTCTATCAAGATATCTAGAGCATCTTCAATTTCACCAATATCAGCCATACCAGTAGAAAGTATCACTTTTTTGTTCAGTTTTCCTATATGTCTAAGATATGGAAGATTTGTGATCTCACCACTTGGAATTTTAAAAATTTCTAAGCCTAAACCATTGAGAAGTTCTATACTATCATGGTCAAATGGCGTTGATAAAAACATGATATTTTTAGAATTGCAATATGATATAAGTTCTTTGTGTGTATTGATATCCAGTTCAAGTTTTTTGAGCATATTAAACTGAGAATCATCTCCATCATTCATATTTGTTTTTTGATACTGAGCTTTTTTTGCATTTTTACTCACTAAGTTTGAAGCTTTAAATGTTTGGAACTTTACAGCATCCACACCTGCTTCATACGCTACATCAATAAGTTTTTTTGCTAAATCAAAAGAACCATTATGGTTTACACCTGCTTCTGCTATTATAAATGTTTTATTCATTTTGATACACTCCCTGCTTTTATAAATCCATATATATTTACACTTTCTTTAGAAGTTGCATTACTTCCAAAAAATGTATTTCCTTCTACAACTACTCCACCGTTTAAAACGCTTGCCGTTGAGATATGGCAATTATCTTTAACCTTACAGTCGTGTTCTATAAGTGCTTTTGTATTTATGATACAGTTTTTACCTATGCTTGCATTTGCATTTATTAGTGCTTGATGCATCACAACTGTTCCTTCGTCCACACTTGCATGTTTTGATACATAAGCAAGTGGAGAGATGATAGTAGGTAGATTAAATCCTATCGCTTTTAGCTTATCAAAAAGTTTGACTCTTACTTCATTGGTTTTAATCTGTCCTATTGTTATACAAGCATTTTGACAAGATTTAAATAACTCTTCAAGATTATCATCACAAGCTATGATTTCATAGCCTAAAACCTTTGTACCAATAAGCTCTTTTTTATCTACTATTCCAATGATATTGTATTTGTTTTCTTGCTCAATAACATCTATCACACTATGACAATGTCCACCACCACCTATAAGGATAATATTTTGTTTCATTACAAAATTACACTACTTGGAATATTTACAACTCTTTCTTCAAGATATTTTGCATTTTTAAGATCGCTACTCTGGCAGTTTTCAAACATCTCTAACTCATTCATCAATTTCCAGATTGGCCGTGTCATCATGCCATTTTTATTTGTAAACTCTAGAAACTCATCTCTTGTTTTTACATCTTTAAGAACCACAGCTTGTAGCCAATAATTTGATGATGAATTTTGTGGCTGGTTAATAAAATCTATATCATCAATAGTTTTAAAAAAATCATCATATTTCAAAGCTAGTTCTTTTTTATTTTCTACAAACTTATCTAGTTGTTCTAGTTGTGCAACTAATAATGCTGCATTTAAATTTGGCATACGATAATTGAAACCTATCTCATCATGTACATACTCAAATGGATGTGGTACTTTTGCTGTTGTAGTGAGATGTTTTGCTTTTTTAGCTAATGTCTCATCATCTGTAACGATAACTCCACCACCACCACTTGTTATGATTTTATTTCCATTAAAAGAAAATGCTCCTACTTTACCAAATGTTCCTGTATGTTTTTCATTGTAGTAACTTCCTAAAGATTCAGCGGCATCTTCAACTAACGCGATATTCCACTTATCACAGATATCTCTGATTTCATCTATTCTACATGAGTGTCCAAAAGTATGCATAGGTACGCACGCTTTTATTACTTTTTTTGTCGTTTTATTTATACATTGATTGTTTATGATTTCACAATTAATTTCTAAAAAATTTTTTAAAGAATCTGGGCTTAAACCCATCGTATCTAAATCAACATCTACAAATATAGGCTTCGCACCTATGTATGAGATAGCATTACAAGTAGCTATAAAAGTAAGTGGCTGTGTGATTACTTCATCATCTTTTTTTACATCTGCTAAAATAAGAGAGATATGAAGAGCTGCTGTTCCATTTACAGTGGCAATAGCAAACTTACTTCCAACTTTTGAAGCAAACTCTTTTTCAAACTGATCTACATATTTTCCTACACTTGAAACAAATGTAGAATCAATACAATCGTTTAGATACTTTTTTTCATTCCCTATAAATCTTGGTTCATGTAAAGGAATAAAGTCATTTGTATTAAATGTTTTTTTTATAAAATTAACTATTTTTTCCATTACATCTTCCCATCAAGATATTTACCTGTTTCTTTATGTCCAAAGTCTGGAATCATAGTATAAAATTCTTTTACAATATCTTCTTTTGTCCAAGATAAATTTTGTTTAAAAGTTTTAATTGTAGTTTCAAAATGATTTAACTTTTCTTCTTCAAATATCGCTTCATTTTTAATCACTCCTAAATTTTCAAATCTATCCATATCTAAAGTTTCTTGATCTGTAAAAAACTCTTCAAAATCTTTTTCACCTGTTGTATCACTAGGAGTAAATAAACAAGGATATTTCCCTTCTTGAGGTAAAATTTTTGCTAATTTTCTTGCTTCCTCTTCATCTTTACATAAATATGGTTCATATCCTAAACTTTCAAGATATTTAACTGCAATATCTGAAAAAGTTATAAGGTGTAAGTTTTCACTAAGTTTTGGGAAAAATATATCTCTATTTTCTCCAAAAACACAAGACATAAGACAAAGCTCACCACTCTCTTGTGGAGTTACAAAATATCTTTTTATATCATTTGGTGCTACTAGTGGTTGGTTTTTTTTGATTCGTTGATCAAATCCATGAAGTAAAGATCCATCAGAAAAAGCTACATTTGCAAATCTTGCCATAGAAACTTTCATATCTTGAGATTTTCTATTTACAAACATCTCCATGATTCTTTTGCTAGCTCCCATCATATTTACAGGATTAGCTGCTTTGTCCGTACTCACACAAAAATATTTTTTTGTTCCATTTTGGATAGACTGAGCTATTGTTTTATCAGTATTGAAAATATTTGTTTCAATCATTCGCATAAGTGTATATGGATCTTTTTCACTTCGTACATGTTTTAAAGCAGAAAGATTTAGCACATAATCATATTGACCATCAGATTTGATAAATGCATCATATTCTAAAGAACCAATATCAAGTGCATAAGTAGCAAACTCACCATCAATATATCCAAAAGAACTCCTAATATCTCTAACCAACTCAACCATATTGTTCTCACTAATATCAACAACATGAAGTTTTTTAGGATTTCGTTTAAATATTTCTTTTGTTACAGCTTGACCTATAGAACCAGCTCCTCCAATAACAAGAAATGTAGAACTTGAAACTATCTCTTTGAGTTCTGTATCATTGTTTTTTATATCTTCTACAAAAAGTTCTTTTGTTCTACCTATTAGATTTAATATTTTATTCATTTTATATTCCAATTTATAATTTTTAGTTACTTAATTCATATTCTATCAAGATATAGAACCAGATAATCGCCTATATTCAGAACAGTTTTCTAACAATTCTTTTTCGCTCCCACTACACACTATTTCACCTGCTTTAAAAACCGCAATTTTATCAGCATTTTTAATAGTACTCAACCTATGTGCTATCACAAAAGTTATCTTATCTTTTGAAATCTCTTCCAATACTTGTGTAATGATAGACTCTGATTCATTATCAAGTGCTGAAGTAGCTTCATCAAATATTAATATATTTGGATCCTTATATAGTGCTCTTGCTATTGCTATTCTTTGTCGTTGACCTCCGCTTAGATTTGCTCCAAACTCGTTTAGAATAGTATCTATACCATTTTCCATTTTCTCTACAAATTCTAATGCATACGCTTTTTTTAGAACTTCTTTAACCTTTTTCTCGTTATATTCATCTCCAAATGTAATATTAGCAGCAACTGTGTCATTTAAAATATATACTCTTTGGGTTACTATAGATATCGAATCTCTTAAACTTTGAAAAGTAAATTCTTTATAATTTATATTATTAAATTTTATTTCACCTTCAGATTGTTCATAAAACCGTAACAATAAGTTTACTAGTGAACTTTTACCCCCACCACTATCACCAACTAGTGCTATTGTTTCTCCAACATTAGCTTCTAGATTTATATTCTTCAAGGCTAGCTTATCCCCATATTTCAATGAGATATTATCAAATACTATATGATTTATTTTTTCATTTAATTCAAATGAACCACCATGTATTTCATTTTTTTGATTAAATACATCGTTTATTCTTTCATTTGCTGCTATTGCCTTTTGAAATTTATTATAAACTGTTGCAATATGTTTAATAGGTGTATATAACATAAATAAAGCTGTCATAAAAGAAAAAAATTCCCCAACAGTTAGATTACCATCAATTACCTCTTTACCACCAACAATAATAACACTCGCAGCAGCAATAGAACCAACAATTTCCATAAAAGGTGATAATAATGCATTTGTTTTTACACCTTTCATCACGATACCAAACATCTTTTTATTTTCTCTTGAAAATTTATCTGCTTGATTGACTTGAGAATTATTTGCTATAATCAATTCAATATTATTAAATATCTCACCTAAAATAGACATCAATATAGATGCTTTTTTTTGTGTTTGATGTGAAATTTTTTTCATTTTTTTAGCTAATAATGATAAAGGGTAGATAATTACAGGAAGAACAATAAGTCCGAAAAAGGCTAATTTTGGGCTTTGATAAATCACGACAAAGATTAAACCTACTATTGTCATTGATTCCATTATTAGTATAGCTATTTGAGAAGATACTGCACTTTGAATTGCATTGATATCATTTGTCACCCTACTTAACAATTCACCACCATGCTTATTTTGAAAAAACTTTATATCTAACTTCATAATATGAAATAAAAACTTATCTTTTATTATTCTTATAATATCAGTTCCGATATATGATATATAATAAGTCTGAATATATTTTCCAAAACCTTTCATTGCATATAACAAAATAACGACAAATGGTAAGATAGCAAGCATTGTTTCATCTTTATTGATAAAGATATCATCAAGAACTGGTTTGATAACATATGCTGTTCCACTTGTTCCAGCTGAAACCATAATCATACCTATAATAGCAAAAAAGAATTGTTTTTTATAGTTTTTATAGTATGGTAAATATTGTTTTAAAAACTGTTTCATTCTTTATTTCCTTGAGTTGAAGCATTTTTAGAATATTGTTTCACCAAAAATTCTGATATTGCTAAACTTGCTTTATAATATTCCAGCATTTTATCCGTTTCATTTAAATTTTTAAATTTTTTTATTTTATTTTTTGAGCTAACAACTAGTGACCCATTAAAGCCATAGTGTTCCACACTATTATTAAAAAGATTATGTCCTATTGATATATACTCCTTGTTGAATAATGTTAAATTATAAAGAGTAGGAAAAATATCTTTGTGCGATCCTGTCACTTTTGTATCGATTACTATTTTTTCTTTTAAATCTTTTGGAAGATAGAAGTATAGCGGAATATTTTTAGAGTTTAATAAATGGTTATCATCGTATTTCATGATTCCATCTACTGTGTTGTTGTCTGCTGTTACTACTACTATGGTATCATCTTTAAATTTTGAATTTTTGAACTTATCTAAAAAAATTCCAACTTGATCTAATGCATACGCGTACGAAGCAAATCTTTGTTGTGCTAATTCAAAGTCTCCTGTAATATGATTTTTCAGTTCCTTTGTATATATCAAACTTTTTGATTTGTAATCACTTGGAATATTATATGGTGGATGATTATTTGTACTAAGTGCCATAATAAATTGTTTTTTGTTACTATTTTGTAGTTTATTCATAATGTGAGAGTACAAATACTCATCAAATATTCCCCACGGATGAAAATAATTATCTTCGCTTTTTGTTTTATCTTTAAGACTATTGAAAATATTCATTTTTCCTTCCATATTATCATAGCCTTGGTGTTTTATAAACTCTCCCAAATTTCGCCATGTAAGATCTCCACCATAAATAAAATTTGTTTCATACCCTGAATCTTGATATAAAAATGCTGGGCTATATTTAAAACTTGTTTGTTTATAAACAGACTGAGAAAAAGCAAAAGAGTTTGGTCTATGAGGAATATTGAGTAACAAAGCTTGTAGACTAGATATAGTACCATCTCCAGCAGAGATCATATTTTTTAATAATATATCTTTTTCAAAATGCTTTTTTAAGTGTCCCAAAATATCAAACTCTTTACTTTGATACTTCAAAATAGGCATACCAAAACTTTCAACCATAATTATAACTACATTGTATTCTTTTGTATCCGGTTTATTAGTTTTAAAAGTGATGTTTTTAAGGAGGTTTTCTCTATTTATATCTTTTGTCCCTTTATACACTTCAAAAGCTTCTTCTATATTATGTTTATATCCAGTTACCTTTAAAAGATCATATTGTCTTGATAAATATTTTTTTCTTACGCTTAGCGCGCTAGTAAGTGATCTTACAGCATTATGAGATACTTTATTTATAAAATCATTTGTTGAAACATTTGGAATCATTTTTCCTAAAGGATACATCCCAAATGTACCACGAATAATTAAAAAATTTAGTAAAAAAAGCGTTATAAACAAAAATATAGATAACTGCAAAGTTATAATTCTATTTTTTGTATTCAATGAGATATTAAAGATTTTTCGTATTAAAAAAAATAATAATCCAAAATACAATAGAACAAAAAACAATATAAGAATCACATTATAATTTTGCCAAAATGTAATTAACAGAGCTTTTGTATCATCATCAAATAATCCAAAAAATAAAATATTTATATGCTCTTTAAAATAGGAATAAAATCCAAAGTCTGCTCCGAATATTATAGAAACAAAGATAAAGCATAAAAAAAGATAATAGAGTAAAAATCTATTCAAATAATGGAACATAATATCTTTATTGATATAGTAAACAAAAATAATTAAAATGGTAGGTAGAATTTGAATATATCCAATAACAGTTAAGTCAATTCTAAAACCAAGAAAAAAAGCTTTTAATATATCGTATGCAAAATTATCATAGCTTTCTAAAGGAGAATAATAATTAAAAAAAGTCAACCTAAATATAAACATTATTGTTAAAAACAATGCGTAAACTAAAAATAACCTCTTGAAAATTCCAATTGTTCCTGTAACCCTATTTTGATTCATAATACTCCTAAGATATTTTATTTAAAAAGCAAAATTATATAAAACAACACCCCAACACAATAAATGCAAGCCAATAGTAAACATAACAGCTGTCGATCCTATATCTTTAGCATTTTTTGCTAAAGGATGAATCTCTTTTGTAACAAGATCTACAACATTTTCAACTGCACTATTTAAGAGTTCAACTATCAGTACTAAAAAAGCAGTAGCGATTAAAATTAATTTGTATACTAACTCTAAATTAATATAATAAATAGCTATCATTATGAAAATTCCAGCTATCAGTTCTAGTTTAAAAGAACTTTCTGTTTTGAAAGCATGAAGAAAACCATCAAGTGCATATTTTGTATTTTTGAAAAGACTATATCTTGGTTTATTATTCATTGATTTTCTTCTTATACATCTCTTTATGATATTTTTTAAATCTTTTGTGTTGCCACAACCATTGATCTGGTTTTTTCAATATATGTTCTTGCATAACATTTGCTTGAGCTTGTGTAAAGTTTGCTATTTGATTCTCACCTTCATAATCTTTTGGTTCTAGTGGCTGATAAAATGTTGCTGTGTATTTTCCAAAACTATCCATAGTAAAAAATAATGGTAAAACAATCGCATCAAATTTTATAGCTAATCTTGAAGCAGAATCAGCTTGTTTAACCTTGTGACCTAAAAAATCAACATCTATTCCTGAACGATTATGCTGATCAATTACCAAACCTAAAATTCTGTTATTTTTCAAGGCTTTTACAAGTCCCCTACTTGCATCTCTTTTAGTTAACATCTCTGTATTATTTTTAGTTCTTGTTGCATCAAGTTCTTTATTTAAATACTTGTTATTCATAGGACGACCTACCATTGTGGTTGGTGCATATTTCAAAGGGATAAAAGTATTCCCATATTCCCAGTTACCATAATGTGCAGTTATAAGTATGATTTTTCTTTTATTTTTAAGAGCATCTAAGATATAGTGTTCGTTTTCTATTGTAATTTTAGATTCAAATCCTTTCAAATCTAAAGTTTGATTTTCAACAAACTCATAAATATTATATATCAAATTTTTATAACTATTTTTTATAATCTCTTTTTTTCTCTTTTCACTAATCGTATTTCCATATACCATATCAAGATTTATTTTAGCGTAATATTTATGCTCTTTATTTATCAAATATAAAAAAGAGGCTAATCCATCTAAAAATATTTTCACAAGAAACTTTGGTAATAATAAAACTGTAAATTTAAAAACTTTATACAGTACAAATAGTAGATAATCAACCATTCAACAATTCTTGTGAAATTTTTACGATTTCAGATACTTTTATATCTTTAATGGAAAAATCATTTTTATCAAGAGCAAAAGGATCAACTTTACTATTTGATTTTACTACTTTATTTATATTTGTTATATAAGTGTTTCTATATTCAGGAGTATTTCCAAAAATTGTAATCGAAGGTACATTTAAAGCCCATGCCATATGAGTAGGTCCCGTATCTCCTCCTATTACAAGTTTTGCATTTGCAATAATATTTTTCAAATCATCAAGATTGCCTTTTGCAGCTGTTTTTATAAAGTTAGATTGAGAACTTAACCATTGTGCAGTTTTCAGTTCAGAGTCATTTCCCCAAACTACAAGTATCTCTTCACCAAGTAATTGTGCTAATTCTAAAAAATGCTCTTTTGGATATATTTTATTTTCTTTGGAAGCACCAACTACAAAAATGATACTTTCACTTTGATCTTGTAACTCATTTTGTGTAAATAAAAATTTCTCTTTATTTAAAATATCACTGTCGTTGATCTCTATATTCAATGACTTAGCTATAAGTTCCAGATTTCGTTTTATTACATTTTGATCATAACCAATAGAAACTTTTCTATCATAAAACCAACTAGCAATCCCTTCTCTTATAGAATCTTTATCAAAACCAGAAATAATACTTCCTATTATTCTTCCACCAACTATTTTTGATACAATTGCAGATTTTAATAATCCTTGAGCATCAAGTACCACATCATAATTATTTTTTGCATACTGATTTAATAGTTTTATTTGTTTAAAAAACTCTAATTTATTTTTTTTGATAGATTTTAAATTTACAGGTAAAATTTCATTGATGTGTGGATTGTTTTCCAATACACCTTGAAAACTTTCTTCCACTATCCAATCAATAGTAACATTTGGGAGATGTTTTTTGATAAACTGTAAAGCAACCATAGCATGAATAATATCACCCATAGCAGAGAGTTTAACAATGCATATTTTGAGTATTCTACTGTTGTCATTTTCAATATTCATCTAGTTATATTCCACAAGCAAGTTTATAGGAGCTTTTATATTCTCTAATCCTTTTTTTACAAGATACTGAGAATTTGAAGAAGTTATCTTAAGATGATTTTCATTTAAAGTGTACTGATACTTTGTTTTCGTATATTCACTATTTAAAGAGAGATTCAATGTCATCATATAGTTTAGCCATCTTACAATTTCCAAATCTGGTAATAAAGATTTAAACTCTTCTATATCTTTTTGTTTTGGTAAAGATTTTTTTGTAAATTTCGCTATGGTTGCAATCAGTATTTTATCTTGATGAGTAAAACCATAACTTAAACCATTTAAAATATACCAAAAAGCATGATCTTCATTTTTATCAAAATCTAAAGAGATCCCTATTTGTTCTAACTTAGAAGCTATCACTAAAATTGAACGATATTTTTCATCCAACTTATGCAAAGGTTTTAAAGTTTCAAAAATATTTCGTGCGTTGTTTCCCAAATAGCCACTCATAGACTCATCATCAACAAATCTATCTAACAAACTTCTAATACTTACATTGAAATTTGCAGGAAATTTATAATTTGAAGTTCTCAGTATATCGCTAAGATAAACACCTTCTCGAACACCAACACCACTAGTAATTACTTTTTTGACCTCAAAATGTTTTAAAATCATTTTAAAAATAATCGTACCACTTGAGATTGTGTCATATCTATCTTTTTGAACACCTAGTTTTTTAAGCTCTTTATTTGAAGATGCTTCAATGATATCTCTAAAAAATGGTATTTTTTCTTTTGCCTTATATTCAAAGCCATGTAAACTGTCTAAAGGATATTTTTCATTTTTAATAATAATACGACTTAATGCTCTTGCACTTCCACCAAGTCCAACAATAGTTGGTAACTTCTCTTCAATACTTTGAAGTTGTGAAACAATATAATCCTTTGCACCTTTGATATCATTTTTGTTTAAGAACAATTCTTTGATACGAACTGTCCCTATATCTAAAGAAACACTTTTTGTAATTTTACCATTTTTTACAAATGCAAACTCTGTACTTCCACCACCAATATCAACAGTTGTAAACTCATCACAATCAATTAAATTCAATGCAGCAAGTCCACCATAGTAAGCTTCTTTTTCACCATCTATAACTTTTATATTTAACTGTAGTTCTTTTGATACTTTTGTTAAAAACTCTTTTTTATTTGGCGCATCTCTTAGGGCTGATGTAGCAACACATAATATTTTTCTTGATTTTAAATTTTTAGCAATTTTTAAAAATGATTCTAATGCATCGAAAGCTCTTTGCATTGGGATAGGTTGAAGATTGCCATTATTTTCATAACAACCCTCAGATATTTTTACTTTTGATTTTGATTCATTTATTAAATGAAAAGCAAAACGGCTTGTTTTTTTAAAAACAACCATCCTCATAGAGTTTGAACCAATATCAATGATGGTTGTAATTTTTGCCATTTTATTCTTCTTTTTCTAACTGGTCAAATTTAAATTGTAGCTCTTCCATAGTTTCTTGGTTATCTGGATCTAATACAATACAATCAACAGGACAAACCTCTATACATTGTGGTTCATCAAAACTTCCCACACACTCTGTACACATATCAGAGTCAATTATATATATCGGATCGCCCTCTTCAATAGCTTCGTTTGGACATTCTTCTCTACACGCATCGCATGCAATACATTCATCTGTTATCATTAATGACATATTAATATTCCTCTAATTAAATTTAATGGATTTATAACCTATTTTTCTTTAATAATATCTTTAATTTTCTATTTAAAGAGATAAAAATTCAAATTTTAGCTTGCTAGTGAAGAATGTTCTGTTTGAGTAACAAGATCTTCTCTTATATTTCTTTTTTTAACATAGTTGTTCAAACCAATATGATTGTTGTATCCTAACACTTTTGCAATTTTTCTAACACTCAATCCAACAGCTAACAACTCTTCAATTTTGTCTCTTTGTAAATCGAATTTTGATTTTTGAATAGTACCTTTTGGTTTTCCTAAACTTATACCATCTAATTTTTTTGCAGTTAATGCTTCTTTTGTTCTAAGACTCATCAGGTCTTTTTCTAAATCAATAGTCATACCAATAACACCAAGTATCATTTTGGTCAACATATCATCATTACTAACAAAGTCTAGATTTTGTTTTACACTAATAATTCTAACACCGTGAGATAATAAGTATTTAATATTTGATAAAATCAAAGCCGTTGTTCTTCCAAATACATTAATATTATATACAATAACAGTGCATCCATTTTTACATGTTTCTAAAATCTTATGAATATTTTCCTCTTCATTCGGAACATTTACTTCAACTTCTATATTTTTTTCTAACTGAAAATTATTTTCTTTAATATATTTTGCTATCCCTTGTGCTTGATTATTTGTATATTCATGATTGTTTTTATTAACTCTTATAAAACTTGCTACTTTTTTCATTATTTTACCTTATTATATATTTTGTATAAATTTAGTTTAAATATATTACAATTTCATTTGTTTTAACTTTATTTGTTATACAGAATGTTACACTACAATTCCTTAATCTAATATTAAGAATTGGTATATAAATTAATTAGAATATGTATAAAAGTGATTTTTTGATAAAATAATTTTTTTATTAAAAGGTTAAAATTTGAAAATAATAGTAGGCATAACAGGTGCATCAGGAACACAATTGGGATTTAAATTTTTAAGTCTTATTCCTAACGATATTGAGGTATTTGCAATTGTTTCTAGTGCTGCTAAAAAAACATTACAACTAGAAGAAAACCAAAAATATTCTTTATTGGATAATGTTACTTATCTAGATGATAACAATTTAGCTGCACCAGTTTCATCAGGTTCATTTCAAACAGATGGATATATCATAGTACCTTGTAGTATGAATACATTGGCTAAATGCAGTGTAGGTATATCAGATACACTTATAACAAGAGTATTTGGTGTTATGCTTAAAGAAAAAAGAAACATTGTCTTAGCACCAAGAGAGATGCCATTTAATTCTATTCAATTAGAAAATATGAGTAAACTTTCCACTTTGAATGTAAATATAGCCCCACCAGTCCTTGGGTACTATAGTGAACAACAAACTTTAGATGATATGGAAAATTTTATAATTGGTAAATGGTTTGATTTACTCCATATTGAACATAACCTATACAAGAGATGGGAAGGAAAAAAATAATATGGCTAAAAATAAAAAAGCAATTTATAGTGGAACATTTGATCCCATTACAAACGGACATATAGATATATTAAAAAGGGCCTTAAAAGTATACGATGAAGTTATACTAGCCGTTGCAACTTCTGCAGCAAAACAACCTATGTTTAATATAAATACACGATTAAAGATTATACAAGAAGCTACAAAAGATATAAAAGGTGTTTCTGCTAAGTCTTTTGACAGTTTAATTGTAGACTTTGCACAAAAAGAAAATGTGTATAGTATTATTAGGGGTTTAAGAACTACTACAGATTTCGAATATGAGCTTCAAATGTCTTATGCAAATCACTCATTAGATGCGGAGATAGATACTATTTTTTTAATGCCCGCATTAGAAAATGCTTTTGTGAGTTCATCTATAGTAAGAGAGCTTATCCGTTTTGAGGGGGACTTTAGTCATTTAGTTCCACATGAAGTAATCGATCTTATAAAAAAAGGAAATTAAATATATGTATGTATTATTAGAAGGTATTGACACAGCTGGAAAATCAACACAACTAGAGATACTAAAACAAAAGTATCCGGAAGCTATTTTTACTAAAGAACCAGGTGGTACAGAATTAGGTTTAAAACTTAGAGAGATGGTTTTATCTGGCGAAGCAAAATCAAAAGTAGCAGAGATGTTTCTTTTTTTAGCAGATCGTGCAGAACACAGTTTTCAAGTCGTTAAAAAACTTAAAGATGATAATATACTTATTAGTGATAGAGGTTTTTTAAGTGGAATAGCCTATGCTAAAACTGCTCCTTTAGAGATTGCAATTTCATTAAATATCATGGCTTTAAATGGAGCTATGCCGGATAAGATAATTATTTTAGAACTTTCAAAAGAGGAACTTGAGTTTAGACTTAGTCAAAAAGAGCAAGATAGTATTGAAAAAAGGGGAAGTAATTATTTATTAAATATTCAACAAAGAATGATCGATGCTATAAATATGATAAATACAATGGGTGAAAAAACCATTGATTTGTTAATTATTGATGCTACAAAAAGTGTAGATATCATATCAAAAGAGATAGAAACTTTTTTAGAAAAATAATAACCTACGAAACCATTGACAAAACAAGATTTAATAGTTACAATTCTCTTTTAAATTATTAAGGGAAGTATATTATGAAAAAATTTAACAATATTGTGGTAGGTTTAGATATATCAAAAACAAGTATATCTGTTTTACAAAGAGCTTTTTTATTAGCAAAAGAGAGTGATGCAAAAGTTACTATTGTTCATGCTATCAATACAAGTTGGTTTACAGAACTTTTCTCATCATCAAACTTAGAAGAGTTACAGACTCAGACAAGAAAAAATATTGAAGAAATTATTGAACTAATAGATACAAAAGATATTGAATATTCAATTCTCATTGATAAAGAAAGTGCTTCAACATTAGTTGTAGAAACAGCAAAAAAATTAGATGCTTGTTTGATAATAATTGGTGCAAATGATAAAGAAAATAAAGATATAACTCTATTAGGTTCAACAGCACACAAAATTGCACAAAATAGTAAAATGCCAATTATTATTGTAAAAAGTGATTCTGTTAAGGAATATAATAACATTGTATCATTTAGCGACCTATCTGAAATATCGTATGCTAGTTTAAAATTTGCTAAAGATTTTTTCAAAAAAGATGCTATCCAAACTATCTATGTGTACAATCAAATGAGTGAACTTACATTAAAATACTATAATAAGTTTGATCAAAAAGATAAAATACATACAGATATTCAAAATAAAGAAAAAGAAAAGTTAAATATATTTTCAGATACATATAATGTAAAAGAGATTGAAGCTATCGAAACAGAAGCGGGTGTAAGTAGTGCATTATTAAGCTATGCAGAAACACATAAACCTGATTTGATTGTTTTAGGTTCAAAAGGTGTAAATAACACATCAGCATTTCTGTATGGTTCAACAACTTCATATCTTATGGAAAATTTAACAAACGATTTATTAATCTATGTTCCAGAACAATAAAAGGTAGTTTTTCTACCTTTTATTTCTCCTATTTTATAACCCATTCATTATTTTTAATACAATTCAAACTTTCACTTTACCTTTTATAAAATCGTATTCAGCATTTTTTAGA
Source organism: Arcobacter sp. 15-2 (assembly GCF_047159865.1). GTDB lineage: Bacteria > Campylobacterota > Campylobacteria > Campylobacterales > Arcobacteraceae > JAIOSF01. The sequence continues at coordinate 90,199 of NZ_AP038804.1, forward strand.
TATAATCGCGAATAAATATAATATAGACTCAAGGAAAAAAAATGTCAGATTCATGTAAAAAAGTATATATAACAACACCCATCTATTATGTAAATGATGTAGCACATATAGGTCACGCTTACACAACAATTATTGCAGATATGTTAGCTAGATATAGTAGATTAGCAGGGTATGATACATTTTTTTTAACAGGTACTGATGAACACGGTCAAAAGATTGCAGATAGTGCAGCAGTTAGAAATAAATCTCCAAAAGAATATGCAGATGAGATAAGTGGCAAGTTCAAAAACTTATGGGATGATTTCGATATATCTTATGATAAATTTATCAGAACAACAGATGAATATCATAAAATTGGTGTTCAAAAAGCATTTCAAAAAATGTTTGATAAGGGAGATATCTACAAAGGAAACTATGAAGGTAATTACTGTGTGAGTTGTGAAACATTTTTTACAGATGCACAACTAATAGACAACGAAGGTTGTCCAGACTGTGGAAGACCTACTACAATAGTAAAAGAGGAAAGTTACTTCTTTAGATTGTCAAATTATGAAGATAAATTACTTGCATTATACGAAAATAATCCAGAGTTTATTTTACCAAAAGCAAAAGCAAAAGAGATTGTAAACTTTGTTAAAGCTGGACTACATGACTTATCTATCTCTCGTACATCATTTGATTGGGGTGTTAAACTTCCAGACTCAATGAACGACGACAAACATGTTATGTATGTATGGATGGATGCTCTTATGAACTATATCACTGCTTTAGGATATGGAACAGATGAAAAAAATATGGAATTTTGGCCAGGTAAAGTACACTTAGTTGGAAAAGATATTTTAAGATTTCATGCTATTTTTTGGCCTGCATTTTTAATGTCTTTAGAGTTACCTCTTCCTGATCATATTGCTGCTCACGGTTGGTGGACTAGAGATGGTGAAAAGATGTCAAAATCAAAAGGAAATGTAGTAGATCCTAAAGAGATAGCCGATGCTTATGGTTTAGATGCATTTAGATATTTCATGTTAAGAGAAGTACCATTTGGTCAAGATGGAGATTTTTCTCAACGAGCTTTAATGGATAGAATTAATTCTGATTTAGGAAATGACTTAGGAAATTTATTAAATAGAATCCAAGGTATGAGTGGAAAATACTTTGACTTTAAAGTTACAAGTAAAGATGTAGAAAAATATCATCAAAAAGAGTTAGATGAAGCACATGAACTTATAAAAAATGCAGAACCTTTAATTTATAATATGCAAATCAATAGATACTTAGAAGAATTATGGAAAGTATTAACTATTGCAAATAAAGCAATTGGAGATTATGAACCATGGGCTATGATGAAAAATGGCAGAGAAGAGGAAGCTATGGCTTTAGTTGCTCTTATTGTAAATATTATGTCAAAAGTTTCGATTATGTTAGACTCTGTTATGCCAGAAAAGATTGCTCAAATCGCAAAATCTTTAGGTATTACAGTAGATAATGCTTCATACAAAGCTCTTATTATAGAAAAAGGTATCGTTGCAGATACAGTTATTACTAAAATTGATGCCCTATTCCCTAGAATTGAAGAAGAATTAATAGCAACAGCTGAAGTTCAAAAAGCAGAAACAGTTGTAGAAAAGCCAAGAAAAGAAGCACAGAAAAAAGAATCTACTTCTGAAGAAGACAATATCATTACTATCGATCAGTTTTTTGAAACTTCTTTAAAAATAGGTACAATTGTAGAAGCAGAAGAAGTACCTAAATCTAAGAAGTTATTAAAACTACAAGTAGATGTAGGAGAAGAAAACAATAGACAAATCTTAGCAGGTATCAAAGAATTTTATTCTGCAGAATCGTTAGTAGGAACACAAGCTTGTGTAGTATCAAACTTAAAACCTGCAAAACTAATGGGTATGTTAAGTGAAGGTATGCTTTTAGCAGCAAAAGATGAGAATGGTTTATCTTTATTACGACCAGAAACTTCTAAAGTTGCTGGTACAAAAGTAAGCTAAGTTATCTATGCAAATATCAGCACTAACTGATATCGTTGAGGGGAGACTTCTAAACTCCCCTTCAATATCATTTATCACACAAACACATACAAATATAAAAAAAATCAATGAAGGTGATGCATTTTTTGCACAAAACCAGTCAGATATAGAAGAAGCTATCTCTAAAGGTGCTTTTGCAATTATTACAGACTTCACTCCAGATATTTTAGACAATGAGATAGCATGGATACAAGTTGAAGATTTTTTAAAATCAGTATCAAATATACTTAGATATAAACTTTTAGAACATAAAAATAAATTTATTAAAACAAATAAAATCTTTTTTAACTTATTAAATATATTTAAAAATAAAGAGCTAGCTAATGTAATTTTACTTCAAAATGACCTTGTAAAAGATTTTGAGATTCTTAACTCACTAGAGAGTGAGAAATTGATTTTTGGAACAGATTTAGAACTTCTAAATGCAATAAGTGGAGATGTTATGATATTGGAAAATGAGCAGTTTAATATATTAAATCTAACAAGCCATTCATTATTTGAAACATCATTTTCACATAAAGATAAATTTTTTGATAAGATAAAACTTCCAACTGTGTATATTAATGATTTACTGCAACAATTGGAGCTTTTTAATTATCAATTAGATTTAAAAAAGTTGAATAACTTCAATCTATTCAAACCTGTTTTTTTAAACAAAAGTAAACAAATAGTACCTTATGGACAAACAAACCGCTTTATTTTAGCAAATCAAGATAATGATATTGCTCGCATTGAAATTGATTATCTTAAAGAGTATTATAGTTACGGAGATATACAAATTTTAGATACATTAGGTTTAAGTGACGATGAGATATTCTATAAAATAAAATCTATAGATTGTAATGCTTTATATTGCAAAAATATTACAATTGATAGTGTTATCTCTATCTTAGAAAGAAATCATAAAATCGACACTCTTATAATTTAAATAATAAAGATACAATAATTACTAAATACAAGCCCAAAGTAAGATTCTTGTATGATTTTATTTGTATTTTTTGTTTGATTTGAATACCAATAAACACACCAAATAATGAAGCAAGACCTACTATAAATCCTTCATTGAAAAGCATATGTCCATTTGAGCTTAAACTTACAAAACCTGCAATAGAACTAAAAATAACAAAAAAGAGTCCTAAAGATGCAGCGTCTTTTAATTTATAGTACATAAAACCTACTAAAATTGGTGTTAACATCACTGAACCACCAACTCCAATACTCATAGCGATAATACCAATAAAAAACCCAAGAACTAAAAGAGGAAATTTATTATGTTTTTTTACAACTTTACTATGTTCTACAGGGCTGATATAAATGGTAATAATACCTAAAATAATAATAAATAAAAAAAGATATTTGAGATATTGTCCATCAATATTAGGAACTATAAACCCACTTAAACTTCCACCTAAAAACCCACCAATGCCAATGATAATACCATCTTTTAAAAGAGTTTTATTTTTTTTATAATTTAGCAAGGTTCCATAAGTTGAACTAAAAACCATCTGCATAATAGATATAGCAACAGCACTTTTCATATCAAAACCATAAAGCAAAAGCATCGGTACAAGAATCATACCTCCACCTACTCCAAAAAAGCCTGAAACAAATCCTGTAATAATACCTAAAAATATCAATTCCATAAGTTACAACTACTCTTTACTTTCCATCGCATCAATAAAATTTTCATAAATAGATTCTAATTCTGCATCTTCACTTGAGACATCAATTCCATCATACTTTTTAAGTGCATGTTCTAAAACAGCAACTCTTTTCAAAAGATATGAAAACATCTCTTTTGATACATCTGGTAAATTATTGTGATCTAAAAGAGAACTTTCAGTGCAATCTTTATCTTTTCTTTTGATAATTCTAGCAGGAATACCAACAGCTGTTGAACTACAAGGAACATCTTTTACTACCACAGAATTTGCACCTATTTTACAATTTTCACCAATGATAATATTTCCTAAAACCTTTGCCCCACTCCCTATAACAGTGTTATTTTCAATAGTTGGATGCCTCTTTCCTTGACTTAAACTTACCCCACCTAGAGTAACACCTTGATAGATAAGAACATCATCACCAATGATAGTTGTTTCTCCTATAACCACACCAAAACCATGGTCAATAAAAACACGCCGACCTATTGTTGCAGCAGGATGAATATCAGTATTTGTTAAGAGTTGACTAATTCCACTTATAAATCTTGCAACTCTCTTAAAACCTTTTCTATAAAGGCTATTTGCAACTCTATAATTTATAATAGCCCAAACCCCAGGATAGTTAAAAATTAATTCTAATTGTGATTGTAATGCTGGGTCATTTTTTTTAGGTAATGAAAAATCCTCTTTAATCGAACTCCATAAAGTCATATTGAACTTCTCTCCTCTATTTGTGTTGTTTTAAGATAACTATTATCTTCTAAATATTCTTCTAACTTTTCTTTCAAATCATTATCATTCGTAGTACTTAAAAGCTTATCTACAATTTCAGTAGTATCATAATCTAAATCTTCAAAAATATCTAAAATACTTTGTGATTTTATGAAAGACTCAACTTTCATTTCGTCATTTGTAAATATAATATTTACTTGAGATGGAGAACTAAAAAGATTATGCTTCATCCCTAAAGTATCTTGATAAGCTCCAACTAAAAAGAAACCTAAAAAATATTCCTCTTTGGCTAAATCAACATCATGTAGATACAATGGCTTATTTGCTTTGAATGGAATTTCACCATCACTATCACAAGTAATATCCCAGATATTAGCACTTCTTGTTGCATCTTTATCTAAATGTGTTAAAGGCATAATAGGAAATTCTTGATCAATACCCCAAAAATCAGGAAGTGATTGGAAAATTGAAAAATTTAAAAGATATTTTTCTTGAATTTTATCATCTAAAATTTTGAGTTCTCTATCATTTTTTGTATCTTTTAACTTTATAGCTTTTTTTATAATAAGATTTGTTAAAACTTCAGCATTACTTCTATCTGTTAAGTCAACATATCCCAAATCAAATAGTGTCAAAATAGACTCTAAATGCTCCAAACTATCATGCATATATTCTTTTGCATTATCTTTTGTTATATCATTGTATAAAAAATACAACTCTTCTATGATTGGTGGATTTTTTTCTTTTAAGCGGATATTTGAATGATTGTATTCACTTGAAAAAAGTTCTAAAGTAGGTGCGATTAGTACAGAACCTGGTGATGCTATAAATCTACCTGATTCAGTAAAAATATTTGGTGGTTTTACACCATTTTTTTCACTTATATCTTTAAGTGTAAATACAACATCATTTGAAAACTCTTTTAAACTATATTGGATATTTCTATTAAATTGAGAATACTCAATTGCTAAACCTCCACCAATATTAATCGAATCAAGACCATCTGCACCCATTTTTTTTAACTCTACATAAATATGTCCAGATTCTTTAAGTGCTTTCTTTAAAGGACTTATACTATTCATATCTGAACCAATATGGAAATGTATCATTTTTAAAGCATTGGTCAAATTATATTTTTGTAACATCTCAAATGCTTGTAAAATCTCCATAGAACTCAAACCAAACTTAGAATTGATACCTCCACTTTTCGCCCATGTTCCACTACCTGAACTATGCAACCTTACTCTTAGTCCTATATTTGGACAAGGAAGATTAAGTTCTTGATATACTTCAATAATAGTTTCTAATTCATTCAAACCCTCAATAGTTAAAGTGATATCATGACCTTGATTTTTGGCTATAAAACCTAAAACTATCATCTGTTTATCTTTAAAACCATTTACAGTAATAGGCGAGTTTTTATTATTATACGACATAGCTAATAATAATTCAGCCTTACTACCAGCTTCCAATCCATAATTTAACGATGCACTTGATTGTAACATCGGCAAAATATGATTTGGAAACTGGTTTACTTTTAAAGGAAAAACAGCATAAAATTTAGAATCATACGCATAGCTTGTAATAGTTTCATTAAATGTCGAATATAATTTATCTATTTGTTTTTGTACTATATGAGGAAATCGTAAAATTAAAGGACCAGTATTACCCTCTTTTCTCACACTTTTTACTATTTCTAAAAGAGAGGGATTTGTTTTATAATTTAATTTAACTAATCCTTTGTCAATAATAAAGTTATCATCACCCCAAATATCAATACCGTAATTATTCAATTTGCATCCTTAAAATAACCGAATTATACCAAATTAACTTTAATCATCTATCTTTAACTCTTTAAAAATAATATATCCTAGCAAGATCCATCCAATAATCATTAAAGACCCACCAATAGGTGTTATAGCACCAAGCCACATTATTTTTGTTAAAGCTAAAGTATATAAAGAAAAAGAAAAAATCATTGTTCCTATTAATATCAAATAAAATGATTTAACTATTTTAGATGATCGAGGAAGGAGAAAAGATACAAAAGAGATGAAAAATAATCCTAAAGCATTATAAAACTGATAGGAAACTGCCTTTTCATAAATTTCTGATGAATATTCATCCAAATATGGCTTTAAACCATGTGCTCCAAATGCTCCTATTGCAATTGTTATTGCCATCATAAAAGCTGCAATTACCATGAAATTTTTCGTATTTTGAGTTATCATCTATTTTCCTCTATTTTATATCTAAATAAAAAAAGCCCCATCATAAAGATGAGGCTTCTCTAAAAGCATTTGCTTTAAATATCCTATGAATGAACTAAGTTAGTTAACTCATCCGCAGAAACTTGGTGGAAGTTTAAGTATTTATAAATATCATCTCTTTTTTCAGGAGTGATTTTTTTAGGTACCATTTCCATATATTCAGCTTTTGTTGGAAGTCTTCCTAGAAGTGCAGAAAGTGCCGCAACTTCAGCAGATCCAAGATAAACTTGAGAATCTTTACCAAGTCTGTTATCAAAGTTTCTTGTAGATGTACTAAATACAACTGCACTTTGAGCAACATTAGCTTGGTTACCCATACATAAAGAACAACCTGGGATCTCTAGTCTAGCACCAGCAGCACCAAATACAGAGTAGTAACCCTCTTCTGTAAGTTGTTGTTTATCCATTTTTGTTGGAGGTGCAATCCATAATTTAGCAGGAACTGGACCTTCACCTTTAAGTACTTCACCTAAAGCTCTAAATAATCCAATATTAGTCATACAAGAACCTACGAATACTTCGTCAATTCTATCAGTAACTCTTTTTGGATCAGCTAAAATGTTTGTTAATGTATCAACATCATCTGGATCATTAGGACAAGCTAATAATGGCTCAGTGATCTCATTTAAATTAATTTCAATAGTTGCAAGATACTCAGCATCTGCATCTGGTTGAATTAACTCAGGATTTGCAATCCATTCTCTCATTTTATCAGCTCTTCTTTGAAGAGTTCTAGCATCTTCGTAACCCTCTTCAATCATTTTTTCAATTAAAGCGATATTTGAAGATAAGTACTCAATAATTGGTTCTTTATCTAATTGTACAGAACAAGCTGCTGCTGATCGCTCTGCTGCTGCATCAGATAATTCGAATGCTTGCTCAACTTTAAGTTGTGGTAAACCTGAAATTTCAATTACATTACCAGCAAAAATATTTTTCTTACCTTTTTTCTCAACAGTTAATAAACCATCTTGAATAGCTTGGTATGGAATAGCGTTAACTAAATCTCTTAGAGTAATACCTGGTTGTAATTCACCTGTAAATTTAACATGTACAGATTCTGGCATAGTTAAAGGCATCATACCAGTTACTCCTGCAAATGCAACAAGACCAGATCCAGCTGGGAAAGAGATACCAATTGGGAATCTTGTATGAGAATCTCCACCTGTACCTACTGTATCTGGTAAACAAAGTCTATTTAACCAAGAGTGAATAACACCATCACCTGGTCTTAATGTAACACCAGATCTTGAAGTAATAAATTCTGGTAATGTATGTTGTAAGTTAACATCAGCTGGTTTTGGGTAAGCAGCTGTGTGACAGAATGATTGCATAACCATATCAGCACCAAAAGATAGTGCAGCAAGTTCTTTGATCTCATCTCTTGTCATTGGTCCTGTTGTATCTTGTGATCCAACTGTTGTACAAATTGGCTCTACATACATACCAGGTTTAACACCTTCAATACCACATGCTCTACCTACCATTTTTTGTGCTTGTGTAAATCCGTTTGTACTAGCTTCTGGTTGTGATGCTGTAACAAATGCTTCAGAAGCACCTAAACCTAAAGCTTCTCTAGCTTTTGCTGTAAGACCTTTACCAATAATTAATGGAATTCTACCACCAGCTCTCATCTCATCTGTTAAAGTATTTGGAGCTAAATCAAATTCAGAAACTACTTCACCATTTTTAAGGATTTGACCAGCGTATGGTTTTAAAGTAATTACATCACCTGTTTCTAGGTTATCAACTGGAGCTTGGATTGGTAAACAACCTGAATCTTCTGCTGTATTAAAGAAAATAGGAGCAATAATAGAACCTATTACAACACCACCTGTTCTTTTATTTGGAACACCTGGAATATCTCTACCCATGTGCCATTGAACAGAGTTAATACCTGATTTTCTTGAAGAACCAGTTCCTACAACATCACCAACATAAACTAAAGGGTTACCTTTTTTCTTTAACTCTTCCATTGTTTCAAGTGGATTTTCCATTCTTGATTGTAACATTGCTGTTGCATGTAATGGGATATCTGCTCTTGTAAATGCAACAGTAGCAGGAGATAAGTCATCTGTATTTGTTTCACCAGGAATTTTATAAACTGTTAATGTCATCTCTTCTTCAAGTGCTGGTTTATTTGTAAACCACTCAGCATTTGCCCAAGACTCGATGATTGATTTTGCTTGTGCATTACCAGCATCAGCTAACTCTTTAACATCATTAAATGAATCATAAACTAAGATAGTATTTTTTAATTGTGTAGCTGCTGCTTCTGCAACTTCTTCAATTTTAAGTGCATCAATAAGAGGAGTAACATTAAATCCACCCATCATTGTTCCTAAAATTTCGATAGCTTCAACTTTAGAAATAACTGAACATGTAGCGTTACCTTGAACGATATCATTTAAAAAAGCAGCTTTAACATAAGCAGCATCATCAACACCTGGTCCAACTTTATTTTTAAATAAATCAACAGCATAATCTGCATCAGCAGTATTAGCTTTTAAAACTTCTACTAGTTCAGCAGTTTGCTCAGCAGTTAATGCTAACGGTGGTAAACCACCTTCTTGTAATCTTTCTTCTGTATGTGCTTTATAATTTGCAACTAGATTCATAAATAATTCCTTTAAATAAATTTTATTTGAGTCATTTTATCCAATCAATTCTTATAATATTTTCTTATTCTTGAAAATTTACTTGATAATTTAAAATAGTGCTTACTTTTGTTACACTCAATAAAAATTTACAACATACATATCTTTTGTTCCATGTTAAATTGGGATTTTAAGGTAAGTAATCGACAGCTATTTTCTAATATTGCTACTTTCTTTATCAAATTATTCATATCTCGATCACACACATAAACCCCTACTCCTCGTATGATTACGACACTATTTTTTGACGATTGAAGTAGTCTTGGTATCTCTGTAACTGCTCTTTCATGCCATGTTTCAAAATCTCCTGGGTTATGTACAATAATACTATCGTACATCATTTTTCCAAAATAGTCTGCAAATTTTATTGTGCTATGTAAAAGAGAATATGCACAAGTGTATGGAGGCATTCCACAAGCTATATATTTTGCTTCATGTAGTTTTGTATAAATAGCTTTATGTGTTTCTGCTTCCATACTTGCCATATTCCAACTATAGTCCCTATGGGACATACTTAATTCACATAATGTAGACTCAATAATCTCATCAAATATTGCGTCTTTTGTGTTTATTATAAAGTTATCATGTTCTATTTTCTTTGATATAGACCCGTGATAGATACCAAAAAAATTCTTTCGAAATAATGTAAGTGATATATCAGATAAATGTTTAACAATCTTTTTGTCTACCATAGATAAAACCTTTAATTTGAATTGTGATATTATATCAATCTAAAACACTATATTAAATTAAATAGGATAAAGCATTGAATGAAACAATAGTTCCCCATATTCCAGTACTTTTTGATGAAGTAATCGAAACTTTCAAAGACTTAAAAGATGGATATATCATCGACTGTACTTTAGGATATGGAGGTCATTCACTAGGTATTTTAGAATCAAACCCAAATATAAAACTTATTTGTAATGACCAAGATGATGAAGCTCTTAATTTTTCTAAAAATAGACTAAAAGAGTATAAAGATAGGATTATATTCTCAAAAGGAAACTTCAAAGATGTTATCAATAGATATAAAGATAAAAATATCGTAGGTATTTTAGCAGATATTGGTGTTTCCTCTTTACAACTTGATAAAAATGAAAGAGGTTTTGGTTTTAATAGTGAAACTCTAGATATGAGAATGGATCAAAATCAAGAGTTAAGTGCAAATGAAATAGTCAACGAATATTCACAAAATGATTTAGAAAGAATTTTTAAAGAGTATGGAGAGGTAAAAGAGTATAAAAAAGTAGCCTCACTTATCGTACAAAACAGACCTTTTTCTACGGCTAAAGAGTTAGCGGATTTTTTATCCAAAAATATGTTTAAAGGGAAACTGCATCCAGCTACACTTCCATTTCAAGGGATCAGAATAGAAGTAAACAACGAGCTAGGTGTACTAGAAGAGTTGTTTGAACAGATTGAAAATGCAGAATTTTCAAATACTAAAGTAGCTATCATCTCATTTCACTCACTAGAAGATAGGATTGTTAAAACTATTTTTAAAAAATGGACGATGAGATGTATCTGTCCACCACATTTAGATAGATGTGAATGTGGAAACAATCATCAAAAAGGAAAGGTTCTTACAAAAAAACCAATCATTCCAACAGCAAAAGAGATCAAAGTAAACGCACGAAGTAGAAGCTCAAAAATGAGAGTATTTAAATTTGAAGCAAAAAGATAGAAAAGCTTTATATCGAGTTTTACTTTTACTTATATTTGTACTTATAGTTTTTTTTCCTAAAATATATTTGAGAAATAACATATATTATGTAAGTAAAGATATAAATAGTCTAAATACTCAATATATCTCTCTCAAAGAGGAAAATAGATTTTTAAAACAGCAACATGAAGATGCACTTTTTAAAAATCAGATTATGGATAGTTTGATTTTGGAGAATTTGTATAAGGATTATTAAAAATTAAACTATCCTACTAATTCAAATTTTCTTTCACTCATAACAATCCCATTTATTATAACACTCAATCTATGTATCCCTAAATAATATCTTCTAGTACTAATAGCTTTAAATGAATACTTTTTATCTATTCTTTTTATCCCTATAAAATCATCCACTTCACTTATCTTAAATACTTTTGAATTGTGTTTTCCATTTGCTCTTAAAAAGTCTAGTTTATATTCTACTCGTAATTTATCCATCTTTTCTTGTGTAACAATATCAAATGAGAAAAACACCTCTTCACCCTCTTTTACTACATCACTACAAGTAAAATTTTCTAGTTTTAAAGAGCTTGAATTTTTATAGTCAAATAGTTCGAGTATCTCTTTATTTGATGCTTTTAAAAGTGTACGAGAACCGTGCTTCAAAATCCAGTCTCTATTTTTACTATAATTTTTCCATCGTTTTACTATATCGATAACGATTTCAGCATTATCTTTACTGATGTCATTTATATTATTTGCTACACTTTTTTGTACATATTTACTATCATCATCTTTTAAAATTTCTAGTACTTCTAAAACTTTACTTGGGTCTTTTTTGAAGCTTGGTAAAGCCACCGCCCAAGGAAGCCTTGAACGACACCCTTCACTAGCAAGTCGGCGTAGTTCATGATCATCTGACTTTGCCCAAATAAGCATCTGTTTCATAGCTTTATCTTCATCTTTTAAAATAAACTGCCGTATAGCAAACTCACTGCTACAATTTCTCGTAAAGCATTCCAAAGCATCCATCGAAATATCCCACTCATTCAGTCCATAAAGTTCTACAAAATCTTGAAAAATGATATTTTCCAATCGTATCCCTTCTCCAATCATATGAGGATATGTTTGTTTTAAAATATTGATAGATTCTTTATAATCTTTTGGCAAATATCTATATAATGAAACTGTAATATGACGCATTCGTTGTTTAAGTTCTAAATCATCCCAAGTATCATCAAAAACAGCAATATCAAACTCTTTTGCTTTGAACTTAGGATAATAAGTCACAATATATTTAGAAAGTTTATCGATATACTCTTCATTGTATAGGTACTTTAATTGTTCTGCCATACTATTTCCTTATCGATGTTGCTGTCATAAAAATATAATCTTTTCCAGTGACAGTTACTCTAAACTTTTTTTGTTGTAGATACTTTTTACAATAATTCACATCTTTAAACAAAAGTGAGAGTTCTGAAAAGTTATAATTTTTAACCATACCACCATATATCATCTCACCATCTATCCATCTACAATTTGGAAAACCAAGTATCATAGCCCCATCTTTTTTGAGGTAGTTTTGAACTATATTCATAAACACTTTGTTAAAATCTAGGTTTGTACTTTGTAGTGTTCCTATAGAGATAATAAGATCAAACTTACCCAAATTTAAAGGCTCTAAATCATTTATATCCCCAACATGAAAAGAGATATTTTCATCAGCAAAATTCTTTTTTGCTTCTTCAATAGCTGAACTACAATAATCTACCCCTACTAACTCCAAGTTTGTAAAGTTTTTACTATACTTTTTAAGTACCTCAAACTCTTCTCCACTATTAACGCCTAGATTTAAAACTCTTATTCTAGTATCTAGTTTTACATTTTCTAATGCTTTTAAATAGTGTACTAAAAAAGCAGGTTGATTGTTTTTATCTATTGTAGCAAAGGTTGATTTTGCACCATATTTTTCTTCTACATCTTCATTTTGACTATGAAAAGAATCTTCTTGATTGAGTTTTTCATAACACATTATAAGAGTATCATTATCAGCTGTTTGAGGTGTCATCATCTTACAAAAAGATATTTGTGCTAAATCAATCCAACCTTTATAGTCTACCTCTCTATTTGATATTATGAACTTAAAATGTTCTTTGCTTTTCAGCTTTTTTGTTTGAGTAGAAACGATATCTACAATTTCCATCATATTTTTATCTCTAAAATCAATCACTTTAATTCCCCTGCACTTTTTATAATATCAATCCCAAATTTATCTCGTAATTTTTGCATAGATTGAGTTAAATTTTCTTGTTTTTTATCCTCTTCATAACTCAATAAATTCATCGTAGTGGGTTTGTTTTCACTAAAATTAGATAAAGTTAAATTGAGTTGTATGATAGCATGTGATTTATGTGTATCTACTCTATCAAATAGTTTTATCATCTCTTGTTTTAAAAAAAGCTCACTAAAACCTCGATTTGTATTGATATAATCTTTTGCTTTTTCACCATACTGATATCGTATATTTATAGAAAAAGTCATTGGTTTATGTTTTCCTTTTAAAGCCAAAAAACTAATATGCCGACATAAAATCGTAACACGCCTTTTTATTTCACTTCGGTCTGACTCTGGGTCGAAAGACCTTCCTAAACCTATCGATTTTCTGCTTTGGGCTATTGCTATTTTTTCATTGTCTGTTCCGCATACTCTATGATAAAGTTGAATTCCAGGTTTTCCCCAAGAATAAAAAAGTTCTTTTTTAGTTTCTATCTCACCTAGAGTTTGTATATTGTATTTTGCAAGTCTATCTTGGTACCCTTTTCCTATGCCTGGAAACTCTGAGATTGGAATATCTTTTATAAAAGTTGGTACATCTTGGGTTTTTATATACCGTACACCAAAAGGTTTAGCAAACTCTGTTGCTACTTTAGCTATCCATTTAGATTTTGAGACACCAATAGATACAGGTAAACCCAAATCATCATATATTTTTTGTTTTAATTTTACAGCAAAATCGTAAGCATCTTCATCATCTACCCAACCAGTAATATCTCCAAAAAACTCATCTATACTAAACTGTTCAATAGAGGGTATCTCTTTTTCTAAAAGTAGTTTAAACTTATGTGACAAGTCATGATACAAAGGATAATTTGGAGGCAATACTTTTAAATGAGGACACCATCGTAATGCTTCAGATACACTCATTGCTGTTTTCACACCAAATTTCCTAGCTTCATAACTCGAAGTTGTGATAATACCTCGTATTCTTTTATCATCATCTACATAGTATTGTTCAAATGTTTTATGGTCATTATTACTTAAAATTGCACTCGTGAAAGCACCTTCAATTTTACTCATAGTTTTACTACTTTTTTGAGTATCAAAAATAGAAAGCCCACTTCTTCCACCAACAGCTATTGCTATATTTTCATATTCAGGATTTGTAATACGATGTGCTGAGACAAAAAAACAGTCTATATCAATGTGTAGTTTCATAGTGTAGATTATACAATTATTTTAACAAAAAAGTTAAAATAATTGCATTTTGTTATTTTTAATTTTCTAAAATAACAGAGAAAGAACTTAATTTCTTATTCTTTTATCTTTTAACTATCTTTTTACAAAATATCTCACAGCTGTTGTACTCGTATCAATATAAAGAACTTGATATCCATGATTTTTTACATCAATAGGAATATTATTGATACTTTGGGGACAATCACTAATTATTTCTAAGATATCATCTTCTCCTAAGTCGTTTAATGTTTCAATAGTTTTTACAGCAGGATATGGACATGGTTCACCATGCATATTTAAACGATGCGTAGGTATTGGGGCTTTAGTATTACTATACATTTTTGTTATTTCCTTTTCGTTTTTTAAGATAATTACTTTCTAGTTTTAAAACCAATAATAAAAGTAAAAATAGGAAAATATAGTTCATAAACAATCCCCCATAATTACCATATGACTCCGATAAGTTTTATTTTTTTGATAGTTAAGTAATAGTCATTACTTAATATGTAAGGATGACAGGTAAAGTTTTTATAACTTAAATGTCTATTTGTACCACAAATCTAAATGAAATATTATCTTAGATTTCTTAATAACCAATTAAATGGTAAATAATATTTTACCATTTTCAAGACATTGTGATAGAGAATGAAATATTTAAATTATACAATTTTCTCTTGCCCAATTCTATACAAAGCAAAATCATAAATGATTGGATCTTCGTTATTAAATTTTTTTAATGCCTCTGTTATTAAAATAGCAGACTTTAAATCGTAAGTTTTTCTTTTTAGTAAACCTAACTTTAAAGAAACTTTGAAAGTATGTGTATCAAGTGGCAAAATCAAATCTTTTTTATCTACATTTTTCCATAATCCCATATCAAGATTATCATCTCTCACCATCCACCGTAGAAACATATTGTATCTTTTGTAGCAAGAGTTTCCTATTTGTTTTATATGACCTGTTTTATCTCTTTTAGGTGATGTTCCAACAAGAAATTTATACCCTTCACTATTATACGCATAAACTTCTTCAACATTTTGTATAATTTTTGATATTCCTTCTAAAACATCATGATTTTTATCATATCCTTTTCTAAAAATATTTTCCAAACTATCTTGAGCTTTCAAGCGTTTTATAGCAATAAAAAGTGCAATCACATCAGATGATTTTTGAAACCTATAATAATGATTCGATAATTCTTTTTCAATACACTCTTCACTCTCTTCTAATAAATTAAAATCTAAAGAACTTAAGAATTTTACTATTTGATGTGCATTTCCATAAGAAAAAAGAGCACAAATAAGTGCTATATATTCATCGTTATTTTTTTGAGCTATCATCAAAGGATCTGGTGTCTCTTTTGTTAATTCATTCAGACTGTTTCTTTTTTTGACTTCTTTGTCTAATAGTTGTTTTATATTTTCCATACGCTATAATACCGAAAATTTTAGAACTTAGGATAAAAATGAATTTAAGAAATTCTACTATACTTATAACAGGATGCTCCTCTGGTATTGGTTATGAAACTGCTCTATATCTTCAAAATAAAGGGTATCAAGTTTTTGCAACAGTAAGAAAAGAAAAAGATGTAAAAAGACTACAAAGTTTAGGATTGACAACATTTTTACTTGATGTGACAAAAAAAGAAACTATAGAAAACACCTTAAATCAAATACTTCTACAAACAAATGGAACACTAGATGTTGTTTTTAACAATGCAGGTTTTGGTCAACCAGGAGCTGTTGAAGATTTGAGTACTCAAGCTTTGAAAGAACAATTTGAAACAAATGTATTTGGACTTCATGAAGTTACTTTGCAGGTTTTAAAAATCATGAAAAAGCAAGGCTTTGGAACTATTATTCAACACGGGTCTGTTTTAGGAATTATATCACTTAAACTTCGTGGTGCTTACAATGCTTCAAAATATGCGATAGAGGGTCTAACTGATACTTTACGATTAGAACTAAGAGATACAAATATCAATGTAACTGTTTTAAATACAGGTCCTATTACAAGTAATTTTCGTAAAAATGCTATAGCAAAAACAATTAAAAATATAGATATAAAAAATTCACGATTTTCAAAAAACTATGCAAAAAATATCAATGCAGACAAAAGCACCGTACCTTTTAATCTTGAAGCTATAGAGGTCTCAAAAATAGTAGAAAAAATAATCACAAGTAAAACAGTAAAACCTCGATACTATATCACAAAAGCTACTTATATCTTAGGTTATCTTAAAAGAGTACTTTCAACAAAAAAACTAGATTTTATACTCAATAAAATCTAGTTACTCAATCTATTCTATTTAGACTATTCACTAGATAAATGCTTTTTCACTTTTTCAGATACTTCCTCAAAAGTGTCTTGTGTGAACTTCGTAGCTAAATCTAAATTTTTTTGAATTTTTCCCTCTTCTATATTTGTACTTTCACTAAAATAATTTACTACTTTTTTTGCCTGTGTTGGTACAAAAATATTTAATGTAATCATAATTGTAATAAATATAATCAATATTTTACTTATAAATCCAAACATAATTTACTCCCTTTAATATATCTCTTTATTATTCGCTTTTTGTTGTAAAAAGTCTGCTATTTGCATAAGTGAAAATGTGATAAAAAATATAAATAATCCAGGAAAAAAACTTACCCACCAAGCAATTTCAAGAACACTTTTTCCCTCACTTAATAAACTTCCCCAGCTGATTTGAGGTGGATTAACACCTAAACCTAAAAAACTCAATCCAGATTCTGCAAGTATTGCACCACCTACTCCAAAAGTAAAAGAGATAAGGAAAATGGGTGCTAATAATGGTGCAAAATATTTAAAGATTATTTTCATATTACTTACTTTTGATAATGTTAATATTTTAATATAAGGTTTATTTGAAATTGCAAAACTTTCGCTTCGTATCATTCTAGCAGTTGTCATCCAACCAGTAATAAATAACACTATTATAAGTATAATTATTGAAGCTTCCATGTAACTCACTAAAGCTAAAAGTAAAAAGAATGTCGGAAAAGTCAAAAAAAGATCGATGATAATTGTAATTGATTTATCATAGTTGCCTTTAAAATATCCGGCACTTATCCCTACAAACAATCCAATAAGTGAAGCAATACTAGCACTTAAAAACCCTATAATAAGTGAGGTTTGTCCACCATTTAATATCCTAGCAAAAATATCTCTTCCTAGTCTATCTGTACCCATTATATGTTCCAAACTAGGAGCCAATAATATTTTGTGGGGATTAAGCTCAAATGGTGAAATGGTGTAAACAAAAGGTAATAGAAATACACCAAATATAATAATACTCAATAAAAAAACTGAAAATTTAAACACGATAATATGTTAAAGAACTTTTCCCAAATTTTTTAGTTTTGTATTTTTCAAAATCACCCAAAACTTCTGGCATATCCAAACCTGTCATATGCTCAAAAGTAACTAAAACAACTTTTTTATTTGTAATATTTCTAACGATATCAAAAGCTTTTTCATAAATATCAGTCATCCCTTCTCGTATATCAAAAGGTGGATCTAAATATAAAATAATATCATTATCTTGAACACTTTTTTGATCTTTGAGTTGATTGATCAGGTTTGGTATTTTTTCAAAAGTATCTCCAAACAGAGTTGTACAGTTTTCAGGTTCAATTGCATCACAATTTCTTTGAAGTGTTTTAAAAGACTCTCTATTGATTTCACAAAAGTAACTATGCTTTGCTCCACGACTTAATGCTTCTAGTCCTATTCCACCACTTCCACCAAATGCTTCAATAAAAAGAGTATCCATAATATCAAATTGCAAGACATTAAAGAATGACTCTTTTAAAATTGACTTTGAACTTCTTGTAACTTCCAATGATGGTAACTCTATAATTCTATTTTTATATTTTCCACCAACTATTTTTGATATCACTTTATTTTTCATATTGTACGACCTTATTTCTTCCTGTTATTTTTGCTTTATACATTGCTATATCTACTTTTTTGACAAAAGTAGCAGCATCATCCTTATCTACTTCAAACTGAGCTACACCAATACTAATAGTAATCTTTTGCGGAATACTAGGATTTGAATACTTTTCTATGTTTTCTCTTATGTGTTCGGCTACTGTCAAAGATTCAGTAAGTGTTGTTTCGGGTAAGAGAACTAAAAATTCTTCTCCTCCCCATCTACAGGCATAATCTGTAGAACGAATTGACTCAACAATAATATTTGATAAATCTTTTAACACAATATCACCAACATCATGTCCATAAGTATCATTTACTATTTTAAATTTATCAATATCTAACATCATCAAGGATAATCCATGCTGGTATCTATTTTCTCTTACAATCTCTTTTTCAATTTCACTATTAAGCTTTTGTCTATTATAAAGTTTTGTAAGATTATCATGTGTTGCTTGATACTGCAATTCATAAGTATAGTTTTTCAAATCTGTAATATCTGTAAATGAGACTACAAAATGTTTTGTATGAAACATAAATGATTTGATATTAACTCGAAAAATAATCTCTTCATTCTTTTTATTTTTCATCACAACTACACGATTATTATCTTCTCGTTGCATAATCTCTTCAACCCAATTATTACAGTTCTCGGTTGCAAAATAATTACTTTTTTCAATAAATAATTCACTAATACATTTTTGTTTTTCAATAAATTCTGTACTATTTTCATATCCAAAAAAATCTAATAATGTTTTGTTTACAGCCGTTGTACCATCTATTGTTACAACTAAAATAAGATTGTCTTGGGCATCTAATATAGACTGTAGTTCATAAGTTTTTCTTTCAACTTTTTTTTGTAAATCATTATTAAAATTTTCTAATTTATTTCTTAAATATATTGGCTCATAAGTTATGATAATACTATCAATTAATGATTTCATATTTAAAGGTTTGTTTACATAACTTCTTACTCGTAAATTAATTGCTTTTTGTAAAAAAGAAGCATCATTATGTGCTGTAGTTATAATAGAGGGGATAAAAGAATCAATTTTATTTATCTCAAAGAGCATATCCAATCCATTCATTTTAGGCATATTGATATCTGTAATAACTATATCAATATTCTTTTTGTTTGGATCCTCATAATATGTTTTAAATATTTCTAGTCCCTCTTGCCCATCGTTTGCAGAAATTACTTTTCCTACAAATTTAGATAAAAAAGCACTTGTTAATTCATTTACTTCTATTTCATCTTCAACATACAATAAAGTGATATTTTTTAAAAAATCTTTTTTCATTTTATATTCCTAACTAAAAACCTTTAGTGCATTTTCTAAGTCTTCTTTTGTATCAATTCCAAAACTTTTTGAAGTCACTTTCACCATATTTATTTTTTTACTATTAGAAATAGCTCGTAACTGCTCTAATTTTTCAGTTTCTTCAAGTACCGACGCTTTAAACGAACAAAACTCATTTAAACTTCTTTTAGTAAATCCATAAATCCCTAAATGCCCTTTATATTCAGCACTATTGTAGTGATCTCTATGATACGGTATTTTACTTCTTGAAAAATAGATTGCATCGCCTAAATCATCGCAAATTACTTTTACATGATTTGGATCATCTGCCATTTCTGAACTAATATCTTTAAAACAACTCACCATAGTAAAGTCTCTTTGTTTCAGCTCGTTTACTTTAGAGATAACAGCTTGTACCACTTCTGGCTCAATAAAAGGTTCATCTGCTTGCACATTTACTACTACTTCATCATCATTTAAATTTAAAATATTTACAGCTTCGTTAATTCTATCAGTTCCACTTTGATGTTTTGAAGATGTTAAAACAGCTTTAATATTATGTTTCAAAGCTAAATTCAGCACCTCTTCTGAATCAGTAGCGATAACTACTTCATCTAAAACACTTACTGCTTTAGCGGTTCTAATAACCATAGGTAAACCCAAAATATCAACTAATATTTTATTTTCAAATCTACTACTATTTAGTCTTGCTGGTATTATTATCATATTCTTTTCCTATAGTTTTTTAAATCTATTTATTATTTTATCATTTTTATACTCTTCATTATACCATAAGTATACTTAGGCATATAACGCTTGGTTATATAACTTAGTGGGAGTAATACGCTCTTTCTATTTTTATATCCTTTGTGCGGAATTATTAGTCTAGGTATATTAATTGTTGTGCTATTATAAAATATAATATCAATATCAAGTGTCCTTGGTGCATCTTGAAAACTACGAGTTCTCTTAAATCTAAGTTCATATCTTTGAAATGCATTTAAAGATTCTATAGGTGATAAAGTTGTTCTTAATACTACAATGGCATTATAAAAATACTCTTGATCAAGAAATCCAAAAGGGGGATTTTTCAAAATAGGTGATGTTTGTTCAATAATAAATCGTGAATCACCTTGAAGCATTAAAAAAAGTTGATTAAATCTTTTTTGAACATTACCAATATTCCCCCCTATTCCTATTATAACAATATTACTTTTTTGAGCTTTTATTGTATTTTTTACTTTTATATAAGGAAATCTATTTTTAAAGTAAAATGTCAAATCGTCATCAATTGTTTTTAGCATTTTTATCCTTTTGATTTTCATCTTTTTGCATATTGTTTGAGATATTATAAATAAAACTAAATACTTCAGAAACAGCTTGGTATAACTCTACAGGAATCTCTTTGTTAAGTTCTATTTGACTAAGCATATTTACTAAATCTTCATCTTTTTGAATAGGTATATCATTTTCCTCTGCTATTTTAATAATATTTTTTGCTGTTTCACCATCCCCTTTTGCCGTAACATTTGGAGCATTATCTTTTTCTTTATTATATTTTAATGCCACTGCTTTTTGCATGGGAAATTTTTTCTGTAGCATATTTATACCTTTATATCTAAACCAAAATCTATATTTTGATTGTTACTATATGTTTTTAAATTATTTGATTTTTTAGTTTCCTCTTCAATATCAAAAAGATTTAAACTCAAAAGTGAAAGTCCAATTGAATTTATCTGTGATCTTAACTTCTGTAGCTCTATTTGTATTGCACTTTTAAATTCGCTTTTTTATACTCCAATATTTATATTTAAACCAGATTTTTTGTCCAACACTAGTAAAATTCGCAACTCACCATTCTCTTTTAAAGTAAGGTGAATAAGACAAGAAAATTCATCTTCATTCAAGTTATTAAATTTTAAATCTACATCTTCTAACTCATCTTGTAAAAAAGAGATAAATGAATGATTTGAGTTTGAACTTAAAGAGGAAAGTTGATAATAATCAATTTGAGAAAGGGCTTTATCAATATTTGTTTTAAGCTCTTTAGAAACATTTTCTTGCATCCCTGGACTGTCAATTTGTTCTTTAATTTGAAGAAGTATAGTTTTTAAATCTCCTAATATATTCTTATTGTTTCCTATATTATTCTTATATAATTCCTGAATATTTAGTGTATTTATTTTATCTAACAACCTTGTGTTTTGAGTAATCAACTCTTTTAAAACAGTTATTTTCACTTCTTGATTTTTTTCATGGGAAAAAGATTGAAGTTTTGTTTCTGTATGTTTAATTTCATTTTTTACTTCTGTTAAATTTGGAAGATTGATATTTGATAATTGTTCTTTGATAAGAGATACTGTTTTATTAATATTTAACAAAAGAGCAGATAGTTGTAATTGTTTTTTTTCTTGCATTACTGGCTCTTTTATTATATTGTTTAATATTGTTAGTTTTTCATTAAGCAGGGTTACGATTTTAGTCAAATTGTCTTTAATGGAAAAGTTTGATTGACCAAGTTTTGATTCTAAAAATACCCCACTATTTTCAAAACTACTTTTTACAACTTTTTGATTGATTGTATTTATATCAACAAGGGTGTTTTTTAAAAGTATGGTAAGTTTTTCAAGTTGTGGTAATTGTGTTTTTAAAGCATTTAAAATCTGTTTTATATCAGTAGAGATATTGTGAAACTTTAAAGAGTTTTTGCCATTTTCTACTATTGAAGCAACATCATTTTTTGTTTTAATTCCTGTAGCAATATCTTTAAGCATATCAGCCAATAAAGTCTGAATCCCTTTATCTTTGACCAATAGTGAAAGATCCACTTTTCCATCAACAGAAAGTTTTTCAATTTTTGATTTGATAGTTGGGTCAATTTTCGTTAACATTGTATTTAAAAGTGTATTTGTATTAATATTCATAATATTCATTTTATCATTTTATCAATTAACATCTACAAAACTTTCTATAATACAATCTTAGATATAATAAATCTAATTATAATAAATATATATGGAGTATAAAATGAGTTTAAAAGAACAACTAAAATCTGACTTAAAAGAAGCTATGAAAGCTAAAGATATAAAAAAAAGAGATTCAATTAGAAGTATTAATACAATGATAAAACAAATTGAAGTAGATGAAAGAATTGAATTAGACGATGCAAAAATTATTCAACTCATACAAAAAGGTGTAAAGCAACGAGAAGAAGCTATTATCCAATTTAAAGAAGCTAAAAGAGATGATTTAGTAGCAAATGAACAAGAACAAATTGATATTTTTAGTTTATATTTACCAAAGCAACTTACTGATGATGAGTTAGAAATACTTATTCAAACTATTATTGATGAAGTGAGTGCAAGTAGTATGAAAGATATGGGTAAAATTATGAATCCTGCAAAAGAAAAAGTAGCAGGTAGAGCTGATGGAAAAAGAATCAACCAAGTAGTTAAAAAACTTTTATCATAAGATTAGGGAAAATGATGGATACTATCTCACATATTTCAAAGCAAACAATAGACAATATTACAAAACAAAACAAAGCATTAACACCAACAGAATATACTATCGAGTTTTGTAAGTTAGCAAAAAAAGTAAATCTTACAACTAAAGAGTGTGAATATTTTACAAAAACATTATCAATGCTTGAACATAGTGAAATTGAAAATTCACAAAACAAAGATCCAAAAACAATATATGATTTAGTAGATATCTTAATTCAAAGAGTTCCTAAAAAAAATATTCAAAATATGTCAGAGATGATTCAATCTTCTATGAGACCATCAATCTCACTTTCGCTTGGAGATGACCTAAAATCTTTTTGTATACAAATTGGAGACTCCCCTTCATTGATCTTTGAAGAATCAATTCAAGAAGAGATCAAAAAATTTATTCAAAATAGATTTCAAGTGGACCAAAAAGTACTTGTACAAAAAACGGCCGATATTGCAAGACTTATAAGTTTGATGAATAAATACTTAGGAGACGCTATTGATAGTAATACCAATGGCACAAACAATGTCAAAAATATCAAAAATCAATTAAAGTCAATTGCAAACAACGATTCATCAAAAGAAGATTTAAATAATCTCCAAACTAAACTTGTTGAAGCAGCAAAGAATATAGAACAAGAGATGAATAATGTCAATAAAAATCTTGAGACAGGGCAAAATGAAGTTTTATTATTAAGACAAAAAGTTGAATCTTTAGAATCAGAGCTAAAAGAGACACAAGCTGTAAGTATGATTGATCATCTAACAAAAATACCAAATAGAAGAAGTTTTGAAGTAGAACTTAAAAAAGCAGAAAGCAACTATCAAAGAAACAATGAAGACTATGCAATCATATTCTTTGATATAGATTTTTTTAAAAAAATCAATGACACATTTGGCCATGATGCTGGTGATAAAATTTTAGTTATATTTGCTTCAATACTCAATAAACTCACAAGAGATACAGACACTATAGCCAGATATGGTGGAGAAGAGTTTGTTGCAATAGTCAGATACAAAAATACAGAAGAGTTGTATACATATATCAATCGTATCAAAAACATTATCACAAATAACAAATTCATTTATCTTCAAAATAAAATCGAAGTCACATTTAGTGCAGGTGTTGAAACAAGAAGTGACTGTAAAAATGAAAATGAAACCGTAATAAAATCGGATAAACTACTCTATAAAGCTAAAAATAGTGGTAGAGATAAAATTGTTTTCTGGAATAAAAAAGAGTTATAAAAGAACTTTATAACTCTTTTTTATAGTTTTAAAGTTCCGAATCTAAATCATCTTTATTAAAAAATGTATTTGGATGAAAGTTTTGAAATGCAGCACGCATAGAAACAAATATTTGAGGATTTTCTTCCTCTAATTTTGCAAGTAGTTTTTTTGTATTTGCTCTTGCATGAGGCATTTTCATATACTCTCTCTCTTTTTCATTAAGACGCATTCCAGGACATCCCTCGTCACCAATTACATCGACTTCATTTGTTTGGGCAAAAGCTCTTAGTTGTCTTTCTCTACACATAATTAGTGGGCGTATTACCATCAAACCGTTTTCCGCTTTATAAATTGGAGGCATTGCTCTCATTGCACCATTGTAAAAAAAGTTCATAAAAAAGCTTTCCATCGAATCATCTAAATGATGACCAAGAGCTAATTTATTGAAACCATTTTCTAAAGCATGTGTATATAAATACCCTCTTCTCATTCTTGATATAAAACTACATAAAGAACTGTTCTTTCTTACTTTTGCAACTGAAATATCAAATATTTTTGTATCTACAATTTCATGTTCAATATCATGTTCTTTACAATGTTCAGCTAAAAACTGTACATTTTCACCCATTCCATAAGTTATAGTAACAGCTTTGAAGTCAAATTTAAAAGGTGCTTTTTGTTGCATTCTTTTTAAAGTATGCAAAAGAGTAAGAGAATCTTTTCCCCCACTAAATCCTATTAAAACTTTATCTCCCTCTTTAATTAAATCGTATGTCGCATTAGTTTGTCCAACTATTTTGGTGATTTTTTTACTTATTTCTAACAATATATACTCTCTTTTGAAATTTTATTTACTTTTTACGAAGTTATTTTCTTCTATATTTACTTCTAAACTTTTTCTTGCACGATACATTAAGTGATCTCTAGTATCATTGTCATAATAGTGTGCTAATCCACAATTAAATCGAACTAATATTTTTGTATCAATTTTTTTTGCATGTAAAAGTCTATCAACTAAATCCGTGATATTAACATCTGATGAGTTAGGAAGTATAAGATAAAATAAACCACTATTTTCATAATATATCACATCTGTAGTTCTGATTGTACTTCGAAAGTGTTTTTTAAATGCTTTTACAACTAAATCTCTTTTAGCTTCTGTTTTGAGTTGTTCTGTAAGGTTTTTAAAATCATCAATTGCTACAATTGCCAATGAAAATTTTCTATCATATCTTTTTGCTAGTGCCATCTCTCTATCTAATACTTGTTCAAAACTAAATGAATCTTCTTGTATCTTTTCACTTTGTGTATTTAAAATTCTGTTTTCTCTTTCAAAAAGGGTTACTTTTCTTTCTAACATAAAGTTTTCATGTTTGATTTTTTCAACCTCTTCTCTCATCTGCGTCAGTTCTGAAGACTCTTGACCTTTTAGTTCATTCTCTTTTTGAGCATAACTAGTAGCCTGAGTAATAATATGAGATTTCAATTTCTTTAGCTGTGCTTTCTCTTTATTTTTAAGCTCCGTTACATCAACAATCGTTAATATTCCATAACTTTTATCTTGATATTTTAAAATTTGTCCACTAACAAAAGCAGGGAAAAGTTTAGAATTTATTTTTTTTAACATAACATTAAAATAACTCAAGTCATGATTTTTTATTGTAGATAAGACAGTTTCACGCTCATCTAAAGGAACAAAATCCTCTATATTTTTTAATATAGCTTCATCTTCATCAATTTCAAATTTTTCTAATGCTGCTTGATTCATTAGAACAATTTTATTTGTTTCATCCGATACAATAATTGATTGTGTTACATAATTATAAACTTTTTTTAACTCATCAAGCTCAATTTTTACATTGTTCATATTTTATGCCTTTCCCTTTGCACTTTGTATTGTATTTACATAATCATAATTTATTTGTATTTTTCTTTTTCTTGGTAAATTATTTGATAAATTTTCAAAGATCATATTAAAATCATCGAATAGATAATTTGCCATACTCCCAGGGATAGAATTTATTTCATTTAGATAAACTTCATTATCTATTACAAAAAAATCACATCTGATTAGAGAACCCTCAAAAGTAGTATTGTATATTTTTTTAAAATTTTCTTCTAATTGATTTACTAAATCATTTGAAATATCAGCATTAGCGACAACATCACTTCTATTGAAATCTAAATATTTCTTTTCAAAATCTAAAAACTCTTCTTTTTGTGGCTCTTCAACAATTGAAAACTCAAAGTTATCGTTTATTTTTGTTCCCGCAAGGTTGTATTCTTTTACACCATTTATAAATGGCTCTACTATAATTTCATCGTCAAATTCAAAAGCAACATCAAGAGCATACTCTAAATCTTTTTCTGTTTTTACAATCGAAACGCCAATACTACTTCCTAGTCTTACAGGTTTAATAATAACAGGAAATTTCTCAATAACAACCGTATCTTTTTTACTAAAATATTGGTACGGAACAGTTTTTACACCAATACTTTGACTATATGATTTTGTTAAAAATTTATTACAACTTACAACAGAAGCTTCAACTCTTGGTCCAACAAAAGGGATATTGAAAAAAGTAAATAGTCCAGCTAATACACCATCTTCTCCATCTCCACCATGGGTAAGATTTAAAACGACATCAAATTCTAAAGTTTTTGTCTTAAAGAAACTTTGTTTTGTAAATCCATTTTGAGTAATTTGTAATTTATCATATTCTTTATATTTACCACTACTAAAAAGATTCGATTTTATAATATCTGATGGGATGTGATAAAACTCTCTATTTTTATCAACAAAAATATATACTAGTTCTTTATTTAAAACTTTTTTCATAGTAATTGAACTCACTATACTTATTTCATGTTCAAAACTTTGTCCGCCAAATACTATTGCTATTTTTTTACTCATTTCTTTCCTATTTATCTTTGTAATTTCTTTAATGCTTCTTTAACAATTCCTGATGTTTCAGTCTGTGTACATGTTTTTAACGCTTTATTGATTTGCTCTTTTTTAAACCCTAGCGATTCCAATGCCATAACAGCAGCAGAGGCATTTTCTCCAAAATTATTTTCTTCATTATCATTATTTGTTAAAACAAACCCACTTAATTCAACAAGTATTCTACTAGCACCTTTAGGACCAATCCCAGGGACTCTTTTTAACATAGCAATATCAGAAGTTTCTACTATCTGAGAGAAGCTACTTGGTGTAAAAGTACTACAAATAGCCATAGCTGCTTTAGGTCCAACACCATTTATTTTTATAACTGTATCAAATAAAGTTTTTTCATTAATGTCTAAAAAACCATATAAATTGTTGCTATCTTCTTTAAGTATTTGTGTCGTATAAAGTTTTACATCTTCACCGATAATTGCTGAACTACAATTTATAGAAACAAATACTTCATAGGTAAGACCATTAGTCTTCACATGAATAAGTGTTGGTTCTTTTTTAACTACTTTACCTTCTATTCCTACTATCATTTTCTCTTTCTTTTATAAAATATTTAATTTGTAATTATACTTCATTATAACATATTTTTACTTTATTATCTTGAATCATAAAATATGAATTACATAAAAAAAATGGTTAAAAAGAGATAAATTAATTTAATTTATTGTAGAATCTCCAATAAAATATAATTTATCATATTATAATAAGGAAAATAGCAATGGAAAATAAAGAGTTAAATATCATTGAACAATTATGTGAAGTGATAGAAGAGTCGGAAAAAATGTCTATTGAAGTTATGGATCATTTAGATATCATTTTAGAAAAACTCACTGCACTAGAGGACAGTAAAGATTTAAGAAATGATATTGATGGCATTAAAAATAATATTTTTATTACATTGGAATCGATGCAAGCGCAAGATGCACATAGACAAAAAATAGAAAGAGTTGTAAATAATTTAGATCCAGAAAATGGTAAATTTGCTTCTAGTGCAAAACATATTTCTGGTGATGATGATTCAGATTTAGTCAATGAAGATGAATTAGCTGCACTCATTGCAGCAGCAAACGCCTAATTTAAAGTATCAAGTTTAGTGTAAACATATCACACTAAACTCAATTACAGTCTTTACATTTTCCATTTACTATTACATTATTTACAAAATATCCATCTAGTTTAATATCCAAATCTGATAAACATTCTATTTTATTGCAAATTACACAAACAAAATGCGCATGTTGTGTAAGTTGTAACTCAAAATATCTTTTTTTGTCATTTGATTCAAAAGAGTTTAAAATATCTTGTTCTTCAAATTTGGCAATATTTCTATAAAATGTTGCTTTATCCATTGAGATACTGGATTTTATATCTTCATAACTTAATGGTTTTTTTGCTTTTTTAAATATCTCAAGTAAAGCAATTCTCGCTGTTGTTAGTTTTATTTTTTTATTTTTTATTATATCTTCTACATTCATATAAAATTATATCATATTTTACTTTATGCAACTCAGTTGCATTTAAGAGACTATACTATAAACTACAAAAAATGTAACTAGATTGCAATAAAAAGGAAAAAAATGAAAAAATTATTAATGACTTTAGCCTTAGGTGCTACTTCATTTTTATATGCAAATGTAAATGCTATCGTAAGTATACTGCCACAACAAACTTTTTTAGAAAAAATTGGTGGAGATAAAGTAAATATTTCACTTATGGTACAACCAGGAAATTCACCACACTCTTATGAACCAAAACCATCTCAAATGAAAGATATTAGTAAAGCTGATGTTTATTTTTCAATTGGTGTTGAATTTGAAGATGTTTGGTTACCTAAATTTACAAATCAAAATAAAAATATGATTATAAGTAAAATGGATGATAGCATTACAAAAATAGAGATAGAAAAACATTCGCATCATGATCATGATGAGGAAAAAGATGATGATCATCATGAACATCATGAACACCATGATGACCATGATGAAGATGAAAAGCATAATGATCATGAAGAACATCATGACAACAAAGATCCGCATACTTGGCTAAGTCCATCAAATGTAAAAACAATGGCACATAATATTTTTAAAACTTTATCTACACTGGATAGTAAAAATAGTGCGTATTATCAAAAAAATCTTGATAATTTTTTAAGTGAAATAAATCAATTAGATTTAAATATAAAAAATATATTAAAAAACACTCCTAAACATAGTAAGTTTATGGTATTTCACCCATCTTGGGGATATTTTGCAAAAGAGTATCACTTAGAACAATTTGCTATAGAGTCTGGTGGTAAAAATCCAAAACCAAAACAAATAGCATATTTAATCGAAGAAGCAAAAGAGGAAAATGTAAAAGCAATATTTACAGCACCTGAATTTTCAACAAAAACCGCAAATCAAATAGCCAAAGAAGTTGGAGTTCCTGTTATAAAAATTAGTCCTCTAAATCCTAAATGGAATGAAAATCTACTTTCATTTGCTAAAGGTATCTCTGCTCAACATAAATAAGGAGTTATGCAACTTTAAGTTGCACTCCTCTTAAGATATACAATAACAATAAATGATTATTTCGATATAATAATCAAAAATACATAAAAGAAGTGATAATCAATGTCAATTATTGAGATAAAAAACCTTACATTTTCCTACGACAAGCAAATAATACTCGAAAACATCAATTTAAATGTTCAAAAACAAGACTTTCTGGCTATTATTGGTCCAAATGGTGGAGGCAAGTCTACACTATTAAAAGCCATTTTAGGTATCAATGAAATAAAAAAAGGTACTATTGAAATCTTAGGAGAAAAACCCTCCTTAAATCTTTCCAAGGTTGGTTATGTTCCACAAAATACAAACATTAATACTAACTTTCCTATTAAGGTTATTGAGGTTGTAATGATGGGGCATATACGAGATGAAAATGAAAAATCTAAAAGTAAAAATTTTCTTCATAAGTATTTTAAAATCGGATATAACGAATTTGAAAAATCTTGTGCGTTAAATGCACTTAAACAAGTTGGAATGGAAGAGTTTGCAAATAAAAAAATAGGAACACTCTCAGGTGGACAAAGACAAAGAGTTATGATAGCAAGAGCTCTTTGTAGTCATCCTTCTATATTACTCCTAGATGAACCAACAGCTAGTATTGATGTAAGTTGGCAAAAACAAATTTATGATTTACTCAAAGAATTAAATAAAACTATCACCATAATTGTAGTAAGTCATGATATATCTGTAATATTAAGTTACGCTTCAAAAGTTGCACACATCAATAAAATCATCACTTATCATGATATTTCAAATAAAGAAAATCAAATACAATCAAATCAAAATGATCATTTTTGTGAAGTTGAGATGCTTCAAATGTTTGGAGAAAATACACAAAAGGGAACATGTAGTAGTGATGAGGAGATTTGTACATGTTAGATATTTTACATTATGAATTTATTCAAAATGCTATAATAGCTGGATTATTAGTAAGTATTGCCTCAGGTATTATAGGTTCACTTATTGTTGTAAACCGTATGGTGTTTTTAGCGGGTGGTATCGCACATACATCTTATGGAGGTATTGGACTTGCTGTTTATTTTGGTCTTCCTATTTTTTTAGGAGCATCAGTATTTGCAGTTGGGGCGGCTTTGCTTATGGCTATAATTACACTCAACCAAAGAGATAAAATAGATACTTTTATAGGACTTATTTGGGCTGTTGGTATGGCTATAGGTATTATTTTTGTAGACTTAACACCAGGATACAATGTAGATCTTATGAGCTATTTATTTGGTTCGATTTTAGCAGTAAGTAATGATGATATTACTTATATGAGTATTCTGTTAATTGCAATTATTATAATAGTAACGCTATTTTATAGAGAAATATTAGCTGTATCGTATGATAGTGAATATGCAAACCTAAGAGGGATAAATGTAAAGTTTTTTTATACTTTAATACTCATATTATCTGCCCTTACTGTTGTAATTGCTATAAAAGTAGTAGGTCTTATTCTCGTAATTGCTTTATTGACTATACCTATTTATATAGCTGAAAAAGTTTCAACTTCTTTAGGTACTATGATGTTTGTATCTGGTGTCTTATCATCTGTATTTACACTTGTAGGTCTTTGGTTTTCATACCAATTTGATTTGACAAGTGGTGCGAGTATTATTTTAGTGAGTGCTTTTGGATTGACTTTATTTTTATTTACAACAAAAGTTTTAACTAAATGAAACAACTATTTCTTTTCTTTTTTTTATGTCAAAGTTATCTGCAAGCGTGTACTTTGTGTGCTACTGATATTCCACAGGTCTTAGTTGACACACAAATTACTTATGACAAAAATGAAACTCATTTTGAAGTGCATTGGGAGTTTCACAAAGAGTTTGTAAATTCTCTTACTCAATATGATCTTAATGAAAACACAGTATTTGAAAAAAATGAACAACTATTGATAAAAGATAGCTTAGTAAGTTATATTAAAGAGTTACATTTCCTTACTAATATAGAATACAAACACATCAAAAAACTCACCCAACCAAAATTTATAAAAAATATTACCCCTACATTTGAAGAACTAGAATTTATAAATAATACAATGATATATCATTTTAAATTTTCACTCCCATTTGTTTTAGAGAATACCAAACAACTCTATATCGAATACAATGATGAAAATGATAATTTTAATTTTAGTATTAGAGATATCACTTTAAATAACTACCCAAATGCTTATTCTTTAAACAAAAAACTTATTCATGCTAAAATATTGTTTGATGATCCTTCTGTACAATCAATAAAAACTCCTACAATCGCCAATAAAAATAAATCATCAGCCAAACTCGTAGAAACTAATCCTATTATTGAAAGTATAAAACAACCATCATATTTAGAATTATTATCACAAAAACTAAATGACCTAAAAGAGAGACTAAAAACAACACTTGTCGATATTAAAACTACAAATAGTTTTACTTCATTTATTTGGCTTCTGATTTTTTCTTTTGTATATGGAGTTTTACATGCTATTGGGCCAGGACATGGTAAAAGTTTAGTAAGTAGCTATTTCATCAATCAAAAAAAATCCTACTTAAAAGCTTTGAGTATCTCTACTATGATAGGAGTTGTGCATACTTTTAGCGCATTTTTATTAACACTTTTTGTATATTTTTCACTTGGTTTTATTTTTAATTCTGCACTTATCAATGTAGAACAAATGGCTACAAAAGTGAGTGCTATTATAATTATTGCCATTGCTATGTATTTATTATATAAAAAAATTAGAAAACCTAAACAAACTTTTTCATTTACTAATGGATCAAAACCATCTAGTATTTTATCACCGAAAGTAACACATACTCAAACTTTAAGTTGTGGTTGTAATTCTTGTAAAACTACTAGTACAGATTTAGGTGTGATACTAGCAGCAGGTATAGTCCCTTGTCCTGGGACAGTTACTATCTTTTTATTTACAATGAATTTAGGAATATATTTTGTTGGCTTCCTAAGTGCTTTAGTTATGAGTATCGGTATGAGTTTAATCATTTTTATCACTGCAATTATTAGTGTAAAAATACGAAAATCATCTTCACAAAATGCAGCGTTAATTAAAATTTTCGAATACTTAAGTTTAGTGATAATTTTTTCTTTAGGACTCTTCTTACTTTTAGTTTCATAAGTTTTACTAATTCTACTATTTAAGCTTATATATAGTATTTTGTTTTAAATAAAGGAGTTTAGCAATGAATTTACAGAAAAACTTATTTGGCGGTATTACGGCTGCTATTATTGCATTACCTTTAGGTTTAGCATTTGGAGTTGCAAGTGGATTAGGTCCAACTGCTGGAATTTATGGGGCAATTATCTTAGGTTTTTTTGCTTCACTTTTTGGAGGTACACCTACTCAAATATCTGGTCCAACTGGTCCTATGACAGTAGTTATGGCAAGTGCTGTTATAAGTCTTCAAGGTGATATTGGTATGATAGTTACAACTATTTTAGTTGCAGGACTATTTCAAATAGTATTTGGTCTTATTAAAATTGGTAAATTTGTTCAATATATTCCCTACCCTGTTATTTCTGGTTTTATGAGTGGTATTGGGATTATTATTATTATTTTACAGATAAATCCCTATTTAGGATTAGCAAGTGATGCTTCTGTAGTACATATTTTAGCTTCACTTCCTCAAAAATTTGCACATATAAATTATGATGCACTCACTATTGCAACCGCTACTCTTGTAATTATGTTTTTTACCCCTACTAAAATTACAAAAGTTATACCTGCACCCTTGATTGCACTATTGATTTTAACGCCATTGAGTGTTTATTTTGGTTTAACTCTTGATACTATTGGAGAGATACCCTCATCACTCCCCTCTTTTATCGTACCAAATTTTAGCCTAGATAATTACACAATTATTATCTCCCTTGGATTTACTTTGGCAGTTCTTGGTGCAATAGACACACTTCTGACATCTATAGTAGCTGATTCAATTACAGCAACTAAACACCAACCAAATAAAGAACTTATAGGTCAAGGGATAGGAAATTCAATCTGTGCGCTTTTTGGTGCTATTCCAGGTGCTGGTGCAACTATGAGGACGGTGATAAATGTCAAAAGTGGTGGTACTCATAAAATTTCAGGTATGTTTCATTCACTTGTACTTTTATCTATAGTACTTTTTTTAGCTCCACTTGCAGCACAAATACCAATGGCACTATTAGCAGGTATTTTAATCAAAGTAGGTATAGATATTTTAGACTATAGACTATTGTCTATTTTACGAAAAAGCCCAAAACATGATCTTATAGTTATGATAATTGTATTTTTCATTACTGTATTTTTTGATCTTATTAGTGCTGTTGCTGTTGGTATTGTTATGGCTTCTTTACTTATTGTATATAGAGTAACACAAGCTACAAAGATTTCACTTCAAGACAGCAAAAATCATGACCATATAAAAGAAGATGCACTCTTACTCAAAAAGAAAATTCGTGTTATAAAAATAGATGGTGCATTTTTCTTTGGTTCAAGTACAGCTTTTGAACAAAAAGCAAACGATATACTCGATACAAAAATAGTTATTATTGATATATATGATGTTCCTTTTATGGATCTTACTGCTATATTTACTCTTATGGATTTTGTATTGAAAATGAAGCAAGATGCTATAAAAGTGATCATTGTTTCAAAACAAACAGATGCGACGCAGTTGATCAAAATTGATAAAGAAAAAGTTTTTGATGGTGTATTATTTTATGATGATTTTTATAAATCTATCGAAGATATTTAATTAAATCCACATTTTTAACTTTCATTTTGGATTGATTAGATAAAATCTAGTTTTAAAGGAAAATAAGAAAATGAATAACAAAATTATAAAAATAGTTTTTATCGCATCTCTTGCGTATGTATTTACAGGATGTTCTAGTAAACAAACTGAAGAGTATAATAAACCAGCAATATACTGGTACAATAAGATGATTAAACAAATATCAAATTATCAGATAGATGCAGCTGATGATACTTTTACATCTTTGGAATCTGAGCATAGAAATTCACCTTTACTTCCAAGTGCTATAATGATTATTGCTGTAACACATATGGAAGAGGAAGAATATGCTATGGCAAACTACTATTTTGATGAATATTTAAAAAAATATAGTTTGAAAAAAAATGCAGATTTTATCAGATATTTAAAAATAAAATCTAATTTTTTAGCATTTAAAAATCAATTTAGAGAGCAAGAACTTCTTTCAAAAACAATTATCGCTTCAGATAACTTTATAAGTGATTATCCAAATTCACAATATATAAATCTTGTAAAAACAATTAAATCTAGACTACTTATGAGTAAAGCTATCTTTGACAAAGAGATTTCAGAACTCTATGAAAGAATAGAAAAACCAAAAGCACAAGAGTTTTATGCTCAAAAAGCAAGTGAAAACTGGAAAAATACAGATACCATCAAAAAAGTTGATGTACCTTGGTACAGAGCTATTTTTGAATAATATATTACAATAACAAAAGAGAGAGATAAATGAAATTAGCAGATTACGATAGTTTTCCCGATAGATTACCTATTTTAGTAGAAAATAGTATTTTTTTATATCCATTTATGATTGCACCAATTTTTATAGGTGATGAGCAAAACATAAATGCTGTAGAATATGCAATAGACAACAACAAACTTATAACAATAGCTGTAAGTAAAAATACAAAAGAGAAAAAAACAAACGAGTTTTATAATGTTGCTGTTGTTGGAAATATTATGAGAAAAATCACTCTTCCTGATGGTAGAATAAAAATTCTTTTTCAAGGTTTAGAAAAAGTTGAAATAAAAGAGATCGTAAACGGTTCACCTCTTATGGGTATTGTTGATATTTTACAAAATGCAGAATATGATGAAACAAAAACACCTGCGATTTTAGAGATATTAAAATCTACTATAAATAAACTTTCAAAACTCAATACAAAGTTTCCAATCGATTTAATCAAAACTATTGAAGAGAGTACTGAACCTGTAAGAATTGCAGATTTGGTTTCTTCTGTAATTCAAATTTCAAATGAAGAAGCGTACAATCTATTTAAAGAAAAGAATATCAACACACGATTGTTGCATATTATTGACCATATTAAAAAAGAGATTGAAAATTTCAAACTTAAAAATGAGATTAACAAACAAGTAAATGTCAAGCTTGACAAACATCAAAAAGAGTTTTATCTCAAAGAGCAGTTGCGAACTATTCAAAAAGAGTTAGGGACAGATAATGCTAAAGAGAAAGAGATAGCAGCATTTAAAAAACAACTTAAAAAGATTAAACCATTTATGCCAAAACTTGGATTTAAAGAGGTGAAAAAACAAATAGAAAAGCTAAATCGTCTCCATCCTGATAGTGGTGATGCATCTACTATTCAAACATATATAGAGCAAGTTTTAGAGATACCTTTTGATAAAAAATCGCTTGATAAAATAGAGGTAAAAGAAGTAGAAGATCAGCTCAATATTGACCACTATGCACTCAAAGAACCAAAAGATAGAATCATCGAATATTTTGCTGTGAAACAACTCAAAGAGGAAAGAAAAGTTCCGCTAGATAAAAACAACAGCACTGTTTTATGTTTTGTAGGACCTCCAGGAGTTGGAAAAACTTCACTTGCGAACTCTATTGCATCTGCTTTAAATAGACCTCTTGTACGAATAGCACTTGGTGGTATGGAAGATGTCAATGAACTCAGAGGTCATAGAAGAACTTATGTAGGTGCTATGCCTGGACGAATTGTACATGGACTAACAACAGCTAAAAAAATGAATCCTGTTATTGTACTAGATGAGATAGATAAACTCGGCGCAAACCATAGAGGTGATCCGAGTGCTGTTATGCTTGAAATCTTAGATCCTGAACAAAATCATGCCTTTAGAGACCTATATGTAAATTTTGACATCGATTTAAGTGATTGTATTTTTATAGCTACAGCAAATAATGCAGGAAGAATCCCAGCCCCACTTAGAGATAGAATGGAATTTATTCAAATGAGTAGTTACACACCAAATGAAAAATTTCACATAGCACAAAATTATTTAATTCCACAAGAGTTAAAAAAACATGGTTTGAAAAAAGCTGAAGTAAATTTAAGTAAACCAACTATTGAACTTATCATAGAAAAATTTACACGAGAAGCTGGTGTTAGAAACTTGCGAAGAGTATTTGGAAAACTTTATAGAAAAGCAGCAAAAGAGTTTATGTATGATAAAGAGTTATCAAAAGTAACTATCAACACAAAAAACTTAGAAGAATACTTAGACAATCCAGTATTTGAAATAGAACCAGCTGATAAACTCAACAGCGTAGGAGTTGTAAATGGTTTAGCGTGGACAAGTGTTGGTGGAGATGTACTCAAAATAGAAACTGCAAAATTTGCAGGAAAAGGGGCATTGACACTGACTGGAAATATGGGTGATGTGATGAAAGAGAGTGCGAAGATTGCACATAGTGTTGTAAAAGGTTTAATCGATAAGAAAAAACTAAAAAATGCCACATTTAAAACTCATGATATACATATGCATATTCCTGAAGGTGCTACACCTAAAGATGGTCCTAGTGCTGGTATTGCTATGAGTTTAGTTATCGCTTCTATTTTATCAAATAGAAAAATCGATTCAACACTTGCAATGACAGGAGAAGTAACTCTTACAGGAAAAGTTTTACCTATTGGGGGTCTCAAAGAAAAACTTATAGCTGCACATAAAGCAAAAATGAAACGAGTA
Organism: Arcobacter sp. 15-2; assembly: GCF_047159865.1. Lineage (GTDB taxonomy): Bacteria > Campylobacterota > Campylobacteria > Campylobacterales > Arcobacteraceae > JAIOSF01. Next base: position 127,951 of record NZ_AP038804.1, read on the forward strand.
CTTATTCCTACAAAAAACTATCAAAGAGATTTAAAAGATATCCCTGATGAAGTAAAAGAAGATATTGAGATTATAGCAGTTGATAAAATTGAAGAGGTTTTAGAATACGGGTTAATTTAGAGATGGATAGAATCGAACATATTCAAGAGTTACAGTCAAAAAAATACAAACACCAACCACAACAAAGTACGGTACTTGGTAATTTTTATGCGATTGTAACTATTGTAACTGTTTGTATATCTATGCTTTATTATGTCAACTATATCCAACCAGCTCAAAAAGCAAAAATAGCACGAGAAGCCAAGATACAAAAACATCAAGAGTTTATCGATGCAAGAGCTAAACGAATTGCACTATCTCACAAATTAAATAAAAATGATTACAATGAAACAAAATAAAACTATCACCCTTACAAATATCATTATTTTAGCCAATATTATTATGTTTGGTATTCAAAATACTATACAAAATGGAGACTTGTTATACGGTCTAAATATCTACTTTTTTAAAGCGGAATTATATTACCAACTTTTTTCTACTATGTTTGTGCATGGAGGCATTGCTCATATTTTGATGAATATGGTTGTTTTATATCAGTTTGGTAATCTTATAGAAAGTGCTATTGGAATTCCTCGATATATATTATTGTATTTTGTAGGTGGAGTTTTAACCTCAATTGGTAGTTTAGTATATATGTATTATACAGGAAACTGGGCAAATCTTGTGGGTGCAAGTGGTGCTATATCTGTACTTTTAGGTTGGTTTGCCTTACGAGACAAATACCAACGACAAGGTATTATTATTTGGGTATTGCTAATATCCTTCGCACCCCTACTTTTAGGACTACCTATTGCTTGGTACGCACATCTTATAGGGTTTGCACTTGGTTGGATAATGGGTTATGTTTTATAACTCAAAAACAATTGATAAAAAACAAATCCTAAAACTATTATTCCTAAAGCTATATAATAATAAATATAGTTTTTCTTTTTGAACTCTTTAAATACAATTGTTTCACTTTTGTCTAAAAACTCATTTGCTTTTTGAAGAATAAGAATCATTTCATTATTAAATGACTCATCTTTATTTATGATCGATGTGTTCATTATGAAAAACAACTCATCTATATATCGTGTATGTTTGCAGATAATATTTTGTTGCTCTTTAGTATATTTTTTATAATTTGTACCGATGTTATTGATTATATTAATCGTTTGCTTATTTAGCTGAGTAACTGCTATTTGAAATTTTTGCATAGTTTTTACTATATGAGTTATGAATTGACTGAGTTGTTGAAGTTTTATTATCTCTTTATCTATTGTATATGAATAGTTTAAAACTTCATCATAATATTTATCAATCTCAGCTCTTTTATTTATAACTGTAAATTTCTTTTTCCAAACAATAGAAGATATTTCACAGAAATCTATTTTTGCAATTTCTTTTTCTTCATAATCAAAATTTTCTAATTGTGCCATTAAAGAACTATATTCAGCAATAGATGTATCTATAATCTCTTGTTTAACTTGTGCAAAAAGTTTTAGTTGTGTATTTACAGCTACTCTTTGCTCTTCTATTTTAGTGTTACTATTACTAATAATCTCTTTTATCTCTTCATTTTTATGTTTTATATATAAAAGATTTTCTTTAGGTTGTAATAGAGTTTTTTTTGCTATGTTTAGAAAATCATTAGTATCACTTAATACAGAATTAGCCTTATTTTTAAGTATATTATTGAGTGTTGTTATTTTTTTCTTTATCATTTAGATATCTTTGATTTAATAAATTTAAAGAATATTTTAACCATCTGTTTATATGTCTGCATAGAATTCTCAGAAGAGAAAGGTCTTGCACTTTGAACAAGTATATTTCCCACTCTTAAAAGCAACACACCATTTCCTATACCTTGAGCTACTTTTACGGATACACTAGAAAACAAACTATTTCCCAAAACTTCACTCACAGAATCATCACCATATTCCATAAGTGCAGATAAAGAGGCATTTTCTAAGATTTTTCTAAAAATCAATAAGGATGTAAAAATATTTGATTTATATCCATAGATAAAAAAAACTTTTTTCATCAGTTTTACTGAACTAAAAATAACAACCAAAGAATCTAAAGCAGACCCAGAAGATAAAGCAGTAAATAAAGCAACCTCTTTACTACTTTTGTAGGTTGCATCAATAGCTTTTTTATCTAAATCATCAAGAATAGTTTTTTTGATCTCTTCAAAAGGACTATGTATACTATTTAGTACAACTTGCTTTTTTAAGTTGATTGCACTTTGAGCTATTTTTTTATATGGATGATTGGTATAATGATCAAGAATAATCAATGATAGTTTTTTCTCTTCCTCATAATCACAACATCTTGATACTCTTTTTTGTATCAAAAATGCATTTTTTAGATTCATATAGTTTTTAATAGTGTATGCAACATAAACAAAAAATGCAAAAAATGCAATAAAATATAATGATATATATCCCAAAGCAAGTATCTCATTTTTACTCACAAGATCAAAATATGTTAAATATACATCCACACTAAAATTTATCAAAATAATAAGTAAAAAAGATAAAACCCCTATCAAAGTAAAAGTGAGATTTTTTTTTGTTTTTTTCTTATTGATAAATTTACCACTTTGTTTAATATGCTTTTTTTCTAGTTCTTGATTGAGTGTTGATAATTCATCTATTTGTAAATTTTTCAAATTTAATCATCCCATTGGGTACATAACTTCTGATTGTATCTCTTTGATTTTTTTCATTGTTTCATCATTCAAATTTATATCAAAGGCAGCAAATGATTCATCTAACTGTTCTAAGTTTCTTGCACCTATAATAGTTGAAGCAACAAACTCAAACTGTTTTGAATAGGCAACAGCTAAAGTAGTAGGTGATATACTTAACTCTTCTGCAATCTCTACATACTTCTGTGTGGCTAAAAGTGTTTTATCATTTAAAAATCTATGTGCCATCGCTTGAACTCTAGGATTTTTATTTGCCAAATATTCTGCAAATCGTGCAGACTTTGGATAAAATTTTCCATTATATTTTCCACTTAAAACACCACCTGCTATAGGTGAATACGGTAAGAGCGATATTTGTTCTTGTTTACAAACTTCAGCTAGTTCATCCAAAAATCGAGGGTTGTTTAATGAAAAGTTATTTTGAATTGATTCAAATCTACTTATACCTAGTCTTTTTGATGTTTCATTTGCTTTTGTTAAACCATAAGCACTATCATTTGAAGTACCTAGATAACGAACTTTTCCCTCTTGAACTAATTCATCAAAGGCTTTTAAAGATTCTTCAATAGGCACAATTGTATCAGGCCAATGCATCTGATACAGATCAATATAATCAGTCCCTAGTCTTTTTAAACTTCCCTCAACAGCCGTTTTTATATGAAATTTATCTATAGCTGTCATCCCATGTCGAATAGGTGGAACAAACCAACCACTAGCAGCTCCTGCTACTTTTGTAGCTAAAATAATTTTATCTCTTTGTTTCCCTTTCAGCCATTTTCCGATAATCTCTTCTGTAATTCCAGCATCTTTAGCATTTGGAGGAACAGGATACAATTCAGCTGTATCAAAAAAATTTATCCCTCTATCAACACTTTTATCCATAATAGCAAATGATTCTTTTTCATTGCTCCACGAACCAAAACTCATTGTACCTAAACAAATTGGTGTTACTCGTAATCCTGTACGACCGATATATCTATATTCCATTGTAATACCTTTTAACATTTATTAGCTATAATATCACATATCTTCTAAAGAAGATTTGATTTATAAAAATTAACTATAAGGCATAAAATATATGAGTTTACAAGAAAAACTAAACACTCGAAGTAATGGAGCATGTGAACTTTGTGGTTCAACAGAAGGTTTACTAGCTTACGAAGTTACACCATCTGATGGAAGCATCGATAAAACAATCCATATATGTTCAAAATGTAACGAACAATTAGCAGATATGAGTAATCTCGATGAAACTCACTGGCATTGTTTAAATGACTCTATGTGGAGTGAAGTTGAAGCTGTAAAAGTTATAGCATACAGAGTTTTAAAAACACTTAAAAATCAAGAAATGCTTGATATGATGTATTTAGAAGATGCAACAATTGCTTGGGCTGAAGAGGGTCTTTTTGAATCTGAAAATAAAGTGATACATAGAGATAGCAATGGAGTTATTTTAAATGCAGGTGATACAGTAAATATCATCAAAGATTTAGAAGTAAAAGGTGCTGGATTTACAGCAAAAAGAGGAACAGCCGTAAGAAATATATCTTTGCCTCATGATGATGCAGAGCATATCGAAGGTAGAGTAAATGGTGTAAAAATCATGATTCTTACACAGTTTCTTAAAAAAGCTTAATCTTATTATTTTAAAGAATATCTAAATAAAAGGTATAACCATCAACTAAGGCATCTTTCCCATAAAAAGGTGTCATAGTTACTTCTGTTTCAAACTTTCTTTCATTATTTGTTATAAGTGTATATTTAGCAATTACAGTTTTTTTTGTATGAATTGCACGCAACATCAATTTTTGAAAGCTTTCTTGTTCACAACTTTCACATTTTAAAATATCAATACTCTTTCCAATAATATCTTCGTTATATTGAAAAAATGCTTTAAATTTTGTAGAGAATGCTGTGATATTTCCATTTTTATCTGTTTGAAAATTGATAACCATTGTATCAACAATCGATTTTAAATAGATATTATGATTTTGAGCCATTTCTAATACTGTATTTAGTTCATCATTTTCTTTATCTGTTTGTGTTGTTTTTTGAACTAAATTTTTTGCTAGGTTTTCAATATTATTAATTCTTCTATAGTGTAGAACTAATTCAACAATTGTAACTGTTAATTCCTTAATTAAAATTGGTTTAGTTATATATTTATCAACATTTATATCTATAGCCTTTAATAAGTTATCGGAATCAGAATATGCACTTGTAACAATAGTAGGAAGCGATTTATTAAGTTTATTTATCTCTTTAATCATATCCAAGCCATTCATATTTGGCATATTTATATCTGTAACTACAATATCAATATCATCGATATTTTTCTTATAAAGTGCTAATCCATCTTTTCCATCAAACCCTACATAAACTTTTTTAAACAATTTATCCAAAATTTTTTTTGTCTGAGAAGATACAATGTTATCATCTTCTACATATAAAACAGTTATATGTTGTAGCTGTTTTGTATCAAGTTTCATCTTAAGTATTCTCCATAAAAAGTGATTTTTCATTTGTCTCTGATGGTGGTGATAATCGAAATAATTCATAACTTTTTACAGTAGCTATTCTTCCTCTAGCTGTTCTTTGAATATATCCATTTGCTAATAAATAAGGTTCAATTGCTTCTTCTAAAGTACCCTCATCTTCACTTAAAGCTGCCGCTATAGTATTGAGTCCCATAGGTTTGCCCTTATTTGAAAGAAGCAATTCTAAAAGTCTTAAATCCATCTCATCAAACCCTTTATCATTTATCCCTAATTCATCTAAAGCATACTGACATCTATGTAATTCAATCATATCTTCATCTTCCACTTCAGCAAAATCTCGTACTCTTTTCAAAAGTCTTAAAGCAACTCTAGGTGTTCCCCTACTTCGTCTAGCTATTTCAAAACTTGACTCTGTATTACTCTCTTTCTCAAGTTTGATAGAAGCTCTTTGTACTATTTTTGACAGTTCAGCATCATTGTAAAAATTTAATCTAAAATGCATTCCAAATCTATCTCTCAAAGGATTACTCAACATCCCTGCTCTTGTTGTTGCACCTATTAAAGTAAACCGAGGAAGATCAATTTGAACAGTTTGTGCAGCAGGTCCTGAACCTATGATGATATCAAGTCTAAAATCTTCCATAGCAGGATAAAGTATCTCTTCAATAGCTGGACTCAATCTATGAATCTCATCTATAAAAAGGATATCACCCTCTTCTAAATTTGTCAATATTGCAGCAAGATCACCACCTTTTTCAATTGTAGGGGCTGCTGTAACTTTTATATTTGTGTCCATTTGGTTTGCAATAATATGACTAAGTGTTGTTTTTCCTAGTCCTGGAGGTCCAAAGAGTAGAATATGATCTAATACCTCTTCTCTTTTTTTACAAGCTTTTATAAAAACCTGTAAGTTTTTTTTTATTTTTTCTTGACCAATATAATCATCCCAAATAGTTGGACGAAGGGTTACTTCATCACTACTATCTTCAAATGACATTTTTTCTAGCTCAACTATTCTTTCCAATAATATATCCTAATATTTTTACTTACTTTATCACAATAGATGATTAGTTTTCATTTTCATTGCATAATGCAATGATATTCCATACCTTCTTTATATCGAACCACTTGGTTTCTTCCATGGTGTTTCGCTTGATACAATGCTATATCTGTTTGTTTTACATATTTCCAGAAACTTTTATCTTTATTTGGAAATAGTGAAGTACCTATACTTACTGTTTTACTAAATGATTCACTTTGTGCCTGAATTTTTTGTTGAGAAAATGCTATTCTTATCTCTTCAGCTTTTCGTTGTAATTTTTCTTCAGTACAGTCTGTAAGTACAACAATAAACTCTTCTCCACCGAATCTTATAATAACATCAGTTGGGTCAACAACATCCATCAGAGTATTTGAGATAGTTTTAATAGCAATATCTCCAATATCATGACCATAGTTATCATTGATAAGTTTAAAGAAGTCAATATCAACCATCATCAAACCACAAGGAATATTTTTATATTTTCCATTATAAAGTTGTCCATCAATATATTTTTCTAAATATTTTCTATTATATAAATTAGTCAATGGATCTGTTTGTGCATTTTTTTCTAAAATCTGCATAAGTTTTTTACTTACAATTTCAGGTTTTGATGAACCAACATAGTCATTGATAAATGGTAGTAAACCTCGAATTCTATCATGTTCTTCTTGTGTATCTGTTACAATTGAAACTATAAAATCTAAATCATTTGAAATTGAATAAGGAACACAAATATAAAATTTATCAGTATTTTTACTGTGCTCACATACATTTTGAAATTGACATGAGTCAACCATAGTATTTGTTCTATCTGCTCTACAACCTTTTAAAACAGGATCACACACAATCTCTTGATTTACATACACGATATCAGTCGTTTTATTTGTTGTATCAGCTTCAAGAAAATTGAAGTTAGTAATATTGAATTTACTTATTAATACATGTGCAAATCTTTTGTAAACATCTTCGATTCTTTCATCATGTTCAATTGTTTTTCTAAAGTTATATATATCAGCAAGTCGGGTAACTGTATTTTGTACTTCAAGCATAGGATCTAAACTAGCATCAGATTTATGAGCTGTTAAGAAAATATTGATTTTTTTCTCTATAACAGAAAGATTATTTTGTAGCTTATTCATGTGTTCATTAATCCAATGAGCAACCTCTTTTGCCTCACCTTTATTAACTCCTAAAATTCGTGCAGAATAGTCACCTTTTTTAGCAGCTTTCATAACATCTTTTATGGATTTAAAAATTGCTAAATATGGTGTAATTAAATTTGTAACAAAAAATAAAATAATCAAAATCAAAATCAATGATATCACTGAAACATACATCATAATTTCTAAACTAGCATCTTTTAGATCATCCATTGTCATAACCATTGAAATAGCACCCAGAGTATTTCCCACTTGTGTTTCATGACAACTTAAACAATCAATTGAATTTGTTTGTTCTGCTTTATATGGTATAGTAATTCTATATGTACTATGTCCAAAAAAGTTTTCTTCGATAATATCAATAGTTTTACCAGTAGCTAATACCTCACTATCAATTTCATCTCTTACTATCTCTTTCCCTTTTCCATATTGTTTATTAACTTCGTCAGATCGAATAATCCACAAGTCATCAATATTAGAAAGATTTTTTGTTTCATTAATGTAAAAGTCTCTGTTTTCCATAATCCCATTGACCATATGTGCAGTCAATCCATTTTTAACACTTTGGGAGACAAGAGATGCTTTTGTTTTTGCACTGTTTATACCAAATTCTCGTAAATTTAATGCTATATTTATAATCATAGCAATAAACATAACTATCATAATAATAGCAATTGTAGAAATAACATTCTTTTTTGTATTCATATTCATTTCTCTTTCTTAATTAATATATTTCTTCGTCCGATGGAAATGTTTTATCATTTACATCTCTTACATATTCTTGAACACTTTTTTTAACCAATTGTGCACCATTTAAATATTTTCGAACAAACTTAGGTTTAAATTCATCAAAAAAGCCCAACATATCAGACCAAACTAAAACTTGACCATCTACATCAATACCAGCACCAATACCAATAATAGGAACACCAACTGCTTCGGTAATCAATTTCGCTGCATCTGGTTTTACTCCTTCAAGTACAATACAAAATGCTCCAGCTGCTTCTATAGCTTTTGCATCTTCAATTAATGACTGAATATTTTGAGAATCTTTTCCTTTTATTTTGTAACCACCCTCTACACGAAAGTTTTGAGGCATCAAACCAATATGTCCAACAACAGCAATTGAATTGTCAGTTAAATACTTCACAATATGTGCTTTATTTTTCCCACCTTCAATTTTCACTGCATCAGCTGATGTTTGTTGATATACTGCCATTGCATTTTCAAATGCAATTTTTTCATTCGTATAAGTTCCAAATGGCATATCACAAATAATAAAAGTATTTTTCGCTCCATTACACACAGCTTTCGTATGATAAATCATTTGTTCCATGGTGATACTTAAAGTATCATTTTTACCACCAAAACTCATGTTTAAACTATCACCTACTAAAATAAAATCGACTTCACCATCAAATAATTTAGCAAATAAAGCGTCGTATGCAGTAATCATACTTAATTTTCTATTGCCTTTTGCATTAATGATGGAGGATATAGTTTGCTTTTTAAATTGTTGCATAGTACCTCTTTTATCTATTATAAACATGTTATAAAATTTATGCTAAGATTATATCTAAAGAAAATAAAATTTATTATAATTAGGACAAATATGAAAAAATTAGTTGGATTTATAACATCTTCTCTACCAGAAAATAATTTTACCGTAGATTTAGCACTTCAAATGAAAGAAGCAGGAGTAGATACACTAGAACTGGGAATACCATTTTCAGACCCAGTTGCGGATGGTCCTGTTATAGAAAAAGCAAGTTTAATAGCACTTCAAAATGGATTTAAATTATCTGATTTATTTGAAGTTACAAATAAAATTGCACCATATATGGATACTTTGTGGATGGGTTATATGAATCCATACTTCCATTATGGTATGGAGAAATTTCTACAAAAAGGGAAAGAGTTAAATATCCAAGGTTCTATTATTCCTGATCTTCCTTATGAAGAAGCAAAAAGATATAAAGAATTATTTCTAAAATATGATCAGTCACTTATAGATTTTGTTGCCCCTACTGATAGTATAGAAAGAATTAAACAACTTACTCAAAATAGTACTAAATTTATCTATATGGTTGCTTACGCTGGGATTACAGGAAGTGGAACAAGTGAAGATTTGTCAACTATAATATCAACAGTCAAAGAAAATACATCAACACCATTATATATAGGATTTGGAGTAGATGAAAATACTGCTAAAGAAAAAGCCCAAGGGGTAGATGGTGTGATTGTAGGAAGTGCTTTTGTAAAACATCTTATTGATGACAGTTTAAGTTACAATGAAAAAACTTCAAAAATTCTTGCAATAGCAAAAAAAATAAAAGAAGAGATCAATAGTTAAGAGGTTTTCAAACAACCTTTTACTATAATTCCATTTTTAATTGACCCCGTCGTCTAGTGGCCAAGGACGAAAGGACTTCATCCTTTAAACGCAGGTTCAAATCCTGCTGGGGTCGCCATTAGTTAATCTAACACAATCCAACAAAACCCATTAAACCCCTTGAAATACTATCTTTAATAAGGTATAATAGCCTAAGTTAATCTAATACGATGTAACTAAAACTATCATTTTAAGTTACATTATAAGTTACATTTTTACTTTTTTTGGTTCAAGGTCACTATTTTTTATATACCGATGTAACTAAAATATAAATAAAGGTTTTAAATATGGCAAGAACAGTAACCCCATTGAATAATAATAAAATACTAAATGCAAAACCAAAAGATAAAAACTATACTTTATCAGATGGGCAAGGATTACAATTATTAATCAAGCCAAATGGTAGTAAATTATGGGAGTTTTATTATATCAGTCATACTACATCAAAAAGAAGAAAAACTTCATTCGGAACTTATCCAACTGTAAAACTTACAAATGCAAGAACTAAAAGAGCTGAATATCAACAACTTATTTTAAATGGTATCGACCCTATTGATTATTTTAAAGGGTTAAAAGAACAACTCAAAGAACTTGAACAAAATAAAAGTAATACAATAGAAAAAGTATCTAATAAATTCTTTGAACTTGAACAAAATAATAGAAGATTAAAAACAGAAACAATAATATTATCAAAACAAAGACTAGAAAATCACTTCACAAATTACTTACCAAAAAAAGAACAAACTTTGATTACAGATATTTCATATACTTCTACTATTAAGATATTAGAAAAGTTAGAAAATGTAAATAAATTGGAAACTTTGGCAAGGATAAAAGGAATTATTATAAAAATATTTAAGTTTGCATATACAGAAGATATTATCAAAGATACTGAAATCTTTGGTAAATTGGAACTTAAAACATTTAAAGCAAAAAACGAAGTACGAAACAACCCTACTCTAACAAATGAAAAAGATATACAAAAAATCTACAATGATATATTGAACTATAAAAACATAATAGTTAAATACTTACTTATCTTTACCATTCATACAGCACAACGGCAAGGTAGTATCATAAAAACAAAGTGGGCTGATATAGATTTTAAAAATAAAATTTGGATAATTTCTAAAGATAATATGAAAATGAAAAAGGAGCATACTTTACCATTAAGTGATGTAATGATAAAACATCTAAAAGAATTTAAAAAACTTACTGGATATGGAGAGTATCTTTTCCCAAATAGTCAAATAAATGCGACACGAAACAAATACCCACATATAAGCAATAATACTGTTACAAAAGCTTTAAGAGTTATGGGTTACACAAAAGAACAACAAACAGCCCACGGCTTTAGAGCTATGTTTAAAACAGTATGTAAAGAGAATCAAGAAGAACATAATCTAAAAAATGAATTTGTAGAGAGAGTTCTAGCCCATAAAGTAGATGGAACTGTAGAGGGTGCATATAATAGAAGTGATAGTATTGAAGATATGAGAATTATTGTTAATTGGTGGAGTAATTATATTGTTTCTTTGTTAAAGGTAGACGAGGTTAAAAATGACTTATCCTCTTAATGAATTAAATAATTTTTTAAATGATACAGTAGAAGATACAGACGACTTAGTAAAAGATTTTATATCGGATGAAAATATTTTGGTATTAAAAGATTATATAGTTTATTTTGTTGATATACCGAAAGAAAATTTAATTGAAGTATTTGAGCAGTTATGTACATTAATTATAAAATTTCAAGAAAATAGTGATTCTTGGAATCTTGATAAATACTTGTTGACAGGAAAACACGAAACTTTAATTGAAATGAGAAATGAAGATATGGAAATATCAAAAATAAAAACTAGAGAACTTTATAAAGATATTAGTGATGAAAAATTAACAGAACTAATAAAAAGTAAAGAAGATGAAATAATTCAGAAATATCAAAAAAAAATTGAAAAACTAAAAGGTAAAAAACCAAGTGTCCAAATAAAAAAAGATATTAAAATACTTAATGATTCTTTGAATAAAACGAAACTGGTACAAGATATGATAATTAGATTATATGGTAGTAGACATAGAGAAACGGAAGAAGTACAATTTTTAAATATACCAAAAGCAGTTTACAAAACATATTATGCAAATGAAGAATCATTATTAAATACACAAAAAATGATTAAAGACTTAAAAAATGAAGAATTTTCTATCATATCTTATATGAAGTACACTTCACTAAAAAGAACAAAAGAACCTTTGAAAAAGTACTTGAAAGATGTACGAGCCAAATATAAACTGAAAAATGTTTCTCAAATTGAAAATGAAATGATTTCATCTTTTTCTCAAAATAGATTTGTTTTCGATAATTAAATCTTAACAAAGAGGTACTAGAAATCATCACCTCTTTGATATTCCTTAATCCAAAAATTCCCCTACAATTCTTTTAATCTAACGACGGTTAGGGTGTATCATTAAAATTCAAATGATGATATTTTAATAGCTATTAAATCCTATCTACTTAAAGGTATAAAGTAGGAAAGATTTTAAAATGAGTAAAGTAGAATATGCAGAAATGCAACAAAAAAAATTATATCGTGCTAAAGAATTAGCGAAATATTTAGGTATTGGATTATCCACAGTCTGGTTATATTCAAAACAGAAAAAGATAACAGCAATTTCTCTAAGTCCAAGAGTAACAGTCTTTGATATAAATGAAGTAAACAAAGTATTTAATCTTAATATGGTTGGTGCATAATGATATTAGATATGAGAAATGTATCTACAGAACCGATACAAAATGATAATACAAAAGAGATGCTAAGTACTCTGAAAAGTACATATTTAAGTGATAGAAATAATGTAAAAGCATTATTGGAAAGCTATGGATATAGTATAAATAAATTATTTCAGTTTGCACATGATAAGAGCTTAGTGATAAGTGATAATTGTTATATTAAACAGTTTGGAAGTATTAAAGATGGTTTTGATGGAGGTGACTGTATTGATTATTTGATAGCAACACAAAACAAAAGTTTTAAAGATGTAGTAAATGAAGTTTATTCTTTTTTTAATGGAAATAACCTTTTGTCAGTCAAAGCAATACAGAAACAATCAAAGCAAAAGCCAAAAAAAGATTTAACAAATATCTATAATCAGATGAAAAAGAATCCTATTCCTAAAGGACTTGTATCAGAGTTGATTAATCCAACTTTTTTAAGTCAATGCGAAAATATACAAGAAGTGTTAAAAGATGTAATAGTGTATGACAAATACAATAAGTGTTTAGCAATAGTGATAAAAGGGTAAATGATGGAAATTAAATCAATACTCATAAAAGAAGTTGTTGCAAAAGATGGAAACAAAATCAAATGGTTCACTCATGGTTCAAAAAAGTACATCTCTATTAATATAAAAGATGATGCACAAATAGTATTCATACTTAATGGAAATAAAGAATATCTGTTAAGTAGAGCTTTACATCTTGATGCCGTGATATTTCAATCAGATAGTATTATATTAGGATTAAGTCGTAATGAACAATTACAAGAATTACAAGAAAAAACAAAAGATAAAATTGTTGTGGTATTACTTGAAAATGATGAAAGCAGTTTATCGACATTAGTTCCATTGGAAGAAAATCTAACTACTTGTAAATATCTGATACCTATAAAAATAGAAGATTTATATCTTAATTATTCACTAAGAAAAAATGAACAAATTACTATATTAAAAAATGGTACAGATGTAATTAATTTTATAAATCATGTAAAAGACAAAGATGAGTTTATACTTACTTTGAAAGATGTCATCAAAGGTAAACTTAGAAATTTAAAAATAAAAGATGGGAGCTTAGAAAATGGAAGCTTTTAATAATATTGAAAATGAATTAAGTGGTAATAAAAAAACCTTATCAGTACCAAAAAATGATACTAATAAGGATATAAAAAAAGTTGATAGCATTATAGCTGAAAATGATAGTAATATCAATGGATTTAATCAAGCTATTGAACCCTTAAAACCAAAGATTAATAGACAAAAAGGGATGAATAGACTAGTAAAACTTAGTGATTTTATAGAAGTGATAAATCCTAATGAGTGGAGAATAAAAGGAATAATTCCCAAAGAGGGACTGGTGGAGGGCTATGGTTCTAGTGGTTCATATAAAAGTTTTATTTTTTTAGATATGGGTTTTTGTGTTGCAAGTGGTATTTCATGGCAAGGGTTTGAAGTTATGCAAGGTGCAGTTCTTTATATAGCAGGTGAAGCACCTCAAGGAGTAAAAAAAAGATTAAAAGGACTTAGTATTCATTATGATATAAAAGAGCTTGATTTTGCAATTTTACCAATGCCAACCAACTTGATGGATGAGAATGAAATTATACTTTTATCGAATGAGATTAAAGAATTATATCCGAATGGTATGGCTATGATTATATTTGACACCCTACATAGAAATAGTACAGGGAGCAATGAAAATAGTGCGGAAGATTGGGGAATAATATTAGGAATGATTGATAAGTATATAAGACCTATTGTTGAAAATATTATATGGATTCATCATAGTGGAACTCAAGAACAGGGAAGAAGTAGAGGAACAAACTCACGATATGCAAGTGCTGATGTAAGTATAAGAATTGAAAAATCAGAAACTTTAATTGCTAAAGTTATAAATGATAAACAAAAAGAAAGTGAAGAGTTTAGCAATATGCACTTTGATATGAAAATTCAAGATATTGGAATACTTGATGAAGATGGTAAAAACATAACAACTTTAGTTCCAATAATAAATAATGATACTGTAGGTACTTCACTTAACAATAAATCAATTTTAAGTCTTGAGCATAATAACTTATTAGGAAGTTTAAGACTTTCTATAAAAACGAATGGATTATCTATTCCTGAAGAGCTTAAAAATAGAGAAAGCATTTCAGATGGTAAGTGTATAAATGTAAAAGATTGGAGAGATGAAGCTTTTAAAGTGCTTACTTCAAGTGGCGATATAGATGAGAAAAAACAGTTGGAAGCAAAAAGAAAAAAATTCACTAGATACAAAAAAGAGTTAATTAATAAAGGAAAAATTATTGAATATGATAATTTAGTATTGATTATAGATGATTGTATTTATAGACATAGGACAGATGGACAGGACAGGACAGGACAAAATAGGACAATGTCCACGATGTCAATACATAGTTAAAACGGACAGACAGGACATATACCTATAGGTATGTCCATATGTCCGTTAATGATGAGAGCATATAGTATCTGATAAAGAAAAAGTTTTTATTCTTTATTGGATTATGAATAATAAAAGGAAAAATAAAATGAAAGCAAAAATCGTAATGACATTCGATGTTATATCAGTAAGTCGAAAAGTAATCAAATTAACAGGTGATTCTAAAAAAATCTTTAATATAAATGAACCAAATAAACAGATGCAGAAAAAAGCCAAAAAGCAAAATGTTATTGCAGTGACAATAGATGATTATAAAATTAAATCAAATGGAACTATTGACATAATAACAAATGAGATTATGACATTAAGGGAGGTTGAAGAAAATGGAATTTGTTAAATAAATTGAGAGGATTTAATTATCCTCTTTATTGGAAATTTACTTATTTTTTGTTTCTATACCTTGAAAAAAATCTTTAATATCTACATTTAAAACTAATGCTATTTTATAGATATGCTCCATATTGAAGTGCCTATTTTCTGCTAATATTTCTGCTTTACCTAAAAAAGTAGATGAACTGTGACCTATTGAAGTTGCTAAGTCTAGCTGTGAAACCTTTTTTTCTTTTCTAAGTCTTATTACATTTTGACTAATAGTTGTGTAAAAATATTTTAAATCATCATCATTAAAATCTAATGTTTTCATTTCTACCCTATCAATTTATTATATATTTATTATATTAGTGTATGATTTTATTAACAACACTTTATGAAGTGGTAAAGGAAAAAAATGAGTAAATTACTTTTAAATACTCTGCTATTGATGAGTTTATTTAATAATGCGAATGCTAATGCAATGAGTGAAGAAAAATTATGTAATGAATTAGCAAAAAAAGAACTAATTGAATGGAATAAATTAATAACAAATAAAAAATGGTTTGAGGATATTCCGCAAATTAGGAAATGGAATAATGCACAAACTAAAGCAAGAAGTTCATGTAGTGTTGATGGACACCTTT
This sequence comes from Arcobacter sp. 15-2, assembly GCF_047159865.1. Lineage (GTDB taxonomy): Bacteria > Campylobacterota > Campylobacteria > Campylobacterales > Arcobacteraceae > JAIOSF01. Next base: position 143,981 of record NZ_AP038804.1, read on the forward strand.
ATGATGGGATAATACAGCTCAACAAGCATGTTCAAGAATTTGGCAAAGCTGGTGGATTTAAACTCAAATATTAATAGTAAAAAGTTAACACAATTATCTACAAAAATTATATAAAATATTTAGGAAAAAACATGGCATTAATAAAATGTGAAGAGTGTGGAAATCAAATATCAGATAAGGCAGATAAATGTCTTCATTGTGGTAATCCAATAAATAAAAAGAAAATATTATTAAAGACAATACAAAAACTTATACAACACAAGGTACAAGTAAATCTTTGAAATTGATGAGTTTAATTGGTTGGATATTATTATTAGTTGGAATATTTTTCATTGATATGGAAACAAATAGTTTAACAAAAAACTTAGTAATGCTAAGTGGCTGCATTATTATTATAATTGCAAAAATTAAGATTTGGTGGAAACACGATTAAAGCAATTATTTTACTTTTTCTTTTTATCGGAACTATTGAAGCAAAACAGACTTATGGGAGCGTTATTGTAGATGCGGTTGTATCAATCTATGATGGTGATACATTTCGAGTAAACATAAATTCATACCCACCAATAATAGGTAAAAATATGAGTATACGACTTAATGGAGTTGATACTCCTGAAATGCGTGGCAAGTGCCAAACTGAAAAACTTTTAGCACGAAAAGCAAAACAGCTAACTGTATCAAAACTAAGAAGTGCTAAAGTTGTAGAGCTTAGAAATATACAAAAAGGTAAATATTTTAGAATTGTTGCTGATGTGTATTTAGATAATATATCACTTGCAACTGTACTGATTGAAAATAATCTTGCCGTTTATTATGATGGTGGTAAAAAAATAAAAGACTGGTGCGAGTAAATATGATAAATTTTATTAAAAAATTATTCCAAAATAATAATAGTACAACTAACAAACATATTAATGTAGACAAAAGTATATCAGATAAAAATGATAAAATACAAAGTTTACTAACTGATGCAGTTCAACTAAAAAAAGAAAAAAGATTTGATGAAGCGTGTACTCTTTTAAAAGAATCTTATAAACTTGCAGGGGACGATTTATCTATTGTAGCAAGATTAAGATTACCAATGTATCTACAACTAGCAAATAAAAATGATGAGGGTTGGAGTGATATAACAAACCTAAATGTTTTATATTTAGATGCTTATAGTCAGATGTGTATAAATAAACAAATGAGAATATTTTTATCTAAAGAAAAAAAGTTTATGAATGCTATTCCTTTTGGTATATATTCATATTGTAAAGAGATAGAATATAATCTTGATATGTTTGATAAAAAACAAGAAGAGATAAAAAGTGATGATTATAAAGACATTATTGAAAATATGGATAAAGAAACATTAAAAGGTTTTGATGGGACTTATTTTTTTGAAAGAGCTTCGCAATTAAGAGAGTATGATTCAATATCAATTATGATAAGTCCATTATTAAAAAAAGCTAAATTAGATGGCAGAACCAAAAATTTTACAGATTTAATTTATAACTATATTTTTGAATCAAGAAGATTTAATTATCTTGATGTAGATAAAATTTGTAAGTCAAATTTGTTATAATAAAATAAAAGGAAAAAAATGAAAAGATTATTAAGTTTAGCAGTTGTTTCTGTTATAGGATTTGGATTAAGTGGGTGTGGAGAAAAAGAAGATAAGAAGCATAGCAAGTCAATCGCAACTTCAAAACCATATAAAGATTTTGTAGAATCGGATTTTTATTGGGATAAAAGAACAGAACCATATAAAAAAATATTAGTTAATCAAGTAAATAATATAAGAAAAAATAATCCTAAATGTAATAATGTTCAAGCTGATGTGATTATGTCTAATAGTAAAGGAACGAAAGAAAATCCAGTATTTTTTGTAATGTGTGGAAGTGGGGCTGATATTCACAATGTATTTTTTACAAAAAAGGAAGCAGAAGCTCAAATTGTACCGAAGCAAAAAAAAGCATTGAGCGAAACTGTTGCAACTCAAATATGTAGTGACAAGATTAAGTCAAATGCTAGTAGACCTGAGAGTGTTAATGTACATAATTTATTAGGTAAAGCATATACAGCACATTCAAATGGAAATGCAACAGTTATACTTAATTTTGACTCACAAAATGGATTAGGAATTAAAATAGAAAATCAAGCAAGATGTGTAATACAACCAAATGGGAAAATAGATATTTGGTTTCAAAAGAGATAAAAGAGAAGAAATGAAAAAAATTAGTTTATTAGTTTTAATGGGAACAATGTTATTGGCAATGAGCTTTGAAGATGCTCAAAATATTCAAGTACGAGATAATATTATTTATAAAGAATTTAGTAATAAGCCATTTACTGGATTAGGAACTATTACTGTTAAGAATAAGTATGAATGTATGAAATATTTATTTATTGCAAAAGATGGAAAATTTAATGGTAAATCTGAATCCTGGAGTTGTGATGGACAATTGCTATCTAAAGGTACTAGAATAAGTAATAAGAACAATAAACCTGTAGAAGTTGGATTAACTGAAAGTTGGAATGATAACGGTACAAAATCACTTTCTGTAGTTAAATCAAATAAAGGAAAAATAATAAGTGGATGGAGTAAACAAACCTATGAGGATTTAATCTATAAAGATGGTAAAAAAACAGGTTGGGAAAGAAAATTTAGTAAGGATTATAGTCAAAGTTATAAAGTTTATTATAAAGATGGGAAAGAAATTAAAAGAGAAATCGAGAAGTAGGAAAATATAAACTAACAATATGCAATGAAATCAATCTAAAAACTTTTTTTATTGTAATATTGTAGAATGAGAATAGAAACCCACCACATACGAAAACTTATAGAATATTGCAAAAGTAAAAATAAAAAGATTCTTATTGAATCAGATAACTATACTTTTGATGAAAAAATAGCACAAGGAAAAATTTATAAAGATTATCTCTATTGTATAAAATATTTTAATTATCTAATAAGTAAAAATATCAAAATCACAAAATATCAACTATACTTTCATGTTAAAAATAAAGTATACTTACATAATTTATTACGATTGATAAATGATTTAAAATAAATCTGTATTTATGAAAGGTAACTTGATAATGAACAAACTAACTCAACTACAATATGAAGTAATATTTCTTTATTCTAAAGGATTTACATTCAAAGAGATTGATAATCTACTTGTAACATCTTCTAAGGGTGTTTATATGCAAGTAATGTCAAAAGATAAGGGAAGAGTTACAAGAGCTAAAAAGTCAAGAGAAATCAATTTAAACAGGTATAAACAAGATTCTAGTAAATATATATTTGAGATAAAACTACATAACAAAGAATATAAAAATAATATAATATCTTTAGACATAGCAAAAGAGAATTTTAGAAATAATTATCTAAATGACTGTATGATTAAATCATTAAAAAGCTATAACAAATACAAGCTAACTTTTTTAAAAAATCATCTTCAAAATGTTGCTTAAAAATTAAATAGTTTTGGGTACTTCCTCACTTTAAAAGTAAATGACAAATATAGTAAATAGTATATGCGATTAAGTTTTATATTTTATATAGGATATAAAGCCCTTAAATTAGTAAATAAATATTACAAAACACATAAAAACTAATCTAAAACCGAACATATATTTCATAATTTTGGGAATCAAAAATCAACAGTAAAATGCACGAAAATTGACTAGAAAATTCCCATAAAATTCCACACGACATTTTGCTATATTAGTCCGAAAAAGTCCGAGCCTTATTATCAAGTTTTATATGATGTTACAAGATGTTGAGAAATGTTAAAAATTTGTTAGAAATTGTTAAAAAGGTGTTATAAAATGATGAAATTAGAATTTAACTACAAGATGATATATTGATGGTAGATTTATTCTTTTTTATAGGTATTGAATATTAACTAAGATTATATTATAATAGTATTATATTAGAGAATAAATACAAAGGAGTCTTTTATGCAAACAATACAAGTAGACTTAGAAGATAATATTTATCAAGATATGTTAAATCGTGGTATAAATGTTCAAGAAGAACTAAATAAACTACTTAAAAAAACTATCTACCATAAAGAGCATAAAATAGCAAATGATATTATCGTAGGACTTGAAGAGGTAGAACAATATAAAAAAGGTACTATTAACTTAAGTAATGCAAGTGATTTATTAAGTGACTTAAAAAGTGCAGATTAAAACCACTTCAATTTTTACAAAGAGTTTTAAGAAGTTATTTAAAAAAGATAGAAATTTATTAGTTCAATATGAAGAGCTTTTAAAAAACTTAGAACTCAATCAAAACTTAGGTACACATATCGGAAATGGTACTTATAAAATAAGAGTACAAAACAAGTCAAACAATAAAGGTAAAAGTGGCGGTTATAGAGTCATAACTTATACTAAAATAGAAGATACTGTTTTATTAGTACATATCTATTCTAAAAGTGATACTGAAAATATTGAAGAAAATATGATAAATGAGATAATCAACAACTTTCAAACACAATAGACACTTTCATTTTATGTTACATTCTAAGTTACATTTTGAAAGTAAATTTTTTACAAATACTTTAGTTAAGGTATTTATAGACTATTAATGTTGACTGCTGGGGTCGCCAATTAACACTTTCAAATAGATATTCACTTAACATAACTGTATATATTTATACACAATTCCTTTTTTATAGATAATTCATCACACTTTTTTGTAAATTTAATAAACATTTTCTATTTTCTATGATAATATGTTTCAATTTATACTAAGTTAGAAAAGGAAAAACATGTTTAAAACAATGACCATCAAAACAAAAATTGTTTCAATAACAATAATTGGATTATTACTGTTATCAGGAATACTGGGAACCATTTCAATTCAACAAGCTAAAGAGTCTTTAGTGTCAAAAAGTTATGCAGGGCTTACTTCTGCTAGAGATAGTAAAGCAGAACAGATGCAAAACTTTTTTGATGAAAGAATTGGAGACATTAAAATACTTGCTAAAAGTGAAAATGTTAAAAACCTTAGTAATGATTTAATAAATTTATCAGAAAAACTAAACATCAAAAAAAACCAAAACTTTCCTGTAAATAATCCTTTAGTAAAAAAACAAACTCTCAATCATGAATATTATTTTCAAGAGTATGCTAAAGAATATGGATATTATGATGTTTTTTTAATACATGGTGAAAATGGACAAGTTATGTACTCTCAAGCCAAAGAATCTGATTATGGTGAAAACTTACAATATGGTTCATTGAAAAACTCTGGATTAAATCAAGTTTGGAAACAAACAAAAGAACAAAAAAAAGTTGTTTTTGTTGATATGAAACCTTATGCTCCAAGCGCAAATGCACCAGCAATGTTTCTTGGAATACCTGTTTATATAAAAAATAAATTTTCCTCAGTATTAGTTTTTCAAATATCGGATAGCAGTATTAACAAAATTATGCAATTTAGAAAAGGATATGGAGAAACTCAAGAAGATTACTTAATAGGAAGTGATCAACTTATGAGAAGTGATAGTTACCTTGATCCAGAAGAGCATAGCTTAAAAAATTCATTTGCAAATAAAAATGTTATTAATACATTAGCAGTAACAGATGGATTAAATGGAAAATCAAATACACAAATCATTTTAGACTACAAAAATAATCCTGTATTATCATCTTATAAGCCACTTAAAATAGGAGATGATATAAATTGGGTAATCATATCAGAAATTGATGAAGAAGAGGTTTTAGCAGCACCAAATGAAACAAGAAATTCTATTCTAATTATAACACTTACATTACTACTTATCATCGTTGCAAGTTCCATTTATATCATCAATAGAATGATTGTAAATAGACTTTTACACTTTCAAGATGGTCTTGTAGGTTTTTTCCAATATATTAATAGAGAAGCAACAGATGTTAAACCATTAGATACTGATAGTTTCGATGAGATTGGATTAATGGCAAGAATTGTAAATGAAAATATTATTAAAGCAAAAAAAGGAATTGAAGAAGATAGAAAAGTTATCGATGATACTATTCAAATTTTATCTGAATTTGAACAAGGTGACTTAGCTCAGCGTGTTCAAACAAATACTACAAATCCTGCATTACAAGAACTTACAAAACTATTAAATCAGATGGGATCAAATATCGAATCAAATATAGATGGCGTTTTAGATGTTCTTGAACAATATTCAAACTACAATTATCTTAATAGAGTTGAAACTACTGGCATCAAAAAACACCTTTTAAAACTATCAAATGGAGTTAATTCATTAGGTGAAGCTATCACTGGTATGTTAATAGAAAATAAAGAGATAGGTTTAACACTTGGTAATAGTAGTGACATTTTATTAGACAATGTAAACACACTCAATAAAAATTCAACTGAAGCTGCAGCTGCTTTAGAAGAAACAGCAGCTGCTTTAGAAGAGGTAACAAGCAATATTTCAAGTACAAATACTAATGTATCTCAAATGGCTCAATATGCTTCAATAGTTACACAATCAGCTCAAGATGGACAAAATCTTGCAAATAAAACTACCGATGCAATGGATGAAATTAATGTTGAAGTAACTTCAATAAGTGATGCAATTAGTATCATTGATCAAATTGCATTTCAAACAAATATTCTAAGTTTAAATGCAGCAGTTGAAGCAGCAACAGCAGGTGAAGCAGGAAAAGGTTTTGCAGTTGTTGCACAGGAGGTTAGAAACCTTGCGGCAAGAAGTGCAGATGCAGCAAATGAAATTAAAATTTTAGTTGAAAATGCAAAAGAGAAAGCAAATAACGGTAAAGGTATTGCTGATCAAATGATTCAAGGGTATGCAGGTCTTAATGATAATATCACTAAAACGATTGATTTAATCTCAAATGTAGAAAGTGCTTCAAAAGAACAACAATTAGGTATTGTACAAATCAATGATGCTATAAATTCACTAGATAGACAAACACAACAAAATGCAAATATAGCGAGTCAAACAAATAACATAGCACTAGATACTGACACATTAGCTAAACTTGTTGTTTCATCAGCTGATGAGAAAGAATTTAAAGGTAAGAGTACAGTTGTAGCAAAAAAATCAAATACTACCAATACACCACCACAAAAAACTATTGAAAACAATAAAAAAGAATCAAATACTGAAAAAGTTACATCAACAAAATCGATGAAAGCTATTCAGTCAAATACATCAGATGATGAATGGTCGAGTTTTTAAAATATAACTACTAGAATAGAGAGAATCAATCTAAAATCTCTCTATTTCGTATATTAAAGTCCTTGTAATAAAATATGCCATAAATATTCTATTTCTTCTTCATTAAAACTAAGTAAACTTTTTTCTTCAAAAAGTTCTTTTATTTGAAACAATTTAAATGGCTTGCTATAACTGCATTTTTTATGTGTAGGTTGAAAGCCTCTTACAAGTGAAATATCATCAAATATCTCCTCTTCACATAATAAACATTCATATTGTAAATGCAGCCTACCTTCGTATTCACATAGTTTAATATAAGATTCAATAATAGCTCTTTTGGGATTTTGCTTGACTATTTTATGCGCTAATTCATCGAGTAGATTAAAGTAAAATGAGTCAATCTCTTCAACATCTTTTAAATGTGGATAGAAAAGTTTTAAAAATCTTTGCCAACAATATAGTTTAGTACTATCCATTATCCAAGGATAAGAAATCTGCAAAACATCTTTCAATCTAGGGATACTACTTTTCATATTTGATTCTAATTCAAAGTCAATTTTAAACCCTATATTTATAATAGAATGTCTTGCTCCATAAAAACGATATGTTGTGTAAAAATTATTTTGTGTTAAAACTGAAACTATTAAGTCTTCATCTTTAACATTATTAATGTTTATAATATAACCTTGCATATAAATTATTATAACATAAAATTAATTAAAATACTTTTTAAGTTTTTATTGGATACAATGGGAAAAATATAGGGAATCTTAAAGATAAGCTTAAAATAAGTTGAGTTTTTGTTTTAAAGGTACTATATTAAAACAAAAGGTAATTATAAAATATGAAATTTACAGATTTTAACTTAAAATCAGAGCTTAACAAAGCTATCGAAGCAGCAGGATTTGTTGAGCCAAGTCCCGTACAAAAAGATTCAATTCCAATCGTTCTCGCAGGTAAAGATATTGTAGCACAGGCACAAACAGGAACAGGTAAAACAGCAGCATTTGGTCTTCCACTTTTAAATATGATGAAGTGTGATGGCTCAGTAGAAATGGTTGTAATCGTACCAACAAGAGAACTTGCAATGCAAGTAAGTGATGAACTATTTAAATTCGGAAAGTTTTTAAATATCAAAACTGCAACAGTTTATGGTGGTACAGCATACGCTAGACAAATCAAACATGTTGAAAGTGCTTCTATTATTGTTGCAACTCCAGGAAGATTTTTAGATCTTTTATCAAAAAAACAAATCACTATTGATCCTCGTTTTGTAGTTCTAGATGAAGCAGATGAGATGATGGATATGGGATTTTTAGATGATATTAAAGATATTTTTAATTATCTAAAAAATAGAGAACAAACATTAATGTTCTCAGCAACAATGCCCCTTCCTATTAAAAAACTTGCAGAAAAAGTTTTAAATGAACCAGCATTTGTAACAGTTACAAAGCAAGAGATGACAAATGCAAAAATTGAACAATCTTTTTATGTAGTTGAAGAGTATGAAAGAGACGATGCTTTAATTAGACTTTTTGATTACAAAGACCCTTCAAAAGCTATCGTATTCTGTAAAATGAAAAGAGATGTTGATAGATTAGCAACATATCTTGTCGCTCAAGGTTATGCTGCTAAAGGTCTACATGGAGATATGGAACAAAGACAAAGAGAAGAAGTAATTAGAGCATTTAAATCTGATACTTTAGAAGTACTTGTTGCTACTGATGTCGCAGCTCGTGGACTTGATGTAAAAGGTGTTTCTCATGTATTTAATTATCAACTTCCATTTGATAGCGAGAGTTATGTTCACAGAATTGGTAGAACTGGTCGTGGTGGAATGGAAGGTAAAGCTGTATCTATTGTTACACCTGCTGAATTTAGAAGTTTGCAAAAAATACAAAAAGATATCGGTGTTAAAATTGAAAGTAGAATTATACCAAATAAAGAAGCAGTAAAATTCAAAGCAATTGATGGCATCAAAGCTGATATAGCTGCTCAAGAAATTGATGAATCAGTAATTGAGATTATTGAATCTATGAAAGACCAATTTGACCTTTCAACACTTACTTACAAACTTGCAACAATTTTGCTAAAGCAAAATAATGTAAAAGGGAAAGACAATATTGGTAAAACTAAAAAAGATATTGAATTTTTACTAGAGCGTGCACTAAAAGGTGGCGGTGGTTCTAGAGGTGGTCGTGGTGGTCATTCTAGAAGTCGAAATCGATCAGGTGGAAACAGAGATAGAAATAGATCTGGCGGAAGTCGATCTTCTGGAGGAGATAGCAGAGGTCGATCAGGAAATAGATCAGCTTCTAGATCTGGTGGAGATAGAGGAAGAAGATAGTCACAATGACTTTACAAAAAAAGGCAACTATTGTTTCAAGTAGTGTTGCTGCTTTTTTAACTCTTTTAAAACTAGCAATTGGAATCATAAGTGGTTCTGTTGCTGTTTTAGCTTCTGCTATTGATTCTATTTTGGATATGTTTGTATCATTATTCAATTATTTTGCAATTTCAAATGCGGAAAAACCAGCAGATAAATACTTCAACTATGGACGAGGTAAAACTGAAGCCTTGGCGAGTGTTATAGAGGGTGTTATTATCACCATTTCTGGTTTATTCTTACTATACACTGCAATAAATAAATATTTTTCAAATGAAATTTCAACTTATATTAACATATCACTTATAGTTATGATTATATCGTTATTTATAACTATAAGTTTAGTTGCATATTTAAATGCCGTTGCTAAACAAACAAATAATATGGTAATCAAAGCTGATGCTTTACATTACAAAACTGATGTATGGGTTAATATTGCTGTACTCCTATCTTTAGTCATTGTTTATTTTACAGGATATGAAATCGTTGATATCATTATTGGTGCAAGTATTTCATTATATATAATATATAGTGCGTATGAGTTAATTGAGGATGGTGTTTTAGTTTTGTTAGATAGAGCTTTACCTCAAAGTCAAGCAAAGAACATAGAAAAAATTTTTCAGAGTTGCAAAGATATAAATGATTTTCATGATTTAAAAACTCGAACTGCTGCCAATACTAACTACTTGGATGTTCATTTAGTATTTGATTGTCTCATTACATTAATGGCAGCACATAAAATTGCTGATAGAATAGAAAACAAAATAAGAAAACTTGATACAAAAAAAGATTGGGTTATCAATATACATATGGATCCTTATGATGATTCAGATATAAATAATCAATAAAATTGTATAATCATTCTCAAAATAAATTAAATATATTATAAAATAAAGGTAACTAAATAGATGATAACATGGATGCAAAAACATAAAAAGTGGCTAATCGTTACAATTTGGATAAGTACTATCGCTTTTGTAGGCGCTGGTTTTGTGGGATGGGGTAGTTATGATTATGGCAAATCTGGCAGCACAATTGCTATAGTTGGGGATAAAGAGATCCCCTCAAAAGATGTACAATTTGAATATAGTAACCTTTATGGGCAATATCAACAAATGTTAGGTGAAAACTTCAATCAAGAAGTTGCAAAGCAATTTAATCTTGAAGAGATTGCCTTACAAAGAGTTGTTCAAAAATATCTTATATTAAATTATGCAGATGACATTGGCTTAATTGCTACAGATAAAGATATTGCTTCTGAACTTGTTAAAGTAAGTGCATTTAATAAAAATGGAAAATTTGATAAAAACACTTATCTTAGCGTATTAAAACAAAATAGAAGAACAGCTCCTGAATTCGAAGAACAATTAAAACAAGATATTATAGTTAACAAAGTAAAAGATTTATTCCAAACACAAGTAGAGTTAAATGAGATGGAAAATTTAAGTCGTTTAATATATAGTGAGGACAAAGTTAGTCTAAATATTATTGACAATAAAGAGATTACAATTAAAACAACAAATAACTTACTAAAAGAATTTTGGGAAAAAAATAAGGAAAATTACAAATCAGAAACTGGTTTTGAAATTGCTTATAATAAAGTTGATACAATTGACAATAAAACAAAAAAAGAGATGAAAAAAATTGCTCTTAAGAAATATTTAAATCTAAAAAAACAAAAAGAAGAATTTAAAAATACCACAACTATCTATAGTTCATCTACATTATTTAATCAAGAAGATTTAAAAACTATAATCTCAGGTAAAGAAGGAACAGTTTTCAAACCTTTTTATAAAGATAAGAACTATTTTGTAGTAAAAATAATCAAAAAGATTTTACCACAAACTTTGGCATATAATGATGTTGTATCAAAAGTGAAAGCAGATTATATTACGACAAAAAAAGCAAAAATTTTAGCACAAAAAGCAAAAACACTAGAAGAAAACTTTAAAGGTAAAAACATAGGATTTATAAGTAGAACAAATGTTCCTACTATAAATGGTTTGACAGAGATAGAAAAAAACGAATTTGTAAAAAATGTTTTAGGTGCGACTAAAGTTATAAATACTTTAAACCTTGGTTCAAAAACTCTTGTATATAAAATTACAGATAGTAGACTTGCAAAATATGATAGTTCAAAAGATTCTTTAGTTAATTCGACTATTTCTAATCTTAAAGCAAGTTCATTATCTTCATCATTCTTAGCAAAACTAGCTACAGAATATGAAGTAAAGTCTTTTATGGGAAATAACTAACTGTGAATAACTCAATTTTAGCTATTGATATTGGTACAACAAATATTATTGCTATTGTTGCTTCAAATGATTTTAGTAACAAAATTAATATTTTGGGTGTAGGACAAAGTAAAAGTGAAGGTGTTCAAAAGGGAAATATCACGGATATTAATCTTGCAGGAAACTCTATACAAGAAGCTGTATCTACTGCTTTAAACAGTTCAGGTTCCATTATAGATAAAGCTGTTGTATCAATCTCTGGTGCAAATACAAAAACTTTAAGAGGAAGTGGTGTTGTAAATATCCCTAGTGGACAAATTACAAAAAATGACATCAAACAAGTTTTAAAAATGGCATTATACAATGCTCAAATTATTGCAGACTATGAAGTAATTCATGTATTACCAATATTTTTTAGAGTAGATGATGGAGCAACTATTACAAATCCATTAAATATGAATGGATCTAGAATTGAAGTTTCCGTTAATATTATCACTGCAAAAAAAACATCTTTGGTAAATGTAAGAAATGCTTTAAAACAAGCAAACTTAGAAGTGGATAAATTTGTTCTTTCTGGATATGCAAATGCTATATCAACACTAGAGGATGATCAAAAAAAGCTTGGTAGTGCTGTTATAAATCTTGGCGGTTCTACTACACAACTTGTAGTGCAAAAAGGTTCAACAATATTATATAACTATTTTTTACCTGTAGGGAGTGAACATATAACAAATGATATATCAGTTACTTTTCATACTCCATATAGTGCTGCAAATATGATCAAAAAACAATATGCAACTCTTTTCCCTTCAAAAGAGAATGAAAGTGAAAATGAACTAAATATAAGAAAAGTAAAACTTCCAACTTTAGGAAATGAATCTGAATCCAAAGAGATATCATTGGATCAGATACAACCTATACTCCATGCAAGAATTGAAGAAACATTATGTATTATCCATGAAAAACTTAAAGAAAGTGCAGCTATAGAAAGTATTGATGGAGGTATAGTTTTAACAGGAGGTATGACACATATTCCTGGTATAAAAGAGTTAGCTTCTTTAATATTTAATAATATACCTGTAAAAATTGCAAACCCTAGAAATATTCAAAATGGATATATAAATTTCAATACTCCAACCATGTCAACTATTGTAGGTTTATTGCTTTATGAACTCGATAGTGAAAACAATTTTGAACTTGATAGTAATAGTGAATTAAGACAACAAAACAACAATCAATCACAAAATACCAATCAAATTCCACAACAACAAAACCGTTCTCAACATTCATCTACACTCAATGATATTCAAGAGATTAAAAGTGTAAAAAAACAAGAGCCATCTAAAAAAGGCTTGAGTGGTTTATTTGACAAAATATCAAGGTGGCTATAATGGATTCTAATCTTTTTGATCACAATAACATAACAGTACAAAAACCTTCAAAAACACTTGCACAAAATGCTGCTAAGATTGCAGTAGTTGGTGTAGGTGGTGGTGGATGTAATATGATTAATCATATGATTAGTGAAGGTACACACAAAATCGATCTTATTGTTGCAAATACTGACTTGCAAGTTCTTAATTTATCACGAGCACCAAAAAAAATACAACTAGGTATTGAACTAACTCGTGGCTTAGGTGCAGGTATGCGTCCTGATATTGGAAGAGATTCTGCTTTAGAAAACTATCAAGAGATAAAAGAGTCTCTTGAAGATTCTGATATTGTATTTATTGCTGCTGGTTTAGGTGGTGGTACTGGTACTGGTGCTGCTGCTATTATTGCTAAAGCAGCTAAAGAGATTGGTGCATTGACTGTTGCTGTTGTTACAAAACCTTTTAAATGGGAAGGTAAAAAAAGAACAGGTTTAGCAAATTTGGGTCTTGAAGAGATCAAAAAAGTTACTGACTCTATAATTATTATTCCAAATGATAGACTACGACATATAGTTGAAGAAAACATTGGTATGAAAGATGCTTTTAAAGTAGTTGATGATGTTTTATATCAAGCTGTTAATGGTATGAGTGAAGTAATTCTTAAACCAGGAAGTGATGATATCAATGTCGATTTTGCAGATGTTAAAACTATTATGCAACACAAAGGTATTGCCTTGATGGGTATAGGGAAAGCTAGTGGAGAAGATGCAGCAAATAAAGCACTTGAACTTGCTATAAAATCACCACTTTTAGATGAAATATCTCTTAGTAATGCAAAAGGTATTATGATACACTGGACAGTAAACCCTGATGTATCTATGTTTGCTATTGGTGATGTTATGGAAAATATTCACGATACACTTGTTGGAAATCCTGAAATTATATTTGGAACAACAACAGATGACAATCTTGCAATTGATGAAATAAAAATCACTATTGTAGCTACAGGATTTGATTCACCAGAAGAAGAATTAGATGAGAATACATTAAAAATCAATACAAAATCTTCACCAAATATTTCAAATACACGAAATAATGATAGCGAAGACCATTATGATACACCTCCCCTAATGAGAGGCTATTCAATAAGATTTAGTTTTTAATACTTGTTTATTCAAAAACAATAATTTCAAACTGATTCTTTTTCACAACTAAAGCTTTTGAGTTTGAAAGATTTGTTTTTATTTTTACTTCGTACTCTTCAACTTTAGATTCTAAATCTAAAACTTTTTTTTCTAAATCTAGAATTTTACTCACTCCAGCTAAATTTATACCATCAACTCTTGTAAGGACTAAAATACTCTTAATTGTATCAATATTTTCTTGTGAATACTGCCTGATTTTTCCAGAAGTACGACTAGGAAGGACTAGCCCTTCCCTTTCATATTGTCTAAGTGTTTGTGGATGTATATCAAGTATTGAAGCAACTTCACTTATTAGATATACAGGCTCACAGTAAGCTTTATCAAAAGACATTTTAAATTTCTGAAGGAAGTTTAGATTCTAAAACTTCTACAAATTCTTCATCTAAGTCTTCGATTTTTGGTAAAATAATATTTGCTTTAAGATATAAAGTACCTCTTTGTTTTGTCTTTCTATTTAATGCACCTAACTCTTTTACACGGAACTTTTGATTTTGTTTTGTGTTTTTAGGTACTTTTAGAGTAATCTCTTTTGTTAGTGTTGGTATTGTGACCTTTCCACCAAATAGTGCTGTTTTTAGAGATATATCAAAAGATTTTACAAGATCATCATCATCTCGTTCATATTCATCACTCTCTTGTACATTTAGTGTGATAATTAGATCACCTCTTGGAAATCCTTGAGCTTGTTTCCCTTTGTTTTTTGCTCTAATCTTTTGACCATTTTGAATACCTTCTGGTATTTTAATATCAAAAGACTCTCCATTTATCGATACATTTTTTACCCCACCTAAAATTGATGTATTAAAATCAATCGACAAAGTTGCACTTATGTCTAAGTCTGGTTGACCAAAACCTCCATGACCACCAAATCCTCCGCCAAAGCCACCTTGACCGCCAAATCCTGCACCACCTTGTTGACCAAACATTTGTCTTAAAATATCATTGATATCAACACCAGCACCTTGACCTTGTGCAAAATCATGAAAGTTTTGTCCTCCAAACATATCATCGCCATGCATATCGTATTGAGATTTCTTTTGTTCATCACCTAAAACTTCATAAGCAGCATTTATCTCTTTAAATTTTTCTTCTGCTTTTGGATCTTTATTCATATCTGGGTGATATTTTTTTGCAAGTGTTCTATACGCTTTTTTTATCTCTGCTGAGCTTGCATTTTCACTTACATTTAATGTTTCATATAAACTTTTTGCCATATTTTTTCATCCTAATTAGTAATATTTTATTATATTTTGGATGCTATTATAACATAAACTTGAGTCTTAGTCAATCAAGGTTTGAAATATTATTTAAAAACTAAAGTAAAACCTCGATCGAATTTATCATAATCTTTGTAAAATTCTAAACTCTTATATGAAGAGATATTCTCTTTTACAAAATTTGTAAGTGGTGTTTTTTGGTCATAACCCATCTCACATAAAAGATATTTTATCTCTTTTTGTTTTGTTTGTAGAATAATATCTTTGAGAAGTTCATCTCCAATATTCCCACCAAATAAAGCATTTGATGGTTCATATTTTACATTTGATGGAAGTTTATAATCATCTGCTATATAAGGAGGATTTGATACTACCATATCAAATTGTATATCTGGAACATTTGTAAAAAGATCACTTTTAATAAATGTGATTTTATCTTCTACATTATGTTTTTTTGCATTTGATTTTGCTAATTCTAATGCTTTATCATTTATATCAACTGCAATAATCTCAATGTCAGGAATAAGTATCGCTAACATAACCGAAATAATACCACTTCCCACACCTATTTCCAAAACTTTTGGAGCTTTTATCTCTTTTAAAATAGTTTCAGCATTTTCTACTAAAATTTCTGTTTCAGGACGAGGGATCAGTACTCCATCTCGTACATTAAAAACTTCACCATAAAAACTAGCTCTTTTTGTGATATATTCGAGTGGGTAATTTGTGGCTCTTTTTTTAACCAATTTTTCAAGCTCTTTTTCACAACTACACTCTTTGTCATAGTTTAAATGTAACCAAATCGTGTTTTGTTGTACAAGATGAAGAATCAATATCTCCACCTCTTTTTGAGGAATATGAGTTACCTCTTTTAAGTATCGTGAGTACTCTCTTACTATTTGTTTATATGTTTTCACAAGTCTCTTTCAATGCTTCATCTTCTTTTGTTTCACTCATACCTGCACCTTGATATCCAAGTTCTTTTAATCTTTCCACTAAAGGTGGATGAGAGTAGTGAAAAAAGATATACAATGGATGAGACAATGGAAATGATTTATTCTCGTTTGCCAACTTTAAAAGTGCATTTACAAGATCCTCTTTTGTCGAAAGATTACTTCCAAATTCATCAGCTGCATATTCATTATGTCTACTCATAGCACTAATTAATGGCATTAAGAAGAATGATAAAATAGGACTAAACATTAAAAAAACAATAATCACTGCATAAGGTTCATTATTTAAGTTTAGTTGTAAAAAGAACTCTTCTGGAATATTTCCAAAAATAGCAAAAAATACAAACATAACAAAGCCCATGATACCGATGTTTTTTAAGATATCACCATTTTTAAAATGCCCTAGTTCGTGTCCAAGTACTGCCAAAAGTTCATTGTGTGTTAATTTTTCTACTAAAGTATCAAATAGTACTACTCTTTTAGTACTTCCAAGTCCTCCAAAATACGCATTGAGTCTATTGTCTCTTTTACTTGCATCTACACTAAAAACACCACTACTTTTAAACCCAACCTCTTCTAAAAGTTTGTTGATTTTAGCAGCTAACTCTTCATCAGCTAAAGGACTAAACTTATCAAACATCTTATCACGAATAAGTGGATATAATGCATTTATTAAAATAATAACTGCAAAGATAAAAACAAATCCATATACCCACCAAGATGGAAAATTTTCGATAATATATGTCAAACCTGCGATTACTAAACTACCAAATACTAAAAATAAAATTCCACCTTTGATGGTATCTTTGATAAATAATGCTGGTGTCATATTTGAAAACTCATATTTTTTATCAAGTTTAAATGTTTTGTACAATTCAAAAGGTAAAGCTAAAATCCAGTTGATAATAATAAAAAGGTCAACAAAAACAACTGCTTTTTGCCATCCTTCAAATGAACTTGTAATACTATCTAAAGCAACTAACCCAAAACTAATCCACATAAAAAATACTATAAACTCATAAAATATATTTAAGAGTGTTAATTTTTGTGATTCAACGCCATAATTTCCTGCAACTTTAAATTTTGATGGTGTTAAGATCACCGCACTTTGAACTCTTGCTTTTTTTACATAATCGATTTGCATAAAAACTGTATATACATTTATTAAAAAATATATACAATAAAATGTTATTGCAATTTCTAACATACTATTTATTTCCTTTAATATTTCACAAATTATTGAGAAATGTTGATAATTTTAGTCTGATTATACCCAAGTTTTTATACGAGTTTCTTTGAATGAGAAATTAGTGATACTCAAGAAGAGTTTTATCAGGTGTAACTATATAATTGTATCCATTATAAATAGTATATGAACCATAAAGTATAACTGAAATTGCAGCTAATTTCATCATAGTATTTCTCAAAGTAGATTGTTTAAATAAACCTACAAAAAAACCTAAAGAAAAAAGTGCAGGAACAGTACTAATCCCAAAAATCATCATTACTATTGCACCATACAAAGGATCAGCTGTACTAGCAGCTGTAATAGCAAAAAAGTATACAAACCCACAAGGTAAAAGACCATTTAGCATTCCTAATAAAAAGAAACTTACCAAAGTTTGACTACCTATGAGCGATCTGAAATTTTTTTGGTACCAAGCTGATTTTGAAAATGAGTGTTCTATAAGAGTTAAAAACTTTATCTTTCCTAAAAGAGAAAGTCCTGTAAGAAGCATAGCAACTCCAGCAACTAGCCATAGAACTCCGTTTGCAGTATTTGAAAAAGTAGCAACCCCTCCAATAGCTCCAAAAATAGCACCAAGTATTGAGTAAGTTACAATTCTTCCTAAAGAGTACAATAAATGAGAAAAGGACTGTTGTGTTTTACTCCATCCTTGTTGTACCTTTGTACTAGAATATGCAATAACAATACCGCCACACATACCAACACAATGACCAAATGACCCTAAAAAAGCAATCGTTGCAATTGAAATAAAATCAATAGCTTCCATCTTTAAATTCCTTTAATATGTAAAATTTTTATTTGCTAAGTTTTCGATAAAAACAGTAGCATATGAACTCTTTGGTAATGAAAACTCTAGTATCATACTCTTTGATTCACTATTATATTTATTTTTAATATTCAAAGGTTTTATCCAAGCATCTCTTCTATACCCTTTGTCTTGAATAAACAGATCATCAAACTGTTCTTCTATTTTTCGAGCTTCATTTTTGGCTCTTAAAATATCACGCCCAGGAAGCAAACCTGTAATAATAGTTCTATCATGAAGATTAAAAACATCACCATTGATGAGATTTAATTTTTTACTTCCACTTTTTCGAGACAATTCAACTCTTTTTGCTAACCACCCATTAAAAAAATAACTCTGATAAGCAAGTTTCATAAATTTTTCTAATTTTTTATCTTTTAAAACCTCTTCACCTTCTGTAATTCTTTTTGATTTTTCAAAATTTGATTCTTTTCCAAACCTTTGATATCCAAAATAATTAGGCATACCATGTTTTTGTATCTGAGAGAGTGTTTGATATATTTGGGGCAACATCTCTTGTGTGATTGACTGAAGATTTATTTTAAATCTATTCCCCTCCAAATCACCTATTTTTAGTTTTTGATCATGTAAAAAAGTTTCTAGTACTTTAATATTTTTACTATTTAAAAGCTTATAATCTTGACTTCTATTTAAAGGGATACTTACATATTGTGTAGTTGTTGCATTTTTATCTTTTAAACCTGCATAACCTATTTTGTGTTCTTCTATACCTAATGTATCTGATATAACTGAGAGAAGTTCCCAAGTGGAAAGTCCTTGTTTTTTAATTTTTAAAATTAAATAATTCCCTTTACCCTTAAAAGGTATGTTTGTTAATTCATCAACAATAAAATCATCTTTTGATTGTTTAAATGTAAAATCTAAAGGCTCGTGTGTTTGTAAAAATATTCTTTGTGTTTGCATAACAGAAGTATACAGTTAAATTGCTTCAACTGTATAGATAAACTATAAATTTTATTTTGTAGGAATCGAATAATTTTCTACAACAAAATCGATATCTTTATCCCCTCTTCCACTTAAATTTACTAAAATTGATTTATGTGGATTTTGTTTTGCATATTTCATAGCAAATGAAACAGCATGCGCAGATTCAAGTGCAGGAATAATACCCTCATGTTGTGAAAGTTTAAAAAAAGCATCAACAGCATCTTCATCATTACAAGTTCCAATTTTTGTTCGCCCTATACTACTTAAATACGCATGTTCTGGACCAATAGAAGGATAATCTATTCCACTAGCAATAGAGTGTACTGGTGCTGGTTCTCCATTTTCATCTGTTAGCATAATAGAATTAAATCCATGCATAACACCCTCTTTTCCATAAGTTAAACTAGCACTATGATCACCTACTTTATCACTTTTACCCATAGGTTCAACTCCATATAAATCTACAGCATCATCTATAAATCCACTAAAAATACCCATTGCATTAGAACCACCTCCTACACAAGCAGCAACAACATCAGGAAGATTTCCTGTCATTTCATGAAACTGCTCTTTTGCTTCTATTCCTACAATAGATTGAAAATCTCTTACCATCAAAGGGAAAGGGTGTGGACCAACAACAGAACCAATGGCAAACATTTGTGTGTCTGTATCTTTAATATAAGCTTCAAAAGCAGAATCTACAGCTTCTTTTAAAGTTTTCAGTCCATGAGTTGCTGGAACTACTTTAGCTCCAAGTATTTGCATTCGCACTACATTTGGATACTCTTTTTGAATATCCACCTCACCCATGTGAATTTCACACTCCAAGCCAAAATAAGCAGCAGCAGTTGCAAGAGCAACACCATGCTGCCCTGCTCCTGTTTCAGCAATCAGTTTTTTCTTTCCTAAATATTTTGCGAGTAAACCTTCTGCCATACAGTGATTTAATTTATGCGCACCTGTATGATTTAAATCTTCTCTTTTAAGATAAATTTGTCCACCACCAATAAAATCACTTAAATTTTTTGCATGATAAAGTGGTGTAGGTCTACCTTGATAATGTTTTCTAATTTTTCGGAGTTCACTAATATAATGGTGAGACTTTGATAGTCTCATATAAGCATCTTTTATCTCTTGAAATGGTTTTTCTAATTCAGGAGGAAGATAAGCCCCTCCAAATTTCCCAAAATAGCCATTTTCATCTGGCATCGTATCTAAATATGGTCTTTTATTCATCTATATATCCTCTTGAAATATTATAGCGAATTATTTATTATGTATTTTTTATTTAAAGAGATAATTGTTCTGGTTTACCCAAATGATACCCTTGAGAATAATCAACTCCCATAACTTTCAAAATTTCCAATATCTCCTCTTTATAAACAAACTCACCAATAGTTTCAATTTTTAACCTTTTTGCAAAACTAACAATCAATTCAGTAACTACTTTTGCATTATAATCATGGTCTATATTTTTAATAATAGAACCATCTATTTTAATAAAGTCTACATTTAAACGCATCAAATAATCAAAATTAGAGTAGCCTGTACCAAAATCATCAATTGCTATTTTACACCCCATATTTTTTATATTTTCAATAAAAACACTTACTTCATCAAAATTTTCGATACCTTCGTCTTCAACTATTTCAATAATAAGTCTTTTCGCTATATCTCTATTTTCTTCTAATTTATTCATTAAAAAATTTACAATATTTTGATTGAGTATATCTTCTATATTCAAATTGATTGAAAAACTATCTGTCTTGTTTTTAAAATATTCAATAGCTTTGTTTATCACTATTTTTGTGATTTTAGGATATAGCCTTGAATGTTTTGCAATACTTAAAAAATGAAAAGGAGTTATAATTGTGCCATCCTCGTCAATCATTCGTACAAGGCACTCATACTTTGAAATAGCATGACTTGTATTAGATACTATTGGTTGTGCAAAAACAATAATTCTATTCTCTTCAATAGCTTTTTTTATTTTGTGAGTCCATTTAATATTATTCACTAATTTATCTTTGATATCTACATTATCATCAAAAAAGACTAAATTTTGATTTGATTCTTTTGCATAATTAGCTGCCATTTCAGCATGAATAAAATAATTTTTTTGCATAGAAGCACCTGCAATAGCTCTAATAGTAAACTTATGCTCTTCTATTTCAAATATATTTGTTCGTATCTTAGTTAACAGATACAAAAGCATCTCTCTAAACTCGATACTTGTAACAGAATCATTTACTAAAATAGCAAATTCATCAGCTGGAAGCTTATAGAGTTTTGCTTGATATTGAAAAAGTTCTTGGGACAAAAGTGTAGAGAGTTCAACTAAAAGTCGATCACCAATATCAAATCCATAATACTCATTGATCTCTTTGAACTTTTCTATATTTATAATTGCCAATTTTAAATGATCACTCTTGTTTAAATCCTCCATCACTTTTTGTCTATTAGGAAGTTGTGTCATCAAATCAGTAGTTTGAAATTTTATTTTTTTCTCTTGCAATATAAGATCAGTCACATCATGTCTTATGGCAATAAACTCTTTAATATTATCATCAGAATCCAAAATAGGCACAATGGTTGTTTTTACATAATAAGTAATTAAAGATTTTGTTCTATTTTTAATAACACCTTTCCATATTGTTTTAGATTGAATTGTTTCCCACAGATCTATAAAAAGCGAATTTGGATTTTGAGGATGCCTTACTATGTTATGTGATTTTCCTAGTACTTCTTCTCTTGAATAACCAGAAATTCTACAAAACTCATCATTCACAAAAGTAATAATACCCCCTGGGGTTGTTTTGGTAACTATAGCACTCTCATCGACTGCTTTTTTATATTCATTCACTAAAGTAAGATTTGCTAACAACTCTTTATCTTTTTGTATCAGTTCCTCTTTTAAGGTTTCACTTAATTCTTTTTGAGAAGTTACATCAGTAATAAAACCTTCGATAAACTGAAGAGTGTCATTTTCATCATAAATACCAACTCCCTGTTCCCATACCCATTTTATAATATTGTCTTTTGTTATAATTCTATATTCACAATTAAATTCTTTTTTTTCAAGAAGTGCATTATTCGCAATTTTTGCAGTCCACTCTAAATCATCTTTATGAATAATCTCAGAAAAACTCAGTTTTTTATTCAAAAGCAAGTCATCATTATCATATCCAGTAAGGTTTTTACAACCATCACTTAAAAATTCCATAGTCCAATATTCATCATATCTACACCTATACAACATTGCAGGTAATTTATTGATTAGTTGTGATTCTTCATTTTTCTTTGAAAGATTATTCATACTTTACCTTAATATATTATATTTATTTTATAAGTATAACATAAATTAATGGTAAATTTTATTTAACTACTAATTGATTTTTTTTAGCTAACATTGGAGTATCTTTTGAAAGTTGTGCCAATTGAATTTGCTGTTTTTTTGTAATCACTTCACTTTTTAACAATTCTCCCAAAATAGAACCTGTGGTTCTTTCTAACTTATTTGCTATTTGAAATATGGTAAAGTTTTTATTAAACATACTTTTAGCTTTTATTTTATCTTCAAGAGTCCATTTTAAACCACTATTTTTAGCTTTCCCATCATCTTGATTTCTTTGTTGCCTAAGGATTTGCTTATCTTCTATTTCCATTTTAGAAGCTTTTGCTTTTTTACTAGATTTAATATTTTCCAAATCCTCTTTTGATTCTTTAATTCGTCCATTTATTAATTTTTTGATATTTTTTGCCATAAGATAATGAAAATTTTCACTGTCTTTGATCACTTTTTTTTTGGCTCTAGTAACTGCAACATAAAATAGATTGAATTCATCAAGAAGTTCTTGATTTGGTAAATAGTTTTGCTCTTCTTGAAATTCAGTTAAATCTTCACAACCAAAATCAACAATCAAATCAGCAAAATCGGTAAAATCATCTGCAATAG
The DNA here is from genome assembly GCF_047159865.1 of Arcobacter sp. 15-2. Classification (GTDB taxonomy): domain Bacteria; phylum Campylobacterota; class Campylobacteria; order Campylobacterales; family Arcobacteraceae; genus JAIOSF01. The sequence goes on from NZ_AP038804.1 coordinate 167,487, forward strand.
TCACTTCATCCCATTCTAGTCCTTTTGCAGTATGTGCAGTTGTAAGAAATAAAATTTCTGATACTCTCTTATCAAAACCATTACTTGATTTATTTTTCCATGCTGTATAAAATTTTTCTGAAATATTTTTGAATTCAAAAAGTTTTTCTTTATACTCTTTTGCCATTTTCAATGCTGATTTTAGTTCATAATCATCAACTTCATTTGCATAATCAAGTATATCTTCATCATTATTGAAATCTTTCAAAAATTTATTTCTTTTTACATCTTCTTTTTTATTTGTCAAAATATAATGCACTTCAATAGTAAGATTAAAAATTTCATTTGGATCACGAACGGTAACAAATGGTTTTCTATTTTCAATTCGGTTAGATATAATCGAAATCAGCTGACCATTTGTTCTTGATATATAACCATTAGTTTCAATAATATCATCTTTTTTTTCTTTTAGTGTATCTATTGTTACAACTTCATTTTTAAAATTCTTCAATAATATATTGGCATAACTAGCAATAGACTGATTAAATCTAAAACTACAAGAAAGATACAATTTTTTATCCGATTTTATTTTATTGAGTGCATTTTTACTTCCACGAAAGGAATAAATCTGCTGATGCTCATCACCGACATATATTTTTACTTTTGAACTTAATGATTCAAAAATACCAAGAGTTACATCGTTTGTATCTTGTGCTTCATCTAACATAATGATATCATAATTAAATTGCTGTATCTGCCCTTGCGATATAAGTAAATAATAATATTTTAAATAAAAAGAATGAGTAGGCTTCATCTTAGATATAAGCATTCTATCAAACATATTTTTTGCTGTTTTATGTTCAATATCTGTTGTTTCTATCTCTTTTTGTGTTGAATTACAAAACTTATCAAAAATCTTAATTGCCGAAATCGCTTGATTATATGATATTTCAAACTCTTTTGATATATCTATAGCCCTATAATTAGTAAGTTTATTTAAGTCTATGTTTGTATTCTTTTTGATTGCACCAAAAGCTAAACCATGTGTAGTTTTTACATGTGTATTAGAAGGAAAAATCGATGTAGCTTCATTTTTTATAGCACTATTAAATGCTAAATACAATATCTTCTTTGTAGGGTAAGTTTGCGAGATCAATTTCAATGTTGTTGTTTTGCCAGTACCTGCAAACGCATTTATTTTAATACTTTTGTACTTTTGAACTGATTCTAAAATCTCTTGTTGTTGTTTTGTAATATTCATAATTGTATTTTAACCAATTTATATCTTTTTTGTAATAAGTATTGCATTTTGTTATTTTTATTGTAAAATAGATATTAAAAATTTTGCACCTTTTTTTGTATTTATCACTTTTAACTTACCATTCATATTTTTATCAATAATTATTTTTGACATATAAAGTCCTATACCTGTTCCATTAGCTTGCGATTTTGTAGTAAAATATGGTTCAAATATCTTATTTTTAGGTTTTGTAATAATTCCTCCACCATTATCTTCAATAGTCAAAATAGTATTTTTGTTATCTTTTATTGCTTTGATTATTATTGTTGCATTTGTAGTGTCGTTTTCAAGCAGTGCATCTTTTGCATTTTTAATAATATTGAGCACAACTTGTTGGTATTCGTTTAGATAAGTATGAATTTTTATATTTTCATCTATATCAATAATCACTTTAATATTATTATTTTCTAAACCTCTTGAAGCAATACTCATAACTGAATTTATCATATTGAGTAAAGTAAATTCCTCTTTTTCTTTTTTTGGCATAAAAAAATTTCTAAAGTCATCTATAGTATGTGACATATATTCTAAGACTTGATTTGCTTCATCAGATTTTTTTTGCATTGATTTATTATCTAATGCACCAATACTGTGTTTAAATTTTATATTCATCAGTATCGAAGAAAGTTCCGATAAAGGTTGTCTCCATTGATGTGCGATATTTGAAATCATCTCTCCTAGGGCAATAAAACGAGATTTTTCTACTAATAATTGCTCTTTTTCCCTATTTTTTTCTATCTCCTCTTTTACTCTTTTTTGCAGTGTAGAGTTAAGACCTTTTAGGAGTTTTGCGTTATCACTTACTTTATTTTGATAGTCTGTTAACACACTTTGTATTTTTTGTGAAATAAAAATTGAAATAACAATAGCAATTGTTAAAAAGAGAAGAAATAAAACTATATTTTGAAATATTTGATTATTTACAACTTGTGCTAAATTTTTTCTTTTTTGTTGTATTTCATGTTCAATATCGTCTATATATACCCCAACAGCAATAACCCAATTGAGCCTTTCATGATATCGGAAATAAGATAGTTTTAATTTTGCATCATTTTCATTTGGTTTATTGTATATATATTCAGTATATGATTCACCTTTATTCCGTATATTTCGCATAAACTCTTCTCTAAATTTTTTTCCATTTGAGTCTTTATAGTTTGTTGATATATATTTTCCAATAAGGTCTGGTCGATTTGGGTTGACTAAAAGTTTTGCGAAGTTATCTCCACCGTTTATGTTTTCTATCTCATAAACAAAAAAATAGTTACTTTTTTTTTCTTCAAAAGTGATGTTGTTAAGAAGACGAATCGCTTCATCCTTAAAAGCAGGTTTTCTGATATCTTGAATAATAATATTATAATTTAAAATATCAAAAATAGTATCTATCTCTTTTTTAAGTGTTTTTCTTTTGTTTTCATAATATTCTTTTACAAAACTATCCATCTGAGTATCAAAGTTTTTATATGTGTTATCTATATAAAAATAAGATATCATAAACACTAAACTAGACATAATGATACTAAAAATATAAATAATAACTTTTGATAAGTTTTTTTCTGTAATTAAATTCAAGTTTACGCCTATAATCTTCTTTATGCTATCATATCATAATTTTACTAATAAGGATTTATCATTAAAAATAATAATTTTATTGGCAAACTCAAAGCCTTTTCTGTACTCTATGTTGAAGATGATGATGGCATTAGAAAAAATATTGAAGAGGTATTAAGTCATCTATTTAAAAATACCTTTGCAGCAAAAGATGCTGCTATAGCTTATGAATTATATTTAGAACATAAACCTGATTTAATTATTACAGATATTAAAATGCCCAGAGAAAATGGTATAGAACTCATCAAAAGAATACGACTACATGACTCAAAAACAAGAGTAATCATAGCATCTGCACATACTGACTTGGAATATATGCTTGAAGCAACAAAGTTACATCTAATTAAATATATAATTAAACCTATGACAGAAGATAAACTAATGGAAGCTTTATTAGACTTTATAAAGAGTCATACAAAAAACCATATCTACACCATTAACCATAACACACTTTACAATTACAATCAATCAACCATAACAACTGAACAAACAATATTTAACCTAACCAAAAAAGAAAATGAGTTTTTAAAAATGCTTATTACAAAAAATAGAATTATCACTTATGAAGAGATTGAAAATCAAATTTGGGACGATGAGTTTATTATGACACAAAATGCACTAAGACTGTTTATTAAAAATATTCGTAAGAAACTGCCTGCACAATCAATAAAAAACATTCAAGGGTCAGGATATAAAATGATTCTTCCTAAAGAGGTTTTAGAATAATATAAATTTAAGTTTTTTTACATAATTGTTACATAACTTTTAACTATACTTTTTCTTATACAAAATTAAGGAGAAAAAATGAAAAAATTAGTAAACGGATTAGTATCAGGAATGGTAGTATCTTCAGTATTGCTTATGACTGGATGTGGTGACAAGAAAGAAGATACAACTTCTAATAGTTCAACAGACACAGCTAAAGCACCATATGTGTTAAAATTTTCACATGTTGTAAGTCCAAATACACCAAAAGGGAAAGCTGCAGATTTCTTTGAAAAAAGACTTGAAGAGTTATCTGGTGGAAAAATTGATGTACAAGTTTACCCATCATCTCAGTTATATAAAGATAATGCAGTTTTAAAAGCACTTACTTTAGATTCTGTTCAAATGGCAGCACCAAGTTTTTCTAAATTTGGTAAAATTGTTCCACAATTAGCACTATTTGATCTTCCATTTGTTTTTAAAGATTTAGATCACTTACATAGAGTACAAGATGGTGAAGTTGGTCAAAAACTTAAAGATATGGTTACAGCTAAAGGTATCGTAGCTTTAAACTACTGGGACAATGGATTTAAACAATTCTCTTCAAATGAGAAACCAGTTTTAATGCCAGATGATGCAAAAGGGCAAAAATTTAGAATTATGTCTTCAAAAGTTCTTGAAGCACAATTTCATGCAGTTGGTGCAAACCCACAAATGATGCCATTTTCTGAAGTATACTCAGGATTACAACAAGGTGTAATTGATGCAGCTGAAAATCCTATTTCAAACATCTATACTAAAAAGTTTCATGAAGTTCAAAAATACCTTTCTATTTCTGATCATGGTTATTTAGGATACTTAGTAGTTATGTCTAAAAAATTCTGGAACTCTTTACCTGAAGATTTACAAAAAGATGTTACACAAGCTATGAACGAAGCAACTCAAAAAGAGAGAGAATATGCATTAGATTTAAATATGAAACAATTAGATTTAATCAAAGAGTATGCTAAAAAAACAGGAAAAATTGAAATTTTTACTTTAACTGATGAGCAAAAAGAAGCTTGGAGAAAAAAAGTAAGTACTATTTATCCTGAATTTTACTCAGATAAAAAAATCGGTCAAGATTTAATTGAGAAAACAATAGCGACAAAATAAAAATGTTTAATATTATAAGTAAAACCATTGGTTTTATTAACCAATCAATAGCAGCATTCGGTATAACAGCCGGTGTTGCTGTTGCTTTTACAAATGTAGTAGCAAGATATGCTTTTGACTCTTCATTAGTATGGGCAACGGAGATGACTATCTTTTTATTTTTATGGAGTGCTTTTTTTGGTGCTGCATATTGTTTTAAGAAAGATGCTCATATTGCGGTTACTATTGTTTTAGATATTATGCCTTCAAAAATAGCAAAAATCATGCTTTTAATTTCACATACTATCACTATTACATTTTTAAGTATTGTGGCATATTTTGGGTATGAGTACCTTTTATTGGTTCATGAAATTGATGAGCGATCAATCGATTTATGGAACATGCCTATGTGGATTATCTATTTAGTGATCCCTGTATCGTTTGCATTTGCAGCATATAGAGTTGGTGAAAAAATTATTGAAATTATCAAAACACCTCACGATGAAGTAGTTGCAGAAAGTGAAGCAGATATGCACTTACATGGATTAGCAGGTGAATTAGAAAAACAAAAAGGTTTAAATGATATGGTAAAAGATGTAGAGAAGAAAACAGGAGGTATGCTATGAGTATGGCTGTTTTATTTGCGATTTTCTTTTTCTTAGTTATTTTAGGAAGTCCTATTGCTATTTGTTTAGGAGTTGCTACATTTTCTACAATGATGTTATTTACTAGTATCTCACCTATTGAGATATCTTCTATGATGTTTGAAAAAGTAGAACATTACTCATTGATGGCTATTCCTATGTTTATTCTAGCGGGGAATTTACTCTCAAAAGGATCAGCAGCAACAAGAATTATTGAATTTGCTAAGTCAATTGTAGGACACCTTCCTGGTGGTCTTCCTATTTCAGCTATTTTTGCATCTATTATTTTTGCAGCTGTATCTGGGTCTTCTCCTGCAACTGTTGTTGCTATTGGTTCGATTATGTTTGGTGCTATTATGCAAGCTGGTTATCCTAAAAAATATGCAGTTGGTACAATTGCAACGGCTGGTTCTTTAGGTATTTTAATTCCACCTTCGATTGTATTAATCGTATTTGGGGTAACTGCTGAAGTATCTATTGGTAGATTATTTATGGCTGGTGTTGTTCCAGGTATTATGCTTGGTCTTATGATGATGCTTGTTACTTATATTGGTGCAGTTAGACTTGGTTTTAAAAGAACAACTCCTGCTCCATTTAAAGAACGACTTGCTAAAATGAAAGATGCTTCATGGGGACTTATGACAATTGTTATTGTTATTGGTGGTATTTATGGCGGTATATTTACACCAACTGAAGCAGCAGCTGTTGCAGCTATTTGGGCATTTATTATCTCTGTATTTGTGTATAAAGATATAAGTTTTAAAGATATATTTAATGTTTCTTTAGAATCTGCAAAAACAACAGCTATGATTATGTTTATCATTGCAAATGCTATGTTATTTGCACATTTCCTTACAATTGAAAATATTCCTCAAGGGATAACAAATGCTTTAATTGAAGCAGATGTTGATAAATATATGTTCCTAATTATGGTGAATGTATTATTAATTATTGCTGGTTCATTTATGGAACCAAGTGCAATTATTATGATTATGGTTCCACTGTTACTTCCGGTTGCTATTGCACTTGGAATAGATCCAATTCACTTTGGTATCGTTGTAACTATCAATATGGAACTAGGTATGGTTTCACCTCCTGTAGGACTGAATTTATTCGTAACTTCAGGACTAACAGGTATGTCTATAAAAGATGTTATTGTAGCAGCTTTCCCATGGACTATGACTATATTTGTAGGTCTTATGTTAGTAACATATATACCTGAAATTGCACTATGGTTACCAAACCTTATGTACGGTTGATAAAACAAAGTTATATACTATTAAAAAGAAAGGGACTGATTGTAAAATTAGTCCCTTTTTTATTTCAAAAACTTTTCAATTATTCCCTCTAAGCTTTTTTTGCTATAATCGCGATCTTATCAAAATATAATTAATCAAAAATTTTAATAAAAAAAGGAGTTTTATGTACCAAAGCATAAAAAAAGAGTGGTTTTCAAATATAAGAGGAGATTCTATTTCAGGGATTGTTGTTGCTCTTGCGTTAATTCCTGAGGCGATTGCTTTCTCAATCATTGCAGGAGTGGATCCAAAGATTGGATTATATGCTTCATTTTGTATAGCGGTTGTTATTGCTTTTGTAGGTGGTCGTCCTGGTATGATTAGTGCTGCTACTGGCGCTATGGCACTTGTTATGGTAACATTAGTTAAAGATCATGGTCTGCAATATCTATTGGCTGCTACACTTCTTACAGGAGTGATTCAGATAATTTTGGCTTATATAGGTGTCGCAAAACTAATGAGTTTTGTTGCTAGAGCTGTTGTTGTTGGATTTGTAAATGCTTTAGCAATTCTTATTTTTATGGCTCAATTACCAGAACTTACAAATGTTACTTGGCATGTATATGCATTAACAGCTGCAGGATTAGGGATCATTTACCTATTTCCTTATGTTCCTAAAATAGGGAAAATACTCCCCTCTCCTCTTGTAACAATAGTTGTATTAACTATTTTTGTATATATTTTAGGGTGGGATGTAAGAAATGTAGGTGATATGGGTCAACTCCCTGATACTTTACCTATATTTTTATGGCCTGATGTTCCATTTAATTTTCAAACACTTTGGATTATTTTACCATATTCTGTTGCTTTAGCTATTGTTGGTCTTTTAGAATCATTTATGACAACAACTATAGTAGATGAACTTACTGACACAAAAGGTGATAAAACAAAAGAAGCACGAGGACAAGGGATTGCAAATATAGCTTCAGGTTGTATTGGAGGTATGGCTGGTTGTGCTATGATTGGACAATCAATAATAAATGTAAAATCAGGGGGAAGAGGAAGACTTTCAACTTTTCTTGCAGGTTTTTATCTTTTGATTATGGTTGTATTTTTAAGTGATATTATCTCCATCATCCCTATGGCTGCTTTAGTTGCTGTTATGATTATGGTTTCAATTGGAACTTTTGACTGGGGTTCTATTACAAGATTAAGAACTTTACCCCTTTCTACAAACTTAGTGATGCTTACAACGGTGGCTGTTACTGTTTATACTCACAACTTAGCAAATGGTGTTTTATCTGGTGTTTTATTAGCTTCTCTCTTTTTTGCAAATAAAATATCACATTTTATGTATTGTAACATATCTAAAAATGAAGATGAAAGTATCAAAACTTATCAATTTGTTGGTCAAGTATTTTTTAATAGTGCCGATAAATTTTATGAAACTATAGACTTTAAAGAGGTTTTAGATAAAGTAATTATTGATGTTACAAAAGCACACTTTTGGGATGTATCGGCTGTTTATGCTTTAGACAAAGCTGTAATCAAACTAAGAAGATCAGGTGCTGATGTTGAAGTGATTGGTCAAAATGAAGCTTCTCAAACTATTATTGATAGATTTGGAATTCATGATAAACCAGAAGAGATTGAAAAAGTTATGGGAGGACATTAAAATGAGTTATATACTATGTTGTATTGATGGAAAGAACTATTCACAAAGTGCTTGTGATTATGCTGTACATATTTCAAATAATATGAATTTACCGTTACGATTTTTACATATTATTGAGCATACTTCAAAATCTGATAGTCTTGATTTATCAGGAAATATTAGTTTGGGTGAAAAAGATGATATGATTGAAGAATACACAAATGAAGAATCCATAAAAAATAAAAATTTGATAAAAGAGGGAAAAACTCTCTTAAATGATTTAAAGCAAAGAGCAAAACAAGAATGTAAAAATGAGATAACTATTTTGCAAGTTCATGGTGATTTATTAGAAACTATTGTAGAAGTAGAAAATCAAACAGCAGTTTTAGTAATAGGAATAGCAAGTAAAGAAAACCATAAAATTGGAGATAATGTAAAAGATATCATAAGATCTATACATAAACCAATACTTTTAGTAAATAGTGAGTTTATTGAACCTAAAAAGCTACTACTTGCTTATAATGGTTCCAATGAATCAAAAAAACTTTTAAATGAAACATCAGCAAAGCCTATTTTTAAAGATATCATTAGAGAGATTGTAAATATCAATGATGATAAAATAGCATCTGCTAAGTTAGTAGATGAAGCTAAAAAGATTTTTGAAAAACAAAATATCAAAGTGAACACTTCTGTTTTAAGTGGTGAACCAAGTAGTACTATACTCAACTATTTTGAAGAAAAAGATTTTGATGTTTTAGCTATGGGAGCTTTTGGAAACTCTCGAATAAAAGAGTTTATTTTTGGTAGTTTTACAAGTAAGATACTAGCAAATATAAAAAAACCAATTTTACTTTTTAGATAACTATTAAATACTGAAAATAAAAAGGAAAAATCCTTTTTATTTTTCCTCTTTTCTTACTTTTGCTTTTTGAACAAAATAGATTGCTACAAATATAGTAATTCCTATTAAATATGATATATAATGATGTGACAATCCCATATAATCTTCCATAATTTTTGGTAAAAACATAAATGGTAAAATCGTCATAAATACCAATCTTTCTATTATGTTTGTTCTTGTTATAAAGTATCCTTGTGTTGAACAAGAGAACGCAATCATACCCATAAAAGCTGTTGTAAATATAACTAGTATATCAATAGGATTAGTAATCCAAATCCATCCTTGAGGATCAGCTGGATTCAATGGATCTACTCCTGATATCAATAATAACTCTGGATTAAAAAAGAACATAAATGGTAAAATCGCTGTTCTTATGTCATATTTAAATCCTTGAATACCTGTTTTGATTGGGTCTGCTTTTGCTATACCTGCTGCTGCATAAGCTGCCAAACCAACAGGTGGAGTATCATCCGCTAAAATACCAAAATAAAATACAAATAGATGTGCTGCGATTGCAGGAATTAAAAATCCACTATCTTGTGCTAATATTAATATAACAGGAGCTGTTAATGATGCCATTACAATATAGTTCGCAGTTGTAGGTAAACCCATACCTAAAACAAGTGAAACAATCGCTGCTAGTATTAAAATAATAAAAATATTTCCGCCTGAAAGTGTTTCAATAACTTCTAATAATACCTGTCCAAGTCCAGTTAAAGTAATAGACCCTACAACAATACCAGCAATAGCTGTAGCAATAGCAATAGGAACCATATTTTTAGCACCACTTATCATACCTGCTAAAATATCAACAAAACCACTAAGATAAACTTCTTTTGTAAGTTTTCTTTTTGCTAAAATAGCTCTAAATGGATGTTGTACAACCATAAGAAGCATAAGTAACATAATAGCATTAAATGCAGCACTAGCAGCTGATTCTCTTAAAACCATAAGAGTGAACATTAAAAAGAAAATAGGTATTAAATAATGTATCCCAACAACAAATGTTTTCCATTTAGGTGGTAAATCTTCATCATCCATACCCTTAAGTCCTAATTTTAATGCTTCTAAATGAACAATATAAAAAAGTGCAAAATACGATACAAAAGCAGGTATAAAAGCAGCTACAATAACATCAGTATATGCCATACCTAAAAACTCAGCAATAATAAAAGCAGCAGCTCCCATAACAGGTGGCATCAACTGACCATTTGTTGAAGAGGCAACTTCAACTGCCCCCGCTTGTTCTGGTCTAAAACCTGCTTTTTTCATCAATGGAATTGTAAATGTTCCTGTCGTAACTGTGTTTGCAATAGATGAACCAGAGATAATACCTATAAAACCAGATGCAACAACCGAAGCTTTAGCAGGTCCTCCTCTATATTTACCCAACATTGCAAATGCAAGATTGATAAAATATTGTCCAGCCCCTGCTTTATCTAAAAGTGAACCAAACAGTACAAATAAAAATACAAATCCTGCAGATACTCCAAGAGGAACACCAAAAATACCCTCTGTAGTAAGATACATATGCCCAGCTAATTTATTTAAACTTGCACCCTTATGTATAATAAGTTCTGGCATATATGGTCCTAAAAGATCATACGATAAAAAAATAACAGCGATAATACTCAGTGCAAATCCTAAAACACGACGACCTGCTTCTAGTAAAATAACTATTGCAAGTAAAGCAATAAAAATATCTGTAGCAGTATAATCACCTGGACGAAGAAAAATCTCTTCATAGAAATATGCAATATATCCTGCACCTACAACACCTATCGTAGCAAGTGTATAACCAAACCATCTAATTTTTTTGAGAAAATAACTATGCTTAAACATAGGATAAATCAAAAATGCTAACAAAATACCAAAAGATAGATGCACCGATCTTGTAATTGTTGAATTTATTGGTTCAACTACGATATAAAGTTGAAATACTGACCATGAAAAAGCAATAATAGAGATAAGCCAAAACTCATAATGTTCTGTTCCAAAAACTCTTTGTCCTTCAAGTTCATTAACAACAGCTTCACTCTCCGTGGCCTGTTCCTCTTCTAGTTCACTCAGTTTATGAGGTTTTTCTTCATAAAATGACATATAAAATCCTTTTTTTAATAAAGTAGTTTACATAACTCATCTAAATAAATTTAAATGAGTTATGCAAAGTGTTTCCAAGAGGAGAACCTCTTGAAAATAAGTTCGTAGAATTATAATAATCCTGCTTCTTTGAAATATTTTTTAGCACCTTCATGTAAAGGAGCTGATAAACCATCTAATAATGACTCTTTTGTAATATTGTTGTATGCTGGATGTAGTTTCTTAAACTCGTCAAAGTTTTCTAAAACAGCTTTTACAACTGTATAAACAGCTTTGTCACTTACATCTGTACTTGTAACTAAAACAGCTTTTACACCAAATGTATTTACATCAGCATCAACACCTTTGTAAAGTCCTTTTGCAATTTTTGCTTTTGCAAAATAAGGGTATTTTGTGATTAAATTATCAACTGACTTTCCTTCTAAAGGTACAATTTTTGTATCAACAGAATTTGTAGCATCAGTAATATTTGCATTTGGGTGACCAATCATATAGAAATAACCATCAATTTTATCATCTCTTAATGCATCTGGCATCTCAGCAGCTTTTAAAGCACCAGCAAATTTTAAATCAGATTTATCAATTCCGTTTGCAGCAAAAAGTGTCATAGCAGTTGCTTCATTTCCACTTCCTGGGTTACCTAAGTTGATTCTTTTGTTTTTAACATCCATGATAGAGTTGATATTTGCATCTTTTCTTGTAACTAATGCAAGTAACTCAGGGTAAATCGCCATAACTGATTTAAGTTTTTTAACTTGTTTACCGTCATATTTTCCAATACCTTGTGCCGCTTGATATACAGTATCACTTTGAGCAATACCAAAATCTAACTCACCATTTTTGATAGTGTTAATATTATAAACAGATCCACCAGTTGATTCAACAGAACATCTGATTTTTGTCTCTTTTTTCATTTTATTAACTTGTCTACAAATAGCACCACCTGTTGGGTAGTATGTACCTGTAACACCACCTGTACCAATTGATATAAACTCTGCACCTAATGCTGGAATAGACAACATACCTACTAATGTAGCTGTAACAATTTTTTTCATTTCTAACTCCTTGTTTAATTTTCATCATTATGTTAATACATAAAAATGAACTAATCATGAACTTTTAAAGAAATAAATGTTAGAAACTATATTATTATGAAAAGGATTTGTATGAAAGTAATTTTGGTTTTTATTTGTTTGATTTATTATAGTGGTCAACTATTCGCACAAAATACCAAAAATGTTCTTATTTTAAATTCATACCATAAAGGGTTTGAATTTAGTGATACGGTGATAAAAAATATTGAAGAGCTTTTTTACAATAAACAAAATATTAATCTAAGTGTACTCTATATGAATTCAAGACATATTTACACAAAAGAGTATCAAAAAAAACTCTATGACTTATATGAAATACAACTTCAAAATAAAACTTACGATCTCATTATTACTATAGATAGATTTGCATATAAATTTGCTGTTAAAAACTACAACAATCTATTTAAAAATGAACAAATATTATTTGTAGGGATTGAGGAGTATTCAAAAGAGTTAGCAAAAGTTTATCAACTTACAAAAAAAATCAATGGGATAATTCAAAAACTTGCGATCAAAGACAATATAGAGATCATATCGAAACTGATGCCAAATTTGGAAAAGCTCTATATCTTAAATGATAGAAGTCCCAATGCAAATGATAGTAGTAGATTTATCATCAAAGTTATGAGGCAAAAAAAAGAAAACCTACAAATTGAATATCTTCGAGATTATACTTTGAAAGAACTCCAAGACTACTTTAAAGTATATAAAAAGAATCAAGCGATACTATTCGTTCGTTTTTCTATTGATTTAAATGGGGAATACTACCAGACCAATGAGGTCGCAAATGCGATAAAAGAGTTTTCTTTACCCGTTTTTGCTATGGATTCATTATTTTTAGGAAAAGGGATAGTAGGGGGAAAACTCGTATCAACAGACAAGTTAGGTACACAAACAGCGAAATTTGCAATTGATCTTTTAAACAATAAACTCAAAACTCCTTTAATCAAAAACTATAATTCATATCAAAATGTCTTTGATCAAGAACTCCTTACAAAATTTCACCTTTCTGTTCCAAAAACATTGAGAGGATTTGAGCTTATCAATACCCCAGAAAGCTTTTTTGATAAATATAGAACACTCATCAATAATGTGTTTTTAGCAACTCCTTTACTTCTTATAATTATTTTTGGATTAGCTGAATCACTCTATGCAAAACAACAAGCAACAAGAAAACTGCAACAAAGACTTGATTTTGACTATGCTCTTTTAAATGCGATAGACTCCCCTATTTTTTGGCAAGATAAAAATGGTAAAATAATTGATATGAATAAAAAGTTTTGCCAACTTGTAAATCTAAAATATAGAGATTTAATAGGGAAAAACCTTTACTATTTACAAGAACAATCTTATATTATCAACAAAATCATAACATTTTTTGATACCAATTTTGAAAAAAATGTAAATTTTACTTTGGGTGATAGAAAAGGGAGAAAAAAAATATACTACATCAAACAAACTTCTTTTGAATCACAAAGTCGTGAAAATGGAATTGTTACAATTTTTACAGATATAACAAAAGAAAAAAAACTAGAACAAGCTAGAGAAAAAGAGATTCAATATCTCATACAACAATCAAAAATGGCAGAGATAGGCGATATTTTTTCCTCTATCGCTCACCAATGGAAATCACCACTAGTGTCAATAACTTCACTTGCTCAAGATATGTTTTATTCACAAGATACATCAGGGAAAGAGGAAAATAGTTATCATATCAAAAATATAATGCTACAAGCTAACTATATGGCAGATACAATTAATGACTTTCAAGATTTTATTATTCCCTCAAAAGAAAAAACAATTTTTAATGTTCATGATACAATCAAAAATATGCTAAATATTGTACAACATAACATGAAATATAATTATATTAATATTATAATAACAGTAGAAAAAGATTTAAACTTAAATATATATGGATATGAAAATGAACTTATGCAAGCAATGTTAAATATAATCAACAATGCAAAAGATGCCCTACTCCATAATAATGAGAAAAATCGAAATTTATCAATTGAACTTAAAAACAAATATAATGTTTTAGTTGTCGATATAATTGACAATGGTCCAGGGATCAACAAGGAAAATAAAAATAAAATTTTTGAGCAGTATTTTTCTACTAAAGAAAAAGGTCATGGTATTGGATTGTATATGACTCGATTGATTATACAAGATAAACTCAATGGTAAAATATTTTATAAAAAATCTATTAAAGGTTCTCATTTTAGAATACTTTTACACCAAGACAACCCAAAGGAAACTATATGAAAATTCTATTACTAGAAGATGATGCAACTTTGTCACGAGTGATCAAAAAAGGTCTTGAAAAAGAAAACTATGCAGTAGATTGTTTTTTTGATGGAGAGTTAGCTCTCAATGCTATTTCAAATGGATATAGTTGTTTTATTTTAGATATAAATACCCCTTCATTAGATGGTATAAGTATTCTTAAGAATATTCGAGATTATTTAGGGGCTAGTATTCCTGTTATTATTATTAGTTCAAATCATGAACTAGAAAAAATAAAAGCCTCTTATGAAAAAGGGTGTAACGATTATATTAAAAAACCTTTTTTTATCTATGAGCTAGTTCAAAAAGTAAAACATTTATGTCAAATTGAATTTAACTTTATAGAGTTTAATGATTCTTGTAAATATAATTTTATGGAACATACACTCTATGTCAATAATGAAAAAATAATTTTAGCTCGAAAAGAGATTTTATTTTTAGAACTTTTTATATCTAACTTAAATAGAATCGTTACATATGCAGAGATAGAAACTTATGTTTGGGAGGGTGAAGATTCAAATATTGATAATATAAGAGCCCTTATAAAAAGAATCAGAAAAAAACTTCCAAATGAAAGTATACAAATAGTTACAGGATATGGTTACACCCTTAACAAAGAGTGTAAATATTCTTAAACTATCAAAAAATTGATACATATCAATCTTTTTCTCTCTTTGTTTTATTATAATCTCTTATTAATTTTAAGGATATACAAATGACAATAAACCAATTTATGACAGCAGACCATAAAGCTTGTGACGAACAATTCGCAGAATTAGAAAATATCATAGACCAAGGTAACTTTGATGGTGCAAAAGCTATGTTTGAAGATTTTCATACACATATGTTAAAACATTTTGATATGGAAGAGCAAGTTATGTTTCCTCAATATCAAAATTGTGAAGGTGGACATTGTGATCCTACTCCAGTTATGCTTATGGAACACAATCAAATGAGAGCTATTTTTACTCAAATGAGTGATGCAATTAATGAAAATGATAAAGAAAAATTTTTAGGTCAAAGTGAAGCACTACTGTTTACAATGCAACAACACAATATGAAAGAGGAGCAAATGATGTACAATATGGCAGACCAAGCTCTTAATTCTGAAGATATTATTTCACAAATGAAAGCACTCTAAAAACCGTGTCAAATGAACTCGTTTTAGATACAAGAGAATTAGAAGCACCCGAACCTATGGGTTTGGTGTTACAAAATCTTTCAAACCTCAATGCTACAACTTATATAAAAATGATACACAGAATCGAACCCTTGATGTTATATACACATCTAGAAGAAAATAATATTAACTATAAAGTAAGCTTTAAAGATGATGATGTGATGATTTATATTTGGGATACAACCTTTAACAATCAAGATAAATTCAAGGATATAGACTAATATGTTCGTAGGACTTAGCCTAGACCAAGCACCACCATATAAAGCACCTATAAAATTCTTTTTAATAGCACCTATATTTTCCTTTATAGCTGGAGTCTTTGCATTGTTTACAAGTAGTTTTGAGATACACAATCCAAATATAATAGCTACAATACATCTAGTAACTATAGGATTTATCATCATGACTATATTAGGAGCTTTACAGCAAATGCTTCCAGTTATCGCTGGTGCTGTTATACCAAATGCAAAAAGAGTTTCAAATATAACTTTTACACTTATTAGCTTAGGTTTAGTTGCATTTACCTTAGGCTTTTTACTCTATGAAAAACTATATTTTTTCCTCGCAGCTTTGATGTTACTTTCAGGACTTATGTATTTTACTGTCATAGCATTAATACAGCTTTTCAAAGTACCAAATAAATCGTATATAGTAAAAGGTATCATAATATCTTTACTCTTTTTTATATTTGCATTTTTAGTGGGTATTCATCTGCTTATTGCAAACGCTACTTCAAATATAAGTGCCTTGCATTATGATTTTGCCCTACTTCACTACAACTATATCTTTTTTGGATTTTTATACATTCTTATCGTATCTATTAGCATTCAAGTAGTACCTATGTTTTGGGTGGCTAGTGCGTATAAAAAATATGAACAATCTTTACTTATACTTTTAACTACTACTCTTTTAGTTTTTTATCCTATAAACTTATTTATGAATCTTGGACTAGATATAGTATATAAAATACTTTTAACACTGAGTATATTTTATTTTGTATATCTCACTATTCAAAAACTACAAAACAGAAAAAGAAAACTCAAAGATATAACAGTCTATTTTTATATCACATCGATGCTATTTTTAGCTATTGGTTCTGCTTATTGGGTAGCTATGAGTTTTTTTACTTTACATACAAGTCTTTTAGGAATACTCTTAGGACTAGGTTTCGTAGTGTCACTTATGAACGGTATGATGTATAAAATCGTTCCATTTTTGACATGGTTTCATCTAAATGCAAAAGGGTTATTTGATATACCTAGTATGAGAGAGATGATACCTCAAAAAAATATGCAAATACAGTTTTACATACACCTAACATCTATGGTATGTTTGATAATAGGTTTCACTTTTAGTATCAATATCATCATAAAACTAGCAGCCGTTTTATTTATAGTATCAAATGCGTTGTTATTTATAAATATTTATAAAGCAGTACAGATATATCTAAAGAATCAGCATAGAGATCCATTTGGGATGGGAAAATAAAATACTTCTTTTTTAAATGATGTGATTAGCTTTTTAATCGCATCAAAATATGATTTGATTATAACTTTAATCATATCAAGTAAAATGTCTGTTAATGCCAGTATATTCTAGATAACACCCAAAATGTCCTTTTCCACTCATATACCTATATAAAAGGTACATACAAATCACACCTAAAGTATAAATTTTATTTTCAAAATATTGTATTTTCTCATAATTATTTATATTTGTATTAATAAATCCCTTAGATATAGGCTTTTACTGTAGTAATTAAAATAATTTTAAAATGTACTATTAATATCTATTTTTTAGTATAAAAGGTCTATAATGAGTGTTAATAAATAGTTGTACCACGATATACTAAAGGATAAAAATGACATTAGATAAAATAGAAGAATCATTATATAAATATTTAATAAAAGAAAAAGATGAAATAGTTTTATCTATCTCAGGGGAATGGGGTATTGGGAAAACATTTTTTTGGAAGAATATATTTTTAGATAAATATAAAAGTGATTTAAATGATAAAAAGCTTGCTTATATATCATTATTTGGTATTGATTCATTAAATGATATTAGAACATCAATATTACTTCAATCATCTCCTACTAAAAATAAAATGAATTGGATAAATAAAAAAGTAACAACTCCTTTTAAAAATTTAAAGAGTTCAGCAAAGATTGATGATGATGTTTCTATGTCATTTGGTTTAAATTCAATTAGTTCATTATTATCAATTCTTTCAAGTGGAGATTTTAAAAATGTAATTGTATGTTTTGATGATTTTGAAAGAATGTCATCAAACATTGCTTTTAAAGATATATTAGGGTTGATTTCTGAGTTAAAAGAACAAAAACTATGCAAAGTTATTATGATTTTAAATGAAAAAGAATTAGCTAAGTTATCAACTGTAGAAAATGAAAAATATAGTGAACTATTTAATTTATATAAAGAAAAAATTATTGATTTAGATTTAGTATTTAATCCAACAATTAATGAAATATTTAATCAAAAAATTAAAGAGTCATTAACTAAGTATGATGTAGAAATTATTAAATATATATTTGAATCATATAATACAAAAAATATTAGAGTTATTAAACAGATTATTCAAGAAATTAATAAATTTGATTATATTTTAGATAATCATTATGACAATAAAGTCTTAACAGAATTTTTATTTTCATTGATAGGTGTATTTATAGCTAAGATTCAATTTGGTTGGTCTCCTGATAAATATTTAGAAAAAAAATCAGAATTTGATCCATCAAAAATTTCAGATGAAGAATTTGATAAGATATTTGACAATGGAATACAAAAAAATCATTTTACAAACATTGATGATACAATAGAAAAAATCATTTTAGATTATATAAAAAACAATAAACTTAATAAAGATTATTTAAAAGAAATATTAGATGACAAAAATGGAAGTATTGTAAGATATGATTTAAATGAGCAAATACAAAATTTTCATTATAATTTACTTGTAGATTTTAAATATACAATAGAGAAATGTACTAATGATATATATGAAGTATTTGAAAAACATGCTGAAGATTTACATAACATACTGGCTCTTGACAATTTTCATTATTTTATTAATTTTCTAAAACAAAATGGAAAAATTATACAAGATGATTTTATTGATAATGTTATTAAAAGATATATTGATAAATTAATATTACAAGAAAAATCTATAAGTATTCATGAATCATATAAACAAGATTTCATAAAAGAAAACTATCCACATTTAATAAAATATTGGAATGATACTAAACAAGATGAATTAATAGATAATACAAGTCTAGAAACAATTGATGCATTATTGAATAAAACTGTATCAGGGTGGGGGAATAAAGATGAATATATTTTAAATAATCTTAAAGAAGAAATTTACCTAGAATATATTGAATCTTCATCAACTTTTACAAAAAGTATAATCAATTTTATATCATCAAAAAGAAATGATAAAGATCATTTTCAGAATGCTATTAAGAATATTAAAAGAGCATTAAAAAATTTACAAGAAAGAAATAAAGATTATAAATTTAAAGTTGATAAAATAATTGAAGAAACTCAAATAAAACTTGATATCTAAATTAAGGTACAACAAAACACAGGAAAAAAACAAGTTACTCAAGCAAATTTTTAATCAATAAATAGCTATCATTTAGTGGTTATAAAAAATCATTTGCGAACTGATTGAGGGTAACTTGTTTTTCAGTTCGGTCGTTAATCAAAAAGACTCAAACTAAATTCACTTAACTTTTGATATAATTTAATAAATTAAAATAAAGGTTTTGTCATGCAAACATTAACAGTAGATATACAAGATAATTTTGTAGAAGATTTTTTAAGTATGATTGAACAATATAAAGATAAAGTTCAAGTTAAAAAAGACAAAAACTTAGAATATGATCCATACTTTTATGAAAGACAAAAAGAGTTACATACAATAAGACAGGATATCCAAAGTGGAGATAGATCATTAACATCTTTTGAGGATTTTGAAAATTCTACAATACAATTTGAAAAAGAATTAGAATTAAAATATGCAAATTAAACTTTAATTCAATTTTAGCATACATAGCAAAAGATAAATTATCTGCTTCAAAAAAATTTAGAAAAGATTTATTTGAACAAATCAAAAACTTACCCCATTTTCCATACAAATTTAAAAAGTCATTATATTTTGAAAATAAAAAATATCAGAGATATGACTTTTAAAAAATATACTATTGTGTATGAAGTAGATTTAGATACAAACTCCATCATCATTTTAAACATCTTTAACAAAAACAAACCATCATAATATTTTATACCAAATCCCTCCATATTGACACATATCAATAAAATCATCTCTACATTACATTATAATTCTTATATATAAAATAATACAAGGAATTATGATGAATAACTTACCAGCAAACGCAGAACAAATCGATGTAATGGGTGCTACAGTACCATTTTTTAAATACGAAGAAAATGGTGTGACATTTTTACAGTTTGATAGTAGCAAGTGTGGACATCCAGAGCCTATGATAAATGCTATGTCAGGATTACAAGCTATCCAAGATGGAGAAAAACTAGTGATGATAAATAGTAAACCACCTATGGGACTTTTTCCTAAAATAGAAAACGATTTTAACTTTGAGTTAGATGCATTAGAAGATGGAAATGCAAAAGTAATTTTTACAAAAAGAGCAGAAGGTGAAGTAAAAACAGACTTTGAAGACACTGGTTGTGGTGGGACAGGTTGCTCTAACTAATGGCTGTTTCACAAGACTTTGCACCACCATTTAAACTAATAGCACCCTATTTTATTATAGGTGTGTGTAGTTTTGTATTTTCTGCATTACTGTTATTTGGTTTTGAGGTAGAGTCTTTAAGTAGTATGGATCATACTACTTTATCATGGGTTCATATATTTTTACTTGGATTTGTGATGATGGTGATATTTGGGGCGATGGCACAGCTTGTACCAGTAGTTTTAGAGGTAGGACATTTTGCAGTAGAGTTATACTACATCATCTATCCACTTTTATTTATAGGTACTATTTTGATGGGATATGGTTTTTTAAACTCTCCTGCACTACTACCATATGGTGGTATCATCGTACTTATAGCTTTACTGATATTTGTTTTAGAAACATTTTTGACTATACAAAAGGTGAAAAAACTCAATCTTGTGATGGTAAGTGTTGTTTCAGCAAATAGTTTTTTATTTTTAGGACTTATATTTGGTATCTTGATGGCTTTAGGATACGCTGGGACTATAGATATAGATGTGTTAGCATTACTAAAAGCACATGTATATTTAGTGTTAGCAGGATATGTGGGTATCACTATCATGGGGATGAGTCTAGTACTTTTACCTATGTTTTGGTTATCGCATAGTTTTTCTTGGAAGCCAGTAACATATGCACTTTATATGGTGAGTTTGGGGGTAGTATCTGTGATGTTATCATCACTATTTGATAGTGTTATTTTAGAGTATAGCGGATATTCATTGACTCTTTTAGCTTTATGTTTATACTTTTATCAAGTATATATCATCTATAAAACACGAGTAAGAATGGATAAAGATATCTATTTAAAATCTTTGATTTTTTCATACAGTAGTTTATTTGTAACTATCATTATGGGAATCATCTATATCTTTGTACCAAGTCAAAGTTTACTTTTGACTATAGGATGGATGGCATTTTTAGGATATATCACATTTATCATCAATGGGCATTTATATAAAATCGTTCCATTTTTAGTATGGTATCAAAAGTTTTCTCCACTAATAGGGAAACAAAAAGTACCAATGCTTGCAGATATGGTACCAGTAAAAAGTAGTAAAGTTCAGTTTATCTTTAGTGCCTTGGGTGTTATTGTAGGTGCTATTGGGATATTGGTCGCTTCAAATGAGATATTTAAAGCGGGAATTAGTTTTTTATTTGTAGGTTCAGTTTTTATGTTAAAAGACCTACTTTTTATGATAAATTTTAAATAAAAGGAAAAAAAATGGTAACAAAAGAAGAATTATTTAAAGCAGTTTCAACAGTAAACGATCCAGAAGTAGGATTCAACCTTGTAGAGATGGGACTTATTTATGATGCAATGTGTGATGAAAACTACAACGCAAAAATCATCATGACACTTTCTACAAAAGCGTGTCCACTACATCAGATGATTGTGCAGTGGGTAGAAGAAGCAGTGATGAGAGAGTGTGAACAGGTTCAAAATATAGAAGTAGAAGTAGTATGGGAGCCAGCATGGAATATCACTATGGCTACAGATGAAGTAAAACAAAAACTAAGCGGAAACTAATTTGAATAAAATATACGGTACTTTAATATTTTTCTTTTATTTTGTAAAGTATCCTATAGTTATCTATCTACCTATAAGTTATTTATATTTAGATTTAAACAACAATAATATCATGAATATTTTAGCTTTTATATCTAGTTTACTCATAATCAAAGACTGGTTTTTCCCAATGGAGAAACCAACAAATTGCACACAAGGAAAATAATATGAACTATCCAAAATTTTTTAATACAATAGAAACGATAAAACTACAAGACCCTCTTTCAAATCTTTTAGGGACATTTGAAAATGGTTTAATAGAATTTAGCTACTTAGATGTAGTGAAAAATGCAGGACATAGTTGTCCTACAGTAGCTGGGGCATATTTGTTAGCATTAGAGGGTATAAAAGCTTTGTATGAAAACGATACACCTGTAAGAGGTGAAATTTTTGTATCATTTAGTGAAGATTCTAGTGAGGGTGTAGCTGGAGTGATTGCAAATGTATTGAGTCATATTACAGGGGCTACTGAATCTTTAGGATTCAAAGGTTTAAATGGAAACTTTGTACGACATGATCTTATGCAGTTTAATGCTGAAATATCTTCAAGTATCAAACTCCAAAGACTCGATACTGGTAAAACAGTTGAACTAATTTACAATCCATCTAGCATAGAACAAAATCCACAAGTAGGTACACTTATGCAAAAAATAATGCAAAATATAGCAACTCCAGAAGAGAAAAAACTTTTTGGCACTTTATGGCAAGAGCGAGTTGAAAATATATTTAAAAATATACCACAAGTGATTAAAGTAGTTTAAAATGACAAACGAAAAGTTTATAAGTGAAGTAGAAACTCTTAAAAAGTTTTTTACTGTTTACTGTAAAGATAAACATACTCACCAACACAAAAATATAAAAAGTATTGACTATAAAAGTCAAAACTATCAAGTAGAACTAGAGTTGTGTGATGAGTGTAGTGAACTTATAAAGTATTCCATAGAGAGACTTCAGGGCTGTCCACATGAGATAAAACCTCGATGTAGAAAATGCCCAAATCCATGTTATGAAAAAAAACAATGGAAAAGATTAGCACATCTTATGCGTTATAGTGGTATGAAACTAGGTATTTTAAAAATAAAGAGATTTTTTAGACTCAATTAATTAAAATAAAACTATTATTTTTGACCTTTTTTTAGTCCCTCCGCATGAGACTTTGAATGTCCTTGATCATTTAAAGATAAAGTTTTTCTATCATCAGATATCTTAAAAGCTCCACCAAAACCTAAAACAAAATTACCCTCAGAAGGTGTAAGTTTATAAAATCGTGAGTCTTTCATCATAGAAAAAAACGACACTTTTTCACCAAATCTTTCTTTGAAAAGATTGTGTATTTTTTCTTCTCTTTCATCATTTTCGTCAAATGCTTCTGCTTTTGCTTTGAAGTACATTCGTCTTCTTGCATAGATATGTTCTGTTACACTTTCATCTTCTAAAAACATGATATGAGCTTTTCTAGTCGCATTTATATTATGTGAGTGTTTTACTGCGGTACTAATAAACACATAAAAATTGCCCTCTTCATCCTCTACATACGGTGAGTATGAAACAAATGGTTCCGCATCAGCATCTACTGTTGAGAGTAAAACTGACTGTATATTTTGTAAAAAAGGTACCATCTCATTTTGAGCTTCTTCTATTGTAATTCTTTTCATAAATTGCCTTTAAAATTTTTGATGAGTTTACTACACCAAAACTTAATTCAAAGCCTTACAATTTATTATCTTAATTTCATTAAGCTTATCAAATAATGAAAGTGTATAGCTCTCTACATTTGCTGCAATTTCTCTTAACTTTGTATTTGAAGCTCGTTTTGAATTTTCATCTACATATCTTTGAACACATTTATGTACATTTTCATGAATCACTTTTAACTCAGCCCACTCTTTACTTTTTGTGTATCTTAAATGCTGTGATTCTACTTCCCTCATCCATTTTCCCATTGTGCACGAGGTTTCATCTGAAACATTCCATTTTTCATAAGTACCAACTTTTTCATAGTTATTCATCTTAAACTTTATATGTGCATTTTTGAGTTCTGCTGTTTTATAAACTAGCTCAATATCACACACTTGTTCTCTATAGATTTTCTTAAACTTTGCATTTGATGATGCATTGATGAGTTCTTGAGAAAGATGAGAAATAGATGCAGACAAATCAGAAATATACTGTGCATTTTGTGCATTGATTTGTGTATTTTGGTCTAGGTTTCCAATCGCTGTATTTATTTGTTCAATACTTCTTTGTTGCTCTAAACTTGCACTTGAAACATTATCAATGATCTCTATAGTATTTGATACATGATGATTTAAAATTTCGTAACCACTACTCATCTCTTGTGCTATTTTTTTCCCTTGTTCTGTTTTTTGCGTTGCTTTTTGAACAAGAGTTTTAATCTCTTGAGCTGCTTCTTTTGACCTTGCTGCTAAATTTCTAACCTCTTGTGCAACGACAGCAAAACCTTTTCCAGCTTCACCTGCTGTTGCTGCTTCAACGGCTGCATTTAAACTTAAAATATTTGTTTGAAATGCGATCCTATCAATTATCGAAGTTGCTTCATTTATAGCTGTGACTTGAACATTTATATCATCCATTGATTCGGCTGTTTTGTTTGATAATATTTTACCTTCATCAGCAGACAAAGAGAGTTCTTTTGCATAATTAGACATTTTATTTACATTTTGAGTATTGGTTTGTATATTTTGAGTTATTTGATCCAATGATGCTGATGTTTCTTCCAATGAAACTGCTTGAGAATTGGAAGCATTTGACAAATCAATAGAACTTTTACTTAATGTTGTAGTATCAATATTGAGTTTATCTCCTGTGTTTAAAATCATTGCTAAAAATTCTGATACATTATTTCCTATAAGTTTTGTACTAGCTACAAGTGTTCCAAAATCACCATATAAACCTGTTTCACTTTTTTTGGGTACTGTATACTCGAAATTGTATTCACCATACGCTTCGAGTGCTTTATTTAAAATATCAAACTTATGTTTTGTTTCATCGAGCATTTTGTTTATATTGATAATCAAATCTTTAACATCTGGAGAAACATTATTATGGTGTGGAATTTTATATCCATAAAAACCATTTGCCACTTTTTGTAAAATATCATTTGCTTCTTCTAGCACTTCTTTATTATGATTTATTAGTTTAACACTTTTTAATATATTTATATTTATCTCTTGTGCTATATCATAAAACTCATCTTTAGTCTTGATATTTAACTCTTCAGCATGATTTGACTTATAGTTAATTACATCGAAAAAACTTTGCAATCCACTTTGAACTATTTTAATATTTTTAACAATTTGTTTTGAAAAAAATGTGATGATCAAAAATTGAATAGTGACAATACAAAATGCAACAAATAGTATACTATATAGAAGTGATCTGCTTTTATTGTGTACATCATTTTTGATTATTTTATTTAAAGTATCCAATAAGTGATCTGTTTTAGAGAAGTTTTTATTGAGTTCTTTATGAAGTGTATCAATAAACATTTGATTTTTAACCACTAGTGTCAACATCTTTTTATATTCAATCAATGCTTCATTGATCTTTTTTTGCATCGGTTTATTTGTAGTAAAGTGTTCAGATCCTCTTACTGATCTTCTCATTTTAAAATGTATTCGTCCAAACTTTTTTAGGTCTATCTCTTTATAGAGTAAAAAGTTTTTTTCAAACAATTCCAACCTCATCATATATTGTAAAAGCTTATAATCATATACTTTTAAAAAGATTGCATTTATCTTTTGTTTTGCTTCATTCATACTGGCTAAATTTGTATTTATCTCTTTTTGCTTATCCAAAACAGTATTGTATGATTTATTTGAGATTACAAGTTGAGTATTGAAGTCCTTTAAAATATTTACATCTAAGTTAATATCCTTAGCTTGTTTGTAAAGTTTTGTATAAATACTTTGTGTATAGTTATAATTTTTTACATACTCTATGTCATTGTTTTTTTGTATGGATATATTTTTTAAAGCATTAATTGATACTTGGAGATTGTTTAAATTAGCAATCACAGTATTATATGTTTTTTGAGTATTTGTATAATAAAGTATCAATAGTATTAAAATAGAAAAACCAGAAATGGTCAGAAAAGATATAATATTTAGTTTTGATTTAACAGTTTTGAAGTATCCCAAAATGAAACCCTTATAATAATTTATCTATATATTATAAAATATGGGTTACATTATGATTACATAATTAAAATAATTTTTATTTTTCTCTCAAATTTGTGATTGTTTCTCCACCTATTGCATAGTTATCTGTAGATACCTCATCAATTGTTACTACACATGTTTTTTCACCTCTTCCAAAAATATTAACAAAAGCAGCTGTTAAGTCTTTGGCTAATTGTTCTTTCTGTTCTTTTGTTGCTCCACCATCTTCATGTGTCATTTTTACATTTATAATTGGCATATTTTTCCTTTTTTCTTTTTGTATAGAATATCATTTTTATGATAAAGTTATATATGTTATCTCACTACTAGCACCCAACCTCATAGGCGGTCCCCAAAAACCTGTACCTTTATTTACATATATTTGAGTATTTTTATTGTGTTGGTATAAACCTGCCAAGTATGGTTGCACTAGTTTTACCAATACTCTAAATGGATAGAGTTGTCCTCCATGAGTATGTCCACTTAGAACTAAATCCACATCTTCTTTTACCTCTTCTATATATCTTGGTTGATGAGCTAATAATACAGTAGGTGAATTGCTATTTGTGTTTTGCAATGCTTTCTCTATGTCTGGTATGTGGTGATTTGCTCTATATCCTGCTACATCATATACTCCTGCTAGATTAAAACCATTATTTTCCTCGCCTATATACACATTTTCATTTTCAAGTGTTTTTATTCCTAAGCTATTTATAGTAGTTATGATTTCATCTATGCCATGTATATATTCATGATTTCCAACTATAAAATAGATACCATATTTTGTTTGTAAGTTTTTTAGCTCATTTAATGCTGGTGTTGCATACTTTAAAGCAATATCAACTAAATCACCTGTGATAACAACAATATCAGGACTAAGCACATTTACCCTTTTTACAATATCTTGTATAAATTTTTGGTCAATCAGTCCTCCTATATGAACATCACTTAGCTGAACTATTGAATAGCTTTTTTTTAAATTTTTTATTTTGATATCTATCTCTTCAAGTTCTATAAATTTTGCTTCATACATTGCTTTGCCACTAATACCAGCTGCAACTGCTATGGAAAAATAATCAAGACCTTGTTTAAAAAACTTTCTTCTTTCTTTTTTCATAGGAGCTTTACTAACAAGTAGATTTGTAATATCATAAATAACAGCTGTACTAAATATCAAAAATACTATTCCCATAGGTAAAGACAACATTAAAAATAGCCAGTTTGGAATGTCTGGATTATATCGTGCATACATATATCCAAGTACTCCTATAAAATTTATCAGTAAAAAAAGCTTAAAATATTTTTTATATCTTTCGTTGATATCAAGCTTATTGATAAATCTTTTTACGATATATAAGTTTAAAAGTGCAAATACACTTAAAAAAATTGTTGCAAATATTAGTAGTCTCAAATTGTATATCCTAGTATTGTTTTAGTACGCATCATATCACATTTATAAATAATAAATCACAATGTATAACTATAATTTTAGGAGATAATAATTTTTTAAGCTATTTAGATGAACTTATAGCCTATAATCGATCTCTATCTATTTATACAAGTGAGTAAAAATGACCAATAATAAAATTCAATTAAGCAATCATATTTATTGCGATGAACTATTCAATACTATAAATATAAGCAATCCTCTTTTACCCAACCAATATAAAGATTTTCCTTATCTTATCATAAATGATTTTTTCTCTTCTAATCTTTGTAAAGAGATAGTAGATAAGTCCAAAGAAAATGATAGAGTCAAAATAGCTAAGGTAAAAGTAAACAGTACAAAAGGTGTCATAGTTCCTAAAGTAAACCAAACTTTTAGAAAAACCAATATTCTTAAATGGAATGATGAATTTAAAAATATATACAACAAACAATTTTTACATTTTCAACCTATGATAGAAGAGTATTTTAATACACCCATTACCTATAGTACAAAAGTACAAATGCTCCAATACAAAAAAGGGTTTTTTTATGTTAAACATGCCGATGATTCTAGTGAACTTATTGATACAAATAAAAACACCGTTGGCTTTACAGTAGTAGCTCCGAGAAGAAAACTTACTACTGTTTTATTTACAACAACTTGTGATGATCAAAGTACAAGTGAATATAGCTTTAGTGGAGGTGAACTTGTATTTAATTATCTATATGATAAAGACAACAATCAAATCAAATTTAAACCCAAAACTGGAGATATGATAGTATTTCCTAGTAACCCTTACTTTAGTCATGAAGTACTTACTATAAAATCAGGATATAGATTAAGTTTAGTACAATGGCATGATACTATTTGATTTATAACTTAATTTAAAAAAAGGGCTCAAAAAAAATGGAATCTGAATTTTTAATTCTTCTTGCTTTGATAATTTTTATAGCTTCTCTTATACATGGAAGTATTGGTTTTGGCTTTCCTATGATAGCCACTCCACTTATTGCACTCATGACAGATATGCAAACCGCTATTATATATACACTGATTCCCACTTTACTTGTTAATATCATTAGTATTGTAAGTGAAGGTAATTTTTTTCAAGCAATTAAACGGTTCTATTTACTAGCAATCATTGCTATGATAGGAAGTGCTATAGGGACACAAATACTTATTTATAATAATTCTGATATATTTAAACTTTTGTTAGCCATTGCCATTTTGATCTACCTAAGTATTGATTTTATAAAATATGAGATTACTTGGATATATACAAAACCCCAACTTTCCCGTTTTGTATTTGGATTTGGGGCTGGTATTTTATCTGGACTTACAAATGCTATGGCACCTGTTTTAGTTATTTATACTATAGAATCTAAGTTTACAAAATCTGAGATTATTCAAGCCTCAAATATTTGTTTCTTATTTGGTAAAATAATTCAAATCATACTTTTTAGTTTTGCTTCTATATTTACCATACAAGAGATACAAAATTCTTTTATGTTACTTATAGTTGTTGCTATTGCATTATACCTTGGTATCAAAATAAAATCATATCTCAATGCATCACTTTATAAACAAATTATTAAAGTACTTTTATTTATGATTTCACTATTACTTATAGTACAAACATCTCTGTAACTGTATGTATCATATAGAAACTTTTTAGTACTTTGATTTCTATTTCTTTTTAAAAATTTAAAATAGTCTTGACTTATAAGTCTAAAATTGTACACTAAGAATTATAATTATTAATAATATATCTTTCATAATTATTATGAATATCTAGTATTTGTTTATCTTATAAATAAATGCAAAGTTTAATACTTATAACAAACACCCAAAGGAGATAGAATGAAAAAAATAGCGTTAGCTTTAGTATGCTTATGTGGTATTAGTTTTGCCGCTGATTATGATCCTGTAAAAGCTGAAATGTTATCATTGTCATGTGCTTCATGTCATGGTACAGATGGTAAATCAAATGGTATTACACCTACTTTAGCAGGGATGGGAAAAACTAGTATGAACAAAATTTTACTAGATTTTAAATATGGAAGACAAACTGGAACAATGATGCAAAAGCATGTTAAAGGTTTTTCTGATGAAGAGTTAGAACAAGTTTCATATTACTTTTCTAAAGTAAAAAGATAAGGGGATATTATTATGTTAAATAGAAGAAATTTTAATAAATTAGTGGTAAGCTCTTTTGCACTTTCAATGGCAGCTTGTAGTAGTCTTACAAATATGTCAGGAACATTACCAAAAAATAAAAAAAGAGTTGTTATTGTTGGTGGTGGTTTTGGTGGAGCTACAGCTGCTAAATACCTAAAAAAGTTTAGCCCTGATACTGAAGTTGTATTAATAGAGCAAAATGAAGAGTACTACACTTGTCCATTTGGAAACACTGTAATTGCAGGTATAAATGATATAGACTATATCAGACATGACTACAAAACTTTAGAAAGTAAATACAACATAAAAGTACTACATGAAAAAGTAAAAAAAGTTGATGGAAGTATAAATAGTGTTATTTTAGAAAATGGTGAAGTTATTGCATATCATAAAGCTATTGTATCTCCAGGGATAGATTTCAAGTATGACAAAGGGTATGTAGAAGGTTCAGAACTACACTCACCTCATGCATATAAAGCAGGAGCTCAAACTTCACTTTTAAGAAAACAACTTGAAGATATGAAAGATGGTGGTACTTATGTAATGGTTGCTCCTGAAAATCCTTTTAGATGTCCTCCTGGACCTTATGAAAGAGTTTCTTTAGTTGCACATTATTTAAAAAATAATAAACCAAAATCAAAAATTGTTATATTAGACCAAAAAAATAAATTTTCTAAACAAGGATTATTTACAGAGGGTTGGGAAAACCTCTATGAAGATATGATTGAGTGGAGAAGTGCTGAATTTGGTGGTAAAGTAACTAAAGTAGATCCTAAAAATAGAATACTTACTACAGAAGAAGGTGATGTAAAAGCAGATGTACTAAACTATATCCCAAATCAAAAAGCCGGAAAATTAGCATTTGATTCTGGACTTACAAAAGGTGACTGGTGTCCTATCAATACAAAAACATTTGAGTCAAGACTAGTGAAAGATGTTCATGTTATAGGTGATGCAGCAATTGCAACAAAAATGCCAAAATCTGGTTTTTCTGCAAACTCACAAGCAAAAGTAGCAGCGATGCAAGTAGCTAGATTATTAGCAAAAATGCCTATAATCAACCCTCCAAAACTAGCAAATACTTGTTATAGTTTACTTTCACCTAGTTACGGTATTACTGTAGCTGCTGTTTATGAAGCACATGAAGATAAAATCGTGAAAATTGAAGGTTCTGGTGGGCTTAGTCCTATGGGAGCTGATGAAGGTTATAGAATGCAAGAAGCAGAATACGCTGTGGGATGGTATCAAAACCAAATGGCTGATATTTTTAAATAATCAGTCATAGTGTAAAATAATTACTTTGTAAAAGTAGTTATTTTACACACCTTACTCTACACGCATTTAATGCAACACCTTCTCTTAATCCATCATCAAATACTATTGATATATCTTTTTGAAGCATTTTAAAAAAAAGTGCATATATTAGCATACCTGTGTTGATAAAATCTTCTCTACCTGTACCAACTTGTCTTATAAGTTCATCTTTTTCCATACTATTGAGTTTGTTTTGTATTTGTGTTATTTCAGTTACAGTAAGTGTTGTACCATTTACTATGTTTTTATCATATTGTGAGTTATTCAGACCATGTTTGAGTGCTGCTATTATTGTAGGAGTTCCTGCTGTACTTACAAAGATTGCATCTGATACATCCATATTACAATTTTTCAAAAAAGATTCTACTTCTTTTTCTAAAAGTTTTAAATCATTTTGTTGGTTTGTTGTTTGAGTCAATGTTACTATTCCGAAAGGGAAACTTTTTATATGACTTTTTTGATCTTGATAAATAATAAGTTCAGTAGAACCTCCACCTATATCTAATAAAACAAAATCGTCATCATTTAACTTTTCTCGTTTAAGTGCATTTTGCATAGAAAGAAGAGTAAGTTCACCCTCTTTTTTACCATCAATTATTTCAAAACTTACACCTGTTTCTTTTTGTATAGTTTCTAATATTTTTGTTGCATTATTAGCTGATCGTAACGCTTGTGTTGTTACGGCTATTGCTTTGGTTGGATCATAGTTTACGATTTCTATACTTTGTTTTATAGCAACAATAACTCTGTTGAGTGCTTCTTGTGATATTTCACCTGTTTTTGAAAGTCCATCTGCTGTTCCTACTGTGATATCAAACTCACAAAGTGATTTGTTATTTTTACAATCAAACTTTAAAACTCTAAATGAGTTTGAACCTAAATCTATCGTAGTAACAATATTCTGCATTTAGTTTCCTATCACTTTATTTTTACAAGCAGTATCTTCAACTATAGTCCCACAAGATTTCGCATAAAATATTCCCCAAGCATGCATAGCATTTAAAACATCTCTGAGTTCTTCACCTATAGAAGTTAAAGAATAAACAACTTTCGGTGGAACTTCTGCAAATACTTCTCTTTTGATCAGTTGTTTTTGTTCTAACTCTTTGAGTTTTACAGTGAGTGTTTTTTGTGTAATCTCATACACCTCCTCATGTAACTCTTTATATCTTTTATCCCCATCTAACAAATGCCAAACTATTGCTAGTTTCCATTTATCATTAAAAATATCATTTGTTACTGCAACAGGACAAACAAACTCTTTTTCATTTACTATATACATATTTACCTCTTATTTTGACATTGTACACTATTTATTCTTTAGGATATTTTACTTCATTACATTCCTAAAGTATCGTAAGGATATTTTAAGTTCTCTATTGCTAGAATTCTTAAAATAAAATATTAGGAACTCAACAATGGAAAATAATTTTACAAAAGCAATGGACTTTAGACACGCGTGCAAAATATTTGATGACACAAAAAAAATATCTGATACTGATATGAAGTTTATACTTGAAGCAGGAAGAAAATCTCCTTCATCTTTTGGGATGGAAGCATGGAAATTTTTAGTTATTACAAATGAAGAACTAAAAGCAAAACTTCGACCTGCTTGTTGGGATCAAGTTCAACTTACATCTTGTTCACATTTAGTGATTCTTCTGACAAATATAAATAGTGTAAAACCAGAAAGTGGATTACCTGAAAAAAGATTCAAAAGAAGAGAAATGCCTCAAGAAAAATTAGATTTTTATCTAAATCTTTATGCAACACATTTAACAAAAGAATTAAGTAGTGATGAAAATGTTCACCACTGGACATCGAAACAAGCATATATAGCAGCAGGAAACATGATGACTGCTGCTGCATATATTGGTATTGATTCTTGTCCTATTGAAGGGTTTGAAAAAGAAAAAGTAGAGGAGATTTTAGGACTTGACACTACTCAAAATCAACTTGCTATGGTACTTCCTTTTGGATATAGAATCAATGAACAAAGTACACAACAAAGACTTCCTTTTGATGAAGTTGTTGAGTTTATCAAATAACGGGTAAGAGATGAAAAATATACTTATCATCAATGGGCATCAAAAATATGAAGGTTTCGCAGATGGAAACTTAACAAAAGATTACATAAACAAAGCTACAGATTTTTTTACTAAAAATAGCTTTAATGTAAAGCATACTAATGTAGAAGAAACATATACAGTAGACGAAGAGATAGAAAAACTACTCTGGGCAGATATCATTTTATTTCAATTTCCAGTTTACTGGATGAGTCTTCCTTGGATGGCAAAAAAATATATTGATGATGTATTTACACCAAGTCAAGGGCAACTCTATGTGAACGATGGAAGAAGTAGAGATGATACAAGTAAAAAATATGGAAGTGGTGGTCTTATGACTGGTACACAATATATGTTATCAATTACATATAATTGCCCTGCTTCTGAGTTTAGTAATAAAGATGGTTTTTTTGAAGGACTTTCATTAGATGAAGCTAATTTTGCAGTTCACAAGATATTCCAATTCTGTGGTGCTGAGCCTGCTGAAACTTATGTCGTACATGATGTTTATAAAGGTGACTTAAATCTTGAAAATGAATTATCAATATTTGAGAATACTTTAAAACAAAATTTTATAAAAAATTAAAAGGAACTAACATTGGCACAAATCATTATAGTAGCAAAAATCAAAATTAAAGAAGAGTTTACAAGTGAGATTTATCCTCTACTTGTAGATTTACATAAAAAAACGCATCTTCACGATGAAGGGTGTATCCAATACGATTTACATAAAGACCTGGAAGACAACAATAGTTTTACTTTTGTTGAAACTTGGGAAAATGAAAAGTGTTTAGAAAATCATATGAAAAAAGAACATTTTTTAGCATTTGTAAAAAAAACAGAAGATAAACTTGAAGCATTAGATATAAGTAAATTAGAAAAAGAGGAGTTATAGATGGAGTTTTCATATAAAAATCCAACTCAAATCGAATTTGGTCAAGGCAAAATAGCAGAACTTTCAACTTTTATATCAAAAGAACATAAAGTACTTGTAGTATATGGTGGTGGAAGTATCAAAAAAAATGGCGTGTATGATCAAGTAAAAGATGCCCTAAAAGAACATAGTTGGTGTGAATTTGGAGGGGTTGAAGCCAATCCTACAAAAGAAACTCTAGATAAAGCTGTAGCATTTGGTCAAGAAAATGATGTTACTTATGTACTAGCTGTAGGTGGAGGAAGTGTTGTTGATGGTTCAAAATACATCATAAACTCTTTTTTTCATGATGGTGATGGTTGGGATCTTTTAGATGGTTCATCTACACCTACAAAAGCTTTACCATTGGGAGTTGTTTTAACTTTAGCAGCTACTGGTAGTGAGTCAAATACTGGGGCTGTTATCACAAAAAAAGAGACAAAAGAGAAAAGATTTTTTCATTCCCCTTTTTCATATCCACAGTTTGCAGTACTAGACCCTGATGTTCTTAAAAGTTTAGATGATAGACAATTAGCAAATGGTGTAATTGATGCATTTGTACATACTTGTGAACAATACCTCACAAGTAATCATGGCTTAAAAGCCCAAGATTATTATGCAGAAGGACTTTTAAGAGGTCTGTCTGCACTTGCAAGTACTTTTGATAAACGAGATGACAAATGGTACGCAAATCTTTTTTGGATGGCAAACCAAGCACTAAATGGACTTATTGGTTCAGGAGTACCACAAGATTGGGGTACACATTTTATAGGACACGAACTAAGTGGATTATATGGTATGGATCATGCAAGAACTTTAGCTGTTATTCAACCTCATCTTTTAAGAGAACTAATAGATGAAAAAGAAGATAAACTTCTGCAAATGGGAAAAAATGTATTTCATACAGAAACTAAAAATCCAGAAGATATCATCGTAAAAATAGAAAATATGTACAAATCTTTAAATGTAGATTTAAAACTTTCATCATATACAGATGATAAAGATTTAAAGAAAAATGTAACTACACTTTTAGAAAAACACGGTTTTACTAAATTTGGGGATAGAGAAACTATTACTTTAGATGTGGTAGAAAAGATACTAGATAGAGCACTTTAAAAATAAACTTCTTTAGAATCAAATATTCTTTACTAATATAATATTTGATTCTACTACCTAGGAATATATCATGATAAATATAAATAGACTAGACCATCTTGTTTTAACTGTAAAAGATATCGATACTACAGTTACTTTTTATACTCAAGTTTTAGGGATGAAAAAAGAGATATTTAAAGAGTCTCGTATAGCTTTAAAATACGGTAATCAAAAAATCAACCTACATCTTTTAGGCAAAGAGTTCGAACCAAAAGCCCAAAATGCAACGGAAGGCAGTGCTGATTTGTGTTTTATCATAAACACTCCTATACAAGAAGCCAAAGAATATATCGAAAGTTTAGATATAAAAATCATTGAAGGTATCGTAAATAGAACCGGAGCAAATGGAGAAATCCAGTCCATCTATCTCCGTGATCCCGATATGAATTTGATTGAACTTTCTAATTATATATAACACACATACTTTTAAGTAAATATTTCAACTATATATTATGTTGAAATTTATCAGAATAATAAAATAATATAAGTAAATAATAATAAACAAATTGTGTGTTAGCTATTATATTTAAATAAAATAATAGGACGATATAAATGAGTAAAAAAATTATAGAGTTTATTAAACAAAGGGATTTTGAATTAATCAAAGAACTAGGAAATGGAGCCTTTGGTAAAACATATCTACTTCAAGATAATGATATTGGTCATGAATTTGTTTGTAAAAAATATTCTCCATTAAAAGGGATTGAAAAAGAAGAATATTTTAAAAACTTTATTAATGAAATTAAATTATTACATCTACTTTATCATAAAAACATTGTTAGAGTTTTTAATTATTATTTATATCCTGATAATTATGTGGGATATATCATGATGGAACATATTGAAGGTAGTGATATACTATCTTATTTAAAGAAATATCCAGAAGATATAAACTCTATTTTTGAGCAAACAATAAATGGATTTATATATTTAGAAAAAAATAAAATACTACACAGGGATATTAGAAACTTAAATATTATGGTTGATAATAACTCCAATGTAAAAATTATTGATTTTGGTTTTGGTAAAGAAATAAAATTTGAAGAGGATAATAACAAAAGTATCAGCATTAATTGGATTGGGAATCAGATACCTAGTGAATTTAAAGAACATAAGTATGACCATAAAACTGAAATATTCTTTATAGGAAAACTTTTTGAAGATATTTTACATCATATAGATGCTTCTTTTAAATATAAAAGTATTTTGAAATCAATGATTAAAATAGATTATATTGATAGAATAAATTCTTTTGAAGAAGTAAAAAATAAAATGCTAGATACCAATGATATAACAAAGTTATTTTCACATGACGAAAAACTAATATATCAAGAACTTGCAGATTTAATTACAAATAACTTAAGTAGTATTAAAAGCTCATCAATACTGAAAATGGATATAGATGACATTATTCAAAATCTTGAAGAGCTTAATAAAAAAACTATGTTGGAAGATTATGTAAATGTAAAACACTTATTGAGGGTTTTTATTGAAGGTAATTATACCTATAGAAATAGGAATTCATCAACTGATATAATTCATCAATTTACTAATTTTTTTATTAATATCTCAAAAGAAAAACAAAATTTAGTAATGTATAATTTAAATACAAGATTTTTAGATATTGATATTGAATATGATAATGTTTCCGATGAGATTCCTTTTTAACAAAAAATATTTTGTCAGTTTTAATTTATTCAAAACTCTTGACATAAAATTTTAAAAGAGTATACTCCCGCCTTATTTAAAAAGAGGTGCAATTTGACAAAATCACAAAACTTTAATCTTTTAGGATTGGTATCTATAATTTTCGCTATGTTTATATGGGGAAGTTCTTTTATTGCTTTAAAAGCAGCTATGGCTGACCTAGGTGAATTTACTGTTATATTTTTTCGTATGCTTATAGCTTCACTTTGTTTTATATATTTTATTAAAGATTTTTTAAAATATGATTTTACAAAAAAAGATATTCAACTCATCATACTTTTTGCTTTTTTTGAGCCATGTTTATATTTTGTGTTTGAAGCAAAAGCCCTACTTTATACATCTGCATCACAAGCAGGAATGATAACATCACTTATGCCAATACTAACAGCAATGGCAGCAGGATATTTTTTAAAAGAGATCATATCAAAACAATTACTATTTGGTTCGCTCATCGCAGTATTTGGTGCTATTTGGTTAAGTGTACAAGCTACTAGTACAGTAACCTCACCCAATCCACTACTGGGAAACTTTTTAGAATTTTGCGCGATGATTTGTGCAGCTGGATATACTATTGTGGTGCGTTATTTAGTATCGAAGTTTTCTGCTATATTTATAACTGCGATGCAAGCTTTTATAGGTGCAATATTTTTCTTCCCCTTTTTTATCTATGAGTTTTCTACAACAGATATGAACTTTACTACTAATGCAGTAGCTTGTTTGTTTTATTTGGGTGTAGTTGTAACACTTGGAGGATATGGACTTTATAACTTTGCACTTACTAAAATAGATGCATCAAAAGCATCTATGTTTATATATTTGATCCCTATTTTTACTATGATACTTGCTTTTTTTATTTTAGATGAAAAACTAACAGCTTTAGAACTTATAGCCAGTGCTGTAATCCTAACAGGAGTTGCACTCTCTCAATTAAAATTTAGAAAGAGAAAACACCAAAGCGAATTTTAGCGAGAAGAGAAAGCTAGTTTTAACCCTAAACTAACAAGGATAAAAGAGGTTAAAATATTCATATATTTTACAATATTTTGTTTTTCAAGTAGTTTTTTACTTAGTATATTACCTGAAATACCAATTCCTGAAAAAACTATGATAGTCATAAGCATAAATATAAGACCCAATATTATCATCTGTAAAGGAATATTTCCATTTTCCAAAGTCACAAACTGAGGAAGAAAAGCTAAAAAAAATAGAGAGACTTTAGGATTTAAAATATTCATAACAAATCCTTTTTTATAAAGCTTTTTTAATTCGGAAGAAGAGTTTTGCACTCTTAAATCCAAAGGTTCATCTCGATATTTAAAAGCTTGATATCCAAGATAGAGTAGATAAAAAGCACCAGCATATTTTAGAATATCAAAAGCTAATTGGGAAGTTTGAAAAATAACAGAGATACCAAAAGCAGCTGCACTTGTATGTACTATCAATCCTGTTGTAAGTCCTAAAGTGGTGACAATAGCAGCTTTTTTACTTTTCTTTATCCCTTGAGTTAATACATAAATATTATCAGGACCAGGAACCAAACATAGTATAAATGAGGCTACTATAAACATATATAAATTTGTTAACTCTATCATCAAAACTCCTTAAAAAAATAAATTGTAGTATTTTTATATTAAATTGAAATTATGTATCAAAAAATTTATTTATTTTATTATAAATTTTGGCTATGATACCCTATAAATACAAAGGCAAAATATGGCAATCAAAAAAAACCAAATGATCAAATTAAACTACGAACTAAAAATCAATGATGAAATCGTAGATAGCAATCTAGGAACAGACCCTATCGAATTTACTTATGGTACAGGAGAACTTATCCCTGGTCTTGAAAAAAGAATCGAAGATATGAATGAAGGTGAAACAAAACAGTTAAAAGTTCCAGCTAAAGAGGGTTATGGAGAGTACAATGAAGAGTTATCTGAAGTTGC
The DNA here is from genome assembly GCF_047159865.1 of Arcobacter sp. 15-2. Taxonomy (GTDB): domain Bacteria; phylum Campylobacterota; class Campylobacteria; order Campylobacterales; family Arcobacteraceae; genus JAIOSF01. Next base: position 206,553 of record NZ_AP038804.1, read on the forward strand.
CCCAATTGAAGCTTTTGAAGGAATTGACCTCCAAATAGGTATGGTTTTAGAAGCTGATACTGAAAGTGGCGAAGTTGTAAAAGCAACTGTTACAGAAGTTACTGGTGAAGAGGTTACTGTAGATTATAATCACCCTCTTGCTGGATGTGATTTGGACTTTACTGTTACTATCACAGCTATTGTATAATTTGTAGAAATTTTCATGATAGCTAGTTTAGATATATTTCAAGTTATAGGGTTTGTGGGGATGATTTTTATCGTTTTCGCCTACTTCTTACTTCAAACAGGTACTTACGATACTCAGTCATTAAAATTTCAACTCATAAACCTAATAGGTGCAGTTCTACTACTGATCTCTTTATGTGTTCATTTTAATCTTGGTTCTTTTATCATCGAGGTTTTTTGGATATTTATTACACTCTATGGTATATATAAAAATTATAAAGAAAAACATACTATTAAAAACTCACCCTAAACTCACTTTTTTTGAGTAAACTATGTGATAATTGAAGGAGAACTTGTGTTTACTGAAAAAAATATCCCAAGACTTATCATTTTAACACCCGTTATCACAGTGCTGCTTGGGGCTTTTTTTACGATTTATTTCTTTGTTAAACAACAACATGATTACTTTGAAGATGAGAGTCTTCGAGTAGAAATGGAGTATCTCCAAAAACAAAAAAATATTCTTAAAAAAGAGATAAATCATATTATCAACTACATAGAACATCACACCAAAAGTAATCAAAATCTAAGTGAAAAAGAAGTAAAAAAAAGATTAATAGATTATATAGAAACTATCAGATATGAAAAACATGGATATGTTTGGATACACGATACAAATTATTATTTGATAGCTCACCCTTTTAGGCAAAATCAAATAGGTCTTGAAGATAGTAAACTCGAAGATGCAAGAGGAACACAAATCACCAAAAAGTTTATTGATAAAACACTAAAAGAACCAAATGGAGTATTTATAGAATATTCTTGGCAAAAACCTAAAGAGCTACATTTTTCAAATAAACTTGGTTTTTTCAGACTTTACAAAAAATTCAATTGGGTCATAGGAGCTGGTCTTTACATAGACGATATTGAAGCTTCTATTAGGCAAAACAAAAAAATACTTAAAAAAAGAATTGACAAATATATCACACAAGTTTTATTGATTTCTAGTTTAATTATACTTATTACAGGAATTTTATCATTTCTCATATCAAAAAAGATTAATAATGTATTTTCAAATTATAAACAAAGTGTCGAGAAAAAAGAGTTTGAACTTCAAGATATAAATAAAAATCTTGAGAAAAGAATCACAAAAGCAATCAATGAAGTAAAAAAGAAAGATAGAGCTATGTTACACCAATCACGACTAGCTAGAATGGGTGCAATGCTTTCTATGATAGCACATCAATGGAGACAACCTCTTAGTGAAATTTCTGCTATTTTAATGGAGCTTGAAACTGCAAATAGATTCAAAAAACTAGATGATACTCTTTTAAAGTCAAGCATTGATGATTCAAATAAAATTATTCAATTTATGTCAAATACTATTGATGACTTTAGAAACTTTTTCAAACCAGATAAAAAGAAAGTAAAATTTTATGTCGACAATGCCTGTAATGAAGCAATATCACTTGCTGGAGCTTCTATTAAAAGTTATCAAATTGATCTCTATAAAAAAGTATATTGTAACTGCGTAATCAATGGATATGAAAGAGAGTTTGCACAAGTAATGCTAAATCTTATCTCAAATGCAAAAGATATCCTTAACCAAAGAAAGATAAAAAATCCAAAAATAAATATCTGTATTGATATAGATGATAAAAATGTTATCGTAACAGTTCATGACAATGCAGGTGGTGTAAATGAGGAACATTTAGATTTAATATTTGAACCATATTTTACTACAAAAGAGAGTTCAAAAGGTACGGGACTTGGTTTATATATGTCAAAAATGATTATAGAAAAAAATATGAATGGTGAACTTACTGTTGAAAATCATCAAGATGGTGCCTTATTTAAAGTAATTGTGGAGAAAAGCAATGGATGAAACTATACTCAATCAACTCAAAAAATATACCATTTTATGTGTAGAAGATGAAGATGGTATAAGAAAAAGACTTGTAAACACTTTGAAGTACTACTTCGACGATGTTTTAGAAGCTAGCAATGGTGAAGATGGATATGATTTATATTTAGAATATAAACCAGATATTGTAATAAGTGATATTGAGATGCCATATAAAAATGGTATAGAACTAATACAACTTATTAGAAAAAATGATATAAATACAATTATTATCATGGTTACAGCATACTCAAATGAAGAGTATCTTTTAGATTTGATAAATCTCAATGTAAATCATTATATTTTAAAACCAATCAATTCTGATAACCTTCTCACAGGTATCATCAAAGGACTAGGAGATAAACTTACTAAAAATATCTTTTTTTCTATTGATTGTTATTTTGATGTACAACAATATAAATTATTTTATAACAATGAAGAGATAATACTTAGAAAAAGGGAAATCGAATTTCTAATCTTCTTACATGATAATAAAATTTTAAACTACGAACAAATCGAAGAGTATATTTGGAAAGATAAATCAATGAGTATGAGTGCTTTAAAGACTTTCATCAAAGAACTACGACAAAAGTTACCTTTAGAATTAATACAAAATATCCCACAAACTGGCTATAAACTAGAAACTTTTAAATAAACTAAAAAAACTCACCAATTACACACCTTCATAAGATACTCTTTGAAATAGACATTTCAAGGAGTATAAAATGTTAAAACAAAGTTTACTAATCACAGGGCTAGCAGCTACACTATTAGCTGGTAATATCAAGATGGACTTAAATGCAAAATATGGTGCAAATAATTTCCACACTAAAGGTGCAGAGAAATTTGCTACACTAGTTAATGACTATTCTAAAGGTAGTGTTGATATTACTGTTCATGCAGGTTCTTCACTCATAAAAGGTAATCCTCTTAAAGCAGTAAAAGATGGTACAGTTGCGATGACTGATATGTTTATACCATTTACATCAGGAGGAGGAAAAGTATTTGGAATCTCTGCATTACCATTTATTGCACAATCATACGATGACGCATATAGACTATATCAAATCTCTAAACCAGCTTATGAAAAAACAGCTAAGAAATGGAATCAAAAACTACTATATAGTGTAACTTGGCCACCATCTGGATTTTATTCAAATAAAAGCATGACATCTATTTCTGATTTCAAAGGTGCTAAAACAAGAACATACGATAAAAACTCTGCTGCTTTTGTAAATCAAGCAGGTGGAAATGCTGTTGCACTTCCTTGGGGAGAAGTATATTCTTCACTTAGAACAGGTATGGTAAACTCTGTTATTACATCATCTGCTTCAGGAAAAGATGGTAAATTTTGGGAAGTATTAAGTAACTACACAAAAATCAACTATGCATACCCTTTACAAGCAGTTACTATTAATTTAGACTACTGGAAAAGTTTAACAAAAGAGCAACAAAAAGCTATGTTAAAAGCAGCTTCTGAGATTGAAAAAATTCAATGGGCTATCTCTAAAGAAGAAAATAAAATTGCACTAGAAACATTAAGTAAAAATGGAATGAGTGTAACAGAAGCTTCACCTGAATTAAAAGCAGAATTAGACAAAATTGCGGACGATTTATTAGAAAAATATTTAGATGGAGCAAACTCTCAAATCAAAAATATTTTTAAAGAATATAGAAAGTAAGCATAATGAATACTTTCACAAATTTTATAAATAAGCTCTCCAAAGGGGGAGCTTTTTTATCTGGAGCTTTACTTGTAGGATTGGTTTGTCTAATTTTAACTGAGATTTTTTTAAGATACTTCTTTGATAAGTCTACAATGATTGCAGATGAATACAGTGGGTATTTGTATTTAGCTTCAATCTTTTTAGGTTTAGCCTATACCTTCACTCAAAATGGGCACATTCGTATCAATATTATCACTTCAAAATTAGGTAAAGGTACAAATAGTATTATTGATATGGTTGCATCTATTATTACTATTCTTGTATTATTATTTATATTATACCGAACAATACTATTTACTTATGACTCTTATGAACTAGAGATGTTATCGGAAGCTGTTTCAGAAACACCACTTTATTTAACACAACTAGCTATGCCTATAGGGATTGCATTATTTATTTTAGCAGTTATAGCATTTATGTTTAAAAAGGATGAAAAATGATTTCAGATCCACTAATATTATCAGCGGTAATTATGGTAATAATGTTTGCATTATTACTTTCATCAGTATGGATTGGAGTTTCTTTAATCATCACAGGTATTGTAGGGATGCTCTTATTTGATCATAATCTTCCTCCAGTAATCAGTGTATATACAAAAATCGGTGATTTATTGGCTGGTTCTTTATATGATGCTTTAAATTCATGGTCACTAGCAGCTTTACCTATGTTTATTTTAATGGGTGAAATTTTATATAAATCTTCTATATCTACAAGATTGTTAAATGGTCTTAAACCATGGTTAGCATATATTCCAGGTGGTTTATTACATGTAAATGTTGCAGCATGTTCACTATTTGCAGCCGTATCTGGATCAAGTGCTGCTACAACAGCAACTGTTGGTAAGATTACACTAGATGAGTTAGAAAAAAGAGGATACTCAAAATCAATTGCGATGGGTTCTTTAGCAGGTGCTGGAACTTTAGGTTTTTTAATACCACCATCACTAATTATGATTATTTATGGAGTATTGGCTGATGTATCTATTGGTAAACTATTTGTTGCTGGTCTTTTACCAGGACTTTTACTTGCAACATTATATTCATTTTATATTATGGCTGCTGCGAAAATTGATCCAAGTGTAGAACCAGAAATAAAAGAGACATTTACATGGTCACAAAAATTTGCTTCATTAAAAGATTTACTTCCTGTATTTTCTTTAATTACAGTGATTTTAGGTTCTATTTATGGTGGTCTTGCTACACCAACAGAAGCTGCTGCTTTAGGTGTTTTAGGTGCAATTATTTTAGCGATTTATTTTAAAAGTTTTTCATGGGAAATATTTAAAACTGCTACATTAAATGCTGTAGTTACTTCAGCTATGATTAGTTTTATTATTGCAGGAGCTGTATTTTTATCTCAGGTGATTGGATTTTTAGGAATTGCTCGTGCTATGAGTGAGTTTATCACTAGTCTTGGACTAACTCCATTAATGTTAATTTTACTTATTGGTATCATGTACATTATTCTAGGTATGATTCTTGAAGCTATATCTATTGTTGTTATGACTTTACCTATTGTTTTACCTATTGTGATACTAGCAGGTTATGATCCATTGTGGTTTGGAGTATTTTTAGTGTTTATGGTTGAGATGGCACAGATAACTCCACCTGTTGGATTTTCGCTCTTTGTCATTCAGAGCATATCCAATGAAAAGATTGAGACAATATTAAAAGCAACTTTTCCATTTTTTATTATGATGATTATTACAGTAATGGCAATTACATTTTTTCCAGAAATTGTTTATTACTTACCTAATCAGATGATTCAATAGTAAATATGATAAAATAAGAAAATAACAAATGATGAAGGTAAAGAGATGATAAAATTAAATTGTGATATGGGGGAAAGCTTCGGTATCTGGAAAATGGGTGAAGATGACCTAATCATGCCATATATTAATATGGCAAACTTAGCTTGTGGTTTTCACAGCTCTGATAGTACTACTATGAATAAATCTGTAGAACTTGCTGTAAAACACAATGTAACTATTGGAGCACATCCTTCATATCAAGATTTAGTTGGATTTGGAAGACGAAGTATTGCTTGTACAGAGGAAGAGATTAGTGCTATTATACTTTATCAAATTGGTGCATTAAGTAGTTTTTGTAAAGTACATAATACTAACATATCATATGTGAAGCCACATGGTGCTTTATATAATGATATGATGAAAGATGAAAACATTTTCAAATCTATTTTAAGAGCTATTGCATCTTTTGATAAAACAATTAAACTTATGATTTTATCAACACCTGATTATGAAAGATTTGAAAATATCGCTTCATTTTATGATATAGAATTACTGTATGAAGTATTTGCAGACAGAAACTACAATGATGATGGTAGCTTAGTTTCCAGGACACAAACTAATGCAGTTGTGCACAATGAAGAAGATGTAATATCTCGAGTAAAAATACTATCAAAAGATGGTTATATAAAAAGTATAAATGGGAAAAAACTCCCTATAAAAGCTGATACAATTTGTGTTCATGGTGATGGAGAAAATGCTCTATCATTTATAAAGGCACTCAAAAAAGTACTTTAAGAATGGAAATTAAACTAGCATCTGTTGATTCGATCATAATATATTTTGGAGATGTTATCTCTAAAGAGAATTCAAATCAAGTAAAGTCAGCCTATAAAGTACTAAAAGATTTAAACAGCCCTTATCTTATAGAGATAATTCCCTCTTATAACTCTATATTAGTTACTTATGATATTTTTAAATATACCTTTGAAGATATTCAAGTATATTTAAATGATTTGCTAAAAAATATACAAATAGAAAATAAAAATGATTCAGAGATTATAACAGTAGATGTTTATTATGGTGAAGAAGTTGGACTGGACTTACAAAGAGTAGCAACAAAAGCAAATATATCAATCCAAGAGGTTATCGAAATTCATAGTGCAAAGCTTTATGATGTTTATGCCATAGGTTTTTTACCAGGCTTTGCATATATGGCATCTGTAAATGAAAAGATCATTACCCCTAGACTTTCAACACCAAGAAAAAAAATACCGAAAGGCTCCGTAGCTATTGCAGATAATCAAACTGCAATTTATCCACAAAACTCCCCTGGGGGATGGAATATATTAGGGAAAACAACATTTGAACTTTTTGATAAGAGTCTCGAAGCTTTGTCCCCTATTACAATCGAATCAAAAATAAAATTTAATCCTATTTCAAAAGATGAGTTTTTACAACAAGGAGGAGTTCTTGAGTTTTGAGGTTATAAAAGCAGGTTTATTCACAACAATACAAGATAGAGGAAGATTTTCATTTACACATCTAGGTGTAACAAACTCAGGTGTGATGGATGAATATGCAAGTTTAAGTGCACATAAATTATTGGGTAATGACTTAGATACAAATATTTTAGAAATTACATTTTCAAACTTTGAATTATTGGCAAATGAAGACACAAATATTTGCATCACAGGAGCATCTTGTGAGTTTTCTATAAATGATATTTTACAAAACACTTGGCAAGTACATAAAATACATAAAGGTGATAGTATAAAAATAGGTAAAATTATAGATGGTCAAAGAGTCTATTTAGCTGTCAAACATGGTTTTAATATAAAAAAAGAATTTGGGAGTAACTCTACAACAATGAAAGAGTCTTTAGGTGGAATTTCTGGCATCCAAATCAAAAATGGCAACATCCTACCATATACAAAAAACAACGATGAAATTTTAAATAGATGGCATACCAAACACATACCTAAATATGAAAAAGAGTTAACACTTCGAGTTTTACTTTCATACCAAGAGAGTAGTTTTTCTACTTATGAGAAAGAAAAATTCTTCAACTCTTCTTATACTATTACACCTGACTTTAACAGAATGGCTTGTAAACTAAAAGGTGAACCAATCAACTCTTCTTTAGATGGTATCATCTCTGAAGCCATTAGTTTTGGAAGCATCCAAATACCAAAAGATGGTCAACCCATCATTTTACTAAAAGAGAGACAAACTATAGGAGGCTATCCTAAAATAGGAACAGTTTTAAGTATAGACTGTTTTAAGCTAGCACAAATGAAAATTGGTGGAACCATAAAATTTGAAGAGATAGATATAACTACAGCACAAAATAAACTTAGGGATTTTTATAGGGCTTTTGAGTAAATTATTCTTTATTCTTAACCTATGATAAGTATTATCATTTAAACTTGTGATACCATTTCAAAATAAATCGTTAAAAAGGTCTACTTTTGAAAAATAGTTATTTCTTATCTCAACCCCACCAGCCATTTTTTGTATTGAGTTTTATCAATGCAATTATTTTTATGCTTATGTTCATGCTTTCATATAAAGGAGTTTTACCTTTTAGTGTAGATATTGTGAACTTTCATGCTTTTGGACTCATTTATCTCTTTTTGACTCCTGCATTTTTCGCATTTTTATTTACAACTTTTCCGAGGTTTTTATCTACCCCTGTAGTTTTAAAATCTTTATACATTAAAATATTTATATTATTTGTTCTTGCTAGTATCTCATTTCTAATCGGTGCTATTTTTTCTGATTTACTGTATAAAATAGGTATGATTTTAGCTGGTCTTGGATTTTTATACTCATATAAAACAATCTTTGATATCTATAAAAAATCTACAGTGGTAAACAAACACGATGCTTTTTGGATACTAGCAGGTGCAAGTTTTGGTATCTTAGGAATCATATCTTTTATAGTTACACCATTTACAAACTTTAGTGTACAAGTATCTGTGTATTTATATCTTTTTGTATTGGCTTTTTCAGTAGCTCAAAGAATGATTCCTTTTTTCTCTCAGTGTAGATTTAATAAAGATAAAAACTTTGTTAAATATGTAGTGATATTTTTAGCTTTACATGTTGTATGTGAGCTTATATATACAAACTCTTCTTTTGCTGTTGATTTAATTTTAGCTGGATACATAGCAAAAGAGTTAAAAAGATGGAAGCTTCCATTCCCAAATCAAAACCCAATGTTAAGCATACTTCATATCGCTCTATTTTGGGTACCATTAGCATTTTTTCTATCAGCTATCTCAAATGGAATGGAACTATTTTATGACAAAAGTTTTTTAGCTTTAGATATCCATAGTTTGATGTTAGGTTTTTTACTTACTGTACTTATTGGATTTGGTACTCGTGTGACATTGGGTCATTCTGGAAATATGATGTTTGCAAATAAACTCACAAAGTTTATATTTATTTGGACTCAAATAGTAGTATTAGTAAGAGTGTTGGTTTCTGTTGTTGCATCTTTAGGGATGAATTTTATGATTCTATTTGATATTTCTATTACTTTTTGGCTTGTATTATTTATCGTTTGGTCTTGGAAGTTTTTAAAAGTTCTTACACACGGAAAAAAGTTAAACTAGTTTATATATTGTTCAATCATTACCCACAATATTTCAAGTCTATCTAAGACTATATAAATAAAATAACTTGTTAAAAATCAAGGAGTTTAAAATGGATAAATATGAATGTGAAGTATGTGGGTATATATATGACCCTGAAATTGGTGACCCTGATGGAGGGATTGAACCAGGTACAAAATTTGAAGATCTACCAGAAGACTGGTGCTGTCCTGACTGCGGTGTAACAAAAGAAGATTTTATTAAATTAGAAGAATAAAATCTTTATATACCCAAAGCTATCTCCACACAGGCATCTAAGGATGTCTGATTTGGAATAAGTGGAGTTATATTTTTTGGAAAATACTGAGCAGTTGTTTTTCCTATACTAATAGCAGTATAACTAGTATCCCAAGAAGATATATTTTTAAAAAAACACTCCAATGTAGATGGTGATGAGAAAATAATAATCGAATTTTTTGGTAAAGTGAGCTTTTGTGCATACTCTTTACAAATCGTTTCATAGACAACTTCTTTTTCACATAAAACGCCACTATCATTTAAAATACCAAATAAATTTGAAACTACTTTTTTTCCACAAAGATATAAAACTTTTTTCCCTTGTAACTGACACTCTATCTCTTTAGCAAAATCATTTCCATGACCATTTTCACCAACATACTCGAGTGTTCCACCTAATTTTTCAAGAGTTTTCGCTGTTTGAGGAGCTATCACATAAGAAGGTATTTTTTTCCAACTATCACTAAAACTATTTATAGATTTGATTGCATTTCTAGAAGTAAAAACAAGTGCTTCATATTGTGAAAAATCTATTTCAAAAGGAAGGTATGATATCTCTATCATAGGCAAATTGATAGTATTTGCAACTTTTTTATCACTTAAAATATAAATATTTTTTTCTTGAGACATTGAATTCTTCCCTATTAATTTTGATGACATATTACAACAAATCAAGTTAAGGATAGAATAAATCACTCTTTATACTACAATAATTCATATCCTATTAATATATTGTTAAAAATTCTACTTTATAATACGATTTTTAATCTAAATCAAGGAATCAACCAATGACAAAAAACCAAAAAAGAGATATTGCCACTTCTGTAACAACATTAGTGTTTATAGTAATAGGAACTACAGGAATAATGATGTATTTTCATATTTTAGATAAATATACAAAAGAGATGCACGAGATACTTGGACTTGTATTTGTTGGCGCAGTATTTTTAGATGTATTCGTGAACTTTAACAGCATGAAACAATATTTTAAAAAGAAAACATTTCTTACTATATCTATTTTAACTCTCTTAACAGTAGGAATATTTGCAGCCAATTCCCCAAAAGGAGATAATCCTAAACGACTTATAATAGAATCAGTACTTACTTCAAATATAGAAAAATCATTTTTATTATTTGTAGATGATATTGATTTTGCAAAGATAAAATTAGAAAAAGCTGGTATAAAAGTTGCTGAAGAGAAAACAATTGACGAAATAGCAGAAAAAAACAATCTATCACCTTTTAAAATAATAGATATACTAACTAACAAATAAATCATAAAAGCAAGAGTATTTTTACTCTTACTTTTATGGCAAAACTATTTAGTTTTAATACCTTCAACTTCGATATTTAGTTTTACTGTATCGCCAATAGCTACACCACCTGCTTCTAAAACATCATTGTAAGTTAGACCAAAGTCTGATCTTTTGATTTTACCACTTAAAGAAAATCCAGCTCTAAAATTCCCCCATGGATCTTTGATAGTTCCACCATTTTCAAGTTCTAGTTTGATATTTTTTGTTACACCTCTTAGTGTAAAATCGCCATATACATCTTCATCATCAATTTTAGTAACTTTAAAAGTGATTGTAGGATACTTTGATGCATGAAACATATCATCTGCTACAAGATGTTTATCTCTTTTTGCATTTGCTGTATCAATTGAATTTACCATAATTTCACCAGAAAGTTCTTTTAAAGTATTGTTCTTCTCATCATATTCAAATGTCCCTTTGAAGTCTGAAAAAGTTCCTGTTACATTTGATATCATCATGTGTTTAATCTTAAATTCAACACTTGAATGCGATGCATCTACATTATAGTTACCTGCAAATAATGTAGAGACTAATAAACTACTACCTACTATGATTTTCTTTATATTCATATTATTTCCTTATTTTAAATTGATATTAGTTTATCATCGATTCACTTATTTTAACTTTAAAGTATCTTACTAGTAAAGTACTTATACTTTATTATATGTTTATCTTATACAAATTATAGTATCATTATATATGAATATTTACGAAATAGAAAAAAGTATCCAAAACCATAAAACAAGATCTTCAGAGACATACAACGATGTTATAAATTTAACTATTCCTTTTTATATGTTATATAAAAATATAATGGAGGGGATTACAAGTATACAAAATGATTCTTACCATATAAACAATTCAGAACTAGATGTATTGGCTTCTTTGATTTTATCAGGAAATAAATATACTTTAAGTCCTACTAAACTTCATGAAAGATTGCTTTTTACTTCTGGGGCTATTACTAAAGTTCTCAAAAAATTAGAAGAGAAAGAGTATATAATTAGAGTGGATAATCTTCACGATAAGAGAAGTAAATTAGTACAAATTACACCTCTAGGTAAAGAGATTTGTCAAGCTGCTTTAAAAGATGTAATTTTATATGAAGAAAAATGTTTTAACACTCTGACACAAAAAGAGAAAAATACATTGCAAAACCTTTTACTCAAAACATTAAAAAACTTTTAACAGTTCATTAAGACACTGTTAATATAAAGTTAAATAGTCGTTAACTTCAATAGTTTATACTTTCAATACAAAAAAAAAGGATATAACATGAAAAACATTAAAAAATCTGTACTATTTGCAACAGCTTTATTTGCAGCAACATCAATATATGCAAACAACACGCATAACAATAATCAAGAAGGGAAAAATTGTAAGTCTCATAAATGTGTAAAACACAAAGAGGGATACAAAAAATATCATGGATATAAAAATCATGATAAAAAACAAAGAAGAGGTCATAGAGGTGATATAAGTAGATTTATTATTGGAGCTGTTTATGACTTAAAATTAGAAAAAACACAAATAACAAAAATCGATGAAACTATCCAAGAATTTAAAAATAAAAGATTTGATAGATTTAATGCTTTTAAAAAAGATGGTTTTGATAAAAAAGCATACATAGAAGCACGAACAAAAACAAAAGAAGATAAAATAAAACTCAAAGCTGATTTAATAGAAGATATCTATGCTATTTTAAATAAAGAACAAAAAGATAAACTAAATAAAGAGATTCAAACATTTAAAAATATGAAAAACAAAAGAGGTAAAAATGGTTCAAGTTGCCATGATAGAAGATGATACAGAGTTAGCTGAAGTACTTACGCAATATCTTCTTACTTTTAATATACAAGTAACAAACTACGAAGACCCATTTATAGGTCTTAGTAGTATTGGTCTGAAAAAATATGATCTCATTATATTAGACTTAACACTTCCTGGACTTGATGGTTTAGAAGTATGTCAAGAACTTTTAAAAAAACATGACATACCTATTATCATCTCTAGTGCAAGAAGTGATATCACGGATAAAGTTACAGCTTTACAGTTAGGAGCTGATGACTATCTTCCAAAACCTTATGACCCAAGAGAACTCGAAATTCGTATCAAAACTATTCTAAGAAGAGTTAATAAAACTTCGCAACCCAAACAGATAAAAAAAGAAAAAATATTTTTATATAATGAAGAAAAAAAAGTTATATCTAAAAATAATATAGCTTTAAAACTAACCCCTGCAGAGTTTGAAATATTAGCTTTATTTATACAAAGAGAAGGTTTTGTTATCAGTAGAGAAGATATTTTTGATAATGTGCATTACTTAAATAGTGATATGGAAAACTCAAGTTCTCTTTCTGTTATCATAAATCGTTTACGAAATAAAATTGAAGATAATACAAAAGAGATAAAATATCTTCAAACTATAAGAGGTATGGGGTATAAATTTGTTCAATAAGCATTCTATTTTTTTTAATCTTGCCATTAGTCTTTTTATCACTATACTACTCTTATTTGTAAGTTTTTTTACGATTATTGAGATAGATAACAAAAATAATTTTAATAGTCTAAAACGAAAATATATGACTATTACTAAAATTATAAACCAAGAATATTCACGATTTGGGTTTACAAATGACCTTAGAAGAATGATAGATGAGATGGATTTAGACCTTATTGATAAAGATAAAAAGATAAAAAAACTATTGGAAACAAAAGAATTAAAGCTTATCATGCGTAAAAGAATGGAAAATATTCTTTTACATATTTTTAAAACAAAAGAGTACAATATTTTACATTTTCAAACTCCGTTTGAAGAGTTCATCATCATCGATAAAGAAACAAAAATAGATATGAGCCGTAATCTTACATTGTTTATATTTTTATTTTTACTTATTGCAATTTTATTTATTGCGTATACTATATATAAAAAACTTTCTCCATTATCTGAACTTCAAGAAAAAATTGATTTTATTGGAGATACAAATATGTGTCTAGATTTTTTAAAAGAAACTGCAAAAGATGAAGTGTCACTTTTGGCAAAAGCTCTTTTAGATAAATCAAAAAATATAAATCAACTCAAGAATGCAAGAGATGTTTTTATAAGAAATATCATGCATGAACTCAAAACACCCATCACCAAAGGAAGATTTTTGGTTGAATTAGAAAATAACCAACAAAATAAAGCTAAACTACAAACAGTTTTTCATCAGCTAGAGTCGCTTATTAGTGAATTTGCTGTTATTGAAGAGGTGATTGCTAAAAAAGATAGTATTGAAAAAAAAGATATTTTTTTTGATGATATTATTGAAAATGTTTTAGATATGATGATGATAGAAGATGAAAATAAAATAGAAATAAATCAAAATAATTGTAAATATCATCTCAATTTTAAACTATTTTCTATAGTAGTAAAAAACCTCATTGATAATGCACTCAAATATTCTTTTGATAATAAAGTCAAAATATCTGTTATAGAAGATAAGCTTATTTTCCAAAACACAGGAAAACCTTTACAATATAATTTAGAGAAATATTATGAACCATTTTTCAGTAATACCTCAAACGATAAAGAGAGTTTTGGACTAGGACTCTATATCATCAAAAGTATTTTAGATGCACATAACTTCAAACTTCAATATAACTATCAGAATAATACGAATACTTTTACTATTGTGTTATAAATCCTTTATTTATATTTATTTTAATTGTCCTTTGATGATATCTGGATTTTGACGACAATCTAGAACTGCATAAATATAAATTGTAGTTTCATCATATCTATAATATATAGCATAAGGAAATCGCTTAGATAAAACTCTTTCATAATTTTTGATTTTGATATGGATTCCATAATATATATGTAAAGATTCAATATCAGAAGATACTGTATCTAAAAAGTAATTGCCTAAGCCCTCTTTTTGTGATTCATAAAAGTTGATACCATTAGCTATATGAGTTTCAGCATTATCCGTTAAGTAGATTTTCATTTTGTTATTGACTGTAGTCTTTTTTTAACATCATCAAAATTTGAAAACTTGAGTTTTCCCTCTTTCTCTTTTTCCTCTATATCGTTAAGTATTGCTAAATGCCAATGAGGAGTAAATCTATCATCTTCGACATTTCGACTCATTTCTTCCCAAAGCTGTTCCATTATGATAAATTTATCAGTCATATTCATATGTTTAATATCTTCTGAAAGTTGCATATAAGTCCTTTATAGTTTAAATAATTATATCTTTTTTGTGTTAAAAGTATCTTTGCATTGGAAATACTCCCACTCAAAGTAAGAATACTGTATATAAAAAACTTTCTCCATTATCTAAACTTCAAGAAAAAATTGATTCTGTTGGAGATACAAATATGTGTCTAGATTTTTTAAAAGAAAATGCAAAAGATGTTTTTATAAGAAATATCATGCATGAACTCAAAACACCCATCACCAAAGGAAGATTTTTAGTTGAGTTATAAAACCAGAAAATGATTTTTAAAAGATATTTACAGAATTCCTCTTTCTACGATTCATCAAAGTTTTACTATTGAAGTTCTCCACTCCAACCTCAGAAAGCATAACTTGTTAGAATAGACTTAAGCATAATAAATATATAATTCTTTATGTAAATATTACAAGAGGAGATTACAATGGTTTATTATGAAAACAAAGGGATTAAGGTAACAGACGAGGGATATATAAGCGAAGGTATTGAGCAAATGGCTAGGGATTTTAAAAAATCTGGCGGTGAGCTTGTGATACCATATAAGGTATTTCAAAGAGTAGAGGGTTGGTAGTCACTTCTAAAATAAAAAAAGGAAATTAAATGAAGATATTATTATTAGGTCTTATGGTGAGCGTTGATTTAAAATTTTAATAATTTTTCCATGTTTTTTTCAATAGTATATGCTTTATAATCTTCAAGTATATAACTATCACAACTATCATTTACAGTAGTTGTTTTTACTAATTCTTTTGCCACTATTTTACTATTTTTTGCGTATTCTAAATCCACTGTAAAATTGTGAGTATCTACATAACAAATTTTATAGGTATAAATATCGTTTTTAACATAAATTTTCTTTTTATATTTTGTATGTACAACTTCATTTTGAATAACATTTACAATTAATTGGTTGCTTGATAACTTTAAGACTTTATTTTTACCTAATCTTGTGTAAAGTTTATCTTTAAATCCTTCATCATTATTATTAGATACATGTATACCAATAGTAGTGACATTTTTATTTAGATGCATTTGTGTTGGTTTCATTACACAACTTGTCACAAGTAATGTAAAAATTACCAGAAAGATATTTTTCATCAATTTTTCCTTTTATAATTCATTTATATTAAATATTGATA
This sequence comes from Arcobacter sp. 15-2, assembly GCF_047159865.1. Classification (GTDB taxonomy): domain Bacteria; phylum Campylobacterota; class Campylobacteria; order Campylobacterales; family Arcobacteraceae; genus JAIOSF01. The sequence continues at coordinate 222,663 of NZ_AP038804.1, forward strand.
ACACATTCGTCATAATTTTTTTGATTTTTAAAACACCTATACTACCTTGTAAATCGTCATTAAACTTTTCAACCTTAGCCCCCATCGCTAATATCTACCTAACTACTTATAAAGCATTATAAGATACCAAATCGACATCTTTATGTCTGTTTTGTTTAATATATCTATTTTAAAGGGAACAACTCAGGAATAATGTATGATGCAAAATGTGAGTTAAATTTTAATGATATAGCTTCTTTATGACTTCTAGAAGATAAAAAATCAGCTTTAAGTAGTTTACTTACAAGTGTTGTAGCTGTTCTTGTACTTTTCCCTATAATATTTGCCACTTCACCTCTACTAATACTTCCTTTTATCAGCAACTCTTTAAAAAGTAGTTCTGAATATTTAGGAAGTGGTTCATCATCAAAAAAACCATTTTGAGATAATTTGACATACTTGTCTATATTATTTCCAAGGGAATCTATTTTTAAATATTTATTCATATATTCTACTTGATCTAGTGAAGTTTCAAGCATAAAATCCAAAAATGAAGATAAACCTCTGTTTGATAATGCTCCTCTTCCATCTTGTGAACCTTGCACTATCATATCTGCATATTGTAACGATGATTTGTATTTATCAACATCTCTTGCTAATCCTCTTGAAATATTCCATAGTCCATAACCATCAAGATCAATTTTAAAGAGTAAATAATCTAAAAACAAACGAGACACTCTTCCATTGCCATCTAAAAATGGATGAATCCAAACTAATCTATGGTGTGAACATAGTGCATAAATTAGTTGTTCTGCTTTAGATAAATGCTTAGATTGATTATACATAGTATCAAAATGAATCAGTAAACTTTTCACTTTCTCTTTTGCAGGAGCTTGATGATTTCCAACATATACATCTCTATGTCTAAATGTTCCAGGGGTCATTGTTGTTTTTAAATCACCATACTCTATATGAAGATAACTATCCATTCCATCTTGCATATAAAATTGTTTATGAATATCAAGAATAAACTTTTGTTCATAAACATCATTTATTGTGTCAACATGTTTTTCAATATACTTTTGAACCTCAATATGAGCTAATGAAAGTTTTTGTAAATTTCTCTTTTTTTCATCATTTGAAAACTTTTTATTCATAGCTTTATCAATATCTATAGGATGTGTTCCTTCTGATTCGATTCTATTTGAATAGTAGCTGTTTGTTTTACGCAGAAGAGTAACTATTTCATTGATTATATACTCATTATGAGAGCCTTTTAAAGCTGCACTTTTTATACATATCTTTTCTGCTAATTTTAGATGTTCACTACTTATAATACCATTTAGATTTGTAGGGATAATTGGTGTAAATTCCATAAAATCTCCTTTTATGGAATATGATAGCATAAAATAGATAAAATTATTGCTAGTTGTATTTCTAGTAAAATATATTATTAAAAGCTTTAAAATATGACACTACAGAACATTATTAATTTCTAAAAATTTAAATATTGCTAGTAATATTGCGAATTAAATTACTTGTATTTTTTTCACACTTCATCTTTGTCATCTTCATAATCAAATATAGATAATATTTATATTTTTACTTATAAATTTGTCTATTTAAAAGAATATAATTGAATAGGGTTATACTCAAAACCCCTATTCCAACTACCGTAAAAAAATATTCGATACTAAAGTAACTTACAACAGGGTGAAAAATAATAGGTGAGAAAAATTGTCCTAAAAATAATGCACTAGTAAGATAGGCTGATTTGTGTATTCGTTGTGTGTGATGTGTACGGCTGAGCATCCATGCGGTCATATTTGTCATAAGTATTCCTCCACCAAATCCCATAATAGGTGAAGTTAAAAAGAAAAAGTATACATTATGAACCAATCCTATACCAATAAAACCAAACCCTATGATAATCATCCCTATAATATATATTTGAGCATGAGTAAAGCGTTGTTTAAATTTTCTAAAAGTTATAGCTCCTATTCCATTTGAGATAAACGCTGTTGCTATAATAGCTCCTGCCATAGTACCTGAAGCATTAAAATGGTTCATAATTAAAAATGGTATTTGAGTAGGTAATATATAAAAAATAAGCATCAATAAAAATGCTAAGAAATAGATAAAAAACAGATTTGCATTCAAATCAGAGTCATCTTCAACAACAAAATTTTCGATTACTTTTTCATTTAAAAAAGTATATACAAGAGGAATAAGCAAAAAACCTATAGTATAAATAGCAAAAGAATATCTCCAGTTTATATCTGATAGTATTCCTCCACCAACAACAAAAACTACACCACCAAGTGAGATAAAAGCACCTTGTTGACCCATAAATTTATGTCGTGCTTCCCCTTGAAAATAGTCCCCTATTAATGATGTGGAAACTATCATCAAAATTGCTATAGCAATTCCTAGCATAAATCTTGAAAATAAAAGCAAATTCATAGTATCTAAATATACTCCAGAACTTCCCATAACCGTAAAAAGTAATAATGCAATAAGAGCAGACTTTTTTCTCCCTATTTTATAAACAAAATGCCCCAAAACAGGTGCTAAAAATGCGATGGCTAATGAGGGAAGTGTTATCATCATACGAGATAAAAATTCTATATTTTTTGTATCTGAAAAATAATCTTTTAGATGTGGTAGAGCTGTTACTATTGCTACATTTGACATCATAGTTGTCATAGCAATAAGAAGCATGGTAATTTTAATAGAGAGAGAAACTTTTTTCAAATTTTATAACCTTTAGAGTTGTATTGTAGCAATTAATACTACAATACAAGATAAATAAAGGTTATTTCTATTTTTTATCTTTTAAATTTAAATAATACTCGATCTCATCTTCATTTAAAATTTTGATTGTATTTGTACTTCCTGGCATCCCAACTGGATAACCAACAGTAGCAACATAAGGACCTTTTTTATCTAATAATCCTTTTTTATCTAAAGTTTTTAACATTTTTTGAAACATTTTTGAAGCATGAGATTCTTTAATCGTATCAACAGGTAGTATTCCCCATCCCATTGTTAAAGAGTTCAGTACTTTTTTCTCATGTGCAAAAGCTAAAATAGGAGTTTTTGGTCTATATCTAGACATTCTTATCGCACTTTGACCTGAACTTGTAAGAGCTAAAATACCTTTAGCTTCAATATCATCTGCAAGTCTTGTAACTGTTGCTTGAATCACATCAAAGTCATCTAAATAGCTCATCTCATATTGTTTTACATAGTCATATATCTCTTCTGTTTTAGCAATAATATTACTCATACTTTCTACAACATTTCGAGGGTTTTCACCAATAGCACTCTCTTCACTTAACATAACAACATCAGTACCATCTAAAACTGCATTTGCAACATCTGAAATCTCTGCTCTTGTTGCTCTTTCATTATGTGTCATAGATAAAAGCATTTGGGTAGCTGTAATAACAGGTTTTGAAGCCATATTTGCTTTTTTAATAAGTTTTTTCTGAATCGTTGGTACATCATAGTAAGGAACTTCTATTCCTAAATCACCACGAGCAACCATCAATCCATCAGAATTATCTAAAATCTCATCAATATTTTCAACCGCATCAAACTTTTCGATTTTTGCAATAAGTTTACCAGCATAACCATCAAGTAAAGATCTAGCTTTTATCATATCTTTTGCATTTTGAACAAAAGAGATAGCAAAATAGTCTACTTTGTTTTCTACACCCCATTTGATATCTTTTTCATCTTTTTTAGTAATAACATTTATATCAATTTTTGTATTTGGAAAGTTTATCCCTTTTCTTGAACCCAAAGTACCATGGTTTTCAACACGAGCAACAACCTCTTTACCAGTTTTAATAACCTTAGCTCGAATTACTCCATCGTATAAATAGATATATTCACCCTCTTTTACTTTGTCAAGAAGCTCAGGATAGTTAATAGATACTACAAATTTTTTACTCTCTTCTCTATATCCTACAATCTCCTCTTTGATAAATCTAATTTCATCATTTCTATGAAGATCAAAATCCTCTTTAAGTTCACCAATTCGAACCTTTGGTCCAGAAATATCTTGTAAGATACCCACTGTTGTATCAAGGTTTTTCATAGCTTTTCTAATGTTTTTTATAGTTTGCCCATGATACTCGTGTGTACCATGTGAAAAGTTCAATCTAAATAAATTTGCACCAGCTTTAATTAAACTTTCAATAATCTCTACAGTATCACTTGCAGGTCCAATAGTTGCTAATATTTTAGTTCTTTTATTCATTAAATTTCCTTTAAATCTTTTATATATTATAGCGAAGTTTTGTTACCCTAGAGTTACAAAAAAATACTAAATATTTTTCATAAATTCAATAGCTAATCGTACTCCAGCACCTGAAGCACCATGTGGATTGTATCCCCAAGCACTCTCTACAAATGCAGGACCTGCTATATCTATATGTACCCATTTATCTTTATTTTTATCTTTTACAAAATTATCCAAAAACATACCTGCTGTTATAGCTCCACCATATCGAGTACTAGCGATATTTGATATATCAGCTATCTCACTTTTAAGTGTTTTTTTCAAATATCTATTAAAAGGTAATGTTGTTGCTAACTCACCACTTTTTGAAGCGCTTTTAACAATTTTTGACATAAGAGAATGATTATTCCCCATGATTCCACTTGTATATTGACCAACACCAACAACACAAGCTCCTGTAAGTGTCGCAAAATCAAGCATATAATCTATATTATCTATCTCATCTTGTGCATAACATAAACAATCAGCAAGTACTAGTCTTCCCTCAGCATCAGTGTTTTTCACTTCAATAGTTTTACCATTTCTTGCAGTTAAAACATCATCTGGTTTATAAGCATCTCCACCTATCATATTTTCAACTGCACCAACAATTCCATGTACTTCAATAGGTAAATTTAAAGATGAAATTGTATTCATAATACCTAAAACAGCACATCCTCCACTTTTATCACTTTTCATACTTACCATAAAATCAGCTGGTTTTAAACTCAATCCTCCACTATCATAAGTAAGACCTTTTCCTATAAGAACAATTTTTGCTGTTGCTTTAACTTTTCCAGATGGCTTGTATGTCAAATGTATAAGTTTTGATCTATGTCTACTTGCTCTACCAACTGCCAACATAGAACCCATATTATTTTCTATTAAATAATCTTCATCCAAAATTTTACACTCAAGATTATTTTCTTTTGCAATATTTACAGCGTGATTTGCCATAATAGCTGGATAAAAATCTTCAGGTGGAGTATTAACAAAATCTCGTACCATATTTACAGAGTTACAAATAGACACTGACTCTTCAAACTCTTTTTGAATATTTGTGTCTATTTTTTCAACTTCCATATAAATATTTTTTTCGATAATTTCATCTTGTTTAGATTTGTATTTTGTAAAAGTATAATTTCCCAATTCAAAACCATCGATATAAGCATTTAAGTTTGACTTCACTTTTATATATGCCGATTTAAACTGAGTAGTGTTTAACTTTTTTACTGCCGTTGCTACTGCTATTCTAATACTATCATGGTCACTATTCTCACACCCAACATATAGTTTTTTTAAACCAGGTAGTAAAACACACTCTTCATCATTTCCTTTAAAATTAAGATTTTTCAATACCTCTTTATTTTCTTTGATTTTTTTCTTTTTTATTAAAACAATCTCTACATCTGTATCAATTTTTTTTATTGTTAAATTTAAATTCATTTTTTTCCTTTATTATTTTTTTGTAGCTTTTTGAAAATAGTATATAATACTTCCTCCAAATAGTAAAGCAATTGGAATTGCAAAATACCAATACTGTTTTACAACTTCTAATACTTCTAATATCTCTTCACCAAAATACCAAACAGGTATAATCGTAATAGAAGCCCACATCCATGCACTCAGAAGGTTGATAAATGCAAACATTTTTGCATCATATCGCGTAAGCCCAATTGAGATAGGAATAATAGTTCTCATCCCATACATATATCTTTGTGCAAAGATAATAGGCCAACCATATTTTTTTAGAAGAAGATGAGCTAAAGCAAATTTTCTCCTCTGCCCTTTAAATTTATGATACACATAAGATTTATTATACCTACCGATGTAAAAATAGATTTGATCACCAACAAACCCACCAAGTCCTGCAACAAAAATAGCAATAGGAAGCCACATATCACCAGTATGACAAAGTAATCCAGCCATAATAAGACCCATCTCACCTTCTAAAATACTCCACGCAAATAAGATGATATATCCATACTCTTTCATAAGATATATAAACTTATTTGTTACTCCTTCTGCAGGAGCATAGTATAAATTATAAGCTAGATATGAAAAAAATAATACAACAACAATTGTCGCTATTTTTCCAGAGTGTCGTTTAAGGAAATTCATATAAAAATCTCTAGTCTAAATTCAATAAACTTTGAGCTTGAACCATATCTTTATCTCCACGACCAGATAGATTAATCACTACAATTTTACCTTTTATCTCTTCTTTTACTTTTTTCAAATATGCAATAGCATGACTTGATTCAAAAGCAGGAATAATTCCTTCTGCACGACTTAGCCATACAAAAGCATCCATCGCTTCATCATCAGTGATATTGTCATAAGTTACTGTACCTAAGTCATTATGGTAACTATGCTCAGGTCCAATTCCTGGATAATCTAATCCAGCAGAAATAGAGTGTGCTTCAGTTACTTGTCCATCTTCATCTTGAAGTAAATAAGAACATTGTCCATGTAAAATACCAGGTGTTCCTTTTTTTAAACTACAGCCATGCATATTGGTTTCTATTCCATGTCCACCAGCTTCAATTCCAACACACTCAACATCTTCATCTTCTAAAAAGTGAGAAAACATACCTATAGCGTTTGAGCCACCACCAATACAAGCTACTACTTTATCTGGCAGTCTGTTTTCTTTTTCTAAAATTTGTTGTCTTGTTTCCCATCCGATGATTGATTGAAAATCTCTTACCATCATAGGATATGGATGAGGACCAGCAACAGTTCCTATAATATAAAAAGTATCTCTAGCGTTTGTAACCCAAAATCGAATAGCATCATTCATAGCATCTTTTAAAGATCGACTTCCACTCTCAACTGCAACCACTTTTGCACCCAATAGTTTCATTCGAAATACATTAAGTTTTTGTCTTTCAACATCTTTTGCACCCATAAATACGGTGCATTCAAGACCCATAAGAGCTGCTATTGTAGCTGTTGCTACACCATGTTGTCCCGCTCCTGTTTCTGCTATAACTTTTGTTTTACCAAGTCTTTTAGCAAGTAACCCTTGAGCTATAACATTGTTGACTTTGTGTGCACCTGTATGGTTTAAATCTTCTCTTTTTAAATAAACTTTACAATCTAATTCTTTACTAATATTTTCAGCAAAATAAAGTGGATTTGGACGACCAACATACTCTTTTAAGTAGTAGTTTACCTCTTCCCAAAAATCTTTATCAAATCTATATTTATTATAACTCGTTTCTAGTTCTAATAAAATAGGCATAAGTGTTTCAGGAACATATCGTCCCCCGAATATTCCGAAATGTCCATTTTCATCTGGATCATGTTTACTTGGTGTTGGGATGTAATTATTCATTATTATATAAACCTTTTAAATATCTAATACACTATAAACAGCTGCATGTTGTTTTATTTTTTCGTCACCTTTTAAAAATTTCAAATTCATTAAAAAGCACACCTCAATAAGGTTCGCTTTTGTTGCTGTTACAAGTTTGCAAGCGGCATTTGCAGTTCCACCTGTAGCACATAAATCATCAATTATTAAAACTCTCGCACCTTCTTTGTTATCAAACGCATCAATATGGATTTCAACTTCATCAAAACCATACTCTAATTCATATTTTTCACATACAGTTGTAGATGGTAATTTTCCTTTTTTTCGAACAGGTACAAATCCAATACCAAGTCTATCAGCTAAAGCAGCTCCAAAAATAAAACCTCTCGCATCAAGTCCAGCGATATATTCTAAGTTCATATCTTTATATCTTTGTTCTAAATGATCCATCAAAAATTTATATGCTTCTTTATTATTAAGGAGTGTTGTAATATCTTTAAAAACAATTCCAGGTTTAGGAAAATCTGGAATATCTCTAATTGACTCCAATAAGTACTGTTTCCCTTTTTCATCTAATGTTATATTCAAGATATTCCTTTTAAAAATTGTTATCAATTATTTGACAAATAGTATGACCAAAAAGTATATGCATCTCTTGTATTCTTGGTGTATTATCACTAGGTACTACTAAATTAACATCACAAACATCGTTCATAGCACCACCATCACGACCAGTAAAACCAACAGTTTTACATCCTAGTTCTTGTCCAAGTTTTAAAGCACTTACGACATTTTTACTATTTCCACTTGTACTAATACCTATAATTACATCGCCTTCATTCGCCAAAGATTCAACTTGTCTATCAAAAACTCTATCATATCCATAATCATTTCCTATAGCTGTTAAAGCACTCGTATCTGTTGTAAGAGCAATACCAGGAAGTCCTCTTCTTTCAGTTTTATATCTACCTGTTAATTCAGCTGCAATGTGCTGTGCATCTGCTGCACTTCCGCCATTTCCACACAGTAGAACTTTATTTCCACTTTTTAATGCATCTACTATTATTGTTGATGCTATTTGAATATCATTTTCCATTGTTCCCATTACAGAAGTTATAGTTTCTAAATGTGATTGAAATTCGTTTTTTATAGTATTTATCATATTGTATTCCTATTACATAATTAAAATTATTCTAGCGAAATAATTTTTATGACTTGATAATAGTTGAAACATCTTTTATTGAATTTAGTATAAAAGAAGCTTTTGATTGAGTTTCGTCAAATGCATGCCCTGTTTTGACTTGGATTGTATTTTGTATATTTGCATTGATTCCAGTTTGTATATCAGAATTTTTATCTCCAATAATCCAAGAATTTTTATAATCTATATCAATAATTTTTGAAGCTTGTTCTATCATTCCAATGTTCGGTTTTCTACAACTACATTCATCATCAGGAGAGTGAGGACAACAAAATATTTCTGTTATTTCGATGTTTTGTTTTTTAAACTCTTCTTTCAACCATCTAGTAAGTATTTCATACTGTTCACTAGTATAATACCCTCTTCCAATTCCAGACTGATTAGTGATTATAACTAATTTATATCCTAAAGATTGAAGATACTTTAAAGACTCAAAGACACCATCAATAAATTCAAAATCTTCTATTCTATGAAGATAGTTTTTCTCTGTATTAATAACTCCATCTCTATCTAAAAATACAACTTTACTAGCCATTAATATAAATCATAAGAAACATCTCTTACTCCACTTTCATATAATTTTTTACAAACAGTACTATCACTATTATCATTTATATCAACACTTAATTTATTGTCATTGAGAGAGATAGAAACACAAACAGTATCTTCTATTTTAAATTCAACTTTTTTAGAACTTACTGTCCAAGTTGATTCATTTATGTTAACACTGTCAGAGATATTATCAATTTTATTATTCATCATGTAATACGATTGTACAGAGGTGGTGATAGTTGAAATATCTTGTTTGATAGTCGATACAATAGCACTGCTTCTTGTATCCATAAGTTTAGGAACTGCTACAGCTGCTATTATTCCTAATACAGCTATAACAAAAATAAGTTCAATAATAGAGAAACCTTGTTTTAAGGAAGGTTTCACTTCTTATTCCCACTCAATCGTTGCAGGTGGTTTACTACTAATATCATATACAACTCTATTGATTCCATCAACTTCATTGATAATTCTTCTACTCATTTGTTCCAATATATCATGAGGAATATGTGCAAAAGTTGCTGTCATACCATCAATAGCATTTACGATTCTAATACAAGCTGTATTGTCATAAGTTCTGTTATCACCCATAACTCCAACAGATTTTACATTTAAAAGTACTGTAAATGCTTGCCATGTTTTATCATACCAACCTGTACTTCTTAAAACATCCAACATAATAGTATCTGCTTTTCTTAAAATATCTAAATCTGGAGAATTAACATCACCCATAATTCGTATAGCAAGTCCAGGCCCAGGGAAAGGATGTCGTCCAATCATTTGCGCAGGTAAACCTAACTCAAGTCCTAATACTCTTACTTCATCCTTAAAGATTTCTCTTAAAGGCTCAATAAGTTCAAAAGTCATCCAATCAGGAAGTCCACCAACATTATGATGAGATTTAATTGTTTTAGAAGGTCCTTTTACTGATACAGATTCAATAACATCTGTGTAAAGTGTTCCTTGTGCTAAAAATGAGATACCATCATGTTTTTTTGCTTCTTGGTCAAATACTTCAATAAATGTCTCACCAATAATTTTTCTCTTTGTTTCAGGATCAGTAACGCCCGCTAGTTTTGATAAAAATTGTTCACTAGCATCAACTGTAATAAGCCCAATACCTCTGTTAGCAAACATATTTTGTACATCTTGTACTTCATTTCCTCTTAATAGACCATTGTCAACAAATACAGGTACAAGTTTGTCACCGATTGCTTCAGCTAATAGTGTAGCAACAACAGAGCTATCAACTCCACCACTTACACCACAAAGAACTTTTTTATCACCAACTTGAGCTCTGATTTTTGCTATTTGTTCTTTTGCAAAATTTCCCATATTCCAGTTTTTTTCACATTTACAAATATGTTTAGCAAAGTTGATTAACATCTGCCCACCCTCAACTGAATGAGTTACTTCTGGGTGATATTGAAATGCATAGATATTTTTATCTTCATTTGCAATAGCAGCATAAGGTGAGTTTGAACTCGTTGCGATTACTTCAAATCCTGTAGGTAAAGATTCTACTCTATCTCCATGCGACATCCATACAACTTCATTATCTGTGATATCTTTGAAAATTGGAGAGGATGATTGTTCTACTTTTAGTTCTGCTTTACCATATTCATGATGATCTGCGGGGATTACACTTCCACCTAAATAGTGAGCAATTGTTTGCATACCATAACAAATTCCTAAAATTGGTAAACCTAAGTCAAAAACAGCTTTATCAACTTTATATGCATCATCAGCATAAACAGAAGCAGGTCCACCACTTAAAACTATACCTTTTGGAGTTCGTGCTTTAATATCTTCAATTGACTCGTTGTATGGAACTATTTCAGAGTAAAATCCATTGTTTCTTAATCTTTTAGAGATAAGTTGTGTGTATTGACTTCCAAAGTCTAAAACTAATATTGGTACATGTTTCAAATAAAATCCTTTAAAATAACTATAAATATCACTATTATATCTAAAGTTTAGTAAAATATGTCCTAGTAAAAGTAATTCTTTTATAGTGTTGCTCTTTAGACTGAAAACTTCCTAAAAAAATAAAATGCAATTAAAAATGTAAAGATTTCACTAAAAGGAAGAGCAATATAAACACCAACTAGTCCAAAAAAGTAAGATAATATACTTACAAAAAATATAGGAAATATTAAACTTCTTACTATTGATATACTAGCTGATGCAAGAGGCTGATGTATAGAAGTAAGATAAGAAGTGATAAGGATATTTAAGCCTACAAATAAAAATGCAATCCAAGTATATTTTAAAAACTCAATTGTGATATTTTTTGTTTCTGTACTATTATTATCTAAAAATAGATCTGCTAAACTTTGGGGATTTACAAGCACAAATACTACTAAAATTGAAGAGAAAACAAAAATTGTACTAAAGCCCATTTTTAAAAAAATTTTAATTCTACTAAACTCTTTTGCACCATAATGTTTAGCTACTATTGGTTGTAGCCCATCACTTATAGCGAAACTTATCATAATACTTATCATGATAAAATAAGTCACAATAGTATATGCTGCAACACCACTAGCACCTACATATTTTATCATCATAAAATTAAATATCATGACAGTTATACCAGCAGAAGACTCGTTTATAAACTCTGAAACTCCATTTTTCATAGCTACAAATATAACAGTATAACCTCCCGTTGGTTTTATAAGTTTAAGTGTTGCTTTTGTCGTAAAAAAGTGAGGAATAAGAATCAAAATAATAATACTATAAGATAATCCAGTAGCCCAAGCAGCTCCTGCTAAACCATAATCAAGTTTTACTATAAATAGATAATCAAGTATTATATTTACAATAGCACTAGAGATTAAAGCTAAAAATGAAAGATTTGGGTTTTCATCTGCTCTTACAAAGTAGTCTAAGACTATTCCTATCATAATAAATGGTAAAAAGCCAATAACAATGCTTAAATATACCTTTGTATTTTTTTGTAATTCATCTGTTATATTTAATAAGTAAAGAATATTGTCAATATTTAAATAAACAAAAAAACATGAAACTACACTAAAAATAGTAACAAAAACAATTGCTTTTGAAAATATATTTAAAGCTTCTTCTTTTTTCTTTTCACCCAAGAGTTTTGAAACCATTACACTAGAACCAACAGCAAACATAAGCCCTACTCCAAATAAAATTGAGATTATTGGATATGTAATATTTATAGAAGCAAGTCCTATTGAACCTACATAGTTCCCTACAAAATACCCATCGATGATGCTAGCTGATGATATTGCAAGGAGACCTAAAATAGAAGGTATGATGTATTTAAAAAATACTTTATATGGTTTTTGTTTTAACATTTATAGATCCATTTGTTATATTTTGAAGAATTAAAAAGCTATATTAAAAAAGAGAAATTATTTATTTTAAATTAAAAAGCAAATTGTGTAGTATTAAAAAAGACCAAGAGAAAACCCTTAGTCTTTTTTTAAGTCGTTATAAGTAAGTTATGCACCAAATTTGAAAATTTCAAACTGTACATACCATACAACTATTGAAATAATGTATCCTAATAAAATAGTCCATGAATATTGCATATGTGCTCTAAAAGTATAAATACCTGGGAGTTTACCCATAACACCAACACCAGCAGCAGATCCAAATGCAATCATAGAACCACCAACACCAGCTGTTAAAGTTACTAACATCCACTGAGCATGAACCATATCTGGATTTGCTTTTAGTACAGCAGACATTACAGGAACATTATCAACAATAGCTGATAAGAAACCAACTCCAATGTTTGACCATGTTGGTCCTAAAACTGATGGATCATATACAACTGCAGCAACTGCTAACCACCCTATAAAATATAATGCACCAACAGCTGCTAATATACCAAAGAAAAATAATAATGTATTATTTTCAATTTTTGCCATAGCTCCAAATACATCAAATTCTGTATTATGTACTTTTTTCAGTCTATATGCATAAAGTTTTAAAAGTGATAAACCAAACATCATACCCCACATAGCAGGAAGGTGTAAAATTTGATGAGACATTACAGCACAAAAAATTGTAAATACACCTAGTCCTATTACTACATTAGCACCTTTCATCATCACTGGTTTAGTTTCTTTTGCAACATCAAAATCAGGTACTTCATTTGGTACAAATTTTGACAGTAAATAAGCTGTTGCTAAATAACCAAGTATCGAAGCTGGGAATAAGTATAAAAAGTCTGCAAAGTGTCCTTTTCCAGCTGTCCATGCCATAAGAGTTGTAATATCTCCAAATGGCGACCATGCCCCACCTGCATTTGCAGCAACAACAATATTAATAGCACCTGGTACTAAAAAATCTTTTCTTGTTTTTTCAATTGTTATTAAAACTGTAGAAAGAATTAATGCTGTAGTTAAATTGTCTGCAATTGGTGAGATAAAAAATGCTAATATCCCTGTTACCCAAAATAACTTTTTATATGTATATCCTTTAGATACAAGATTGTATTTTAGCTTATCAAATACTCCCATATGTATCATAGATTCTATATATGTCATTGCTACAAATAAGAAAAAGAAAATCTCAGCTATCTCTAAAATAAGATGTTGTGCTTGTGTATGAACTAAATCCATATCCATACCATTAATTGCATAATAAGCTGCAATAAGCATAAACAAAAATGTTCCTGTCAAAAGAGCAGGTTTTGCTTTATCGATATGATATTTATCTTCCATTGCAATAAAATAGTACCCAATTACAAATATTATTATAGATAAGATACCAACCCAAGTCATTGTAATATCTGGATTAACCACAGGAGTACTTTCTCCTCCTCCACTTGCAAAAGCAAATATACTTAATAAACTAACTATTAGTAGTTTAAACATTATTTCTCCTTAATATAGTGTGCACCAATAGAATTTTTTCTATCAATAGCACTTTTAATAATGGATTTTGCCGTAAGTAACCTTAAAAAAAGAAGTCTACCTATATCCTCACAAAGGTATGATTCTACTTCATCATAAGCATCAATTAACTCTTGGCGTTCTCTTACAATTCCAACATTTGTCCACATTAAATTTCTCAAACCATTTTTTATTGCTTTATCTGTGTCTTTTAATAAGATATAATGAGGCTGGTTATTTTTAGCTTTAAAGTTCTTTAAATCTATTTGAAAACTTTCTTTAATACTATGCTCAACTGCAAGTTTAGAAAAAACAAGTCCCTCTAGTAAAGAGTTTGAAGCTAAACGATTTGCACCATGAACACCAGTACAAGCCACTTCTCCAACAGCATATAAATTTTTTGCATTTTTAACTTTTGAATTTAAATCAACATCAATTCCACCCATACTATAATGAAAAGCAGGACTTATAGGGACTCTTTCAAAAGGAAGTTCAAACCCTATCTCTTTTAAATTTTTATAGATATTTGGGAACCTTTTTTTAAAAAAGTCTTTGCTAAAGTTTTGAAAAGAAAGATATATCTTAGAACCTGTCTTTTTAGAATAATCAAATATAGCACGACTCACAACATCTCTTGGAGCAAGTTCTTTATCTTTATGATAATCTTTTAAAAATTGATAACCATCTTCATCTTCTATTAATGCACCCTCACCTCGTAATGCCTCGCTTAAAAGTTGTTTTCTAGCTTTATCATTTTCAACATACACAGTTGGATGAAACTGCATCATCTCCATATCTTTAAGTGCAATACCTTTTTCTATACATATTCCTTGAATATCACCTGCAATAGTAGTAGAGTTTGTATGGTATCTATAAATTGATCCAACTCCTCCTGAAGCGATAATTGTATTATGCGCATACACAGTTCTATCTTTACCATTTTGAATCAGATGTGCACCATAACAAATATTATCTTCATACAATAGATCAATAACAATAGAATCTGTAATCACTTCATGAGGACAAACTTTAAGTAAATACATATGAATCACCCGTCCAGTTGCATCTCCATCAGCATGTAAAATTCTACTTGTACTATGAGCAGCTTCTTTTGTAAAAGCAAGTTTTCCTTCAGCATTTCTATCAAACTCAAAACCATTGTTGATCATATCATCAATAGCCGAAATTGAATTATTACTCAAAGTTTCAACAGCATTTTTATCATTCAAATTTACTCCAGCATTCAGAGTGTCTTGAATATGTAAAGGAATATCATCGTCATCTCTAACTCGAACTACTCCCCCTTGTGCCCAAAAAGTGTTACATTCCCACGGTGTTTTTTTACAGACTACTAAAACTTTTTTCTCTTTAGGTATTAACCTTGCTGCATTTAAACCAGCAATACCTGTACCTATAATCAAATAATCATAAATCATCTTTACCTATTTCTTCTTTTCAACAGTGTCATCAACATATACAGGAGGTGCTTTATAACCACAACCTACTAGTAAAATTGAAAACATTAATATTGTATAAATAAACTTCATTTAAATCTCCATTAGTACTTATATTATATCATAATTAATAAAATATTGATTAATTTTTAAGTATAATCACCAAATTATTAGTGATATTATATTAAGGAATATAAATGAAAATTGCAAGCAGAATGGAAAATTTATCTCCATCAGTTACAATGGCTATTACAGCAATGGCAAGAGATCTTAAATCGCAAGGTAAAGATATTTTAAGTTTTAGTGCAGGAGAACCAGATTTTGATACTCCTCAAATAATTAAAGATGCTGCTATAAAAGCTATTCAAAATGGTCATACTAAATACACAGCTGTTGAGGGAACTATAGAAACAAAAAAAGCAATTATTAGTAAACTACAAAAAGATCATAATTTAGAATATAACTTAGATGAGATTATTGTTTCAAATGGAGCAAAACACTCTTTATTTAATTTATTTCAATGTTTAATTGAAGATGGAGATGAAGTAATTATTCCTGCGCCTTATTGGGTAACATATCCAGAACAAGTGAAATTTTCAAATGGTATTCCTGTATTTATAGCAACAGATGATTCAACAAATTTCAAAATCACTGCACAACAACTTCAAGAAGTAATTACACCAAAAACTAAAATTTTATTACTTAATACTCCCTCAAATCCTACAGGTGGAGTATATACAAAAGAGGAACTTTTAGAGATATCAGAAGTTTTAAAAGGAACAGATATTTTAGTACTTTCAGATGAGATGTATGAAAAAATTATCTATGATGGAAAAAAATTCACTGCTGTTGCATCTGTAAATGAAGATATGTTTCAAAGAACTGTAACAATAAATGGTATCAGTAAAGCAGTTGCGATGACAGGTTGGAGATATGGTTATATTGCAACTCCAAATAAAGACTTAGTAAAAGCAATGATTAAACTTCAAGGACAAGTAACTTCAAATGTAAATTCAGTGACACTACAAGCAGCAGTTACTGCACTTGATGGAAGTGCTGATGCAGATATAGAGATGATGCGTCAAGAGTTTGAAAAAAGAAGAGATATTGTAGTTAAAGAGTTTAATGAAATCAAAGGTTTAAGCTGTGTTATTCCTGATGGAGCATTTTATGTTTTTGTTAATATTAAACAATTAACAACAGACTCTGTCCAATTTGCAGCAGATTTACTCGAAAAAGAAGGTGTTGCAATTGTGCCTGGTCTTGCATTTGGAACAGAGGGTTACTTTAGATTTTCATTTGCAACAGATGAAACAACTATTAAAGCAGGTATCTCTAGAATTAAAAACTTTGTAGAAAAAAACTAATTAGTTTTTCTCTATAAAAAAAGGGACATCATTTAGATGTCCCTTTTTTATTGCCCATTGAAACTATGTAGAGATTAACTTTCTACATAGTTTTTAAGGTTTCTTCCCACTTTAGGGTGTTTTAATTTTTTAATAGCACTAGACTCAATTTGTCTAACTCGCTCTCTTGTTACACTCAATGTATTTCCAATCTCTTCAAGAGTTCTATCACTTCTATCTTCTAAAAGTCCAAATCTCATTCTTACAACAGCTTGTTCTCTCTCATTTAACTGTCCTAAAATTTGATCAATTTGACCAAGTAAATCATCATGCATAATATTATCTACAGGTGTTGGTGCAGCTGTATCAGCTACAAAATCTCCAAACTTACCATCATCTTCATTTCCTATAGGAGCATCAAGTGAAACTGGTTCTTTCGTAATCTTAATTACTTGTTTAACTTTATCAACAGTAAGACCAACCTCTTTTGCAATCATATCTACATCTGGCTCTTTACCATTTTCTTGGATACCTTTTCTAATGATTTTATTGATTCTATTAATCGTTTCAATCATATGGATAGGAATTCTAATAGTTCTTGCTTGATCTGCAATCGCTCTTGAAATTGCTTGTCTAATCCACCATGTAGCATATGTAGAGAATTTATACCCTTTTTTATACTCAAATTTATCAACAGCTTTCATAAGACCAATATTACCCTCTTGAATCAAATCTAAGAATGGTAAACCTCTATTTGTATATCTTTTTGCAATAGATACAACAAGTCTAAGATTTGACTTAGCCATTCTGTTTTTAGATTCATCAGTTATTTTTTTACCAAGTTTAATTTGCTCCAAAACATCTTTAAGCTCATCTTCTTCTAAATCAAATCCACCTTCACTAGCCTCAGCTGTTTGATAAAGTTTTTTAATCTCCATATATGTTGAAACCATTGTAGCTTCTGGAACCATACTAATAATATCAACTTTAGACAATGTCAAAATCTTTTCTAAAAGTTTTTTATGGTTTTCTAACAATGTTTCATTAAATAAAGGCAACTTATACTCAAGTCTTTTTAACTCAACTTCAAAACCATCAGCACTTCCAAGTGAAGTTTCCATAGCTTTTACAATCTCAGCAATAAGTTTACTTGTTGGTCCAAGTTCAATTAAACTTTCTTTGATACTTCTTTTTTTATAAGCAGCTAATAAATCAAAAGTTAATACATCTATCTCATCTTCACTTTTTGCTACCTCTTTAGCTGTAAACTTCATCCAGTCTTTTTTAGCTTTTTCTAACAATTTAAACGCTTCAATAATTTTTTGCGCTCTCTTATCAAGTTTTTTATCTTTTGATTTACTTTCATTGTCAACAACAGCCTCTTCATCAAGTTCGTCGATTACATCAGTTTCTGCATCTTCAGATTCATTATCATCATCAAAATTTTTAAATAACTCTTTAACTTTTCTTTCTCTATTTACTAATGGTTCTTTATACTCTAAAATAAAATCAATCAAATAAGGAACAGAACAAATAGCATCAAGAATAGTATTTTCACCTTTTTCCATATGCTGACTAATCTCTATCTCTTCTTCTTTTGTTAAAAGAGGTACTTTCCCCATCTCTCTTAAATACATTCTTACAGGAGAATCAGATCTACTCCATTCAAGAAGTTCTTTATTTTTTAATAAATCGAACTCTTCGCCTTCATTAGACTCTTGTCTTTTAATTCTTGCTTCTTCTTTTTTTTGATATTCAAGTTCATTAATTCTTTTCGCATGTTCTCTTGAACTCATTAAGTCTACATTAAATAGTTGTTTTTGTGCAAGTATTTTTTTTGTAGTTGCAAGTGTAGGAGTTTTAGGAAAAAGAACAATTAATTCCTCATGTGTTAAAATATTGTCTTTGTTATCTTTAAATATTTTTTCAATTGCTTTATTTATATCTTTTACTTTTGGTGCCATTTAGAATACAAGCCTTTTATTTGATTTTTATATATACATTATACCCAAATTTAATTATACAATGATTAATTAATTAAATTTTGGATAAAATGCAGAAAATAAAAATTCGATTAATGATATAAGGAAATAAAAATAATGAATAAAATTACTGGAAAAGTGTGGAACTTTGGAAGCAACATTGATACAGATTTAATAATTGCTGCAAGATATTTAAATAGTAGTGATCCTGATCACTTAGCAAAATATGTAATGGAAGATGCTGATCCTGATTTTCCCTCAAAAGTTCAGCCAGGTGACATTATTGTTGCAGGAGAAAATTTTGGATGTGGTTCTTCAAGAGAACATGCTCCAATCGCTTTAAAAGCTGCTGGTGTTGCTGCTGTTATTGCTCCTACTTTTGCAAGAATTTTTTATAGAAATGCTTTTAATATGGGACTACCTATTTTTGAATTAGAAAATGCAGAAGAAATCATTGAGGGACAAGAGATATCTATTGATTTAGATGAAGGTACAATTCAAAATAACACTACTGAAAAAACATATAAATTTACTCCAATCCCTCCATTTATGCAAGAGTTGCTTGGATGTGGTGGATTAATGAATTTTGCAGCAAAGGAAGCTAAAAATGCCT
Organism: Arcobacter sp. 15-2; assembly: GCF_047159865.1. GTDB lineage: Bacteria > Campylobacterota > Campylobacteria > Campylobacterales > Arcobacteraceae > JAIOSF01. The sequence goes on from NZ_AP038804.1 coordinate 242,274, forward strand.
AAAAATTATAATATTTCAGTAATAAAAGGTGATGGTATTGGTGTTGAGATTGTAGACCAAGCTATCAAAGTATTAGGTGCAGTTGGTAAAAAATTTGATATCAATTTTGACTACAAAGAATACTTAATGGGTGGTTGTGCTATTGATGCAACTGGTAATCCACTTCCACAAGAAACTATCGATGGTGTATTAAATTCAGATGCTTGTTTATTTGGTGCTATTGGTGGACCAAAATGGGATAATTTAGACAGAGAACTTAGACCAGAATCTGGACTTTTAAGATTTAGAAAAGAGATGGGTGTATTTGCAAACCTTAGACCAGCTACTGTTTATGATGAATTAGTTGATGCAAGTTCATTAAAGCCAGAAGTTATCAAAGGTGTTGATATCATGGTTGTTAGAGAACTTATTGGTGGAATTTACTTTGGTGAACCTAAAGGTAAAACTGAAACTAAAGGTTGGAACACTATGGTTTATACTGTAGAAGAGATTGAAAGAATCGCTCATGTTGCATTTAAACTTGCGATGAAAAGAGATAAAAGAGTTTGTTCAATCGACAAAGCAAATGTTCTTGATGTTTCTCAATTATGGAGAGACACAACAGAAAGAATTGCTAAAGAATATCCAGAAGTTGAACTTACACATATGTATGTTGATAACTGTGCTATGCAACTTATTGCAAATCCAAGACAATTTGATGTTATCTTAACCGGAAACATTTTTGGGGATATTTTAAGTGATGAAGCTTCTATGTTAAGTGGTTCTATTGGATTATTACCATCTGCTTCTACAGGACTAAAAACAGCTGTTTATGAGCCAATCCATGGTTCAGCTCCTGATATTGCTGGTTTAGGTATTGCTAACCCAATTGCAACTATTGCAAGTGCTTCTATGATGCTTAGATATTCTTTAGATGAAGAAGATGCTGCTGATGCAATAGATGCTGCTATTAAGAAAACTATGGCTGATGGTTATAGAACTGGAGATTTAGCTGCTTATGATTGTAAAGAGCAAGTAAATTGTACACAAATGGGTGATATAATCGCTTCAAATATATAAAAAAAGAATGAGTTAATTCTCATTCTTTCTATTCGCTTTTTCTAATAATCTTTTAAAAGAAATCTATCTTATTAAAAAAATCATTTTTATATCGTTCTATATTATTTCTCCCTTTACTCTGGGCATCGCTTAAAGCGATCTCTGCAAACTTAATAACCTGATTGATATCTATAGAATCTTCGGGAAACATAGAAACACCAATACAAACAGTTTTCTTAAATTTATCATTATTTTTTGTAATCATATATACTTCAGTAAGTTTTTTTCTTATTTTTTCCGCTAATTTCAAAGTCATCGATTCACTCTCTATATTAATAAACAATACTAAAAACTCACCTCCTGAAAATCTAACAGCAATATCTGATGTTCGAATATTCTCTTTGAGTACTTTAGAATAAAGCTTTAAAAACTCATCACCAAACTCATCACCATGCTCATCATTTACGGCTCTAAATCTATCAATATTAATCAGCAGAACACCAAATTTCATTTTTTCACGAATAGCTAAAGGAACAAGTGTTTTCATCTCTTGATTAAAGGATGTTCTGTTATGAAGTTGTGTTAAAGGATCAACCATAGAAGTTTGTTTGACATTTAAAAGTATATGTTGGAGGTAAAATAGGTGTACAATCTCTTTTAAATATGTATTTAGACTTAAAACTTTATATTCTGTTAACATATCCATATCAAAATAAATTTTTATCTCTTCTATTTTAGAAACATTATATTCATAAAGATGCTTATAGCTAGACTTTGTCTCTTCCGAGGTGAATAATATAGACTTTTTATTAGATGTGACATAAACTATTTTTAATCGATTGATATGAAATTCTTCTTGTAGCGATTCTTCTACTTTCTCATAAAATGTTTCATCAATTAAATTTTTTTCAAGTTTATGTTTTAATTGATTGATTTTAGATAATGTACTAACAATTTTTTTGACTTCCTCAAGATGTATCTCATCGACAATTTCATTAAGTCTATCTAGCAAAGTCATTTCATTGCTGTTCATACCACACCTAAATATAATTTAACCAAGACTTAAGTGAGTTTCTTTCTAGACTTAATTTTGTTCTACTACCATGCCCAGGATAAATGATAAAATCATCTTTCCATGATAACACTTTATGAATACTATTTTTCATCAATTCTGGACTAGAAAATGGAAAGTCAACCCGACCTATTGAGCCTTGAAAAATAAAATCCCCACTAAAAAGGTTCTCTCCAATTTGAATAGCAGAACATCCCGGTGTATGTCCAGGAAAAAAATGAAAAGTTATTTCAACACCTTCTAAAATAATCTTTTCATCATGTTCCATTTTAAACTCTGGAAAACTCTTTGGAGCTCCTCGTTGCATAGGATCATCTTCTAGAAGAAAACAATCATCTTTAGGGCAATAAATAGGTATGTTTAGTTTTTCACTTAATTCCTTGTTACTCCAAATATGATCAAAATGTCCATGAGTATTTAAAATGGCAACTGGATTTGTTACATTATTTAGCACCCATAATGTTGCATCAACTCCAGGATCAATTATAAAATCTTTATTGTCAACAGTTAAGATATAACAATTTGTTTGATATGCTCCCATTGGTTGAACTTTAACATTCATTTTATTTGAACCAACTCTTTACTTTAGCAAACATACCTTCAAAAATATCTTCATGAGGTTTTGATTCGATTCCAAAACTTGTCTGTAATTTTTCCAAAAGTTCTTTCTGTTCACTATTTAAACTATCTGGGTACTGAATTTTTATTTGTACTATAAAATTTCCTTTTCCATATCCATTGACACTTTTAATACCCTCACCTTTAAAAATGATTTGTTCTTTATCTCTAGTATTTTTAGGTATTTTAAGTTCCAATTCTCCTCTTAAACCTGGGATAGTGATACTATCTCCTAATGCAACTTGTGTAAAGAATAAAGGTACTTCTAAATAAATATCATCGTCATGTCTAATAAAGTGTTTATCTTCTTCAACATTGATTACAATATAAAGATCTCCGCGACTTCCATCAGGTGCTATATTACCTTTATTGCCTACTCTTATTCTATTTCCATGATTGATACCTTCTGGAATATCAACTTTAAAAGAGTCACTTTTTTCTTCATATCCAGAACCACTACAACTATTACATTTTTCTGCAACTGCTTGTCCTGTTCCGTTACAATGAGGACATGTTTGAGCAAATGTCATAAAACCTTGTTTCATATGAACTTGACCTTGACCATTACATGTTTTACAAGTACTTAGTTTTCCACCTTTAGCACCTGTTCCCTTACATGATTTACAAGCTATTTTATACTTATATTTAATCTCTTTATTACAACCAAATACTGCTTCATTAAATTCTAAGTCTACTTCAATCTCAGTATCTAAATCATAATTATATGTTTTTCTCTGACGCTGGCGTCCACCACCGAATCCACTTCCTCCAAACATCTCTTCAAATATTGAACCTAAATCATCAAATCCTCCACCACGAGAAAATCCACCACCTTGACCATGTCCTTCTAAACCATCTTTACCATATCTATCATAAATAGATCGTTTTTCTGAATCACTTAATACTTGATACGCTTCATTTACAGCTTTAAAATTTTCTTCTGCTTCCGTATCACCAGGGTTCTTATCAGGATGATATTTCATAGCCATTTTTCTATATGCTTTTTTTATTGTGCTTTTTTCAGCATCTCTTTGAACTTCTAAAATTTCATAATAACAAAGATTAGTCAATGTTTTTCCTTTTAATGTTTATAATATTTAATGCCCTATTTTATCTAAATTCAGCTATAATATTTCTTATGAATAAAGATTTAGAAAAATTTTATGATCTTGTAGAATCATTTGAAATGCTTCCTACAATTGGGAAAAAATCAGCTATTAGATTAGCTTATTATATAGTAACTGAAAACACCTATATAGGTATGAAACTTGCTCACAGTATTGAAACAGCAGTAAGAGATATAAAACAGTGTGTACGATGCCACGCAATGAGTGAAAATGAAATTTGTGAAATCTGCTTAGATGAAGATAGAGATCCTACAACTCTTTGTATTGTGCAAAGTGCAAAAGATATATTTATAATGGAAGAATCCAAACAGTTTAGTGGAAAATATTTTGTTATAGAATCTCTAGAAGAAGATATCATCAACGATCTTATCAAACTTGTTGAAAAATTTGAGGTTGATAATATTTTATTTGCAATTACACCAAGTCTTGCAAATGATGCTTTTATACTTTATATAGAAGATAGACTTAAAAACAGAAATATCATTTTTACTAAAATAGCACAAGGTATTCCTACAGGTGTTAGCTTGGAAAATGTAGATATATTATCACTTTCCAAAGCAATTACAGGGCAAATAAAAATTTAAAAATTATTTCACCCCTTTTATGAGTTTAAGGGGATCGATATATTTGCTATTTTTTGTTGCTTGAAACTCTAAGGTATCACTTACTCTACCAACAACATAACCTTTTGGTATCCATTTACCAGCTTTTAAAGTTGGTGAGATTTGATCAAGGTGTGAATAAATTGTATGCAGATTATTTTTATGTTTTACAATTACAACATTTTCTAATAATCCAGAATTTTGCTTCGCATAAACAACTTGTCCTTTAAATACACTAAAAACTTTTGCATTTGGTATCTTTGTTTTTAAGGCTACAGACTCATTAAAAAGTTCCATCTTGTAAACTGCGTCATAATACTTTCCAAATCGCTTTGTTATAGTATATGATTTCAGGGGAGAGATAGTTGTACTACCATAGTATTTTGATATTTTCACCCCTTTAGCAGAAGAACCTATTTTTCTCACTTCTAAATCAATCTCTTTATCAAAGTCATCCCTTTTTTTGATTTTGATCTCTTTTGATTGTTTTTTTTGCTTGAGTAACTCTCTTTTTTTAGCTGCTAAAGCTGCTTTTTCTTTTTTAATTCTTGCTAATTCTTTTTTTCTTGCCAACGCTTTTGCTTTTTTGATTCGTAACTCTTCAGCTTTGATCTCTTTTTTCTTCAAAATATTTAAACTACCTAATAAGTCTGTAATTTTATTTTGTTTTTCAATAAGCTTTTTCAAATTATTCTGATATTTTTTATGTTTATTTTTTAAAGATGCAAGTGTTTTTTCTTGTACTTTTTCTAAACCAGTATATTGTTTTTTAACATCATTTTGTTCTTGAATATATTTATTTAAAGCTTTGATTTTTTTCTCATTATCTCTGATCGAACTATTAACCTTCAGATATTTAATATTTAGATTTATTATCTCTTGACGCGTATTATCAAAAACTAATGTATAAAGTTCCTTGTTTATAATATCATTAATATTTTTTTTATTAATTTGCTCTACACCCATACTCATAGAGTACTTCTCAACAACAAAATCAATAACATCCTTTTCCATTTTTTCTTTCATCTGCTTTAATTGTTCAGACCTATTGGTAAGCTGTTTTACTTTTGAGATAGCACTTGATAACTTCATTCGATTGAGTAAGAGTTTTGTATTTGTAGATTCTAAAATAGAAACAACTTTTTTGTATGCTTCTTCCTCTTTATTAATAGTATTTGCAAGTTTATTGATATTTTTATTGATACTGCTTTTTTTTTGCTGAACAGATTTAATTTGCTTTTTATTTTTATTAATTTTGTTATTTATATCATTTATTGATCCATATGATATAGAAAAAAGTAGTAAAAATGCTAAAAAAAGTTTCATTGTAATTTATATTTTACCAATAAACCAAAAAAAGTAATAAGAGGAATAATTATAGACAAAGAAAATATTTGTAAAATCTCCATCTCCATACTTAAAACTGATGGGATAAGAGTCATCACTTCTGGTTCTAGTATAAGATGAATATTATTAATAATTACAAATAACATACCGCTTGCTAATATACTTGAAACTAAAGCACTTAATAATATAGTTTTAATAATAGGTATAGAGCTATATATTAAAGACCCCCCATGTAATTGAATAATACTAATACGATCATTATGTTCAAAAAACCATATTTTAATTTGTTTAGATAATAATAATATGGATAATAATAATACAGCACTAAATAAAATAAATATTATATCTTGAACAAGAACTAACAATGAATACAATTTATTATGATTATTTGAAAAAGTTTCTATTTTACTGATATTGGAAATAGTCATTAACTCTTTTCTAATTTGTTCCAATTTTAAAGAAGTAGGAAATTCTTCTAAATATATTTTATAAAAATAAGGTAATTTTTTTTGCAATAAATCAATTGAAGTATCTGATAAATTATCTTTTACCCCTTTAATGATTTTTTCTCTGCTTAATGGTTCAATCTCTTTTACTTTAATCTCTGCAAGTGAATCAATAGATGATATAGGAGTATTTGCAATTATTAAAATTGCATAATCATTAGTAATATTTTGTTTATAATTATCAACAACTTTTGTTACTATTAAATAGATAGAAAACATAAATAGCATAACAACTAAAGGAAAAGTAACAGACAAAAAAGACTTAAGAAGCTTCATATACAACACCCTCTTCTATATTAAATCTTCTATACTTTATACCCATATCCGTTGGTATTCTGTGTGTAACGACAACAATGGTAATACCTAAATGTTCATTTGCATTTTTTAATAATGTCCAAATCATATCAGAAGAATAATCATCAAGATTTCCTGTAGGTTCATCTGCTAATATAATACTTGGATTATGCGCTAATGCTCTTGCTACTGCAACTCTTTGCTGTTCACCACCACTTAATTCAGCTGGATATGCCCCAACTTTATGACTAAGCTTTACATGTTTCAAAAGCTTTTTTACTTGGGCTTTTGATACATCATCTGAATATTTATGAACTTTTAAGGGGAGCATAATGTTTTCTTCAATAGTATAATCTTGGATTAGTTTATAATCTTGAAAAACTATCCCTAAATCTTTTCTTAATGATAATAACTTAGAATAATTCTTTTTTAAAAGGTCATGTTTATTTACAAAAAGATTTCCTTTATAAACTGGAAGTTCACCATATAATGACTTTAGCAGAGTTGATTTTCCACAACCACTCGAACCACTTATAAAAATAAATTCTTTCTCTTTGATTTTAAAATTTACATTTTCTATAATATTTTTTTTATTATCATAAGACAATGTAAGATTTTTGGCTAAAATCATTTTAAAAGCTCCAAAATATTTTGATGTGCTTCTAAATTTACTCGTGTAGTGATTGGTTCACCTTGAAAGTATCTACTATTTCCATTTTCAATATACAGATATTTTGTAACTGGTCTATTAAAACTTCCAAAAGTAACTTTTACTAACAATGCACTATTTCCATCTTTTGTCTTAACATCATACCAATCTTCAAAATTAATCAAATATTCTTTTGATACAATTGCTTTTTTAGGTAAATTATTTTTAATTTTTTCTATGTCATAAATATCAGAAAACGAAAAATCAGTTAAAAATTCTACTTGTTCAGACTCTTCTATGGCACTTATAGTTATATCCCAAATATCTTTTTCTTGACGCTTCCATCTTGCTTCATACTTACTAGTAACATCTAAATCTTTATTTTTAAGTATCTTGTGTGGATACGCTTTAAAGTGTTCCAATAAGGAACTAGAATATTCAAAGTAGTTTGGAGAATCTGTTCGAAGTTCTAATGTACCTGTCACTTTTAATACACGCATACACTCTTCTATAAAACCTATGCTCATAACTCTTCTATGGGGTTTTTTATCCCATGGTACAGGGAAATGAACAAAAACTCTTCCAACAGCATTAGAATCTAAAAACTCCAAAAATAATCGTGCATCATAATTTACAATCAATACATTAGTAATATTTTGTATTTTTAACTGTTTTAAAACTTGTTCTATAGAGGGATAATGAATCTCTAGTCCTATTATCAGTTTATCTGGATTTTGCATTGCTTGATGAAGCAAATGAACCCCACTCCCAAATCCAACTTCAACCCAAATCTCTTTATCTGTTGTAAAATCATTTGCAAAATAATCAATAGTTTTTATATAAGTTTCTTCTGGTTTCATTTTATTATAACTAGAGTTTGTATTTGTAAAAAGTAATTCGCTCTTTGATTCTTTTTCATATTCATTAAGCGCTGTTTTCATAAGACTTACAGGAGTAAGCCTTGTAGCATTATCAAGTTTTATAAGATCATTTCCATTTTTTTCTACTTTTGTTAATAAAAACTCTTTATTCTCAAAGTTGGCACATATTTTCTGATCATATTTTCCTTTAGCAATAAAGCTAAAATTTGAACTATTTTTTATATCTATGTCATTATGCTGTTTTAGTAAAATATGTGGCATTATTTATTTTGACCTTTTAGTTTCACAATTTTTGGTAACATAAGTGTACTTTTATCTGTTGTTTCTGATAATAAACCATGTTTATCTATAGCCTGTAATCTATATTCATATTCGACACCTCTAACTACATCTGGATCTTCAAATCTAATTCCTGCAACATTTGGAATTAATATCTCTTTTGAATTTGTCCAACTTTCTGATGACTTTTTATAAATATTGTATGATACAGTTCTATCATCAGTTGACACCCAATTTAAAATCATTTTATTTCCCTCAATCATCGCTAAAGTCATTTGAGGCATTCTTGGTTTTGCTAAAGTTGACCCCATAACTGGTGTTACTTCATCAATTTTACTTTCTAGGTTATCTTTATCAACTGTTGTTATTTTATAAAAATATATTTTTCCATCCGTACTAATTACATCATCAAATCTATTATCACTTACTGGTGCTGTATATATTTTACTGTAACTTCCCGTTGCACTTGCAGCTCTGTAAATATTGTATGCGATAACATCTTTTGTAAGAGATTTTCCCCATGCTAACTGTATCTTTTTTGGAAGTGTTGTGGTTGCTTCTAGTTTTTTAATTTGTCCTGGCAATGATTTTGTAGTCGCACTTGCAATTGCACTAATATTTGAAATAATCCCATCAAATGTTACTGCTTTAATTCGATACATAAAAATTTGATTATCACCTAAATCATCATCAATATATTCTACATCTAATCGGTTTTTCATAACAGCAATCTCTTCCCATTTTGCCTTTGTAGGAGATGTTCTTTCTATAATATATTGGGCTACTCGAGGATTTGAATGTGGTCTCCATAAGATTTTAATTTGTCTTGGTAAATTACTAATTGATTCTATTAAACTTACTGATTCAAAATTTGGTAAAGTAGATACTATAAGTGCATCACTTGCTCTTGATTCAAAACCTCTTTTTGTAAATAATGCAATTTTATAACCATATTTACTATTCGCGTTTAAATCTTTATCCAAATAATGTGTTACAAACTTATTATCAATTTTTGCAACTCTTTTAAACTTGCCGTCTTCTTGCATATCAGCTCTAATGATATAATAACCAGCAGCTTGTGCAATATCTATTTTTTTCCACTCTAAAGCAATAGCATTAATATCAGAGATATTTTTCATCGAACTAGCATCAATTACTGGAAGAGTAACATCTATTTTTGGTTTTGCTGGTGTTGATATTGTTTGTTGACAACCACTAAATAATACTATTAAACCTAGCGACAATATACTCGTTATTGATTTTTTCATTATCATCTTCCTCGTTAAAATTATTTTTATAAAAATTATCCATATCATCTGGCAATGGAACATTAAAATTCATCTCATCATTTGTTATTGGATGCTTTAAATATAAGCTAAATGCATGTAAATAAACTCTTTTTATTTTATCAGTATTCCCCTTAAATCCATATAACACATCACCCAAGATATGTCTTTGAAGTGATTCTAAATGTACTCTGATTTGATGCGTTCGTCCTGTGTATAATTTTGCAGCAATTAGTTCATATTTTTCATTATTACTCAATGCTAATTTTACAAAAGATGTTTTTGCACTTTTCCCTGATGAAACTAATCCCATTTTTAATCTATTTGATGGATTTCTTCCAATTGCAGCATTTATAGTAGTATCATCTTTTAAAGGAAGATCAGTCAAAGCTACATAAAATCTTCCCATTGTTTTATCTTCTAGTTGTTTTGAAAGTGCTACATGTGCTTCATTTGTTTTTGCAATACACAATAAACCACTAGTCCCCTTATCGATTCTATGGACTATACCATGTCTCTCTTCACCACTAATTGTTGATAAAGAGATATTTTTTTTCTTTAACCAATCAACCAATGTTGCTTCTTTTACTGATGGTGCACCATGAACAATCACTCCTGATGGTTTATTGATAACCATAAAATCATTATCTTCATAAACTATTTCGATATCAAAATCTACATCTAAAGCTTTTTCTTTTACGATTTCTGGTAATTCTACAAAAACTTCTTGTCCTATAGTTAATTTAAGTCCACTCTTTGCTTTTTTCTTATTTGAAACACTTACAAAACCTTTTGTTATCAAATGATCAATTTGATTTCTTGTTTCATTTAGTTGTTCTGTTAAAAACATATCTAATCGCATCTCTTTATGGGCTGTAAACTTTTTATTATTCATATTTGGGTATCATTCTTTCATGGTATATTTTTTTGACAAGCGTATAATTTCACATTTTAATTTTGAATTAGTTATTCTTATATTGCCATTAGCATTTCTTTCACATTTTTTAATTTATGAAACAAATGAAATACTAGCACAAAAACAACTCGTTTATTTTTTTCTGTCATTATTAGCTTTTATGTTTGTATTCATTATACCCTTTAGAAGTTTAAAACAATTTATACCTTTTGTATATTGGTTTGGAATTTTTCTACTTTTGTTAGTAGAGTTTTTTGGTGTAACTAAGTTGGGTGCTGCTAGATGGCTTGAGATACCCCTTATAAATATGACAATACAACCCTCAGAATTATTTAAACCTGCTTTTTTACTTATGATAGGTTTTTTAGTTTCAAATAAACCACCGCCTAAAAGTGGTTATAATATTAAAGACTTTAGCTATTTTTCTTTTTATATTTTGCTTCCTTTTATTTTAATAGCAAAAGAACCTGATTTAGGTACAGCTTTAGTTTTACTACTTATGGGGTATGGAATATTATTTTTAATTGGGATAAACTGGAAAATTATTGTATCTATTTTTTTAGTTTTAGCTATTTCATCACCTTTACTTTATACTTATATGATTAAAGACTATCAAAAAAAGCGTATTCATGATTTTATTAGTGAAGAACCTAGTTATCATGTAAAACAGTCTTTAATAGCAATTGGTTCTGGTGGTATATTAGGTAAAGATAAAGAGAAAGCAACTCAAACAAATTTAAAATTTCTCCCTATCGCAACAAGTGATTTTATTTTTGCATCTTTTGTGGAAAGATATGGTTTCATTGGTTCAATAGGATTAATATTTTTATATCTTCTGCTAATTGTCCATCTTTTGTTGTTGCATAATCATTTTCAAAAAGATTATATGATTAGTGTTTTTGCTAGTGGTTTAGCCCTTTTATTATTTTTGAATATGAGTGTCAATATTTTGATGGTGATTGGTTTTGCACCAGTTGTAGGTCTTCCTTTGCCATTATTTAGCTACGGTGGGAGTTCTTTTATTAATTTTATTATACTGTTTGCTATTTTAGAAAATTTAATTGCATTTCGTTTTATGGATGGATATAGTTTTAATAGAAAATTATAATTTTAGATACATCATTCAGTAAGTTTTAGCTAAAATTGGAACTATGAATACAATAGATATACTAAAAAATAAACTTAATCAACTTTCAAAAGATTTTCAGTTTTTAATAGATGAAAATAAACGATTAAAAACAGAATTAGAAAATCTAAAAGATAAAAATGATCTCTTTACTAGAAATAGTGAAGATCTAATATTAACAATTCACAACAAACTCAAAAGCGAGGATAAAAGTTGAATAAAAATATTACATTCCATATAAATAATGAAGCATATACAATAGATATAGGGGAAGACCCTCACAATCACTTAAGAGATGGTCTAAAAAAATTTTTAACAACAGAAAAAAATCTTAGCACTGCAGAATTACTTTTGGCTTATTTAAGAAAATCTCAAGAGCTTGTAAATCTTCAAGAACAGATTGAAATTGAACTTGAAAATGTACCCTCTCTAGAAAAGCTTACTCTTTAAAGTTATCTCTACTTTTTTATAATCAGGCATATATAAAGAAACCAAATTCCAAAACTTTTTAGAATGATTTTTTTCTTGAATATGGCATAATTCATGAATCACAACATACTCAATGGCTTTTTTTTCAAATTGTAAAAGTTTATAATTTATTGATATATTATTAATATGGCTACAACTTCCCCATCTCCCTTTGGAATAACGATACCCAATTTTATTTGGAAATAATTGTGTTTTGTATGTCCACTCATCAAATATAGGATCAATAACTCTCTGGGCATGAAACTTATAGAATAATTTTAAACCCTCTATAAAATCTTCATAATTAGAGCACTTTGAGTTATATTCAACAATAAAAACCTCATCATTTAATGAAAATTTTACATTTTCCATATTTTCATTTATCTGTAACTTCATAGGATAGTTTACACCTAAAAAAGGAACTACTCCTCCAGAAACAAAATCAAAGCTATTTTTTGCAGGTACTTTTTGTAATGATTTTAATATCCATTCTTGATATTCATAAACAATCTCTTTAAGTTTATGTGATTTAAACTTCAATGGCGTTTTTATGATAATCTCATTTTGATTTTCTAAAGCTAAACTTATTCTTTTTATTTTTTTATTTGTTCTATGAATAAGGGTAAATGAATGGTTACCTAAAGTAATCTGCTGCGACATTTTTTAACTTTTTATAGATTTCGTCCATATCACTACTATAAACTCGTGTTTCGCCAATAGTAGTGATAAAGTTTGTATCTCCTTGCCATCTTGGTACAAGATGTAAGTGTATATGCTCGGCTATCCCAGCTCCTGCTGATTTTCCTAGGTTCATCCCTATATTTACCCCTTGTGCATTCAATACCTCTTTTAACATCTTTACACCTTTTTGCGCAAATATTGACATTTTTGTAAAAACTTTTGGATCTAAATCTTCTAAATTAGCAGTATGATAATTAGGGATAATCATAAAATGTCCAGGACTATAAGGGTATTTATTCATCACAATAAAAAAGTTTTCATCTCTATGTAAAACACCTAAATTTTCATCATCATCTAAAGTTTTTGCAATATGACAAAATACACATCCTGTAATTTGTTTCTTATTACTTGTGATATATTGTGTTCTCCATGGTGCATATAATCTTTCCATTTTTTTCCTTTATCTTATTTTTCGATTTTTTGACTTAATCGTATATGATAGTTGTTTTTTGTTGCAATATTCAGATAATATATTGAACTATTATTTTCATCTACTATTATATCCATTGTGTAGGTAGCATCATTCCAGTCTTGTTTATACTGTTCAATCTCCATCTGATTATGAGTTAAAATATACGACTCTATAGTGTCTTTATATATAATTGCTTGAAGATGTAAGTATTTTAATCTATTAAGATTGGAACTTAAAAGATTTACTTCAATAAAACGAATACTCAAAACACTAAATAACAAAACCAATAAAAGTGTGGTCAAAAGAGCAAAAGAATTTTTCAAAACTTTATCTTCCATTTTTGACAAATTCTGTCACTATATAAACAGATATCAATACTTATAATATCCTGATTGATTATAGTATCATATTTAGAAATATGATCTAATAATAGATTATTATTAAAATACAATTTATTATTTTGATAATTAACTTTTGTTAAATCATATTGTTTACTTAAAAATAATCGTGTTGTTTCTAGCTTTAAATTATTTTCTAAAACAAAATGTTTCTCTTTATTTTGTTCTATTAAAGTATATATCAATTTTGAAGAACCAATTGCAATTATAGAAAATAATAATAAACTCACTATTACTTCTAAAAGTACAATTGACCTTTTCAAAATGCTACTTTATAATATATCGTGTAAACTATTTGCTTTATCCATCCATATACTTAAACTTTCATAATCTTCATCTTGAAGCATCTTCTGCATATCTTGCATTTGTGCCGCATAAAGATCTAAAGATTTTAAAAGATTTTCTCTGTTTTGTCTAAAAATATCTGTCCACATATGGGATGAAGATTGAGCAATACGACTCATGTCACGGAAACCTCCAGCTGCTAGTGTTATTATATTTTCTGGATCTTCATGTGACATAACCGTATTTGCTAAACCATAAGAGATAGCATGAGGAAGATGAGAGATATAACAGGCATGTTTATCATGTGTTGTAGAATCCATCTCTACTATTCTCATTGCTATTGCATTAAATATATTCAGTACTCTTTCTTTGTGAAGATTATCACATATATCTAAATCACACAATACAACAGTTTTCCCTTCATACAAACCATCAATAGCAGCACTAGGACCAAACTTTTCTGTTCCTGTCATAGGGTGTGCAGCAATAAAATTCTTTCGTATACTCTTTGGAATGTTATCAACAATAAGTTTTTTTGTACTCCCAAAATCCATAATAGTAGTATTTGCAGAGATCCCTTCTAAAGTAGGCATAAACTTTATAATGGCATCAACAGGGATACATAGCACTATCACATCACACTGAAGTAATTCATCAAGTTCAACTATTCGTTCTACAAGGTTTAACACTAAGGCTTGTTTTTGATGTTCCTTATTATGATCATATCCAACAACACTAGAAGAGAGATTGTATTTTTTTACAACTTTAGCAAATGATCCACCCATAAGCCCTAAACCTACTATACCAAATTTAAGTTGTTCTATTTTATTATTCATATATAACCTTATTTTTATCTGTTATATTCTTTGAGAACTCTTTGTGTTTCTCTTTTCATACTTTTTGCTTTTAAATCTTCTCTTTTATCATAGTCTTTTTTACCCTTAGCAATACCAATATTTACTTTGAACATATTTTTATCATTAAAATACATTTTAGTAGCTACTATTGTATAACCATCTTTCGTTACTTTTTCAAAAAGTTTATTTATCTGTTTACGATGCATTAAAAGCTTTCTATCTCTGCCCTCTTCTGGACGATATGAGACATGAGTAGTATCTAAATGGGAAATATTCATATTTAATATAAATACTTCATTTTTAATAATTCGTACAAATGATTCTTTAAAGTTCATTCTTCCAGCTCGTATTGCTTTTACTTCACTTCCATGTAAAACAATACCAACTTCAAATATATCTTCTATTATGTAATCATGAAAAGCTTTTTTATTTAAAAACTCTCTAACACTCGTTTTCTTTTTATCTTTTTTTGCCAATGTCGTTCCTTATATATTCGCAATTATATCAAGATATATTTAAACCTTCAAGCTTTTTTATCTTAAATGTTCTTCTATGTATATCACAGTACCCATGCTCTATTATTGCATCTGTATGTACTTTTGTTCCATAGCCTTTATGTTTGTCAAAACTATACTCTGGATACTCTTTAGCTATTTCACACATATATCTATCACGACTCACTTTTGCTAAAATAGAAGCAGCACTCACCTCTTGTATACTAGCATCGGCTTTGATTAAAAAATCTAGATTTTCTATACCAAAAGAGGTATTTCCATCCATTAGGTATTGTTGTGCTTCTATATTTTTCATTATCTCTTTTATGGAGTTTTGCAAACAAAGGCTCAGACCTAGTTCATCTATCTCTTTTGCACTTGTAAATACTATATGATAAATACTATTTTCTTTTATGATATCAAAAAGCTTTTCTCTTTTTTTCTCACTCAATTTTTTAGAATCATCTAACTCTTTTATATCATTTTTTAAAACAACTCCAGCTACACACATAGGTCCTGCAAACGGTCCTCTGCCTGCTTCATCTATACCACATAGATTTGTATGATAATTTTCTCTCATTTGCTATTTTGTGATAAACATATAAAAAGGTTTACCAGACAACTGCATATCCATCCAGATACCATTGTTTTTTCCTATAAAAGAATGTGTTTCTTGAAGTGATTCAAATGTTTTGGGTAAAGTAAACACAATTTTAATACCCTTTCCATCAAATTCAGTTTTTGCATTACCTGTAATAATATTGCAAAACTCACCAACACCATCTTTTAGTGTTGCTATATCATCTTCTTTGACTGTTTCTCCCAGTAAAGCTTCTAGCGCAACTATAGCTATGTCTTTAGGGAATACAAGAGTAAAGTACCCCTCCAAATCTCCCGCAAATGGCATAACAGCACAAATGTTATCTGTTTTTAAATTTGTATCAAATTGTTTAATACTATGAGCTACTTTATGAGCTTCTAGTCCTGTAAATGCAACTAAAGTATCTGCTGCTTTGTTCATAAAAATAGGTAGATTTAAAATAAGGGCTTTGGATAAAGAAAGAGTATTTTTCGAAGATTCTTTTTTTTGCTCTTTTTTTGCTTTATTGAGTGTACTTCTTGTAACAATTATATCATACACTTTATCATTGATTCCTGCTAGCAATTGTTTATTGTCTTTAGCTCGTGTTATTTTATAAGCATAAATACTTAACTCATTGCATAGTTCTATACTATTTGCTTCGTTTTCATCATAAACTAAAATAGAAAGATCTTCTTTAAAAGACTTTGGGTCAAAAAATAGTCTAGCTACTTCAAAATTTTTATACAATCGCATATCTGTTTTTTGAATAGCCAATTTTAAAACACTAAAAAGTTCCGCACTATAATCTATAAAACAAATTTTTATCTCAAGTTTTTGACTCAATGCATCTAAAGCATTAACCAACAATGAGATCTCTTTTGTATTTTTTTTATAAATCATATTTTTTAGTGAAACAAAAACACTTCTTGACTTATGATTTTTAGCTATGTCACACTTTGCAATAATCGAACGCTTTAGTACTCTAATGTTTTCATCATGTATCTCACCTACAAACTCAACCACAACTTGAACTGTTTTATTATCCATTTAATTCTACTTTTTATATTGTTTATAATTTATATTATCATTTTTTTTATTAAACTCTTAATAAGCGATTATAATGACACCGCCCAAACATTAAATGGAATAATATCAGCTTCTATTTCACCCACAAATAAAGTTTGTTCATTATTTACTGTCACGATTGTAATCTTATTTATCTTATAGTTTTCTAATGTTGTTAAAAGTTTTGAAATAATCATCGAAGATATTAAATTATTAAAAAAAGGGATAGCCAATATAATTTCATTTTGTTCGGTCAAATAAAAATCCACATTATCAAGATAATAGATATCGTCATATCGAGTATACAATTCCAAATAAATCATATTTTTAAATAGATTATTAAAATTCTTTTTATAAGAAACGATATCGAGTAAAGCATGATTATGTATATATATTTTTTTTGTTGCTTTTGGTTGATTATACTTTTCACAAAAAAAGATTAACTTATTGTATTCAAATAATTCACAAGTTTTATAAAATCGATCTTTTGAAATTTTTATCTCTTTTTTTAAACTATTAAAAAGTTGAAATAAAGACTTTTTTTCTCCAGCATTTTTAACCAATAAAAATAATATCTCTAGCTGAATCTGATCATCACAATACAACTTACATATTTCATAGTTTCGTAATGCTTTTTTATTTTCCCCATATTCGATACTTTCAGGAAAATTCCCAAATTTCAAAAAACTATTAAAACTATTTGAGGAGTTTTGATGTTTTTTATCAAAAAGTAAGTACTCTTCAAAATCTAATCCACCTAAATGTATTATCTCAAATCCTTCAATGGTGTCTTTTTGTTTTGTAGTAATGATAAGACTTTGAATATTTTTTGGTATCTCTACATCAAACAAAAAGTTTTCGAAAACAACCACTTCAATTTTATTTTGTACTATAAAATCTTGTAAATTTTTAGCAATCTCTTTTGTGTTATTTTTATAATCCTCGAAATCAATATAAAGATACTTATTTGTGTCAAATTGGGAAAGATAATCATATATCAAATAACTTTTTCCACTTTTAGGAGGTCCTAAGATAATAGTATTGTTAGACTCAATAGTTGTTTTTCTTTCATTAAACATCACTTTATTAAAATTTATTTCGTAAATTTGTTCTAATATATTCATACGATATTATAATACACTTCCGCTTTACTCTATAATTAAAAAAATAAGTTAAGTCAATCTTAACTAAATTACTCTACTATTACAAAAACATTATTAGGTAAGAATTAAATGATAAAAATAGACACACAATCACCGGAATTTCAAAAGGAATTTGAAAAAACAAAACTATTTGCACAAAAAGTATGTGAGAGCAGAAACTTAGTTTTTAATCCAATAGAAGAGGTAAACACAAGTACACTGCTAGGGCTTACTAGAAATAAAACAATTTACAATACAAGATTTTGTCCCTGTTTTATGGTTGTAGGGGAAACAAAAGAGGAACAACATAATTCAAACAATAGAATTTGTCCTTGCACTCCTGCAATCGAAAAAGAGATACCTGAAACAGGAAAATGTCACTGTGGTATATTTTGTACTCCACAATATGCACTAGATAATGCTCAAACAAAAGAAGTTCAAAAAGATCAAAGACAACATTCAGAAGGGCTAACTACAGAAGAGTGTAATAAAATTTTAGCACAACCAGATATCAATAACCATGAACTCATTTCACTCCTTGAAGCTCGAGATATAGGGATGATTGATTTTAATCTTATTGATGTAAGAGAATGGATGGAATGGAATCAAAACAGAATAGTTGGAACTGATTATCTAGTACCAACTACATCATTTTACAACGCTTTAAAACAAGTTGAAAATGAAAAAGATAAACCAACTATTGTTTATTGTTACACAGGAAGTAGAAGTGCTTATTGTCAAAAAATGATGCTTGAGATGGGTTGGGCACAAGTATCAAACCACACAAGTGGAATCATACGATATCACGGAGCTAGAACATCAGGAGAAGAGAAGTAACACTTCTCTTTTTATATATTATATAAGATTTTTCACAAGGTCTTGTATTTGTAACTCTAGTTTTTCAAGTATTTTCCATCTTACAATTGGAATATTTTTTATAATTGATTCAGAGATACTATATAAGTGTGTATCTTCTGTAACTTCAAATCGATAAGGAGAGGGATAACTTAACATAGCTGATGCTCCTCCAAAATAATCACTTTTACTTAAAGTTTCAATTACAGTAACATTAATAAGAACATTCACTTTTCCTGAAACTATTATATATAATTTATTATTTTCAAAATCAAATTCACCTTTTTTTATATGAATCTCTTCCATCTCTTCAATAATTGTATTTAAAGTTGAGTAAGTAATCTCTTCTTGAAAAAGATATGTTCTTTGAAGAGTTAAGCTTTTTGAACTTTGCTCAACCATATGTTCTATTAAGTTATGTTTATCAACAAAATTATAAAAAAAATCTGCTGGTATCTCTAACAGTTTTACAAAGTTTTTAGCAACAAAAGTAGATCTTGGAAGCTCATTGGTTAAAGCCATCTTTTCACCTATGATAATTCCTGGTTTTAAAGTTACATTATCGCTTTTATTTTTTTTGATTTTTTCGATCTGTCCATTTATGATCAAATAAACATTTTTTAAATTTTCACCCTCTCGTATAATGATCGCTTCTGGATTAAACTCTACAACATTAAAATTCAAAAAAACTTTTCTTTGATATCTTTTTAACTTTGGAAAATTCGATTTTAAATGAGAATCGATAAGGTCTAAATCATAATTATTTTTTGATGGTATTAAAATATCACTCAAACCAAATAAAGAACCACTTCCTATTCTTTTTTCCTCATGAGTTAGATCATGTGCAGTATGAGCAAGCACAATTTTTGAGGTAGTATCATCGATAAAGTCTTTAGCATTACCATGAATCATCCCTCCCCCAATATCAATTTTTTTCAAGTCAAGACACTGAATATAATGTTGTTTAACTTCATTAAAAAATTGTTGAGAGATACCCATGTCATACTTATGATCAACAACCATTTTTTGTAATACATCAAGATCCATAATATCAGCAAAATGCCCATAAGTTTTGTATCCACTCCCATAGAGAGTTCGAAATACAAAAATAGTTGTTTCTACAGGATGAGGAGAGATATATGGTGCAACTTCTAAACCATCGATATCATTCCATGCATCAAGTTCTAATTCATGAGTTTCAACTAGATTATAAAACTCCGATTCATCGAAACTCAACAAGGCAGATAGTTTTTTTGCGGTTGCAGACATTACTAATTTTGAAGCAAAAAATTTAATTTTTTTATCACTTCGTAATAAGGAAGTGATTCCCCCAATATGGTCATCATGAGTATGTGTTTGAAATACCCCTTCAATCTCATTAATATCTATACTTAAAGCATTTAAAATATGTTTACAATTTGGAACAACATCTACAACATATAACTTACCTTGAAAAGATATAATAGAATTCATAGATGGTCGAGTTATATCCCATCCATCACCTTGACCTGTATGAATTACTGAAAAGTAATCTCGTTCAATCTTATACTGAGGAAGCACATAAGGTGAAGGATATGTTTGATTTGGTTTAAGATTTAGATCGACTTGAACTACTTGATCTTTGTAACTTATTTCAAAAATATTATGCTTTACTCGTTGAATAAAGACATTATCACGAATCTCTACTTTGTCAGTATTTATTATACATTTGTCTATTAAGTTATCAACATTTTTGAGTTCTCCAAAAGCAAATTTTAGTTTCATATTCATCAACTCTTTTGCTTTTGTTTTTTCAATGCCACACTCTTCTATCTCTTTTTGGGAAACCAAACCATAATTACCTCGATAGATATAGTCCATTTGTGCATTAACTTGCGAGTCTGAACCTATTAAAATAGGTTTTAGACCTGTATTATTAGGATGATTTGGAAGAATCATCCCTTGTCTATATAACATTTGTAACACTGAAAATTCAGACATGTTTGAAAATTCACCATTTTGAATCATGGTGTCAGATAAAAGTATTGCATTTGGTCCTGTTTCAAAATTGATGCCATCTTTTGAAATAGTTTCTATAATGTTTTTTTTCATTAAGTGTTTCACACTTTCAGCAGGTGAACCACATTGGATAGAGAGGTTAACTTCTGAAATTTCTACACAATATAAACCATTTATAATACTTGTTTTTTTTATCAAATGATAACCTTTTTATACGCTAATCCGACATTATATAGTAAGTCTCTATTTAAAGTCAATAGAAACCTACTTAAAAAATATAAAAAGTTATTTATGCCGTTTTTAAACCTAAGTCTAAATTTGAGACATAAGTATTTAGCTTATCTGCTGTTGAACTATCTTGTGTTTGATTATTGATCATTGACATTACTGATTTAAATTTTGAAAGATCCATATCTTCTGCATTTGACATATCTTCTATTTTAAGTGCTTCTAATAAAGAACTTACAAGTTTCAAGGCATAGTCTTGAGAAGTTTCATCTGTTGTACCATCATAAGCTGCTTGTTCTGCAGCTGAAACATATCCATCTTGATTTGTATCAGCTTCATCATATTCTTCTTCAGATGAAGAGCCTCCTCCTGCACCTGCTCCACCACCTGTAGGAGGTACTCCACCTGCCTCACCATTTGATGCTTGAGTTCCTGAACCATCAACTTCACCAGAATCAGACCCTAGAGGTGCTACTCCAAGTGTTGATAAAACAGCTCCAGCAGCTTCTTTTGTCGTATCTCCACTTTCAACACTATCAAAAAGTGCTGTCAAACTTTCTTCCAATTCTTCTTGACTTATCGCACCATCTGAATCAATATCTAATGTGCTAAAAAGTTCTTCTGAAACACCCAATTCATCAATAGTGATTAAGCCATTTTCATTCGTACTTTTAGAGCTAAAAATATCTTGAGCAATTTGGGCTGCATTTGGTATCTTTCCT
The DNA here is from genome assembly GCF_047159865.1 of Arcobacter sp. 15-2. Classification (GTDB taxonomy): domain Bacteria; phylum Campylobacterota; class Campylobacteria; order Campylobacterales; family Arcobacteraceae; genus JAIOSF01. The sequence goes on from NZ_AP038804.1 coordinate 264,263, forward strand.
TGAGTTGGAGGTGATGGAACTTCCACTCCCATTTCACTTAAAAAACTTGCAAAACTTTCAGGTGTTAGTTCTTGATTTTTCATTGATTCAAGTTTTGAAGAGAGTGTTTCTTCTAATTCAGAACTACTTAGAAAACCATCAGAATCTGTATCGAAACTAGTAAAATCCTCTTGAGATAATCCAAGTTCTTCAATAGTAAGTGAATCGCTCCCATCTATATCATTTGATTCCATAATCTGAGATACTAAATTTGTTGAACTGGGTGCAGGTGGTCGTTGTGTTTGTTGCATTTGCATCATCTGTTGCATCGAACTATTTGATGCTGTACTTGATATACTCATAACTCATCCTTTTAATTTTTCTATAATCAAATAATATCTAATTTGAGTAAACAAAAAGTAACAATTATCTATTATTGGTTTTTTTAAACATGATTCTAAAAACATTTTCATGTTTCTCCTCATCATAATTATGTTCTAAATTTAGATTATGTAATTTTAAAATATGATTTACAATATAAAGTCCTAATCCCAATCCATTATTACTATTTTCATACTTTTTATTAAAAGGTTTATTATACTCTTCCACTGGTTTTTCCAAAGCTATACCTTTATTTTTAATAGTTAAGGTACTATCTTCTATTATTATAGTTGGTTTACCCTCCCCATATTTTATCGCATTGTCTACAATATTTTTAACGGCTAATGTAAAAAGTTCAAAATCAACTTTTACAACACTATTATCAATAACAATAAGTTTAATGGAGTCTAAATTTGTAAGTAATATATCTAAAGAGTGATCTACTATATCAACCATCCGAAATTCACTTAATTGTAATGTCATATTGTTTGAAGTAAACTTCTCAATTCTTGAGAACTCGTTTAGAAGAAACTCTAGTCTAAAAAATGCTTTTTTCAAACTATTTTTAAATTTACTTTCTTCAAGCATATTGGATATAAGCAATCCTTTTGTTATTGGTGTTTTTAATTCATGCATAATATTTCTCAAAAAAAGGTTTCGTGAATTTGTCAATAGTTTAATCTCTTTTATAGCATTATTAAATTCATTGGAAACATCACTAATTTCATCTGTTCCTAAAGATGAAGTATCAATATTGAGATCTCCTTTTGAAAACTGAGATATATTTTGTTTTAGTTTTCTAAGTGGCAATAATTTTTTTAATAAAAATAAATAAAAAGTAATAAATAGTATATTGAGTAATATCGTTAAAATAATTATATATTGTGTCGATTCTCTAATTTTTATAGTATCTTTTAAAAGTATTTGTACAAAAGGTTCTTTAATATAAAAATATTTAAATCCATTATATTTATAGAGTTCCCAGTTAAATTCTTTAGCTATTAAGTTACCCTTATTTTTAATAACTTCATATTGCAAAGAAGATAATTCTAAATCATACATCTCCAAAACTGTTTTAAACTTTTCTTTTTGTTGCATTAATTCATGTATCGGTAACCCTCTTGGAGGTGGTGGTCTATTATGAAATTTTATATGTTCAGGTTTCTTGCGTTTGCCTAAAATATTTTCAGTTGTGCGATGCAAAGATTTCATATACTTAACTACTGTAATGTCTATTTGGTTTTGTTGAGTTATATTGTAACCCATAAAAATTATAATGTGTGTCATAACTATCATAGCTATAAAAAAAAGTGTGATTTTAAAAAAAAGAGAATTTTTATTCATTGATAAGTTTATACCCAATACCTCGAAGAGAGATGATAAATTTTGGCTTTTTAGGGTTTTCTTCTATTTTACCTCTGATTCTACTTATTAAAACATCAATACTTTTAAAACTACTTTCATACTTTATTGATTCGACATTAAGAAGCATCTCTTCTCTACTAATAGCAAAATTCGCCTTACTTATGAGATATTCTAAAATATGATATTCTGCACTTGTCAAGCTTAACACTTGAGCTTTTTTTCTAATCTCAAGTTTTTTCGTATCAATGGTAAATATTTTCTCTTTTTGTTCTGATTCTTCTGTTGAATAAAATGTCTTTCTTCGTAGTAATGAATTTATTCTTAAGACTAACTCTTGACTATCATAAGGTTTTGGAAGATAATCATCAGCACCATTATTAAAACAAATCTCTTTATCTTTAATATCACTCCTTGCACTAGAAATAATGATAGGTAAATTATGTTTCTCTCGTATAAGTCTACATACCTCAGTTCCATCAATACTAGGTAATGATAAATCCAAAATAACTAAATCATATTTATCAACACTTAAAGCACTAATACCAAGATGGGGACAATCATAATTCGTAATTTTAATATCATAAGAGCTCAGATATTCTGTTAAAAGTTCAGCTATCTCAAAATCATCTTCAATCATTAACACCTGTATCAATTTATAAATCCTTTATTACTATTTTATCATACTAAAGTAAATACATTGTAAACAAAAAAAAGGAAGCCTTTACGACTTCCTTTTTTAAAACTAAATAAAATGTTATTTAGTTTTTATCGATACAATTTAAATCGTTAAACGCAACTTCTAATCTAGCGATTAAACTATTTTGTCCAGCTCTTAACCAAACTCTAGGGTCATAGTATTTTTTATTTGGTTTATCATCACCATCAGGATTTCCAATTTGACCTTGTAAGTAATCATGTTTATCTGCAACAAACTTTCTTACTCCATCCCAATATGCCCATTGAGTATCTGTATCAATGTTCATTTTAATAACACCATATGTAATAGCTTCTCTAATCTCTTCTAAAGTAGAACCACTTCCACCATGAAATACAAAGTTCACTGGTTTAGCAGGTAAATTGTATTTTTCAGAAATAAACTTTTGAGAGTTATCAAGTATTTTTGGAGTAAGTACAACATTACCTGGTTTACAAACACCATGAACATTACCAAAAGATGCAGCTATTGTAAAGTTTTCACTAATTGCATTTAATCTTTCATAAGCATAATTTACTTCATCTGGCTGAGTATATAAAAGTGCATTATCAATATCAGAGTTATCTACTCCATCTTCTTCTCCACCTGTAATACCAAGCTCAATTTCTATCATCATATCAAGTTCATTCATTTTTTTGAAGTATTCAACACATGTATCTAAATTTTCTTCAATTGGCTCTTCACTTAAATCTAACATATGAGAAGTAAATAAAGGTCGACCTGTATTTTTGAAGTTTTCAGTACTTGCCTCTATTAAACTATCAATCCATGGTAATAATTTTCTAGCCGCATGATCTGTATGAAGAACAACAGGCACACCATAAGCTTCTGCCATCATATGAATATGCCTTGCTCCACTAATAGCACCTAAAGCTGATGCATTTGGTGCTTTACAACCTTTTCCTGCGAAAAATGTTGAACCACCGTTACTAAACTGTAATATTACTGGTGAATTAACTTTTGCAGCTGCTTCTAAAACTCCATTGATTGATTCTGTATTTACAATATTTACAGCTGGTATCGCAAAATTATTCGCTTTTGCATAATCAAATAACTTTTTTGCTTCACTACCTGTTAAAACCCCTGCTTTTACTACATCTAATACTGCCATATTTATCTACCTTTTATTTATATTCTATTTTTGATTTCTTTTTTAAATCTGCTGCTATATTTTGTACTTTATCTACAAATTTTCTTTGTAAAACTTCTTGTTTTAATTGTTTTTCAATTTTTTCAAATGACATAGTTGAAGGTTCTTTTTTATCTGATAAATAAATAATATGAAAACCATATTGTGTTTTTACTGCTTTTTTTGTTATTGTTCCTATTTTTAAAGCTTCTGCTGCTGCACTAAATTCTGGTAACATTTTCTCTTTTGTAAACCAACCTAACTCTCCACCATTTTGTGCAGATGGTCCTATTGATTTCTCTTTTGCTAGTTTTGGAAATTCTACTTTTAAATCTTTTGCAGATGATAATGTTTTTATTACAGCCTTTGCTTCTTTTTCTGTTTTTACTAAAATATGACTAGCTTTTAATTCTAAAGGAGTATTGAACTTCTCTTTATTTTTGTCATAATAAGACTTTACTTCTTTATCTGACACTTGTACAGTTTGACTTAAATCTCTAATCCAAATTTGATATGCAAGATTTTGTTTTGCTTTTTCTAACTCTTCTTTATATAAAGCTGACTTAACAACATCACTTTTAAAAGCTTCTTGTGCTAGAAGTTTTTGTTCTATGATATTATCAAGAACTTGTTTTTGCTGTTCTTTTTGTAAAGATTCATATTGGATTCTAGGATCTCTTAGCGCAATAGCAATACTTGCAGAAGTGATATTTTCACCATTTACTACTGCATACACTTTATCTTCAGCAAACAAAGAACTAGAAATAGCTAAAGAAGCTACTAGACTTATGATAGTTTTTTTATTAAGAATTTTCATTTTATACACCTTAAATTTTTTCTGATTATATCCAAAATTTAATAAAATTACATAAATTTTCAAATTTAGCTTAAATACACTTTAAATTATCGAATATTTATGATATAATCCCAAACTTTGAAACTAAGACTTAACTTAATTTTAAGTTTTTAGATAAATAATAAAGGGATAAATTAAATGAGAATTTTAATAGTAGAAGACGAAAGTACATTAAATAGAACACTTCAAGAAGGTTTACAAGATATTGGATATCAGGTTGATATAGCAGAAAACTTTAAAGATGCAGAATACTTCATCGAAATTAGAAATTATGACTTAGTTTTAACAGACTGGATGTTACCAGATGGTGACGGGTTAGAATTAACAAAACTTATCAAAAATAGAAGTGGTCGAACTTCAGTTGTAATCGTAAGTGCTAGAGATGATAAAGAGAGTGAAATTAAAGCTCTTAAAACAGGTGCTGATGATTACATCAAAAAACCTTTTGATTTCGACATTTTATTAGCAAGAATCAAATGTAGATTAAGATTTGGTGGTACAAATGTTATCACTATTGAAAACTTAGCAATCAATCCAGATGAAGAAAAAATTACTTATGAAGGTAAAGAGATCGAACTTAAAGGGAAACCTTTTGAAGTTTTAACTCACTTAGCTCGTCATAGAGATCAAATTGTTTCAAAAGAGCAATTACTTGATGCAATTTGGGAAGAACCAGAATTAGTAACACCAAATGTAATTGAAGTAGCAATTAACCAGATTAGACAAAAAATGGACAAGCCATTAAATATTGCAACAATAGAAACAATTAGAAGACGAGGTTACAGATTCTGTTACCCACCTAAAGTAGAAAAAGACATATAATTATGGGTAGAAAAAGCATATATAAGGAGTTTTCTCAAAAACTTATATTTGCAACCTCTTTTTTTGTGATTGTATTGTCATTAATATTTTATGGTTTTACAAAAGCAACAATATATGAGGATATTTCAGATGAGCTTATCAAAGATGCTAAGCTCATCGTTACTTTAGCAAAATCACAAACAAATGAAGTTCACAATTCAAACCTTAGAGTTTTAGTAAATAATGATACTACAATTGAAGTTATAGTCTTAGAAAAAACACCACAATTTACTTTTCGACAATATAGCCAAAATAAAAATCATTTTATTGAACTAATTTATCCTCTTGATTTAACAACAAATCAATACCTTAAATTAAATCGAAATATTAACTCTTCTCATACAATGCTGAATAAGATTTTTGGAAATCTTATTTTTCTAGGTTTTGGTGGACTTATACTTATTATTATATACGCCTTTGCTGTATCAAAAACATTATTGTTTCCTATTATAAAAATTACTAAAAAGCTTTCTAATATGAATGCAAACTCATTAGAAAAAATTGATACAGATTCTTTACCAATAGAGTTTGAAGCACTTGCTAGTTCTATCAATACTCTTACAACAAGAATTGAAAGTTATGTAAAATATCAAAAAGAACTCTTTATCGGTACGGCTCATGAACTCAAAACACCGCTAGCAGTTATGAAGCTCAAAAGTCAAGTAACCCTAACAAAAAAAAGAGAGCCTGAAAAATATATAGATGTATTGAACCTTCATGTAAAAGAGATAGATGGTATGAACCAGATGATCTCATCTATTTTAGATATGGGAAGACAAGAAGGTGCTCAATTTGAAAAACCCATTGAACTTGATATCATTAAATATGTATCAAAAAAAGCTGATGATTTTAAATTATTAGCAAGAGAAAAAGATATTCAACTATTTTTTGAAACACAAATTGAAAGTTTTACCACTATTATTCAAGAGACACTTTTAACACAAATTATTCAAAATTTTGTACAAAATGCTATTAAATTTACACCAGAAGGTAAAAATATCCTTATACAAACCATACCAAACAATCAATCAATTACACTCAAAGTCATAGATGAAGGTATTGGATGTGATGAAGATGTAGATTTATTTGCACCATTTAAAAGAGTTGGTGGACAAAAAGGTGCTGGTCTTGGTCTATTTTTAGCAAAAAGTGCTGCAGATACTATTGGTGGAACTATATCACTTAAAAATAGAGAAGATGGAGTTCAAGGAACTGTTGCAACACTAGAGTTGCAACTAAATCCTACTTGTAAAATCTAATGAAATAAGTTAGCATGTTCTATTTTTGTACATTTATTTTGTACAACTTGAAAACCAAGATCGCTAGCTTTTTTTGCAGCTTCATTGTTTACAAGTCCTAACTGAGTCCAAATACACTTTACATCTTTTCTTACTAAAACTTCATCAATAACAGAAGCTATAACAGCAGGTTTCCTAAATATATCTACCATATCAATTTGAATATCACTAGGGATATCAGATAAACTACGGTAAACCTTTTCGCCTAAAATCTCCTCTTCTTTTGGATATATAGGAATTATTCTATATCCAACATTTTGAAGATAATTTGCTACTTTGTTGCTAGCTTTTGAAGAATCTGGAGAACACCCTACAATAGCTATTGTTTTTGTTTCTTCCAAAATTGTTTTGATTTGGCTATTCGTACTTGATACTGTTGGCATTTCACATTCCATGTTAGTCCTTTATATGTAATTATTTAATTTTATAGAGTTATGCTTATAAATATATTAATTTTAGAATAGAGATAGCTTTTTACATATAGTTTTCATCACGCAAACTTACATACCCATTTTTTGTAAATATCAAATGATCAAGGAGTTCAATTCCTAAAATTTTTCCTGATTCTTGGAGTCTTTTTGTTACTTCAATATCTTCCTTGCTAGGAATTAACACTCCACTTGGATGATTATGTGCCACTATGATACTTGCACATCGTTGTTCTATAGCAGGTGCAAAAACTTCTCTTGGATGTACTAAGCTTTGGTTTAGTGTTCCTATAGTTATAACTCTTGTTTCACACAGATGATTTGCACCATCAAGATAAAGAGATAAAAAATACTCCTGACGCTTATCTCTATATTTTTTTAGTTCTTCATATACATCACTAGCATCTGTTATTTTTTTGTTTTGTTTAATAAGATATCTACGGGAAAGTTCAACAGCGGATATCACTTGAGAAGCTTTAGCTACTCCTAATCCATGTATACTTAGAAGTTTTTGCAGATCTAAAGAGTTAAAATCGTCTTCAAAAAGCTTTACAATCTCTTTTGACAATTTTATTACATCTTTCCCTTTTATACCACTTCCTAAAACTATGGCTACTAGTTCATAGTCTTTGAGGTGTTGTACACCTTTGTTTAAAAGTTTTTCTCTTGGTTTATCAAAAGATTCAAGTTGGCTTATAGTTTTCATAGAAATATCTCCTAAAATAAGAGATAATATCGTAATTTTTTACATATATTATGAAATATTGCATTTTGCCATATTTATAAGTAGTTCTATAAATTATTCAAAATTTGAGATACTTTCAATGTATTTTGAGATATCTTCCATCTCTTTTGTTGAAACATGCCAACTTCCAATATACTCTTTTAATGCTAAGATAACGATATTTACTAGTTTTTGTGACTCAGGCAATTTTTGATAGTTTTCATAATCATCACTCGCGATTTTCATCTCGTCATTATATACATCTATTAAAAAATGTTTTTCATTTTCCGTTAAAACGAGAAATGACTTCTCTTTTAGTACTTTTTTTATCAATAGTTCTGCTTCGTTTCTTCTTTCTTGTTCCATATATACTCCATTTAATTGTTACTTTCTAGTTATTGGGATATTATCCTAGATAATATAAAAGTATTGTAATAAATACTAACTATATTTAAAGATATTATAATCTATAATAATAGTTATTTATTTTTAAAAGGAGTACATAATGAGTTTTCAAGCACATACACAAAAAGAATTAGAAGCTTTAGATTTAAAAGAAAATACTATTTACACTATCAAATATCTTAACAAAGACTATTTTAATGGAGAAGATAATGTAGAGATTACAAAAGCTAAAGTTATGTTAAATGATAAAAAATATATTTTTGTTGCTACTGATCCTTATGGTATGGATCAATTTATTAGTGAAGCAAGAGTGATTGTATAAAATAATAAGGGTAAGCTTTCAAACTGCCCTTGTCTAGTGAGTTATCCATTTAAGTGACAATTTAATTACTTTTGATTATCATTATCAAAATTACTTATAAGGTATTTTGATGATATTCAAAAATATATATAAAACTCTCTCCACTCCTGAAAAAAGTGGTCGACGAATCGGTCTTTTTAGAACACTTTGTGCAATATTTGGAGGGCTTATAGTAGCTTATTTAGGAATGACTCTTTTAGTTTTTCTTATCCCAACTGAAGCTTCAAAGTCAATTACTATTCCATTGATGCTCAATACTCTTGCATGGGCAGTTGTAGCTCTTTGGATCTCCATTTCACCTACAAAATGGATCGCATTACTTCGATCTGTAATCCCCTCTTTAATCTTTGCAATTGCAATTACATTTGCATATTATGGAAGTAAATAAGATGAAAGAAACTACTATTTTCTTAAAACAAAGACTACAAAGAGTGCATGTTGCTGCTGGTATAACTTTTTCTTTGGTTATGTATCTTGCTGTGTTTTTTGGGATATTTGCAATTTTATTACCCTATATTCAAGTGTGGGAAAAACCCTCACGACACATTGAATATATGGATGTAACAAAAATCGATTATGCAACAATGATAGATCCAGTAATCTCTGATCCTAATTTTCCTACAAATAATATCCAAATAACACTCCCTGGATATCAACATGACCCTATCTTAAAAGTTTCACATCAGTTTGTTGAGCCTGTGTATTTTGATCCAAATACAAAAGAACAGATAAATAATGAAGGTGATCAATCTCAACTTGCAAAATTTCTTAACCATATGCACTATGGAAGACCACTCAAAACTTTTGGATATCTTATCTTTGGTTTTGTTGCAGTTGGGGGATTATTTTTAATTATTGGGGGACTGATTCTTGTCATAATGATCAAGTATAATAATAATGCGAAAAAACCTATAAGTAGATTTTCCAAACTTCATAGAAAAATATTAACTTGGGTATTTCCCCCTTTTATTATCATCACTTTAACTGGTGCATTGATGAATATTGGATATACAGCTTCAGCTCCTATGACTTACTTAGTTTCCAAAGGTGAAACACACCGAATTTTTGATTTGACATCCCCTATTCTATTTCCTCCAATTCAAAATGTAGAGAAACAAAATATATCTGCAGATATGTTACCTATTGGGGAACTTATACAAAAGGCAAGTACAATAAATCCTGCCATCGACTTTCAAAAAATTACTTTAATAAATTGGAAAGATATTAGTGCACAAGTAAAAATAGAGGGATACAATCCATATATGCCATTTTTAAATGGTATATCAAATAAACCAAGCATAACTTTAAGTGCAGTTGATGGATCACTTGTTCGACAGCATAAAGTGATGGATAAACACTGGTCTGGATTATTTTTTGATAGTATGTATTTTTTACATTTTTTATTTGGGGTAGATACTTTTACTAGATTACTAATAGCAACTATTATGAGTGTATCTGCATTTGGTTTAGGATTTGGAGTATTACTTTGGCTTGAAAAAAAAGCGAAAAAATTTCCTCGAAACATACCATTTTATCATTGGATGGCAAAACTCTCATTAAGTGTTATGATAGGTGTATTACCTGCAACAGCTTTGCTTTTTGCAATGCAATGGACTCTGCCATTTGATTTGAAAGATAGATTTATCTGGCAAGAGGGGATATTTTTTGTTTCTTGGCTGGCTACTTTTACTTGGTCTTTGTATCGTATCAACTCCTATCAAGCAGCAAAAGAGTTTTTAAAATTAGCAGGAGTTTTATTTATACTCTCGCCAATTTTCCACTATATAAACAGTGACTTTTCGTTGATTCAGTTATGGAATCAAGGTCTAGTGCAGATAGTAAGTGTCGATATTGGGTTGATGATATTTGGAATATTACTTCTTATAGTTGGGTTTAGACTACCGCAAAAAAACAATGAAATACAAAAATTTTGGTCAAAAGACCTTTAAAGGAAAAATTATGAAAAAACTACTAAGCACTCTTTTTTTATTACTAGTAACAAACATCTATGCTCATACACTTATTATGAATATTATGGATAATGATGACAATACAATGACTATAGCAGGGACATTTAGTACAGGACAAAGTGCTGTTGATGCACTGATTCGACTAGAAGCACTCAATAATGGTGCAATACTTTTTCAAAAAAGACTTCCTGATGATGGAGAACTCACAATAGCTATACCAAAAGAACCTTATCAAGTTGTACTTGACGGAGGACCAGGGCATACAATTGTTAAAGAGGGTATAGCTCCAATTGATGGATTTGATGTAACTAAAATAACTGAAACAAAACAACCAAAAAAGCTTTCTAAAAATATGACATCAAGAAATAGTTGGAGTTTACCATATATTGTTCTTATTAGTATTACTTTACTTTTAATAGTTTTAAGTATTTATGTAAGTAAAAGAAATACTGATAAAATTATTAGAATGATACAAGAGTCTAAACAATAACTTGAAAACAAGCACCATTGGCTTTATTTGAAACTTTGAGTACTCCCTTAAAATGCGAATCTATAATAGTTTGTGACATATAAAGCCCTATTCCACTGCCTGTTTCTTTTGTGGTAAAATAAGGTTCAAATATTTTTTCTATATTTTCTTGTTTTATTCCACCTGCATTATCGTTAACACTAACAACGCTTTGATTATCTACAAAATCAAGTATTATGGTAATAGAAGCATTGTCTATATTTCTACTTATTAATGCATCTTTGGCATTTGTAATCAAATTTAAGATCACTTGTGAATATTCATTTTCATAAGAGAGAAGATTACCATCTTTAAGGATAGAAAACTTGATATTTACATTATTGATTTCTAATATTGGTTTCATTATATCAATAGATTGTTGAACCGCTTTAGAAATGAGAAAACTCTTTTTTTCTTTAATTGGCTTGTAAAAATCTCTAAAGTTATCTATAGTATGTGACATAAAATCTATTTGCTGATTGGACTCTTCAATTTTTACTTTTAAGTAATTTCTATCAAACTGTTTATCCTCAGATGCAAGTTCTAAGTTCATATTTATATAACTTAAGTGAGTCAATGGCTGTTTCCATTGATGTGCTATGTTATTTATCATCTCACCCATTGAAGCTAGTCTACTTTTATGTATAAGCATTTTTTCTTTTTCATTTTGTTTATAGATGAGTTTTCTTAACATAACTCCTAAAGCAAAGCTAAATATCAAGGATTCAAAAGGTGCTATGATATGAATAGTATATATTCCACTAATAGGTATAATTTGATCTTCGGCTATGTTTACAAAAATAAACATTATACACCAACCAAAAGTATAAATAAATGCAAACCTATCCCCTTTGTATATAGCAATCATACCTGCTATAACTGGAATCAAAAAACCTATATCAAATCGCATATATTCATATAAAATAGAATATTTATACACTAAAATTGCAATAATGTCGAGTATGTTTAAAAATACAAATAGATTCAAAATTAGATTCATTTTAGGCATCACTTTATTTGTTTTTAATATCTCCTTTGTAAATAAAAGAGTAAATAAAAAAGCAGAAGTTTCACAAATATCAATAACTGCTTGGGTGAGATAAAAATTTTGATTAGGATAAGATAAAAAACTTACATAAACAAACCCAATAAGTGATAACAAAACAAAAAACTGCATGATAGAATAGTACAGAAAAGCTTTGACATTTGTAGAAAAAAAGATAATTAAATAGTATAAAAAAGCACAAAAAATTATCCCATACGCTACACCATAAATTATCCCCTCATAAGGGTACATATAAAGATACTCAAATTCATTGATAATATCACAACGAAATTCACCTTGTTTCACCTCATCATAAATATAATCAAAATACAAAACATTTGTTTTTAAATTTGTTAAATCAATATGTATATTGTTTTTAGTTTGTGTATATTGTGCATTTGTTTTATACAGTGAGTCCATATCAGAGACAATATTTAAATAAAACTTTTGATTTTTGATTTCTGCTTCATTTAAAGTAATTCGAACAGATAGTTTTTTTATTTTTTGTTTCGTAAATTTAAGCTCATCAACATTTGTGTAGTTTTTGAAATCCTTCGAAACTTCAATATTTTGAATCACTTTATAAAAATAATCATCACCAACACTTGAAGAGAGAATAAAAATTACACATAAAATATATTTCATTAAAAAAGCTCTATTTTATAACCAATTTTTGACAAATTTTTTATACTATGTTGTGGTAGTTTCTTACGCAAATCTCTTACTAAAAGTCTTAGTGCATTTTCGCTCATATAGTCATCTTGCCATATATTATTTTGTAACTCTTCGTATGTAACTGAACGAGGAAAATTTTTGAAAAGATTTTTCAAAAAAAGTAATTCATTTTTTGTTAGATTCACTATATATTTATCATTTATAAGGGTGTCGTTTGATGTATCAAAATAGCACTTTTTAGAAAGATATTTTTTATGTTCTTTTTTATGAAATACTTCTTTTGCACACTTCATAAGTAAAGGGTATAATATATCATGTTTGATAGGTTTTGTCAGATATTTTACAAGTCCTAAATCAATAGCATCTAAAAGATACTTCGTATCTGTAAAGGCACTCAAAACTATGAACTTCGTTTTTTGATCACTTTTTCTTATTTCTCGTATCATATCTAAGCCATTACTTTTGGGCATTTTTATATCTGTGATGACAAGATGGGGAGTTTTCTCTTTGATTATTTGTATAGCATCATTAACATTACACGCTTCATAAACTTGATAAAATAATCTTTGTAAATATGACACTGCGTTAGCTCTAATTAATTGCTCATCTTCAACATACAATATTTTTAAGTTTTTATATTCTTCATTTATCATAAAGAATTATAGTAAAAGTTCTATTAAATTTAATAGTGATTATCATAATTATAATAAGAAAGAGTTTTTTAATACTCTTTCTTTATATTTAAAATGAATATTTTAAAGTTGCTGTAAAGTTTCTAGGAGATCCATAAACCATACTATTTGAACCAATACCTTCATAATATTTTTTATCCATAAGGTTATGAATATTAAGTTGTACTTTTAAATTATTATTTATATCATAACTAGTCATTGCGTTCACTAAATAAAAAGCCTCTTGTGTTATAGTTTCTTTACCTGCAACTTCTACATAATATTTACTTTTATAATTTAGTCCTGCACCAAATACAAAATCTTTAAACTTATACTTTGCAAATATATTTGCTGTAGTTCTTGATGCTTTCGTATTATATTTTTCATCATCTTTATCTTTTGCAGAAAAATTGGCTACTCCAAAATCGATACTAAAATTATCAGTAATTTTTCCAGAAATATCAATCTCTATCCCTTTACTAATTACACCAGCTGTTGCCTCGTATATAGTTTCATTATTTAAAGTCTTTCGACCTGTATCTTGACCTATATTATCTTGTTTTGTCCTAAATAATGATAATGAAGCATTTAATGTTTCATCTAAGTATTCACCTTTAATACCTGCTTCTAAACTATCTCCCTTTATAGGATCTAAATAATCCCCATTCGCATCTTTATTATCTTGAGGCTTAAAAATACTTGTGTAGCTTGTATATAAAGAATGTTCTTTATTTAAATCGTATACAAATCCTAAATATGGAGTTATCTCTTCTGAAAACTTTCTTGTATCTTTGCTATTGTCATCACTTGTGTATTTATAAGAAGATAAACGAGTTCCTGCTATTACTTTTACTTCATCTGTTACTTGAAATTTACCAGCTAAATAAATAGCTTTTTGTTCTATTTGTTCAGGTTCAACTACATAAGGAACATCTGTATTTGAATTTGAAGGAAGAGAAATATTATAATTATAAAAATTAGCAACACTATCATAGTATCCATTAGGATATCTTGCATCATATTTTGTTTGTTTTGATAAATTATATGTCGTTCCTATAATTATCTCTTGTTCTAGTCCTCCAAGTTCAAATGGTATATTTACATTTATATCAAAATCATGTTCTTTTTTTTCTTCACTTGCTTCCCAATCCATAGAAGAAGTACCAGCTCCTGTAGCCTTATCTACTGCACCAGTAAAGTATAGTAATGCTGTGTCTTTCGATATTTCATTATACGAATAGTTTGTATTTAACGATACTCCATTAGCAAAATTATGTTTTAAATCTGTAAATACAGATATAATTTCAGTATCCCAGTATGTCCAATCTTCTGAAACTGTTTTTGATCTATCAAAATTTGTAAATGTTCCATCAGTATGATATGCAGGTAATCCACCCCATCTAATTCCATTTTTATTTATCTCTTGATATGAAACCCCAACAGAAACATTTGTATTATCACTTAAATCAGCATCTATAACACCATAAAATAAATTATTTTCAGAATTATATTTATCCATAAATGAGTTTGAATTTTTATGTTTTAACACAACCCTTCCACGAATAGTTTCATTCTTATTTAAGCTCGAACCTATATCTACAGTTGCACCATAAGAGTCCCATGAGCCAGCTTCTAGCTTTAAAGTTCCTTTTAAATCTTTACTATTTGCTTTTTTCCGAACAAGGTTTATACTCATTCCTGGATTTCCTGCACCTGTAGTTAATCCATTAGCTCCCTTAACAATTTCTACTCGTTCATACATTGATAAATCAAGATCTCTATCATTATAAGCATTGTAAGTAGGCATACCATCAATTTTATAATAATCGATAACAAAACCTCGTGCACTAGAATGTAATCTTTCATCCCATCTATCAAGTGTCACACCAGTTACATTAGCTAACATATCAGAGTAAGAATTTATTCCTAAATCATCTAATTTTTGTCGTGTAAATACACTCACTGATTGTGGTGTATCTTTTATCGATAAATTCAATTTAGTTGATGTAGACATCGACTCTACAGTATATGACTCTTTTTTTTCATCTGAAGAGATAACATCTACACTTTCCAAGGCATTTACACTCTCTCCAAAAGCAGCAACCTGTAATGCTAAAATTGCATACAGTGACAACCCTATAACTTTGTTTTTTTTCATTTTATCCCTTTATTTACGATATTGATTATCATAATTACTAATTTAACGCTCGAATTATTTCAAATTCCACCTTATGAATTCCTAATGCAAATTTCTTTCATGACAAGTATAAGATTATTTTATAGTAATGATACTCATTCACATTTTTTACACATATTTTTTTCCTATAATATAATATGTCAAAAATAGAGAATATCAATAAGTATTTAAAAAATGCAAAAATAAATAACCAACAATTAAAAAAAATATGTTATTTTTTTGCATATGATTTCACAGCAAGTGCTACAGCTAAAGAGTTAGCCCTGAGCAGACAAACTATAAACTCATATTATAAGATGATGAGAGAATTTTTAATAGAAACACAAGATTCTAAAAACTATATAAATTTAAATAAAATGTATTGTAAAGAATCATTTATTATAAAATATTTCACACTTGGGACTCATATCATATACTATATACAACATAATGATATGTTTTATATTTTGGATGAGTTAGATGGAAAACTTGAAAAAATATATGATGTGATAAATGCTCATATTAAAAATAGCCTCATATCAAACAAAAAAGTGAATAGTGCAAAAATATTCTATGACTCTCAAGCAAAAGAATATTTTGTATCAACTTTTTTTTCTACTATAAATACTCATGAAGAATTTATAGTGCAAAGACTCAAAAAATTTAGAGGATTAAACAAACATAATAATAAAATTCATGTAAAAGAATCTATTATAAGATATCAACATAATAAAGATTTTCTTTTTAAATCGTTATATTCAATATTTCATTAAGGCTTTATATAAACAAGTTGATTCAAATGCCTTAATTACCTTGTGTACATAGTAATTAAGCATTTTATTATAATATAATGATTATAATTCTCAAAATCATACATTTTAAAGGAATCTAATGAAACATCTCTATAAACTACTCTCTCTTTTAGTATTATTTCAATCAT
Source organism: Arcobacter sp. 15-2 (assembly GCF_047159865.1). GTDB lineage: Bacteria > Campylobacterota > Campylobacteria > Campylobacterales > Arcobacteraceae > JAIOSF01. The sequence continues at coordinate 280,750 of NZ_AP038804.1, forward strand.
TACTACTAGCCAATCAAATTGATAAAGCTATTACTACTATTGAAAAAACAAATACAAAACTAGAAAAAATTCAACTCAAAATCAATAAAGAAGATGAAGTTAAAAATGTACATCTTGAAGAATATAAGTACACAAATAAAGAGCTTCAAAATACAATTAAATATAATAACCAACTTCAAAAACTAATAAATTCACAAAATACTGAAATAAAAAATATAAACAAACAGTTAGTAGAGATAGAACAAACACATAAAAATATTTATCCTCTTATGGCAGATATGATTGGAAGTTTAAAAGTACTTATTGATGCTGACACTCCATTTTTACTTAAGGAGCGAAAACAAAGAGTACAACGACTCGAAAAAAACTTAAATAGAGCCGATATAAAAACGGCTGAAAAATTTAGAATTATTCTTGAAGCATTTAAAATAGAATACGACTATGCAAATTCAATCGAATCATACGAATCCCAAATAGATAATAAAACATACAATATTCTTAGAATTGGTCGAGTAGGACTATATTCACAAAGTTTAGATTTTAAAAACTACGCTTTTTGGGATAATAAAAATAAAAAGTGGTTAACTGTGACTGATACAACAGCACAATCAAATATCAGAACTGCTATAAAAATAGCTAAAAAACAACAAAATGTAGAATTATTAGAATTACCATTTTTAACATACGAGGAAAACTAAAATGATAAAAATTTTATTCACTTTCATATTTATTACAAACCAACTTTTTGCATTAAACTTAGAAAATCTTTTAACTGATGTAAAAAAAGAATCAAAACAAGAACTATTAGAAGAGAGTAAAAGACTTCAAAAGTTTATTGATAATAAAAACAAACAAAAACAGATATTAAATAATACAAAAGCATTATTAAAAAAAGAAAATAAAAAAACAGTAAGATTAAAAAATACAATTGATAAAAATGAAAAAACTTTAATAAAAAAAGAAACATCATTGAATATAAAAGTAGGAGATTTGGGTGAGATGTTTGGAAGTATTCGACAGATATCTTCTGATTTTTTAACCAACTATGATAGTTCATTGAGTGCATCACAAAGTCCTGAAAAAAAAGAGATTTTTTCACGATTTGCCAATACTAAAAAACTTCCAAATACTGATGAGATTACAATATTTTGGCACACTATGCTTGATGAGATCATCAAAAGTGGTACAGTTTCTCAGTATAAAGCAAATGTCATTTTAAATGACGGAACAAAACACCTACAAACAGTTACAAAAGTGGGTCAGTTTGCAGCAGTATCTCAAGGAAAATATCTACAATATGATGGTGATATAAATTCACTTATAGAGCTTTCAACACAACCTTCAAATGCTATTCAAAATAGAGCAAATGAATTTGAAAAGTCACAAGGAGAACTCAAAAATATTGTAATCGATCCAACAAAAGGTTCACTATTATCTTTACTAGATATGAAACCAACGATGATGGATAGAATAAACCAAGGTGGTGTTATTGGATATATTATTATAGCATTAGGTCTTTTAGGTCTATTATTTGCATTGTACAAAGTAGTTTTATTATATATCACTCAAAAAGCTATCAATCAACAAATAAAAGATATTACAACTCCTATACATAATAACTCATTAGGAAATATAGCTCAAACATTTTATGATAATAAAGATAAACCACTCAATGATTTAGAGATATCAATGAATGAAAGTATACTCAAAGAGATAAATATTATTAAAAGTGGTGAGAGTTTTATAAAACTTTTAGCTGCTGTTACACCATTGCTTGGATTACTTGGGACTGTAACTGGTATGATAGCAACTTTTCAAGCTATCACACTATTTGGAACTGGTGATCCAAAACTTATGGCAGGAGGAATCTCAACAGCACTTATGACAACAGTATTAGGTCTAGTTACAGCTATACCGTTATTATTTGCTTATACTTATTTAGCTTCTAAATCAAATCGTATTGTATCGATACTCGAAGAACAAAGTATAGGTATGTTAGCAAAGAATTTAAAATAGATGTTTGCCATATATATTGATGACCTTAGTCATTTTTTTGATAGAGGAGGAAGTGTACTTTATATCGTATTTTTCATAGCTTTTTTTCTATGGGGATTATTAATCGATAGATTTGTATATCTTTATTTTACATTTAAGAAGCAAAGAAAAGAGATCTTACAAAATGTAAAAACAAATAGTTACGATCAAAAATTTATTCAAGAGATACAAACACATATTGTTGAAGATATACGACTTCAACTAAACGATGGTTTAGATTTTATAAAAACGCTCATTATAGTCTGTCCATTGGTTGGACTTTTAGGAACAGTAACAGGGATGATTGAAGTTTTTGATGTAATGGCAATCATAGGAAATGGTGATGTAAAATCTATGGCAAATGGTGTTTCAATGGCAACTATTCCTACTATGGCAGGAATGGTTATAGCATTGAGTGGAATACTATTTGAAAAAAAACTAGAAACTACTATAAATTATCAAATAGACAAACTAGACTTAGAAATATCAAAGGTTATATAGATGAAAAGATTTACAAACAGACGAACAAAAGAGGAAACAGAAATCAATCTTACACCCATGCTTGATGTTGTATTTATCATGCTTATATTTTTTATTGTGACCACCTCTTTTGTAAAAGAAGCAGGAATTCAAGTAAATCGTCCAAGCGCTGCTACAAGTGAACAAAAAGCAAAAGCAAATATTATAGTAGCTATTAAAAATAATGATGAAATATGGATAGATAAAAGAATTGTAGATTTACGAGCAGTACGAGCAAATATAGAAAAACTAAAATCACTTAACTCTCAAAATAGTATTGTCATACAATCAGATAAAGAAGCTAAAACAGATACACTCATCAAAGTAATGGATCAAATAAGACTTGCTGGTATCCATGAAATCTCTATCTCTGCTTTAAAGAATTAATATGAGACTACTACTTTCATTTGTTTTAGCCTTAGGAGTAAGTTTGGCTATTTTTATTGGGATGGAAAGAATGACTAGTGTTAAAAATATGGGTCAACTAGAAAGAGATGAAATTCCTCAACTTGTATATTTAAGAGATACAAAAGATTCCCAAGTAAATGAAAAGAAACGAATAAAACCAAAGAAGCCAGAAGTACAAAAACTTAAAAAAATTGATATTGAAAAACCAAAAATGAAAATGAAAATTCAAAAGAATGTAAAGATTCAACCAATTATTACAAAAAATATTGACTTGTCTGCAATATCATCATTGACAGGTGCTCAAATCAATGCAAATATTGGTCTTATTGATGCCAATACACTTATGACACTTAGTAAAATTTATCCAAAATACCCAAGAAGAGCAAAACTTACTAAAAAAGAGGGTTCGGTTGAAGTTCAATTTCAAATTGATGCCAATGGATATGTACACAATCCAATGATACTCAAAGCAACTCCTGAAGGTTTATTTGAAAGATCAGCATTAAGAGCGATTAAAAAATGGCGATTTAAACCAATTAAAGGGGCTGATCCAACTACTCTTACTGATGCAACAATTACATTTAATTATAGGTTATCAAAATGAAAAAAATAATATTAATGATGCTACTATTTAGTGCAATGCTACATGCCAATGCAACCATGTCCCAAAAAAGTTACAACTTACTAATGGAGGCACAAAAAAGTATAGAAGAAGATAAGATTAAAGAAGCAAAAATACTTTTAAATACACTTTTAGAAGAAAAAAATAGCTATGTACAATCGTATGCTTACCAATATTTAGCAAATATATCACTTCATAATGGTGACTATAAATCAAGTAAAAAATACTACGAAACTATTATAAAGTTAAATGCACTAGACAAAGAAAGAATCGATGAAATTAAATTTTCTTTATCAAGAATATATTTATCTTTAGAGCAATATTCTCAGAGTCTAAAATTATCACATGAGCTACTAAAGAATTCAAAAATAGACAAAAAAGATATTTATGAGATTTTTGTTTTTGCTTATTACTACACTCAAAATTTCAAAAAAAGTATTTTTTATAGCCAAAAATTTATTTCAGTTTCGAAAGAAAAAAAAGAAAATATTTATCAAATATTATATGCTTCTTACATAGAACTCAAAGACCATAAAAACGCCATCAAAACTTTGAAAGTTATGACAAGGAAATGGTACACACAAAAAAACTATTGGCTTCAACTAGCTTCTTTGTATCAAGAAAACAAAAAATACAAAAAAGCCCTTTCTACTATAGAACTTAGCTACAAAAAAAATGTTCTTGATCAAAAAAAGCATACACTATTTTTTGTAAACTTATTATTCCAAAATGAACTCTATCAAAAAGCAAGTAGTACTCTCGAACTTGCCTTTAAAGAAAACTTTCTTAAAGAAAATAAAGAAACATTTGGACTTCTTATCTCTAGTTATTTAAACGCAAAAGAATACGATAAAGCAATAATAAAACTATCTCATTCAAAACTTGCAAAAAAGAAAAAATATACAAAAATACTAGCAAATTTGTATTATAATAAACATGATTATAAATCTACTATTACAACGCTTACAAAAAAAATGAAACAAAAAATAAAAAGATCTGATACTGAACTTCATATTTTATTAGCACTAAGTTATTTTGAGATCAACAAAAAACAAAATAGTATCACTCATCTAAGAGAGATATTTCACTCGAAGAAAAAGAAAAGAGCAATTACTCTTGCCAAAGCTTTAAGAATAAATATAGATGATTTAAAATAAAGAGAGAGTCTTTCATATTATCGCTATAAAAAGATACAAAAGTCCATTTAAATATGATAAAATGATATATTATATCTAAAGGAGATTTTTTATGAAAAAAATGATTATAGTAGGAGCTAGTGGTTTTGTGGGTTCACAACTCACAAATACCTTTACGACAAAAGGCTATGAAGTTATAGCAACATCAAGAGATGACTTACATAATATATCACAATTAATCTCTAAAATAGATGGTGCCGATGTAGTTATAAATTTAGCGGGTGCAAATATCATTAATAGATGGTCTGAAAGTTATAAGAAACTACTTTATAGTAGTAGAATTGATACAACTAAAGCTTTAGTAAAAGCATTTTCTCTTGCAAAAATAAAACCTAAAACATTTATATCAACAAGTGCTGTGGGTATTTATAAAAATGATGATACATATAATGAAGATACCCAAAATTATGCAAATGACTTTTTAGGACAATTATGTCAAGATTGGGAAACGGAAGCTTTAAAAGCAAAAGAACTTGGAATGAGAGTTTCTATTTTTAGATTTGGTATTGTATTAGGAGATGGTGGAGCATTAGCTAAAATGCTTACTCCTTTTAAACTTGGAATTGGGGGAACTATTGGTGATGGTTCTCAATCATTCTCATTTATTCACATAGATGACTTAATAAATGCCTATATATTCGTAATTGAAAATGAACTTGAAAATGGAATATTTAATCTAACAGCACCTCAACCTACGACAAACTATGGTCTCACAAAAGCATTAGGAAAAATACTAAACCGCCCAACAATTTTACCTATTCCACAATTTGTACTCAATTTACTTTTAAGTGAAGGTGCAAAAGTTTTAACAGATGGACAAAAAGCAATACCAACTCATCTTATAAATAGTGGTTTTACTTTTAAATATGAAAATATAGAAGAAACTATTAAAGACTTAGTATAGTATACAGATCATTACTCAGCAGTTTCTTTGATAAGTCCAGCCTCTTGTAAAAAGGGGCTAAATACAAAATCTAATTTTTTGACTCTGTCATAAGAAGCATAACTAAGATATAAAATATCTTTTGCTCTTGTAACTGCTACATAAAATAGTCGTCGCTCCTCTTCTAAACTTCCACCTTTACTCATAAGTGTTCGGTTTGGAAATCTTCCATCCATAAGATCAACTACATAAACCTCTTTAAACTCCAACCCTTTACTCGCATGAACAGAAAGTAAGTTTACCCCTCCTCCCTCACTCATCTCTCCACCACCTAAAATCATAGCATTGATAAAATTATTTAAATTTGTATGTCTATTTGATAATTGCTTTAGAGTTTCAACTCTTCTATGAGATTTAAGTTTTGCTGAACTTTTAATACTTTCATTGATAGTTCCATCTTTTTGTTTTGCTCGATGTGTACACAATGTTTCTATAATTGTCTCAAAAAACTTATGCTTCTGAATATGAACAATCATATTTTTTGGATTTTGTATTCTTTTTAATTCTTTGATTAAAGTATAAAAATCATACAAAAATATGCCACCCTCTAAAGTTAACTTTGGATGTTTTAAAATATTGTTATTTAAAAATCTCACATCCCAACCTAAATCTTTAAATTTTCCAACACTTCCCATCTCTATAAAATCATCAAAAAGTCCCAACTGAACATTACTAACTTTTCTACTTTGATAAGGTTTAATAATAGAGTTATCAGGATTGAGTAGACCGTGAAAAATATTTCCATGCCCTACTCGTAAAAGTGCTTCAAAAATATCTTTTGCAATAGCCTTTCCTATGTTTTTTCCATATTCTATTAGATGGATAAATGCCATCATATCATTACTATTTACCATTAAAACAATCAAGTCAAGAATCACTTTAATCTCTCTTGCGTCAAAAAAACTATGACCACCCTTTCTTTTACACTCTATTCCAGCATCTCGTAAGTTTGCTTCAATTCCATCAGCACTTGAATTATTTCTATATATGATGGCTATCTCTTCTTTTGGTGTTTTTGTTTGTAAAATCTTTTTAGAAATAAACTCATATTGCATATACAACTCATCAAATTTTAAAAGTTGTGGAGAATGATTTTTTTCAGGTCGTACCACTTTTAAAGACTTTTCATAGATTCGAGGGTTGTTTTGTATCACTTTATTTGCAAGATTGAGTATAGGAGCAGTTGAACGATAGTTTTTATCAAGTGTAAATATCTCAGCTTTATGATAGCGTGTATCAAAAGAGGAGATAATATTGATATCACTACCATTAAAAGCATAAATACTTTGATCATAATCACCTACACAAAATAAACTCTTAGGTTTAAAACCATCAAGTATTTTTCCTTGTAAAGGATTTGTATCTTGATATTCATCAACCAAAATCTCAACAAAGTCATAGGCTTTTGTTTGTTGTAGCTCAATCATATTTGTTAACAAATCATCAAAATTGACATAACCATATTTTTTCTTTAGTTTATTGAACTCATCGACAACATCTTGATATATAAGGGTATACTGTTTTTGATCTTCATTTTTATTACCCATCCAAGTTTCAAAATCTTCATCATAGCTACTATTGAGATATAAACTATACATATCATATAAATAGCCACCATCATAAGGCTTTACATCAGTTTGATCTACAAACACTCTTTTCTCATAAATAGACTTAAAAAGTGTTTTGAGTTCATTTGGCTGTTTTAATGTTATAGGTAGTTGCTCTTTTTTAAGAAGTTTATAACTCACACTATGAAAAGTTCCAGACACAATTGACTTAGCTGTTGTTTCATCAAAAAATTTTGCTACACGCATAATCATCTCAGCTGCCGCTTTATTTGTAAATGTTAAAAGCAAGATCTGTTCTGGTTTCACCCCGCTGTGTAAAAGATGCCCTATTCTACCAACGATTGTAGAAGTTTTGCCTGTTCCAGCACTCGCAATTGTTAAATTGTGTCCTAAAATTGCTGTTGCTGAAGAGTATTGTTCATCATTCAAATTTGATAAGGGCATATTATTGAAAATCCTTGAGTAGTTTTTGTGCAATAATACTCAAAATGGTGTTAATATTTAGTAAGTATCTCAATTTTTCTTCTTAATAATTCATTTTTACATCTACACATAAGCTACACATCATTATAATATAATATTTCAGAACAAAAATAAAGGATTAAAAATGAGTAAAAATATAAAATTAGCAGGTGTATTATTAGGTGCGGTTATCTCAACTTCAACAATGGCTTATGCAGATTCACATGGAAGTAAATGTGGCGCTGGTAAATGTGGTGGTGAAGCTAAAAAAGAGATGAAGTCGGCTAAATGTGGCGCTGGTAAATGTGGTGGTGAAGCTAAAAAAGAGATGAAGTCGGCTAAATGTGGTGCTGGTAAATGTGGTGGTGACATGAAGAAAAAAGAGATGAAATCAGCTAAATGTGGTGCTGGTAAATGTGGTTCTAACTAAGCCATGAAACATATCAAAGGTTGTGGTTTAGGCTTACGAACTGAATTCTTAGATGATATACACTTTGATAAGAAGTCCTTCTCACCAGATTGGTGGGAAGTAACTCCTGAAAACTGGATCAATATGCCTATATGGTATAGAGAAAAGTTTGAACAAATTGCAGAACATACACCTTTTGTAGCACATGGAGTTTCATTATCTTTAGGATCAAACAAAAAACCAAAGAAAAAATACTTAAAAGAGTTAAAAACTTTTTTAGATACTTATAATATAAAATACTACTCAGAACATATAAGTTATTCATCGTATGACAATATACAAGCACATGAATTGTTACCTGTGCCATTAACAAAAAAAATGATAAACTTAATGAGTGATAATATTAAGTATGTAGAAGATTTTTTAGGAAGAAATATTTCAATAGAAAATGCAACATACTATCATGCGGAAAAATCAAAGCTTAGTGAAAGTGATTTTATAAATGAATTACTTCGTCAAAGTGGAGCAAAACTATTACTAGATGTAAATAATGTCTATGTTAATAGTATAAATCATTCCTATAATGCAAAAAAATTTATAAATAGTTTGGACTTAGATAAGGTTTCTTATATTCACACTGCGGGACACTATTTTGATGATACTGTGAAAATGCTCATAGATTCTCATGGAACTAAAGTTAATAACGAAACTTGGGATTTATTAGAATATACTTTAGATAAAATAGATGTATCTCCTATGATTGAGAGAGATAATAATATACCTACTCTACAAGTAATTAAAAAAGAATATAAAAAAATGAAAAAAATCTATGATAAAAGAGCCTCTTATGAATGAAAGAAAAATTCAAAAAGACTTTATTGACCAAATAAAGGGAAAAAAGAAAGTTCAAAAAAAATCTATTGATGTATATAAGTATCTAGTTCATCATAGTTTTTTTGATGTCCTTGTTAATGCATATCCAGAATTTTATAACATAATACAAGCTAAAAACCTAGAAAAAGAATTCGATAAATCTATTTTCAAGTTTATGCAAACTAAGGCATTTAGTCCTTACATATGGGAGATGCCAAATGAATATAGAAAATTCTTAAAAAAATCAAATTTTTTCAAAAAACTAAAATTTCTGAATGATTTATTACATTTTGAATATACCGAACTTTTTCTTTTTATGCAAAAAGAACTTCTTTCAAAAAAACATACTTTTGAAATGTCAAAAAAGTATAAAGTGTCAAAAAACACCACAATTCATAAATACAATTATGATGTGATAAATCAAAACTTTGATAAAAAAGAGCAAATTTTTGTATTGGGATATTTTGATAAAGAGTTAAATGAAGTGGTTTATCGACCACTCAATCATTTATTGTACTCATTTTTAAAATTTATTGATAAAAATGAAAGCTTAAATGTAAACTTACGATTATTTTTCAAAAATAATAAAATTTCATACAAAGACTATGCCAAAGACTTTAAATATGTTTTAAACGAACTCTATAACAAAAAAGTACTCATTTGAAGATATTATTATTAGAAGATGATATTATCTTAAATGAACTAGTTGAAGAGTTTTTAACTTCTCTTAAACATGAAGTGATTTGTCAATATGACGGGATGGAAGCCCTCGATGTAATTGACGAGGATATTTTTGATCTCTTATTACTAGATGTTGGTACACCCACGCTAAGTGGATTTGAACTTCTTAGTGAATTACGAGATCGTAAAGTAAAAACTCCTGCCATTTTTATTACATCATTAAGTGATATAAAATCACTAGAAACTGCTTTTAATATCGGTTGTGATGACTATATCAAAAAACCATTTGATTTAAAAGAGTTAGAGATACGAATAAATCATTTAAAAAATGTAAAACAAATTGGTATCCAAGAGATTATTGAGATAAATAGTAAATATAAATATGATTTTAAAAATTTCACTATTATTGAAAATGAGAAAAAAACTGTACTCTCTCAAAAAGAGTCAAAAATATTCGAATATTTTATAAAAAATAAAAACAGAATCATCTCTTTTGATGAACTTATTAATAATATATGGAAATATGATGCAACACCAAGTAATGCTACAATAAGAACATATATCAAAAATCTTCGTAAAGCTTTGGATGAACAAATTATAGTTACTGTAAAAGGTTTAGGATATAAATTTGAGAGTTGAAGAAAAATCAATTTTATTTAAATTTGTTCTTTTATACCACATCTCTACATTTATACTCTTAAGTGTCATTGCTATTTTAATATACAATATGCAATACCAATCTATATATAATCTTTCAATTTCAAACTTAGAAACAATCTCATCGAAAATTTCTGCAAAAATTATTACATCAGATATGAAAAATGAAGATTTAGATTTTAAGACGCTTTGTTCTTCTGACAAAGGGGTAAAATTTGCACTTTACGATAAAGAAAAAAATACTATTTTTACAGATTTAAAAAACAATATTTCAGTTGATTTTGAGAAAAAAAATTATTTAAAAGATACCCATATAATCTCTATAGATAAAAGTACCCTTGGTCATCTAGATGTTGACGCTATTGTTATGATTAATAATAATTTTAAATCAAAAATTCATAGCATCATAATTACTATTTTAGTTATATTTATTATCTCTTATTTAATTATATGTGCTGTAGGATATTATTTAATACAACTATTTATGAAACCAATAAAAAATGAAAGAAAAAGATTAGATAATTTCATCAAAGATACTACACATGAACTTAACACTCCAATAACAGCATTGATGATATGTACAGATAAAAACACTCCTCGCAGTGAAAAAAATATGGAAAGAATATATTTAAGTTCTAAAAGAATTTCACATATTTACAATGACCTCACTCATATAATATTAGATCTCAATAAAAAGAAAAAAATAACTACTATTGCACTTCATGATATCATTACAAGTGAACTAGATTATTTTGAACTGTTAGCTTCTAAAAAGAAGATATCTATAGAGTTTAATATTCAACATACATTTATAAAAATTGATAAAGATGATTTTAAAAGAATTCTCGGCAATGTATTATCAAATGCGATCAAATATAACAAGCGTCAAGGAAAAATTAGAGTTACATTAGAAAATGCTATATTATCTATTGAAGACAATGGTATTGGAATTAATGAAAAAGATCAAAAAAACATCTTTAATCGATACTATAGATCAACTGTTCAAGAAGGTGGTTTTGGATTAGGACTCAATATTGTTGATACAATTTGTAAAGAATACAATATTCAAATAGAAGTTCAGTCCCAACTACAACATGGTACTACTTTTAGTTTTAATTTTAAACATTTAACCACAGAAGAAAAAGATTAAATTTTTAAATTTCTTCTTTTATCTTTTTTAAATCTTCAACTTTAGATAAATACTCTTCTTTTTTAGACTTCACAAATTTTACTCTATCTTCATTAATTTCTAAATATTGAGTTTTAGAATATTTTACTACTTTGTAAAGATAGTTTCGTTTAGATGTTAAAAAGTCTTCAATTTTTTCAAAAGCGAAATTTGTTTTTAATTTCGCAAAAATATCTTCTTTTCTTGGATGTTGAATAGAAAATTTTGTAGGCTCTTTTTTATATAACTCTTCTGACTCAATAATTTGTTGTTCAAAATATGAGATAGTTGCTTGTGTAGTTTGAATATAACTATAAGATAATGCACCATTAAAATAAGCAAACTTTTTTCTAAATGCAGATATATTTTCCAAAATTGCTCGTTGATATGAACTTAGAACATTTTCATATACTTTAGCAGCAAAGTGTCGTGTATTTGAAAATTCAGAATCTGAAGCAATCTCTCTATTCTTTTTAATCAACTCATACGGTTCTTGCCAGCTACCAATTTTGGATTTAATATTTTCATAAACATCCCTAAATGAAGCGTCAGTATTTAACTCAATATTTTTCAGTAACTTAATTGAGCGTTTAAACATTTTGTCAATCGTTTGATCATCGTAAAATAAACTTTTATAAATATTATCAGAATCAATCCAATAAGTAGTATAATCAAATTTTTCAATTTTATCTCCACTTAGAAAACTTCCCTTTGACTCTTGAAATCTATGTGATGTTTTAGTTTTTATGTTTTTATAAGATTCTTGAGCAATTTTTTCCATAATACTCTCTAAAGAGTTATAAACAGTATATAAATCTTTAGAATGCTTTTTATAAATTGATTCAAACTCTTCTAAAACTTCATTTTCACTCTTTTCTAGCAAATCAATTAAAGCATCATATACTCCAATAATAGTATTATACTCAGCAATTAAAATATCACAAATACCTTTCAAATCACGCTTTATAGCATATTCTTTTGCTTCTGTTGCTTGAGGCTGTATTGTATTTTTTATAAAATCTATAACCTCTTTAATATTTGAATCCTCAATAAGTTGTGTATTTACTGAAACATCTGAATTCTCTATTTGTCGAATATTTTCTTTAATAGCTTTGATTTTTTGATTTGAAAAATCTATATCATCAATATTTTTTGCAAAAAGTTCTTTTTTTAACTCACCGAGCATACCATCATATTCATCTTTTAATAAAATATCTTTTTGGTGAGCTCTGGACTCCAAAGCCATTTTTGCAGATATAGGAACAACCTTTGCAAAAAATTTATCAAACTTTTCGCTTACATATTTTGTTGTTGTTTCTACTTGATCTTGTGTAAATTTATCTTTCTGATTTAACACACACAAAGATTTTTCTTTAAAATGTTCCATATATTCTTCTAAAACTTCAGATTCAGACATTTTGCCTGCATTGTCTATAAGTGTTAACCAGATAATACCACCAACATCTCTAAGAACTCTTCTTGTAGTATCTGTATCACTTTGACTTTGTGAATTTAAACCAGGAGTATCTACAAAAGAGATATCTTTTAAAATATTCATTGGAGCATAAAGAGTTAAGTATTTTATATCATTCATTTCATGTTGTCTTTGATCTGTAAAATCAGAAATAGACTCAATAGGAGCATACTCCTGCGCTCCAGAATAATAAGTGATTTTTAATTTATACTCTTCCCCATAATTAATAAAGTTTACCTTTGATGTAACTGGTGTAATTCCAGTAGGCAAGATGTTTCTTGATAATAAAGCGTTTAGAAAAGTTGATTTTCCAGAACTAAATTGTCCTGTAATAGCAACTTCCATAGGATATCTAGCTCGTCTAATCTGTTTGTTCAAAATATTTTCTAATTGTCTTGAAGGCAAAAACTTTTCATCTAAAAGTTTTACTTGTACTTTTCGAATATCACCTAAAATTCCATCTTCATAGATAATCTCTTTTTCAAAATACTTGTCTTTATACTCTGCAACAAACTTTTCTAAAATATTAATTTTTGTATCCATTAGTATAGCCCTTCAATTTTACTTATAATATTATTCATCTTTTTTATTTTTTTATGAATGTTAATTGATAACTCTGCTCTATTTTCTTCATTTGTAGTAAACTTAGAAATTTGAGAAGCAAGTATTTTTTCTTCAGACTGTAGTTTATCTTTTACCTGAAGTAAAGGCTCATTTAAAGCATTAAAAAAAGTATCAATCAATACAATACTTATCTGCTTTGCTTTTTCTTTTATATTTTCTTCAATAGTTTTAAATTCTTTTTTTACGAAACCTGCTATTTCTCGTGATAGTTCTTCTATCTTAGACTCTTTTGATGTTGATACAGCTTCTACTATTTGTGATATAAGAACCTCATTGCTAGAAGTTAAAAATCCAGATTTAAAGTCATCTTGAAAAAAAGCAATTGCATCAAAATTACCATTTTTAGTTCCAACTGTGAAACCCATATCATGATATTTTTGTTCACATTGTTCTCCAATAGATTGCGATTTTTTAATAAACTTGTATCGGTAATCTCTAATAACATCAATAATTCCATCTTTAATGGCCGTTTCAACAATCACTTTTATTCGAGAACTTTGAGGTCTTTTTTTAGTTTTTTCAAATGTATATCTTACATCAGATACAACTCTTTGTGTGATAATATTTTGCAAGTCTATTAACTCTGTATCTAAAAAAGTTTCTAAAGAGATAATATACTCTTTTGAATCATTTTTATAATAAGCTATATCTTCACTCATTGCAGTTAAAATTCTACTATTTACCTCTTTCTTTTTATTAAATATCTCAAGTTCTTTTTCTAATTCATTTTTAGATTTCGATAAAAGTTTCAATTCATAGTTTAAAGCATTTATCTCTTTTTGACTTACTCTTAAAAGTTGCTTTTTACTTGACTGCACTACTAAATCACCTTTTTGAGAATTAGACCCAAATAAAGTTTCTTTTAAATACTTTTCAATCTCCAAAATACCAGTATCCTCAATAGTAAAACCAGCATCAATTGCTTCTTGTGATTTCCCTGTTCTATGAAGTAATGCCATTTTCCCTGAAATAGGTATAAATTTAATTGTATCCAAAATATAATCGAGTTTACTATCTTTATTTTGCATTGCAAGTTGTCGTTTAATAGATGACTTTGTATATTCTATAACCTCTTCTAATTGTGCTTTTGTAACGGTGTCTGCTCTTGTGATAACGATAAGTAATTTTGAAATATTTTGATAGAGCAAAGCATCGATGATAAACTCAACATCTTTTAATGTAGCACTTTGACTTACATTCATAAGATGAATCATCATATCACAAGCGCCTAAATACTCCTTAGTGATCTCTTCTCTTTGAATAACAGGATCATCTAATCCTGGAGTATCAACTATCTCAATACCATCTCTCAAAAAATCTAAATTTGAACCAAGTTCAACATATTTAACAAGGTTACATCTTTTCCCTTCAGCTTCAGCTGATGTATATTGGGAAAGTTCACTAATATCAATTTCATCAAATCTCGATTGTGGTTTCACAAATGATTTTAAATCATCACCAAAAATTGTATTAGTTTCATTTACAAAATCTTTCATTGAGTCCAATTGCTCCGATGAATGAAGAATTTTATTCCACTCCGATTCATTCCAATAAAATACTTTTGCATTTTCATTTTCATTATATTTTACAATTGTCAAGTTTGCAGTTTCAGGGACAACTGCACTTCCTAAAACTTCTTTACCCATTAATGCATTAAGCATTGTAGATTTACCAGCATTCATAACACCAGTAATACCTATAGAGAATTTTTGTTTTTTTAGATAGTCACTTGTATCTATTAAATCGTCTTGAAATTCTGATGAAACTTGAGATGATAATTCTTGAATAATTTTTTCGATAAGAATTTTTAAATCAGTAAATAAACTTTTAGCTTTTTTATTCTCTTTTTTATCATGTGGATTTTCTTCTAAATTTAACTCTTTATAATCAAATAAAGATTTTAATTTTACATGATTATCAGTAGTCATAATTTTTTCATCATGAAGATATTCAAAAGATTGTTGAAGTGTATGTATTAAAGATTTTGATTTATGTAAGGTGATCAGCTTAATAATATTATATTGTAATTTATGTAATTCCTCATCATTTAAAGGCAATGAAACATCTAGTTTTGTACAAATCTCTTTGAATGTTTCTAGAGCGATTACTTTCGTTGTATCTTTTCTTGCAATTGCTAAGATTAATGCAAACACTGAAAATGTATCATCATTTATTTTACTATTAATCTCTTCTAATTCATACTTTTTTTCTAAATTCATACCATGATATAGTAAAAAATAATCGTTTATTAAGCTCATATAATATCTCCTAAATATAAAAAGTTAAATATCATAAAATGATATTTAACTTTTTGTACTTCAAAACTAAAAAGAGGAGATCCTCTTTTTAATTATCTTAATGCTACTAGTTTTCGTCTTAAGTAAGCAATTTTATTTTGTAATGGTAAATGTTTTGGACAGTGATCTTCACACGCCAATAATGACATACAACCAAAAATTCCATTATCATCACCAATTAACTCATAAAAGTCTTCAGCTGTTCTTGTATCATGAGGGTCAACTTCAAATCTAGCAACTCTATTAAGTCCAACTGGTCCAACAAAATCTGGTCTCATAAGTTTAGTACCACATGAAGCAACACAAATACCACACTCAATACATCTATCAAGCTCAAAAGTTTCATCTGCAACATCTGGATCTACTTTAGATTCCATTTTAGTAATATCAATTTCTTCGTTGTTTACAATCCATGATTCAACTTTCACAGACATAGCATCCATCCATTTACCAGTGTTCACTGATAAATCTTTAATAAGCTCAAATGCTGGCATAGGCATAAGTTGTAACTTACCTTCTGGATAATTAGCAATAAGTGTTCTACAAGCAAGTGCAGGTTTACCATTAACAATCATTCCACAAGAACCACAAATACCAGCTCTACAAACAAAATCAAATGATAAGTCAGCATCAAACTCTTCTCTAATTTTTGTTAAAGCAATAAAAAGTGTCATTCCAGGAGTTTCTTCTAATTTATACTCTACAAATGTAGGTTTAGAATCTTTTGCTCTTGGGTTATATTTTAATGCTGAAATAGTTATTTCTCTACCTTTTGCAATACTCATTATTTGTCTCCTGCTCTTTCATTTTTCTCTCTATAGTTCATTGGCAAATCAAATGGCATTAGTTCATGTTGAATTTCATGTCTATCTTTACCTTCTGCCTGCATTTTCTCTGTGATTTCATCAACTTCAACTTGTCTTTTTTCAGATAATTCATGCTCAATAATCATACCTTTAGCACCATATCCTCTAAATGCTGGAGGCATCTCCATTGTCATAATATCAAGGTCTTGATATGTAACAGTTGGTGTTGTTTGATTTGCATCTGGCCAAGAAGTTAGCGTTCTATTTAACCAGTTAGCATCATCTCTTTTTAAGAAGTCTTCTCTATAGTGAGCACCTCTTGATTCAGTTCGTTCACGAGCACCTTTAGCAACACATAGTGCAACTTTAAGCATTCTTGGAACTCTATATGCTTCTTCTAATTCAGGGTTACCAACTCTTTCTTTAGATTTAACATTGATTTGTTTCGTTTTCTTTAATAATTCTTCCAACTCATCAACAGCTTCAGTAAGTCCTGTACCATCTCTAAAGATACCAACTTTTTGATCCATTAGGTTTTGCATTCTATTTTTAATTCTAAAAATATCTTCGTTACCTTCGTACGATAAAATATCATTTAAATATGTATCTTGCTCATCTAAGAACTTTTGAACTGTTTTAGTTCCAATAGTTACATCATTTTCTAAACAATAATCAGCAAAGTAATTACCAATAATCATACCAGCAACAACTGTTTCAGAAACAGAATTACCTCCAAGTCTATTAAATCCATGCATATCCCAACAAGCAGCTTCACCACAAGCAAATAAACCGCTTAGTGTTTGAGACTCACCTGTAGGGTTAGTTCTGATACCACCCATAGAGTAATGTTGCATTGGAAGAACTGGTGCCCATCCTGCTTTACCCTCATCTGCTGGATCAATACCATTAAAGATTTGACAGATTTCTTGAACATCTCTTAAGTTTTTCTCAATATGTTCTCTACCAAGAATTGAAATATCTAACCAAATATGATCACCATATGGAGAAGGTACACCTTTACCATTTCTAATATGCTCAATCATTCTTCTCGAAACAACATCTCTTGAAGCAAGTTCTTTCTTTTCTGGCTCGTAATCTGGCATAAATCTATGACCATCAACATCTCTTAAGATTCCACCATCACCTCTACAACCTTCAGTTAAAAGGATTCCTGATGGAACAATTGGAGTTGGGTGAAATTGTACAGCTTCCATATTACCAAGTGTAGCAATACCAGTTTCAAGAGCAAGTGCAGCACCAATACCTTCACAAATAACAGCATTTGTTGTTTGTTTAAATACTCTACCATATCCACCTGTTGCAATACATGTACCTTTAGCAACATAAGCTTCTAATTCACCTGTAATTAAATCTCTTACAATCGCACCATAACATCTATTATCTTCATGGATTAAAGAAACAGCTTCTTTTCTATCTCTGATATCTACTTTATTTCTAAGTGCTTCGTTAGCTACACCAAATAACATTGTGTGACCTGTTGCATCAGCTGTATAACATGTTCTCCACTTTTTAGTACCACCAAAATCTCGAGACATAATTAAACCATGTCTATCAGCATCTTCAGTAATAGTAGTTTTTTTAGCATTAATAACTGCTTCTCTTGAACCTTCTCTTACTCGTGTCCAAGGCACACCCCAACCTGCTAATTCTCTAATAGCTTTTGGTGCAGTATGTACGAACATTCTTGCAACTTCTTGATCACATCCCCAGTCAGAACCTTTTACAGTATCTGCAAAGTGTAAATCCTCATTATCTCCATCTGACATTTTAGAGTTACCTAAAGATGCTTGCATACCACCTTGAGCAGCTGCTGAGTGAGATCTTTTAACAGGAACTAATGATAATACTACAGTATTAAGTCCTTTTTTTTGTGCAGCAACACCGGCTCTTAAACCAGCAAGTCCACCACCAATAACAAGTGCATCACAATAATTAATTTTCATTATGCAATTCCTCCAATAGATTTATTTGATATATTATATGAGATTATTTTAGCCGATGTTGGAACATATCTTTCACCTACTTTATCTGCATGATCATATCCTATTTTCATATACGCTAATAATGAAGCAAGTCCTAGTACCATAAAAAATACTGTTAATGCCCATTTAACTTTTTTGAGTGTTTTTCTAGTTTCTCTTGGATTTTCTCCATCAAACCATCCCCATTTTACACATAATCGGTAAAGCCCAATTGTACCATGGAATTCAACAGCTAATAAAAGTAAAAGATATAATGGCCACATCCACTCAGACCAAACTCTATCTGCTGATGCATAAGGTCCGATATCTGCAGAATTTGTCATTATGATATATAAATGTACAGATCCTAAGAAAAACATTACAAAACCTGTGAATGCCTGTGTTAACCATAATTTAGTATCATCATGATTCATACTATTTGCATGAGCTTTCATTACTTGATATTGTTTAAAGTTTCCTGGCAATTTTCTCATACCTAAACCAGCATGTGTTATAAATATAATAAAAATAATTGCAGCAGTAATTGTCACTAATAATGGATTACCACCATCAAAAATAAAATTTGCTTCCAATAATTTAGTAATTTCATACATGAAATCTTTTGATATTAATATCGACGATACTAATAACATATGTCCCCACATAAATAAAGCTAAAAATCCACCTGTAACACTTTGAAGATAATCAAGTTTTGCTGGTACTCGACTTTTCTTCCCCTCAACTGTTTTACCTAAATAGCCCTCAATTAGGTCACTCATATTCTATCCTTTCTTACACTTAGTATTCTTTCTATAGTGCATGATGATATCTTAAGTGAGCTTTGCTTTACTTTATATTTTTTTGATTTATTATAAGCTAAAATCATATTTCTAAAGTAAAAAATCGCATAAAAAAGCTGTAAATAAGGCTTTCTTATTGCACTCAATAGAAAAATAATGCTATATTATTGCTATTATTTTTTGTTACGGAATAACACATATTTAGAAGCAACATGATAAAGGGTGATCCTATTTTTTTAATTTTAAAAAAATCATAGCTGTCATAATAACATCATTAATTGCATCATGTTTACCAAGTCTGGGTAAATTTAAACGATCCATAATAATATCAAAACGAAGATCTATATTTGCACCAGGTGTTTTCTTAATCATTTGATCAAAATATATTTCGGATACTTCATATTGTTTATTTGGCAATTTTATCCCTATTTTAGGTTTAATATACTTATTAACCATAGCACAATCAAATTCCAAATAGTATCCAACTAAAGGACGATTTCCTACAAAATCTAAAAACTCATAAATAACATCATCAATATTCAGAGCATTTTCAATATCACACTCTCTTATATGATGTATTTTAATACTTTCAGCAGAAAGAGCTTGTTCTGTTTTTACAAAGCGTTCAAATTTTCGACTATGCAAAATTTTATTATCTTTGATTAGTATTGCACCTATGGAAATAATTTCATCTTTTTTTGTATTTAAACCTGTTGTTTCACAATCAAAACAAACATATTCATCACCTTCATACTCATCTAAAAGATAATTAAATCTATCGTCTGTTAACTTTTTTTTATTAAAGTATTGTTTTATTTTTTTAATCATAATAAATCTAACTAATCATATTTAATTTGAAATGATAAGTAATAAATTTTTTAAATTTATTTACAATTTTAAAACAATCTTTTAATAAATCTTTTTCTAGTGTTGATAACTTTGAAGGATTGATATAATTATCTAGATTGAGATGATTGTCAATTTTTTCCAATCTAAATTTTAAGCGTAATGTTAATAAAAAGTTAAATGTTTCAACAATTTCATTTTTAAACTCTTCATCTATAACTCCTATGTGATATAACTCTTGTAACCTATCAAAAGTACTTGTTTCATTTAAATATTTTTCAATTCCTAAACTCCTTACACCATGAACAATAGGGAAAATACCACCTTTTTTTAAATCTAATTCATCTTTATGTAAATCTTTATCTACAACAAAATCAGTAAAAAGTCCTAATGGTGTTTCAAAAGAAAGGGTAGCCTTTGCAAAGAAAGGATAAAAAGTATTTGTATTTTGACAAATTTTGAACATATATTCTTTTACATCTTTTAACAAATGTTTATCTCCTGTCACAGTAATAGCATCATTAAAAATAGCAAGATTCATAAAGCCATCTTCGCTTGGCTTAGTAATCCAATCAAAAATTATATCTTTGTATTCTTTTGATGTTCGTACCCAAAAAGGATTTGAAACCATAATATTGCCATCACACAATGGATATCCGAAATCAACAAGATATTTAGTATATGTTTTTGTATATTTCATAATACTTTCTTTATCCATTGAAAAATCATCTCTTAAAATTAAGGCATTATCTTGATCGGTCCGAAGTATTTGTTCACTTCTACCCTCACTACCCATTATAATTAATGAAGAATTTTCTTGTAATTCTTTGGGTGCTGTTAGATGATAAAGCTTTTCAAATAATTTTTCGTTTAATTGAGAAATTAACTTAGAGATATGATTTACTTTAATTCCCTTTTCATATAAAGTACGAATTGTTCGTATAAATTTACTACTTGCTTCTTTTAACTCTTCAATTGACACTGCATTTTCTATTAAACTACTTGTAGAGTGTGTATGTGAAGCAAAAAAACTATTTAGTGATACAACATCTAAAGTACCAATAATTCGTTCCTCTTTAAGTACTAATAGCCTTTTAATATTTTTCTTAGACATTGTTAATTGAGCATTAAACAAAAAGTCATTTGCATCAATTGAGATCAATCCATAAGTAGCAATTGATGATACTACAGTATCAAAGTCAATTCTATTATATATCGCTTTTTTTACAAAATCTGAATCAGTTACTATCCCTATTTCACCATCTGACCGTTTTACTAAAATTGATTCTGCTTTGTTGTCTATTAATTTTTTCACTGTATTATGAATAGTTTCAGTTTCATCTACATAAATTGGTTTTTGCAAATATGCATCTTCAACTTTGGCAATCGAAAAACTCAGAAGCTCTTTACTTTTTTCATCTTGAATACTATTATTCAACTTTTCAGATATAGAGGAAAAAAAATAACTCTCAACCTCTTCATTTTGATACATATACTTTAAAAAAATATCTTTTGGTAACATATAACATATTGACTCTTGTACTGTTACATAAGTGTGTTTTATCTCATTTCTAATAAGAATTAATGGATTGAAAAATTCATTTTCAGCGTACACTGATATCACTTCATCTTCATTTCTCTCTTGTACCACACCTTTAATTATAAAATATAAATACTCCACCTCTTTTGAAGGGGATAATATTTCAATATCATTTTTAAAATATACAATATCCAAATGACTACATACTTCTTCTAACTCTTGATTTTTGAGATGATTAAATGGTTTAATATGACTAACAAAACTTTTTATTTCTAAAAGACTCATAATTTTATTCCTTGAACAAATATAAAAAAAGCCCCTACTACAGGGGCTTTTTATTAGATTGTAAACCTTTTCAGGTTATCTATCTTAGTGACTAACTGCACCATCAGCTCCGAAACCAGTTTCAGATCTAACTTTTTGTGCTTCAAACGCTTCAATTTCACTTTTCGCTCTTTGTGAGTTATCAGTAATAGAGAAGAACCAAATACCAATAAATGCAACTGTTACCGAGAATAACGCTGGGTAAGCATAAGGGAAAATTGGTTCTGCATTATGTAATACACCAACCCATACAACAGGACCAAGAATAACTAATAGTACAGCTGTAATAAGACCCATAAATCCACCTATAAATGCACCTCTTGTTGTCAATTTAGACCAGTAAATTGATAAGAAAAGAATTGGGAAGTTAGCAGATGCAGCAATAGCAAATGCAAGACCAACCATAAATGCAATATTTTGTTTTTCAAAAAGAATACCAAGAATAACACCTACAACACCAATAACAATAACTGATATTTTAGAAACTTTCATCTCTTTTTTCTCATCAGCTTTACCATCACAAATAACTTGACCATAAATATCATGAGATATTACAGAAGCACCAGCAAGTGTAAGTCCAGAAACAACAGCTAAAATAGTAGCAAATGCAACTGCTGAAATAAATCCTAAGAATATATCACCACCAACAACTTTAGATAAGTGAATAGCAGCCATATTTCCACCACCAAACAACTTTCCGTCTACAAAAAATTCTGGAGCATGTTCTGGAGTTAAATAAACAACAGCACCTAAACCAATTACAGCAATAACTAAATAGAAGTAACCAATAAACCCTGTTGCATATACAACTGATTTTCTAGCTTCTTTAGCATTACCAACAGTAAAGAATCTCATAAGTACATGTGGAAGACCAGCTGTACCAAGCATTAACGCTAAACCTAAAGATACAGCAGAAACAGGATCTTTAATTTTACCTTTATCTGATGGAGCCATAATATCTTGTCCCCAAGCATGAGTATCAACAGCTTTTTGAGCTAACGCTTCAAAAGAGAAACCAAAGTTTTGTAAAATCATAAATGCCATAAATGTAACACCAGATAATAATAAAACAGCTTTAATAATTTGTACCCATGTAGTAGCAAGCATACCACCAAATGTTACATAAATAATCATCATAACACCTACAAGTACAACAGCCCATTCATAAGGAAGACCAAATAATACTTGAATAAGTTTACCAGATCCAACCATTTGTGCAATTAAATATAAAGCAACAACTGAAATAGAACCAAATGCAGCAAGATTACGAATCTCTTTTTGAGCAAGTCTATAAGCAGCAATATCTGCAAATGTAAATTTACCTAAGTTTCTTAATTTTTCAGCCATTAAGAATAAAATTACTGGCCAACCAACTAAAAATCCAACAGCATATACAAGACCATCATACCCTTGTAAATAAACAAGACCTGAAAGACCAAGGAAAGATGCAGCAGACATATAATCTCCAGCAATCGCCATACCATTTTGGAATCCTGTAATTCCACCACCTGCTGTATAAAAATCACTTGCAGATTTTGTTTTTGAAGCAGCCCAATAAGTAACACCTAATGTTGCACCAACAAAAATGAAGAACATAACAATAGCTGGAATATTTAACTCTTTTGCCTTTGCTTCTAATCCTAAACTTTCACCTGCTGCAAATAAAGCAACTGATGTTAAAGCTAATAACGCTAATAATCTCATAGATCATCCTTTACATCTTCTTTAATTGCATTTGTTAAGTCTTCAAACTCACCATTTGCTCTTTTTACATATATAAGTGTAGTAATGAAACTAACTATAATAATAGCCGCAGCAACAGGGAAAGCCCAAGTCATAACACTCGCCTCATCTAATTTAACTCCAAGTAACTCTTTATTAAAAGCGATTACTAATATATAACTATAAAATATAGCTAATACAAACAAAGCTAATTTTACTGCAAAGCCACTTCTTTTTGAAACAAGTTCAATATAATTCGGGTTTGCTTGAATTTTTTTCACTA
Source organism: Arcobacter sp. 15-2 (assembly GCF_047159865.1). Taxonomy (GTDB): domain Bacteria; phylum Campylobacterota; class Campylobacteria; order Campylobacterales; family Arcobacteraceae; genus JAIOSF01. Next base: position 304,988 of record NZ_AP038804.1, read on the forward strand.
ATGTTTTATCCACAATTTCTCCTTTTTTTTATTCATTCAAATTGTAAGAGTTATAAATAGCATTTATGTAGCATTGTATCATTAGGAAACAGAGCTTGATAAATTAATTATCATTTGTTACGAAAATGCACATAAAACAATTTATTTCTTTTTTACAAACTTTATAAAAACTTAAAAACATCCAGAATAAGCCTATTTATAGGTGTTTAGCGTAATTAAGATAAATTATGTCATATTTGAAATTTAAAGTTGTAACATATGTAACTTTATGTAACTTTTGATAGTTTTAGATAATAAAAATGGAAAAATGAGTGTTTTAAAAGTTTATAGTTTATTAATAAAATAGAAAAAACTACTTCCTGAACCACTAAAGTAGCTATTTTGGGGAAGATCATAGAAAGAGGGAACTAATTTATTATAAATATCTAAAGCAGGTAAATATAAATCATTTGCTTCGCTTATATCTAAAGTATTAAAGATATCAATACTTTTTTGACTAAATAAATTAGAAATTTTTTCTTGTGTGTTTTCTAAATAATACTTTTCACGATATTTTTTAAAAATTGATGATGTATCACATTGTACCTTTGGTGTAAATACTCTAATCTCTAAAGACTCTTCTTCAAATTTTTTAACAATTTCACCGATACCTGTCACATTGGCACTATCATACTCATAAATAAAAAAGGGAACATCCGCACCTATCTCTAAAGCAATTTTAGAAAGTTGATCTTTACTTAATCCTAAATTACAAACCTCATTTACCATAATCATAAAAGTCGCACAATTAGAACTTCCACCACCAAGTCCCGCAAATTCTGGAATTTTTTTGTCGACTACAACTTTATAAGATGCAAAAAAATCTTCTACCTTAGGGAACAAATTTTTTAGTTTGATATATGCTTTATATATTGTATTTTGTTCTGTTTTACAACCAAAATCACCTTCTAATTCAAAACCTCTGCCATCATATTTTTCAAAAATCACTGTATCGTAAAGATTTTTTACCCGTACAAAACGAGATGCAATCTCATGATAATGACCTCTTTTACCAGTTATCTTTAAAAATATATTTACTTTTGCATAGGATTTTTTAGTCATTTAAAAGAACTTTATTTAAAATATATTTTGGCTCATTATCTTTTATTTCGATAACAGAAAAGAAGGTATCAAAAACAATTAAATATTCACCATCAGTTTTATTCTCAAAATATTCTATATTCAATTTTTTTCCCATATCAAACCATTCTTTTGTACCTGTATAAGTATTTTCTTCAAGATCTAAATATTTTAAAGGGTTGAGTGACTTTTCATTGTCATAAAAAAACTCACCCTCATGTAATCGTTCCAAATAAGAAAGTGTACCGACACTTTTGAGTCTTTCTAATAATATTTGAGCCATACTTCTTATATAACTTCCTTCACTTACTGTTAACTCGAAAGTTAGAAAAGGATGAGAGTAATTTATAAACTTTGCACTTGAGACTTCTGATATGATTTTTTTCATTTCAAAATCAATCCCTTCTCTAGCAAGATTATAAGCTCTTTGACCATTAATTTTTTTAGCACTATACTTAGGTGGTAAATATTCTAATGTTCCCAGTAAGCTTGTTAATTGTTCTTTTATAAAAGTTTCTTCTAATACAGGAGATTTTTCTATACTATAAACATTTTCAATATCTAAAGATTCACTTCGAGCTCCTAAAAAAATTGTAGCTTTATAAGATTTTGGAGTCTTTTTCAAAAAACGAAAAAGTTTAGAGTATTGACCAAAAGCTACAATTAAACTACCACAAGCAAAGGGATCAAGTGTTCCACTAAAACCTGCTTTTTTATTTTTGTATTTTCTCTTGATTCTATTTAAATAAAAATTACTACTTATAAAAACTGGTTTTTTAACTACAAATAACCTATTCAATTTTATCCCTTATATTTTTTCAACAAAAGAAGATAAAATATCTCTTTTCATCCCACCAAAATTGATGTTCAATTTTAAATCTTTACCTGCTTTTTGAACACTCAAAATTCGTCCCATACCAAAGATTTTATGTTTCACTAAATCATCTTTTTTAAATGCAGAGTTTTTCTCAATTGTTAAACTTCCTTTAATCAAATCAGATTCTGTTAAAAAACGACTTTTTACTAATTGTGTTCTTCGACCTTTATAAAATCTACTATGAACAAAACTCATAGTCAATTCATCACAAGCTCGTGTGATAGCTACATATCCTAATCGTCTTTCCTCTTCTATATTACTGCCATCTCCAACTAATGGGAAAAAGCCCTCTTCCATCCCTACAATAAAAAGATGTTTGAATTCTAATCCCTTACTTGCATGGATACTCATCAAAGAGATATACTCATCACTTATAGCATCTGCTGCACTTTCTAAAGATATTTCATTTAAGAAGTCTTCCAAATTTAAATCAATATTCTTAATAAAAAAATCCCGTAAATATCCATAAAATTCATCAATATTTGCTAATCTATCTTCTGCATCTATAACTTTAGCATAGGTAGATTTGAAATCAAATGTATCTTCAAAAAGATCAATAAATCTCATTTTTGTATCTTCTAGCACATCTTGTAAGTCTTCTACTGATGCCATAAATACTTTTAAAGTACGAGAATTTTTTTTACCAACCAATACAGTTAGTTCATCTGGTGTATACTCTTTTATAATACTAAACATAGATTTTGATTTTTTATGAGATTCGAGTTCTAACTTATCAATAGTCATCTTCCCAATACCTCTTTTTGGTTTATTGATAATTCTTTTTATAGAAAAGTTGTCATTGGCATTTGTAATGACCCTAAAATAAGCAATCAAATCTTTAATTTCAGCTCGTTCATAAAATTTTAGTCCACCAACAAGTTTATAATGAATATTTGCACGATTTAGACCCTCTTCTAAAGCACGACTTAAGGCATTAACTCGATATAAAATAGCTATATCTTTTGCTGATTCACCATTAGATATAAGTTTTTTAATATCTTCTGTTATCTTTCTTGTTTCTTCATTTTCATCTTGCGATTCATATACCCGTATAGAGTTTCCCTCACCACGAGTTCCAACAAGCTTTTTCCCCAATCTATCACGATTATGTTCAATTAATGCATTGGCATGAAAAAGTATCTTATTTGTAGATCTATAGTTCTCTTCCAGCTTAATAATAAGTGTATTTTCAAATGTCTCACCAAAAGTAAGAATATTTTTTATTGTAGCACCTCTCCAACCGTAAATAGACTGATCATCATCTCCTACAACACATAAATTGTTATGTTGATCACAAAGTTTTTTTAATAGCATATATTGTAATTCATTAGTATCTTGATACTCATCAACCATAATATACCTGTATTTTTCGCTTGTTTCTTTCGCTAATTCTTTATTTGTAGACAAAATTTTATATGTTAACAAAATTAAATCATCAAAATCCACCAAATTGTTTTGTTCCAAATAGTTCTCATATTTTTCATATACATCTGCAATTTGCATATAAAGTTTATCTTGTGCAGATGCTTTTGCTTCAGCAATAGAAACTACTGAATTTTTAAATTTTGAAATCTCTGATGATAATACTGCTGTTGTAGTCTCTTTATCAATTGACTTTAAAATACGCTTTTTATCATCGCTATCAATAATAACAAAATTGTTTTTTCGACCTAATTGAGAGATATGAAACTTTAAAAAAAGTAATCCAAACTTATGAAAAGTACAAAGTAATGGTGGATAGGTATTTTTATCTATCATTGAAAAAGCTCTTTCTCTCATTTCAGTTGCAGCTTTATTTGTAAAAGTAAGCGTCAAAATTGAAGATGGATCTATACCAATGGAGATAAGATAAGCAAGTCTCGTTGTGATTGTTTTTGTTTTCCCACTTCCTGCTCCCGCAAGTATAAGCATAGGACCATCGATGTGCTGTGCAGCTTTTTGTTGTGATTCGTTTAAAGTAGATAACATAATACTTCTTTCATCTAATATATTTTATTATACCATTTAATTAATAAAGGAACAATATAAAGAATTTTTGGCTAATTTATTCATTACTTTTTCTAATAACTAATCATTATTTATATTAATATATGTTATTATTCTTATTATAAAAACTTAAAGAGGTAAATTATGTTATCAGATTTTACAAAACTAAATACATTTCTAACTGTTGTCAAAGAAAAATCTTTTTCTAAAGCATCAGCAAAACTAGGAATTTCACAACCAGCCGTTACTCAGCAAATGCGATTTTTAGAAACATATCTTGATGCGACAATTGTTGATAGAAAAAAAAATGGAATTAGTTTAACAAAAGAGGGAGAAAAGTTATTTACAATTGCTCAGAAAATTGAAAAAGTAGTTTTAAATGGAGAAAAAGAATTATTAAAAATTATTAACAAGGATATTACTTTTGTTTTTGGAGCTTCTCATGCTATAGGAAATTATATTTTACCTACATTTCTTAATGATATAAAAGCAAAAATAAATAATGATGTGAGTGTAACTTTAGATTCAAGTGATAAATCAATAGAAGCTTTACAAGACAAAAAAATAGATATGGCACTTATTGAGTCACCTGTATTTGAAGATGGCATTATATATAGAGAATGGCTCGAAGATGAAATCGTAATTTTTTCAAATCAAAAACTTCCAAAAAGAGTAAAAAATGAAGATTTACAATCTTATAAATGGGTTTGCAGAAATCCTAATAGTCATACAAGAAGACTCTTTAAAGATGCACTTGAACAATCAAATATGCAAGACTGTGAAACATTTAATATGGTGAGTGAAGCTTCATCACCTACAGCAATTATGCAAACAATTTTACATAGTTCAAAAGATGATGTTCCTACTGTTTCTATTGTATCTACTCATGCTATTAAAGAATATGTTAAACACGGAATTTTATTTGAGTCAAGACTCCCTGAAATTAAAATGCATAGAAAACTTTATATCGCTTATCTAAAAGAGAGAAAACATGATGCATTTATCGATACTGTTATTAACTATTTAATGACTATTAAAAAATAATTTTACTCTTTAAAATATGAAAAAGGAAAAGAATAAAACTTTCCTTTTTTATTTCAGCATTTTTATCTAGCATATCCAATTGAACGCAATTCTCTAATTACACTTACTTTTATTTCTCCTGGATACTTTACTTTATCTTCAATCTCTTTTGCTATCTCATTTGCCATTAAAATCGATTCATCGTCATTTACAAGTTTTGCATTAACAATCACTCTAAGTTCTCTTCCTGCATTTATAGCATAAGTATTTATTACACCTTCTTTACTTGTGGCAATAGATTCAATCTCTTCAACTCTATTTAAAAAACTTTCAAGAACTTCTCTTCTAGCCCCTGGTCGTGCTGCACTTAATGCATCTGCAGCACAAACAGCAGCTGATTCGATACTAGAAGCTTCTTCATGTCCATGATGCGCATAGATTGAATTAATAACCTCTTCTGGTTCTCCTAATTTTTTACATAAATCAGCACCAATATCAACATGACTTCCAGGAACATCATGTGTTAAAGCTTTTCCAATATCATGTAAAAGTCCTGCTCTTCGTGCTAAAACAGTATCTCCACCAAGCTGAGCAGCTATTAAACCTGCAAGATTTGCAACTTCCAAGGTATGTGCTAAAGCATTTTGTCCATAACTTGCACGGTATCGTAATCTTCCTATTAAATAAACAAGTTCTTTATGCATATTTTTGATTCCAAGGGCAGCTATTGTTTCCTCACCCTCTTTGTCAATATTTTTATCAAACTCATTTTTAACAGTATTGTGAACCTCTTCTATTTTTGCAGGATGTATTCGCCCATCTTTTAAAAGTAATTCTATTGTTCTTGTAGAAATTGCTCGTCTATAAAGATTAAAACTACTTACAGTTATGGTATTTGGAATATCTCCTATAATAATATCAACACCCAAACAAAACTCTAAAGCTTTGATATTTCGTCCCTCTTTACCAATGATTTTTCCTTTTGCTTCATCATCAGGAAGAGGAATATGATTTATCAATCTTTCAGCTGCGAATTCACCTGCATATCGACTTACTGCAACTGATAAAATATTGTTAATCTCTTTTGTTGACTCTTCTTTTGCAAGTTTATATTCTTTTCGAAATAGAGAAGCTATCTCAGCTCTATTATCTTCTTTTACTTGATCAAGCATAAAAGTAGTCGCTTCTGCTTTTGTTAAGCCACTTGCATTTTCTAATATCTTTTCAACTTTTTTTATTTTAGATTCATACATCTTTTTTTGTGATTCTAATCCCAATTTTAAAGATTGTACTTCAGTTTTTGCATTTGATATTATTTGAGTATCTTTTTTATTTTGATTGAGTTGTTGATCGATAAACAACTCTAATTCATTCTGTTTTGATTCTAAATCTTTTTTTAACTTTTTAAACTCTTTTTCATAATCTCTTCGTGCTTTATGTTTAGCATCGTTTAAAATTTTTTGTGCCTCGTGCTCTATAACTTTTGATGTAGCTATAGCTTTTTCTGTGTAAATATCAAATTTTGCACTATTAAGTTTATTTGTTACAAAAACACTAATAACAGATACAATTATCGATACTACAGAAACAAATATTATTATCTCTATCTCCATTTTATAAACCTTTATGATGTAATTATATAATCTGGCTCTATATCATGATCTGAAGTTACAATATTATTTGTTTTACAAAGTTTTATTTGAGTAAAAATAGTGATTGGTTTATATTTAAGTCTTTCAAAAAATCGGTCATACATACCTGCTCCAAAACCTATTCTTCTATATGTTTTATCAATTCCTACAATTGGAACAACAATCATATCTAATGCAATTTCATTATTTCTAAAAGTAGAGAAATTTGGCTCTTTAATACCAAATTTTTTTACATGTAGTGGAAATCGAAACAACACAGGAACAAATGAATCACCTTTCATAAAAGGAACATAAACCTCAACATTTTTTCTTTTTCTTAATTCTGTAATAATAGGCATTACATCCACTTCTAAACTCAAAGGGATATAAAGCAATATTTTTTTAGGTCTGTGAAAATCAATAATTTTTTGTATTTTTAAACATATATTTTTATTTTTTTTAATCTTTCCAACATTACTAAAAAATTGTAATCTTTTTAAAGCTAACTTTCTAAAACTAGCTTTATTTATCAGTGACATATCTAAGCCTTTTTAGGATAAAATCCATATATATTTTATCAGAAGGAACTAAAAATGAAGATTAAAAAAATTACGATATTGAGTTTTTTAGCACTATTGCTTATCACAGGATGTGGAGAAAAAGAGCAAATAGAAGAAAATGTCGTAGTTGAATCTGAAAAAGAAACAACACCAAAATTCAATCTTAAAACAACATCAGGAAAAGAGATATCTATTATTATGAAAAAAGAGGGTTGGGAATTTCAAGGATTAGAAGATAAAGTAATTTTACTTAACTTTTTTGGGACATGGTGTCCTCCATGTAAAGCAGAAATTCCTCACTTGAATACAATTAGAAGTAAATTAAAAAAAGATTTTGAAGTTTTAGCGATTGATGTAGGTCCAAGAGGTGGAGGATTAAATTCAGCAGAGCATTTAGCAGAGTTTAAAAAAGAGTTTAATGTAACATATCCAATTGTTTCAGGTGAGATAGCAAAAAGATTGTTTGGTGCAGTAAGTGAACTGAATCCTTCAGGTTCTATCCCATTCATGGTATTATTCAATAAACAAGGGAAATATGTACAATACTACATCGGTATGAAGCCAGAAGAGATGCTTTTTCATGATATAAGTACAACAATAAAGATGAAATAATGTTTAATTTATTTAAGAAAAAAAATGACAATTCTTCAAAAGAAGAAAATACTCAATCACAAATAGAAGAAAGACAAGAAGAACAAATTGATAAAAAGGGCTTTTTCTCTCGTGCATTAGAAAAAACTGTTGGAAACTTAAAGACTATTATTCCTGTCAAAAAAGAAAAAATCGAGTTTGATGTAATTGAAGAGATTTTAATCGAAGCAGATATGGAATATGAGATTATTGAAAAAGCGATGGATGGTCTTCCTGAATTAATTACTAGAGCACAGTTAAAACACCGTCTTGTAATGCTTTTTGAACATGCTCCTATTATTGATAAAACAACCTTGCCATCACCATATATAGAACTTATTATTGGGGTAAATGGTGCTGGTAAAACAACAACTATTGCAAAATTAGCAAATATGTATAAAAATGCTGGGAAAAGTGTTCTGTTAGGTGCAGGAGATACTTTTAGAGCTGCTGCAATTGAACAGCTTGCAACTTGGGCAGATAAATTAGATGTGCCAATTATCAAAACAAAACATGGCCACGATCCAAGTGCTGTTGCTTATGATACAATTAGTTCAGCCGTTTCTAAAAATATTGACCATGCCATAATTGATACAGCAGGAAGATTACAAACGCAAAAAAATCTAGCCAATGAATTGAAAAAAATTGTAAAAGTTTGTAATAAAGCTAAAGAGGGTGCACCTCATCAAAAAATTATGATTTTAGATGGAACACAGGGAAATACAGCTATTGCACAAGCTAAAGCATTTAATGAGATGATAGACATCGATGGAATAATTGTAACAAAACTAGATGGAACAGCAAAAGGTGGTGCACTATTTTCAATATCAAATCAACTAGAACTACCTATTTTCTACATTGGTATTGGTGAAAAGCAAAATGACTTGATAGAGTTTAGTCCCGATCAGTTTGTAGATAGTTTATTAGATGAAATTTATACTTAAAGTTTAAAAATGGTAGAAAAAAAATTAGAACCTTGTAGAAACTGTAAAAGTGAAGTAGAAACAAAAACAAGACGATGCCCATATTGTGGCATCTTGAATCCAACAGTAAAAACAAAAGATGTATTTATCACCATCTTTGCAATAATTTTTATTATGAGTTTATATACCTATTTTATTGGGAAATAGACTCATCTATTGTTTCTAATAGTTTCATTACATCTACGGGTTTCATAACATAAGCATTCATACCTATATCTCTTAAAGTCTCAACCTCTTCATTTTGACTTCCAAAAGCTGTTGTTACTACAATAGGAATTGTAGTGTTAATTTTTCGTATCTCTTTTATCATTGTTAATCCATCCATTACAGGCATAGATAAATCTGTGATAACTAGGTCAAACTCTTCATTCTTAAATTTTTCCAATCCCTCTTTACCATTATCTGCCACAACCAGTTTCGTAATTATTGATTCAATTGAACTACTTGTAATATCTCTTAATGCAATTTCATCTTCTACATATAATACTTTTAATGTTTTAATTAGCTCAATATTCATAGAAGCTCCTTTATAGTATAGAACATCTCTAAGTATACTATACTTTAACCTTATGTTTCTATAATTCTATCTATTTGTAACATCAATATAATACAAATTATACCTATTTTTATAGTATTGCATCAAAAGTTTTTGTAAGGTTGGTTGTATCGATGGAGTAAACCAAGCATTATTTGAAATTGCTATCACATAAGGAGTATCAAGGTTTTCATAAATTTCATCAGTTGTTATTTCATAACATATAGCATTTCTAAATTTTGTATTTTTAATCATAAAACTTGTTGGTTTCTTCGCAGTTTCATAATCTTTAGCGCCATTATAAAAAAAGTCGTTTATAAAATTTCTTATTTTTTCAGGCATAGGAACTGCTTCACCAAAAGGTACTAAAACAACTTTATGAGCAACTTGACGATCTCCATTTTGATAAAAATATGTACTGTTATAATATAATCCATCTTTTAAATACAAAGAACCAGTAACAACGGAAATTTTATAAGATAGTAGTCTAAGTCTTTCATCCATAATTTCATTTTTATTTAAAACAAGAGGAAAAGCAGTTTCAGGGAAAACGATTACATCAAAGTTTTTATTTACAGCATTTTCAATTGCATCAAAATTATCTTCTAAAATCTCCTCTTTATACCTAACATTCCATTTTTTATTTTGTTCTATTTGGGTTGAATACTTCACTATTTTTAAAGAGGGTTCTTGTATTGTTTTTATATTAAATTTATTATAAAAATATAAACTAAGAAGTATACTAAAGAGAAGCAATATACTTCTTTTCTTATAGATCTTTCTATAATATGAAAATAACCCTAAACTAAGCAATATAAGAAAAAATTCACTTTTTGAAGTTCCTAAATAACTATAGATAAAAGGGAGCTCAAATTTAAACCAATTGAAACCAAAAGGTTCAATAAAACTTATTGCAAAAATAAACCCTATTTTATAGAGTATATTGTTAAAAAGTCCTATACTATAAAATAAAACTCCATACACAAAACCAATAGCAATCAAAACTATAGGTACAAAATATATTAAATCATAATAAATAAAACTATAACCTATCCACCAAAACCAAAGTATAGATACAATAAACCCAACTGCAAATAACTCTTTTCTTGTAAGTACATACAAAGAAAAAATTGCTAATAAAGCAAAACTAGTATTTAAAAATTCTATTCTTAATCCTAGATATTCAAAATATAGAAAAACTGAAAAATAAAGTGCTGAAAGTGCTGATTTATAGGTAAACATAAGCTATTTTAACATAATTTACAATTTTTAAGCTAAATTAGAGAACTTTAAATATGAATTAAAGTTTCTTTTGATATTATTTACCAAAGAACAAAAATATAGGAGATAACAATATGAATAAAAGTGATTTAATTGCTGCTGTTGCAGATAAAGCTGGTTTAACTAAAAAAGATGCAGGTGCTGCGATAGAAGCTACACTTGAAACAATTACTGAAGCATTAGCTGCTGGTGATAGTGTTGCATTCATTGGGTTTGGTACATTTAGTACTTCAAAAAGAGCTGCTAGAGAAGGTATCAATCCATCAACAGGTGCAAAAATTCAAATTGCTGAATCTACTGTAGCAAAATTTAAAGTTGGTGCTAAACTTAAAGAATCTGTAAAAGCTGGTAAATAGTTTTATATCATAATAAAATGATATAAAAAAGGGTGGAGTTAAAACTCCACCCTTTTTTTATGCTCGTGATAAAAACTTATCATATAAACAGAGATTAATAATCTCCGTTATATTCAAAATCACCCTCTTCCTCTTCAAACTTAGAAAGTATAAAATCTGTAGGTAAATGAAACTCTTGATATGTAGCTTCAAATTGTTCCTGCTCAGCACTTCTTTCCCCTCTTCCTCTTGCCACAACTCTAACTGGAACTCCTTCAAAGTTATGATTGTCTCTTATAAAATTAATTAAATATCTCTTATATGAAAAATGCAACATTTTTGGTTTATTCATAATGACAGCAATAGTAGGTGGATTGGCATCAAATTGCGTTGCAAAATAGATTCTTAATCTATTTCCATTTGGACTTGGTAAAGAGTGTCTTCTAATCGCCATCTCAATAGTTTTATTTAAATCTGATGTTGGTATTCGTCTATGATAATTGTCATAAATTGACAATAGCTTTTCTTCAAGTTTTTTTACATTTCTACCAGTTTTTGCTGATACTGCAACTATTGTAGCATAATATAAAAACTTAAATCTCCCTCGAATCTCTTCTGAAATTTTTTCAAAAGTATCCATATTTTCATCCCATTTATTAAGAATAATAATAACACCTAATCCAAACTGATCAACAAGTCCAGAAATTTTCTCATCTTGATCACTTATAGGAGCACTTGCATCAAGTACTACTAAAGCTATATTAGCCTGTGCTAACATATCTTCTGTTCTCATTAGTGCAAATTTTTCAATCCCTTGAATTTTTCCTCTTCTTCTTAATCCAGCAGTATCAATAAAAGTGATTTTTTTATCTCCCACTTCATAAGTTTCATCAACAGGATCAATTGTTGTTCCAGCAATCGGACTTACAACTGAACGCTCTTCACCAATTAAAGCATTTAAAATAGAACTTTTACCAACATTTGGTTTTCCAATAATAGCCACTTTAATATGATTTGGATCAACCTCTTCTGGTTCTTCAGCTACTTCAATAGGGTCCACTAACAAATCCATCTCTTTGTCTGAAATAGTTTTAGCTTGTTCTTCTGCTAACTCTTCTTTACTCGGAGGAAGCTGTTCATACAACCATTCAAAAAGTTTTTTTGTACCACGATTGTGTGAAACAGAGATACCAAACATCTCATCATCATTGATACCAAATTCATAAAAATCCCAAAGTCTCTCTAGCTCTTTATCATTATCTATTTTATTAACAACTAAAGCTAACTTTTTCCCTAAAGCTTGTAACTCATAAAATAAATTTCTATCTTCATCATCAGGGATATTTTTACCATCAACCATATATAAAACGATATCCGCTTCTTTTGCAGTCTCTACAGCTTTTCTTTTTACATTTGTAAAAATCTTAAACTCACTCCCATCTTCCATAATCTCATTTTTTGATTTACTAATACCACCTGTGTCAAGCATCAAAGCTTCACGACCATTGATATCTATCTCTCTTCTTCTAACATCTCTTGTTGTTCCAGAAACATCACTTACTATTGCTACTCTTTTTCTAGCAAGTCTATTAAATAATGAACTTTTACCAACATTTGGTTGTCCTATTAAAGCTATTTTTATCATTTTTACCCTTTTTATTCTACTGTATTATCATGTTCGATATGTAAAGTTTGCGTTGGAAATGCAAAACTTGAACCATTTTTTTCTACTATTTTTATGATTTCCAAATATGTATTTTCTCTTACTCTCATAAATTCACCCCAATTAGTACTTTTTGTAAAGTAATAACAAAAAATATTTAAACTACTTGAAGCAAATTCACTAAAATAGATATGTATTGTTTCTTGATCAATATCATCACGACTTTCTAACATAGTTTTGATATCTTTAATTATTTGTTCTACTGTTTCACCAGGTGTATCATATGTAACACCTAAGTTCATTTTGATTCTTCTTTTCCCCATAGCAGACCAGTTTAGTATCGCACTATTAGCAAGTGTTGCATTAGGAACTGTTACAAGAGCTTGAGCAAATGTTCTTACCTTTGTACTTCTGATTCCTATAGTTTCAATAGTTCCCTCAACTTGAGGTGTTTTAATCCAGTCCCCTACTCGAAATGGCTTATCAATAAATATCACTAATGAACCAAAAAGATTCGCTGCAGTATCTTTAGCAGCAAGGGCTAAAGCCATACCAACAAGACCCATTGAAGCTAAAAAACCACTTACATTATATCCCCACTCTTGAAGCACTGCAATAGCACCAAGAATCATGATAAAAAATCTAATTGATTTTATAACAAAATTAGCAACATGAACACTAACTTTATCTCCGAATTTATTTGTAACTTTATGTATATTTTGGGCTAATGTAGTAAGCACATTAAGTATAGCCCAAAAAAGAACTACTATGATTCCTGTTCTTATAATTTGACCTAAAAAATATTTTATATCATCACTTAAAAACAATACATCAATAGCAAATTTTGCACCAACAATTATAAACAAAAAATCTACTGGTTTGTTTACAGAATCAACTAATTGATCATCAAATTTATTAGTTGTTTTTTTTACGATATTTAATAGTATTTTTCTAAGACCGGCTCTAAAAAATTGAAAAAAAACAAATATTGTAATTGCTACGATATACGCATCTACTTTTATTCCAAATAAATCTATCATAAAATACAAATCCCTTTAATAATAATGCGATTTTAACTAAAAATATTTACCTTTTAGCTTAACTTTATATTTAATTTATATATTATCAATAAATATATTATCCCATATATTTTCCAATTGTTTAGCTAAAGCGTATGATAAAAGAGGTGGGACAGCATTTCCAATAATTTTATATGCACCTGAACCTGATAAACTATAAGGTTCATTTTTTTTTCTTTTTCTAACAAAAACATAATTGTCAGGAAAAGTTTGTAATCTTGCGCATTCTCTAACGGTTAATCTTCTTTCTTCCATTAATTCTAATTCTTTTAAATATTTTCCACCATTCTCTTGGCTTAGTCTTCTAAATTCAATATTTCCATGATGTTCTGCACGTATTACGGGAGCAATATGATTCAACTTTATCTCAATATTTCCTTGATAACCTTTACAAAACTTAGCTTTTGAATAAGTTTGCTGTGCCAAATCTGAATCAATATTAGGTTCTTGCAAATCATAAAAAGCATTTTCACAAGTTGAATAAGGTTTTAATAATTGTTTCCCAAAATTATTCTTTAACAATGGATTAAAATGTGTTGCCAAAGGATAAGGATTAATATTATCATTAATATCATTCTTTACAAATAATTCTAAAACTTCTTTTTTTAAATACTTCTTATTAAAACCAATAAATATTACTCTCTCTCTCTTTTGAGGAATTCCATAATCTGCTGCATTTAAAATTTGCGTAGGTAAAACAAAATAGCCATCACCGTCAATTGATTTAAAATCATTTTCAATAATACGCTTTACATCACTCATACTAGATAAACCTTTTACATTTTCAGCATAAAAAACTTTAGGTTTAGTTATTTCAATTACTTCTTTAAGCCACATGTAAAGTTGTCCTCTATTTTCAGCACTTGCAATTGTTGTTTCAGATGCAAGTCCACCATCATGGCTTTTTGTTGACTTAAGTCCCTGTCGGTTTCCTGCTACACTAAAATCCTGACAAGGAAAACCACCGGTAACTATATCTACATTTGATGGAAATCTAAATTGCCCTTCTCTATATTTTTTAACAATATCTATAATACTATCTGAATGAAAAATTTTTTCACTATCATGTCCTCTATCTCGAAAAAACGGAATCCAGGCAGCTGCTGCAGGTTTTAATATATCATTTGCAAATACAGTTGTAAATGGAGTTTCTTTTAATAAGACTTTTTTACCCATATCTTTTTCTATCCAATGATGATTTTTATCTAAATTTAAATACTCTTTCATCGTCTCAAAGTTTCCTTCAAAACCTAAATCCATTCCTCCTGCACCCGAAAAAAGGGAAACTAATCTTTTCTTCATATCTTATAAATCTCCAATTTTATACTTTAAACTATTATACTAAAAGTAAACATAATGCTAACTTTAGTATGTAGAATTATAGTATGCAATTAGATATTATATGATTCATGAAAAATAATAGTATGGATATATTAAAAAAATTTGGCACACGCATTCAATTTTTAAGAAAAAAACAAAGAATATCACAAGAAGAATTAGCACATATATGTGGTTTACATAGAACATATATTGGGATGATTGAACGAGGTGAGAAAAATATTACTTTAAAAAATATTGAAAAATTAGCTAATGCCTTAAAACTTAATATCTCTGACTTAATTAAGGATTTAAATGGCTGATGTATTAACACACTTAAGAGAACTCAGTTTCGGGTATTCAATTTTAAAAGAAGGAATAACTGAATTTAACGATTCTCCAGATGTTTTTTTAAACTTTTGTAAATCAAATATAAAGAACTGCCAACATCTAACAAGATCACAAATATCTTCAAAATCTGAGTTTTCTGATATTGAACGTGATACTATTTATAATGGGTTAAAACTAGGTCGGTATATTATAAGTAAAAATATTCTTAATAGTAAAGCAAATGTAAAATGGCTAGGAAATGAAAATCAAAGTGGTACTACATATGACATGGAGATTGATAACATATTCTTTTCATTAAAAGAAAAAAGTTTTATTTTACATAATATGGGTCTATATCAACTTCTAAATATTATTACAGATAAAATTTCATATAAAAAAGGTTTACATATTTTTGAACAATTTGCTCCAGATGCATTGGAGAAATGGTTTACAATAACAAGACAAAGAACAATAGATAAATTAAAAATTAAATCTTTTCAAACTGAAGATAGTCAAAGAAAGAATATTAAATTAGCATATTCAGAAGAAAAACTATATTTATTTTATAATGGTGACGAAATAAAAATTCAAAATTTCTCTGAATGTAGCTATGAACGATTTAAAAATGAAACAACATCAAAAATACGAGAGAAAGTTTTTTCAAAATTTATTAATCAACATCTGGCTTCTGATATAATGTATTTAGAAGCAAAAAAAAACTGTGCTGAGAAAGCAGGAAAAAACTTAGTAGATTATTTAAAATGTAATGTGAGTCAAAACCCTTCACCTAAATCTTTATATAATTTATTCCGAGTTACAAATCAAGATTATTATTATGCAAAAACTACACCTAATGATATAGAAGTATATAAAATACCTTCACAAAGTGAATTTTCAAATAATATTCAAATTACTGATATAACTTATTCTGTCCCTAGTTCTCAATTAAACTTACTAACTACTATTGAAAATACAGATACAAAAGAAAAATTAATATTTAGAAATGAATTGAGATACTCTCATGGACAACTAAATGGTACTCCTGAAGCAAAAATGTATATTGATCAAGGTTCATTATTAATTGCATATAAATCTATCTAGCAAATTATTTAACTATACACCCACCATCCCTTTAATTATAATGCGATTTTAACGAAAATTATATTAAAATCGCGATTATGATAAATACCCCTCCCAAAGAGAATACAAATCTCGCTATAAAATATATGCTAATTTCATCTTTTTTGTTTGCCTTTACAGGTGGATTTGCAAAAGAACTAAGTACCTATGTCAGTTCAATTGAAGTAGTCTTTTTTCGAAATATCACAGGTGTAATAATTATCCTTTATGCTATTTATAAATCTCCTCTCAATCAAAAAGGTGGCAAACCATTTTTACTTTTTGCAAGAGGATTTATTGGTTTTAGTGCACTACTCATGTACTTTTACAATATTGCAACAATCCCTTTAGCAGAAGCCCAAACCTTTAGTAAAGTGTCACCTATTTTTACAGCAATATTTTCTTATCTTATTTTAAAAGAAAAGCTTTCTACTATTGCATGGGTTGGAATTTTTATAGGTTTTTTTGGAGTTCTTTTTGTTACTGGATTTGATGTTTTAAATTTAAGTAAAACAGATTGGTTAGGCATTTTAAGTGGTGTAGGTGCAGGACTTGCTTACACCTCTATTCGGGAACTAAGAAAATTTTATGATAATCGTTCAATCGTTTTATCATTTATGATAATTGGAACAATAGGTCCGATTATTCTTATGATTTTAGCAGAGTTCTATTCCTCTTCCACTTTTGACTGGGTATTAGCTCCATTTATTATGCCCACAGGCTGGGCTTGGTTTCATATCGTTGGACTAGGTCTTTTTGCAACTGGTTCACAAGTATATATGACAAAAGCATACTCTTTAGCACAAGGTGGAATTGTAGGAACAATTAGTTATTCAACAATACTTTTTTCTATATTTATAGGTATGTTTTTAGGAGATGTTTTTCCTAGTGTGAGTTTATTTATTGGTATTGCATTTATTGTGTTAAGTGGTATTTTAGTTTCAAAAAAATAATAGTACCCATTTAATTGAATATTGGATATAATGATACTTATAAATATTCGGAGAAACTATATGAACTTAGATAAAGTAATAGCAGGTTTTTTTATCATTTTAGCAATGACATTAAACTTTGGTTTTTTTTACGGTGATTCACTTGACTTACAAATGCATAGTAAATACGAGCTTTTTGCTGCGATTATTGTAAATATTATTGCAACAATATTAAAGTTAGGTGATAAAACACAAATGGGTTCTGTACTCATTGCAAGTAGTTTGGTTGCCGATATTCAACTTATTGCAGCAGCAACTCTATGGACAATTTATGGTATAGATGACACAATATCACCAGAAATATTTGGAATTATTATTTCTCTAAGTGGCGGTGCACTCCTTGCTAATATCACATCAGTAATTTTATATATTGGTGATACATTAAAGTCAAAGCGATAATATTTTGAACAATAGTTCATTGTGGATTATTTTACAAAGGATGAGACTTCCTTTTACTGTGATTGTGATCACTTATGCAATTGCAATGACAGGATTACTTATCATTCCAGGTATCGATGATCAAGGTAACCCTTATCAAATGTCTATTTTTCAGGCATTTTATTTTATCACTTATACAGCTACTACAATTGGATTTGGAGAGATCCCTTATCCTTTTACTCATGCACAAAAAATTTGGATTTCGTGTTCTATATATATCACCGTTCTTGGTTGGTTTTATGGTATAGGAACACTAGTAAGACTTTTACAAGATAAACTTTTTTTAAAAGAGATTGCACTTGCAAAATTTAAAAGATCAGTTAAAAATATCAAAGAAGATTTTGTAATTATTTTAGGTTATAATGAAACAACCAGTATTATTATCAAAAAATTATTACGACAAAATATGAGAGTAGTAGTTATTGAAAGAGATCAAAAAAAAGCTGACTATCTCAATCTCGAAGGTTTTACCCCCCATATTCCTATTTTAGTCAAAGATGTTCACAATACAACATCTTTAGAATTTGCAGGAGTTCAATCAATATATTGTAAAGGGGTAATATCCTTACTAGATAGAAATATTTTAAATTTAAGAGTCACCTTAGCCTCAAAAATTTTAAATCCAAATGTACGAGTTGCAGTAAAATCTTCAACAGACAACCAAACAGGAAATTTTTATGATGCTGGTGCTGATATTGTTGAAAACCCTTTTTCTATAATATCTACACAAATAGAGATGGCGCTAGTTGCACCAAGTCTTTTTAAACTTGAAAATTGGTTATATAAAATTGGTACACTAGATTCAAATACTTTTTCAATACCAAACGAAAAAATTATAATTTGTGGATATGGAAGATTTGGAAAAACTCTTTATGAAATGTTTGAAAAAAATAAAATATATCCAACTATAATTGAAGAAAACGAACGAAAAATATCTCAGGCAAAAGATAATGGAATCAAAAATATCATTAAAGGCAACGCAGAAGATAAATCATGTTTACATAATGCAAATATAACAGATACAAATCTTATCATTGTAGGCACAAATAATGACACAACAAATCTTTCTATAGTATCAACAGTTAAAAAACTCAATAAAAATACAATTATCTTAGCAAGAGAAAATGAACTTTTAGATTTCTCAATATTTTTACATGCAAAAATTGATCATATTTTTTTACCAGATAAACTTTTAGTACATCGAGTTACCAATGCCATTATCAATCCTTTGTCAGATATCATGGTACAATTAATTTTAAAAAAAGATGAATCATGGGGTCAAAAACTTTTATCAACTTTAATGAAAACAATAGACACAAATCCTATAACATTTGAAATCACAATTTCAAAAAATGAAACTCTAGAAATATTCAAGTACCTTTCTCTTAATAAAGGTACCTTAACAATAGAAAAATTAAGTGCTTCAAGAAGAGATAGAAACCTAAAAAACAACCTTTTCCCTCTTCTTATTATAAGAGATAAAGAAAAGTTTCTGATTCCAAATAGTGATTTCGAATTAAATATCAATGATAAAATTTTATTTGCTTGTGATAAAAATGCAAGAGAAGATTTTAAATATATAGCAAATAATATTTATGAGTTTCATTATATTATAATGGGTGAAGAGAAAAAATATTTTACAAAATTTATAAATTTTAATCAAAAAGGAAAAAAATGATACTATTAACAGGTCCATGTGTTATAGAAAACAGAGATAATGTTATGAAAATAGCAGAACAACTAGCAAAACTAAATGAAAATGAAAGAATTGATTTTTATTTCAAAGCTAGTTTTGACAAAGCAAATAGAACAAGTTTAGATAGTTTTAGAGGTCCAGGACTCGATGAAGGACTAAAAATTCTTCAAGAAGTAAAAGATACTTTTGGATATAAACTAGTAACTGATGTACATGAATCAAACCAAGTAAAAGCAACTGCAGAAGTATGTGATATAGTTCAAATACCTGCATTTTTATGTAGACAAACTGATTTATTAGTTGCTGCTGGAAAAACTAATGCAAAAGTAAATATCAAAAAAGGTCAGTTTCTAGCGGCTAATAGTATGAAACATCCTGTTGCAAAAGTATTGGCTACAAGAGGAATTGACGAAGTAAACTACCAAACAAGTAAAGAAAACGGTGTTTGGCTTTGTGAAAGAGGAAATGTATTTGGTTATGGTGCATTAGTAGTTGATATGAAAAATCTTATCGCTATGAGAGAGTTTGCACCAGTTATCTTTGACGCAACTCACTCTGCACAAGTTCCAAGTACTGGTGAAACAACTGGTGGTAACTCTGCAATAGTTCCTAGTTTAGCTAAAGCTGCGGCTGCGGTGGGTGTGGATGGTTTCTTTTTTGAAACACACTTTGACCCATCATCTGCACTAAGTGATGGTCCAAATATGTTAAAAATAGAAGATTTGTACAAAACAGTTGATGATATTTTCAAGATACAAGATGTTTTAAACTATTAATTAAATTTTAGATATAATCGCAATATATTAAAAAATAAGAATTTTAAACGGAGATATAAAATGAATATAATTGAAGGTCAAATGAGACTAAATGGTAATGAAAAAGTAGCTATCATAAATGGTAGATTCAACCATATTATCACAGATAGATTAGTAGAGGGTGCACAAGATTCTTTTAAAAGACATGGTGGAAATGATGAGAACTTAGATCTAATTTTAGTTCCAGGTGCTTTTGAAATTCCTTTTGCATTACAAAAAGCATTAGAAAGTGGTAAATACGATGCTATTTGTTGTGTTGGTGCAGTTATAAGAGGTTCAACTCCACACTTTGACTACATCTCTGCTGAAGCTACAAAAGGGATTGCGAGTGCTACTATGAATCACTCTATTCCAGTTTCAAATGGTGTTTTAACAACAAACACAATTGAACAAGCGATCGAGAGAGCTGGTAGTAAAGCTGGAAATAAAGGTGCTGAAGCTATGACAACTATTATTGAGATGTTAGATTTATACGCTCAGATGGATAAATAATGGCTACAAGAACTCAAGCAAGAGAATCAGTAATCGGTCTACTTTATGCGTATGATTTAGGAAATGAAGCGATAGCTAAATTTTCTGATGTTATCTTAGAAGATAAAAAAATCAGAAACAAACAAAAAGATTTTGCTTTAGGATTATTCAATGGAACTATTGCAAATCTTACAGAAGTTGATAAAGAGATTGCATCACACCTAAATGAAAGAGATATCTCTGATGTTGGAAGTGTTGAAAAAGCTATTTTAAGACTTTCTATTTATGAAATTTTATTTAGTGATTTGGATAAAGCAATTATCATCAATGAAGCAATAGAGCTATCAAAAAGATTAGCAGCTGATAATGCACCAAAATTTATCAACGGTGTGTTAGATAGTATTGAAAAGAAAGAGAAATAATATATGAAACTATGTGTTGCCCTAGACTTACCAAGTGCTAAAGAAAACCTAGAATTAGCTACAAACATCAAAGACCATGATGTTTGGCTAAAAGTTGGACTAAGAGCTTATATAAGAGATGGTAAAGAGTTTTTAGAAACTTTAAAATCTATCAACCCAAACTTCAAAATATTTTTAGACTTAAAACTACACGACATACCAAATACAATGGCAGATGCTGCATATGAAGTAGCACAATGCCCTATTGATATGTTTAATGTACATGCAAGTGCAGGTAAAGTTGCAATGCAAACAGTTATGAATAGAATCAAAGATATTCCAAATAGACCAATTCTGATTGCTGTTACAGCCCTTACAAGTTTTGACAATGAAAACTTCAAAGCTGTATACAATGAAGATATTGAAACAAAAGCAACACAATTTGCAAAAGATACTTTTGAAGCTGGACTTGATGGTGTAGTTTCATCTGCATTTGAAAGCCTAGATATCAAAAATAACACTTCAAAAGAGTTCATCACACTATGCCCAGGGATTCGTCCATTTGGTGAAGATGCAGGTGATCAAAAACGAGTTGCGGATATAGCTTTAGCAAAAAAAGAGCTAGTAGATTTCATTGTTGTAGGGCGACCTATATACAAATCTGCTAACCCAACAGAAGTTGTAGAAAATATTTTAAAAAACATCTAAATTTTAAGGTGTTTTTTAACTTACTTCTATTATAATTCGACCTACAAAAGGACGAGTGGGTGAGTGGCTGAAACCACATCCCTGCTAAGGATGCGTACTGGTAACGGTACCGAGAGTTCGAATCTCTCCTCGTCCGCCACTAATAAACGCCTTGTTTAAAGGCTTCAAAGCATATAATCTAAAAATCTTACTACAACTTTTTACTACAAACGATTAAAATATACAACTTTTTTTATTTTTACTACTATTTACCTATAAAAATAAAAACTACCAAATTAATAATTAGAGTCAAACTCTTGTAATACATCTTTTGTAACTTGTTTATAATCTTCAATAAGTGCCGATAATGGAACTCCTAATTTTAAAGCTTCTTGTTTTGCTTCATCTTCTGTTAGCTCTTTAGTGTAAAAATCATCTAAAGTTCTTGTATTATAAATATCATCTATTGTTCCAACTTTATTATGATTATTTATATTGAGAGATATTTTATCATCTTGTATCACTCCACTTAGTTTATAGACAAGTTCAATAGCTCTTAATTTTGTACTATCTGTATCAGCACCAACTAAAATATTTTCTAATTGTTCATTTGCGACTATTGATAATCTTTTAAAATGATTTTGATTGTGTTCAGTTTCTAAGGTATGTATTTTCTTTACTATCCTTTCATCTTGTAATAACTCATAAGCTTTTGATTTAGAATAGCTCTCACTGTAACCAGCTTGGGAAGATGATTGTTTTATATCTCTTGTAATAATGTAGTTTTCACAAAATGCAATTTGTTTAGCTGTTAAATTACTCACTTATAACCTACCTTTTAAACTCTTCTAAAATATCATCATAATACTTATTGAGTGTTACATAAGCAACACCAGTTCTTTTATGTATTTGATACTTTGATACTTTCATATCTTCACTGTAAAGGCTTTTAATAGTTTCTTTGATAGATTGCTTTACTCTTTGAGTTTTAACAGTTCTTGCCGTTTGAAGTGTATCATTTGGGATTATTTTAAGTATAGTAATATTTTCTAACTCTTCATAAATAGATTTACTTCTATTTTTCATTAGTTCTTTTATCTTATAAAATAAATTATCTTCAATATCAATAATCATAAATAGCCTTTTTATAGTGTAATTATGATTATATTATACTATGAATTAGCTATTTGATATTGTTACTGCTTTGGTGTGAAAAAATCTTTAAAATTAACAAATGCCTTAATATTTTTTTTTGTTGGATTAACCAAATTATCAGTTATAAAAACTGCATTTAACTTAACTCTTAGATTGTAAATAATACTTGAACATACAAAAGCATTAGTATTATTATATTTGATATAAGTTTCAAATACTATTTTTGAATCTTCTTCTATCTTTTCTGTTTTTATATCAGCATTATATAATAGGCTTCTGTTAGTGTCATTCATTACTGCAGTATACAAAAATGTACACATACTTTCTGATGATTGTTTCCACATTTTTTCTTTCATTGTATCTGCAAGTGAAAGACTTAAACTTAAAAAAAGTAGCATTGATATTTTTAACATTAGTTTTCCTTTATTTATTATTTTTGATTAGAAACTTCTTTTTTATTAACTTCTTCTGATATTTTTGTAGGATATTTTACTTCTATAATTGTATTTATAATTGTAAGCACTATAAGGAACCAAAGAATCTTTTTCCAAATAGGTATTTCTTTATTGCTTCCTGCTTTGGCTTTTGTTTTATAGTTTGGATAATGCTCATTTATAAATGCTTTTACTTTAAATACATCTTCTGTAATATGTCTTTTTGCAATTACTGATCCGGCTACACTAATTCATACTTAGAATTTAAAGAAATTCTGAGCTAAAATAAGAATTAGTGAGGATAAAATGAGAAACAGTAAATACACAAGAGAATTTAAAGATTCAACAGTTCAACTTGTCATCAATAGTGAACAATCAGTTTTAAAAATAGCTAGTGATTTAGATATAAATCCAAAAACGGTTTATAGCTGGGTACGAGAATACTAGGTGCCCCTTGAGGGTATAAAATATGTAGGTGATATCATTCACAAAAATAAAACATATATTTAATATATTTTATTTCTGTTCTTATACCAACAAGTGAAGGATGGTTATATTTAGCTACTGTTATAGATTTATATTCAAGAAGAATAGTTGGATGGTCAATGATGGATGATAATATGTGCCCTGAAAGAAATGCCCTTGGGGTAAAAGTATCATTAGTAAATGATGCATTAAAAATGGCACTAAATACTAGACAACCATCAAAAGGCTTAATCTGGCATACTGATAGAGGAAGTCAATATGCATCTTATGAGCATAAGGATTTATTGAGAAAACATGGAATAATACAAAGTATGAGTCGGTCTGGTAATTGTTTAGATAATGCAGTTGCTGAAAGTTTTTTTCATACATTAAAAACAGAATTAACACATCACAAAATATATCATACAAAAGCACAAGCTAATCAAGATATATTTGAATATATAGAAGTTTTTTATAATAGGCAAAGATTACATGGTGCAAATTATAATTTATCTCCTGTTGAGTTTGAAAATAAAATGTTACATGTAGAAACGGCTGCTTAGAATTCTATTGCTCTGAGTATGATTTAGGGTTGACAGATCAGTTTACAAAAAGAAAAAGAGATAGAACACGGTTTAGAGAATGAACAAGATTTAGCTAAGAAAGTAGAAGAGCTTACTAAACGAATGGATATTATTGAAAAGGTTAAGTAATGATTCAAATTGAAGATATTTTAAAAAACATCCCAATATCAAATGAAATGATAGCATTGGTTTTATTTGCATTAATATTATCTTTGATATTTAAAAAACTTAAGAAATCAAGAATGTCACAAGATGAAAAAAATAAAAAAGGTGCAAAATATGAAATATATGTATCAAATCACTATAAAAATAAAGATTATACTTTAGATGAAAGAGGTGGTTTTGATGATGGAGGAATTGATTTAATTGCATATAAAAATAATCAGGTTCTTCTTATTCAATGTAAAAATTGGAATACTGAGAATTCTTTTAAAATTACAGAAAAAGATATAAGAGAATTTTATGGAGCTTGTCATTTTTATGTAGATGAAAACAATATACAAGATAAAGAAATAATATGTATTTATGTTATACCTGATAAAACTCTTTTAGCAAATAATACAATCAAATTATTTAAAAAACATTATTTAAAATGTAGATATGAGATAATTAACTATAATAAATAATGACAGGGGAGTGATTAATTCCCCCTTTTATTAATATATCTTAATCGCAAAGACTAAGAATATTAAAAGTAACATCATTATTTTGTTAAACACGGTTTACCCTTTCATAAGGCACTCCCAACCCAACACTTCCCACATACCTAAAAGGCAAAAAAAAAGGTAAGGTTTTACCCCTACCTAATCAGTGTCTTACTAGTAGGTAATCACTCCTACAAGTTAAACCGTGTATAACAATATAAAATTATAATATAATATTTTTATAATGTCAAGAGATATTATAAGCTTTGTACAACTGTACAAGAAATATAGTTATTTGTAGGTTATTAGCTAATAATTTATTTATTAAACCCTTTAGTTAAGGGATAACTATATTTTTAAAAAGAGTTCGAATCTCTCCTCGTCCGCCACTTAATCAACAAACCCCCTATTTATCGTATTTAAATAAAATAAATAATTCAGACAATATCACTTGTCCAACAAAATGTCCAACTTTCAAAAGAAGTGTCCAACATAAATACTTATATAAAAGAAAGAATAACTACTACTTTTCTAAAAGAATAAACAATATACCTTTTAAAATTTCTTTACATAGTAATAACCTAAATTATTGTATTATCCTAAGAAATAAAATATTGGAAAGTTTAGAATTGAATACAGAAAATAAAAATGTTCTTGATATGGTTATTAAGAATCTTAAAAAAGAAAGAAAAATTGTAGATAACTATAATACTGATTTGTCAAATAGTGAAGAATTTAGAAAAGAAAAAGAAAAAATTAATTCTACTCCTGATATAAATGAAAGAAAAGAATTAAGACAAAAACAAAAAACTCCTAAATTTTACTCAGAAGAAAATGACCCAATTGTAAAATTAGAAAAACTATCTAATAAAAAAGATAATATTGAAGACCACTTTGAACAATTAGAACAAAAACTATTAAGTAAAATCAATACACCTAATGAAACTATACAAAAAACACCACAAATAGAACCTATTAAAAAATCTTCTGATATATTTATCAATTTAGATAAATACTATAATAATTATATAGAACATAGAAAGAATTTTAATAAAATATCTGATAGTTCAATCAAAGGTTATAATGCATCTATGAAATATTTAAAATATTTTATAAATGAAAATACTATTTTTGATTTTAGATTCTTTAAAGATATTCAAAAGAAACTCCAAACACTCCCTAAAAACTTCTTTAAATACCCTAAATACTACCAAAAGACATATGAAGACCTATTATTACTAAAAGAAAAAGAAAACTATGAAACACTTAATACTAAAACAATAAATAATCATATCAACTCATATAGTTTATTTTTTAAATATCTAAAATATGAGGAAATTGTTGAAGACAACCCTCTAAATGATATTATTCCACTCAATGAAATAAAAGGAACTGTTAAAGAAGAATATTCTGACAATGAACTAAAACTAATATTTAATAGTGATATGGAAAAACCTTATCTAAATATGTGTAGAATTGCATTATATTGTGGATTAAGAATTGAGGAAGTATTATCTATTAAAAAAGATAATATTAAAGAAAATTTGATTCATATTGATTTAGAAGACACTTCAACAAAAAACCATCAAAGAATAATTCCAATTCATAAAAATATTATTGATACAATTGAAGACCAAATAAAGACAAATAAAGGTGTATTTTTGTTTTTCAATGGAAATGGTGGGAATGAAGTTAAAAACGTAGGAAAAAGACTTAATAGACGAATACAAGACGTAGTATCAAGTAAAATAAAAACCTATCATAGTTTTAGAAAGAATTTTAGTCAAGAAATTGAATTGGAAACAAATTCGGAAGAAAAAACAAAAACATATTTAATGGGTCATTCAAATAATAGTGTAACACATAATATTTACAATAGAGGAAAATTCAATATAAATAAATTAGTTGATTGTATAGACCAGATAACTTTTGAATACTAAAATCTATGTACAATTGATATAGGATAGATTTTTTAATAATTCTATCTCATACCATTTACTGATAGATTTTTATAAATTACTGATTATTTTAATAAAAAAACTGTTCCCTATATCAATATGACTGTAATTTAAAAAGTCTTATATATGCTAAATAATGACTTATTTATCTTTTTACTGTGAAACTGTCTAATGTTTTTAGTTTTTCCCCTTAATGGTCTTTTAAATGGTTATTTATAATATTAATTAGTTTTATTTTTCCCTCCCCCACAGCGTCACTAGTATATAAATTGTCATTTTTTATGGTTACATTTTTTTCTTAGAAAAAAAATACAAGAACTTTTACAAAGTTCTGTAAGAGAAGGAGAGAACAAAAAAACAAAATCGAACCCACCCCATAACTTACTTTTTTTATGAACGGTAATTTTAAAATAGTAATTCACTTTTTGAAAATTAGAATCTTACTTTTTTGAAAACTATTTTTTCAAACCCTTGAAAAATACTTATGAAAACCCTTTGAAAAATATTTTTCTTCAAAACCGTTAGGTTTTGTAGAAAATACTTTTTGCAAAGACTAGTGTTTTCAGAATACTTTTTTCAAGATAGTGTTTGAACAATACTTTGTTTTCAAAATAATATTCGTTATATTTTCAAAATTAATTACGGTAATTTTAAAATAGTGATTAAAAATAAGTAAAGTTTAGGGAAACGAAGTTTCCCTCTTGTACAACTTTACATCAATGAGCATCATCCAACCCCATCCCCCATACCTACTACAAGAACAAAAATCAATTTAATAAAAATATCTCTCATATCAATCTCACATAGATAAATAAAAATCAATATATAAGTGATATAGGGAACATATTTAGATAATTAATAAAAGGGTCTATTTTTAACTCATTCTCTTAAAATGATAAATATATCAAGATAAAAAAGTATTTATAGTAATTTCAACTAAAAACACCTATTTAGGGAATAAATACTCATTTACTCATAAATATAAAAAATGAATACAAAATATAGATTCAAATATAAAATTGATTTTTTAAATAAAAAAGAATTAAAAACTTTATAATGTAAATATGAAAACACAAGAAAAACGAATAATTGAGAACACTTTTACAAATACTACTGATATTGATAATAAGATAGAAAACCTTATATTGTCTAATGAAAATCAATGTATAACTACTCCTACAATTGAAAATGAAAAAAATGTAAAACCTAACACTCTTATAAAATTATTTGATAAAAAAATTGAAGAAAATTATAAAAATAAATCTCAAAAGCTATTAAAATATAAAATTTACAATTTATCAAAATTCAAAAATACAAAAACAAATGAGGTTTTTAATTCTGTTCATAAATATAAAGATCTATTTTGTTGGATTCCTGAATTTACTAAGAATGATAAACTTTCAAAACAACAAAAACAAAACAAAATGAAAGGATATAAACTTAATTCTAATGATTTAACCATTACAGGTGATAAAGGTCATTATTTGAAAGGTTTAGACAATATTAGAAGAAATAAAAATCATTCTAGGGTTAAATATACGGAATATAAAAACAATAAAGTTGATGAGGATGGTATTAAATTGAGAAAACCTTTTTTTCTAACATTTACAAACAATACACAACACCATTTTTTAAAAAAAGATTATGATAATAATGGTAAATATATTCACAATCCAAAATGTGGAAATAGAAATTTCGAGGACACAATTAGAGAAAGTTTAGAAAATCAAGTGAAGATTTGGAAATACTTTTTTAAAAATTTAAAAACACAATTGAAAAGAAATGGTTTAAATGAAAAGGTTGATTTTGTACGTGTATTTGAACAAACAACGGGACATTCTAATTTACATAGTCATATACTAGTATGGTGTGATAATGATGAAGAAAGTATCAAAGTTCTTAATAAGTCTTTTTTACAAACTGTAAAGAAATTTAAATTATATAAATGTGAATGTAAACCAGTTGAGGACAATGTTGAAGATTTAAACAAAAGAAATAAAAAATCTAGAAAAACAAGACATAAAACTTATAAAAAAGTAAATAGTCCAACTTCTTATATTACAAAATATATGTCAAAAGGGAATATTTCTTATTATGAAAAATATTTTTCTGATTTTAGATTCTTCTCGTGTTCTGGGTTTGAAAATACAACACAAAAGAAAATAGATGCACTTTATACTCACTTATCAAAATATGAACCTAAACTAATGGAAAGGTTTAAAAAATCTAAACTTCCCCTATATCTATCACTAGAAATGTATCTGGAAAAAAATATCACATTCTCATATAATGAAACTATAACTAACTCAGTGGATTTTTCTAAAATTAAAAAAGATAGTAATGAATTGAAAGAATTAAAACTAGAAAATTGGGAAACAATGGAAATACTAGAAAAAGAAAAAAACCCTATAAATTACTTAGAAAAACTATCAAAAACTAACATAGATAAAGAATTAATAAAAAAAGTTAATGATTTATATAATTCAATATCATTTTTCAATGTTAAAGATAATGATATTATCGAACAATTAACAATCAAACTAAAAGAAAATCTAATCTTTAATGAATTTGATATTATAAATCATATACAGGACAATATAGAAGATTATAAGAAATTAAGTCGAAACTATACTATTAAGTCTATATATGATAGAAAAACTAATATTAAGACTACAAAAGACTATGAATTATTAGAACCTCTATGTAATGACGAAATTATGAAAGAATTATGGGGAGTATAGATAGGTCTAATTGTTAAATAAACCTTTACCCTCTCTACCACTACATAGAAAGGGTTTTAGTAAAGGTATAGACGATGTGATGGTGTCTATTTTTTTAAACTGTTGAACATTGCTTTTATCTCTTCTTTAAAGAAGATTAGAGCTGTTGCGACGATAGGAAAAAATTCCATTACGCACCTCCGTGTAGGTTGATATCCCCCTGAACCCTATTAATTTACACCAAAAAAAAAGGTCTAAGTAAAATATACTTAAACCCTTAATTTACCAACCTACTTGGAGGTATTCAACATACCATTTTTAAGTTTAATCCATCACAATTAAACTACGCACTAGCTAAGACAGTCTTTTTACGTAAAGATATATTGACATATAAAAACTTAATATTATATTAATATTATAATAGTTAAACAAGTATAATATTTACAAAATTAATAAACTAAGGTAGTCTATCCTATAATATGTCCAACAAGTGTCCAACTTAATGGACTCAATAAAAAGGTACAACAATGTCAATAAACCCCTTAATTAAAGGGTTTAATGGTTATGTAGGAACTTGGAACGGTATCTCTCCTCGTCCGCCACTAATTTAAAATCAATTAATCTTAACAATTCATGATAATATTACACTATTTAATATCACTATATATTATTCTTTGTGACTTCAATATAGAGTTACACAATCTCCATCAGTAATGTTTTTATATTTTTTTTCTCATGTATCTCTTTCAGTTTAAGTCCTTCAATCTCTAAACTCATAAGTTCATCAAAAGTATCCACATTCTTCTCTGCCATAATTTTCAAAACTATTCCTCTGTATGCTTTAGCCCAATGACTGACTACTTTACCATCTTTGATAAACTTCATAGTCACATAAGGTTTTTTTATTGTATAAAATTTTTCATAATACCCTGCTCTTAAATCTAAAATATCTTCATCTTCTAAATAGTTGTCTAAAGTATCTGAAAAAAGATTTTTATAAAAACTTTCCAAAGCAAATGAACCTAATTTTTCACCTTGTTTGAGTTTGTAGTCAGGTAGACCTACATCGCCAGCAAGAACAACACCAAATAAATTTGAAAAAATCAATACATTTGTATCAATATATTTTTGAGATGATTCACTTAAAGATCCATACGACAAATAATCATAAGCAACACCATCATACCTTTGAATCACTTTCATAAGTTCATTTTGTGTTATATTATCAACATAATAGTCTATAACTTCCTGTTTTTTTGTTCCAAAAAGTTTTGCTCTTTGTTCATTTGTAGCAGAACTTATATATTGTTTATATTTATTTAGAACCTCTTCTCTAAAAGAAAAAAGTTCTGGAAAAATAAAACTATTTTTATTTATAGGTGATTCTTCACCACCTTTAAATTTTGCTTCACTTGGTGAAAAAAGTATTTTCATATTTATTGTCTCTTATTTTAAATTTTTGTAATCAAAACATCTTGATGTGAATGTTCAAGTAGATCAAAAGCAAAAAAGCTAAACACACCTGTTGTGTGCATTGCAATCATATCACACTTTTTTTCCAAAGCATATTGAGAAAATACTTCTGGACTTAATCCCTCATTGATAATAGAAATTTTTACTTTTCGTTTATCTATATTCAAATTTTCATAAAATTCATTTACATTTTCAATAGTTATATTTTTGATACTCTCTTGAAACGAATGTGTTTCAGTTTTATCCATACCATAAAAACTTAATCTTCTTTCAAATGGAACTAAATAACTATGTAAAATCTCGATATTAGCATTTGGAAAAAATGTATGAACATCATTTATATATTTTTTAGATTTATCAGACAAATCACTAGGAATCAGAATAGATTCAAAATCAAACACTTCTTTATTAGATTTTAATACCAAACAGGGAACATCAATCGATCTGACTATAGATTTTGTACTTGTTCCTAGTAAATCTTTCAAAATACTACTTCTTTCACCACTACTTCCTATTATTACTAAGGAAGCTTTTAATTCTTTTACATATTCTTCAATCCCATTTTCTAAACTATCTTCACGACAATGAAAATTTTCTCTTAATAATAAAGGCACTTTTTCTTGAATATGTAAAAAACAATTCTCGTATATGAGATCATTATTTTTAGTTATATCTGGAAAATTATTTTCTAAAATATGTACAACATGTACAGTGTCATTATCTGATTTTGCAAAAGATAAAGCTCTATTTATAATCTCAAAACTTCTTTGAGAAAAATCGGTTGCTACTACTATATTTTTTGTCATTTCAAATCCTCACACATTTAATAGTTTTATTCTATTATATCATGTTCATCTAAATTTGGTTTAAGATTTTGCTAATTTATTATTTATTTTTCCTAAATAACTACTTTTCATATACGATTCCATCTCATCGTTGTTTTTGTATTCATATCCAAAAACATCTTTCCATAAACTATGTGCTTCCATACACATGTAAAAATAAACTTTCTCATGCCATAAATTAAAACTATTATAACAATGTTTAAACATCTCTTTTTTTGTTTCAATACTGTATGATTGTTTCCCATTGATTGTTTCAAAAGGCATTTGCAAAATCTTTGTTTTCATCTCTCTTTGTCTAAGCTGCTTTATTACAGGCTTAATAAATGTCAAAGTTCCCATAGAGATAAAAACAACTTCATCACTTGTGAACTCATTTTGTAATCTTCTATATACTTCGCCATATTCATCAAGATAATTTTTATATTGTACAATTGGATGAAAATGAAACCCTACAAGTACTCCTTTATCTGCTAAAGTTCGTGCAGCATTAATTCTTTTATCTAATGATGCGGTTAGATGTTCTTCGTTGTCAATAATTGTCTGCGTATTTAAACTCCAAGAACAAATTATATTTGATGGGACATCATTTTCTAGGAAATATTCTATATTATGAGATTTTGTTTTAAACTCTAAAATTACATTTGGGTTTTTTCTTGCAAATTCAAAAAGAGAATCTAATATTCCATCACGATTTCCCCACATCAAACTGTCACTACTTTGACCTGTACCTATGTGATAAGTTTGATTTGGATCTAGTTGAAGATTTTCTAATTTTTTCTTAAAATCTTTATCAATTCCTACTTTATTTTGATTGTAAAAGCTTTGTATAGAACAATAACTACAATCAAATCCACATGATTCTACAGCATCTAAAGTAAGTAAATTACAACATCTAGTTCCTTCACTAGCTACAGGACAAGCACCTAAACCTATACCTTTTTTTTCTATCTTACTAAAACTATATTTACGAACATCATATTTGACTTCTTTAAAATCATCATAATCATTGAGTTTATTTTTCAAAGTTGTATGTATAGAAACATAGTAATCAAATATTTTTTTAGTAAGTTGTTTATCTTTGTAATTTTCTAAATAGAAATCAGGAAATATCTCTTCAAAAGATTTTTCATTCCACATGATAAAATCTTTTTTTATATTTGTAAGAATATTCTTTTGTGAAAAAGTAAAATTATATTTCTCTATAATTGATAACAACTTATTTACTCTCTTCTAAATTTAAAGGAATAGTAAAAACATCTTCATCCATATTTTTCATTTTATTTTCTCTATTTATTAAAGATGCTCTAAATGCATTTAACACCATACTTGAATTTAGCTTTTGACTAAATGGTACATCTAAAATCTTTTCTTCCATCAACATGAGTGATTTTAACGCATTCTCTAAACTATCACCCTTTATCATCTCTGTAAATAATGATGCTGAAAGAGAACTATCCTGATTTGCATTGCAGCCATAACTAATATCTTCCAAAATATTTTGATCACTGACTTTAATAAAAACCATTAAAAACTCTTTTGTCATCTCATTGAGGCATTTACCCACACCTGATGCATCTTTCATCTCACCATAATTTCTAGGATTCGCCATATGGGAGAAAATTTCTGCATTTATCGCTTCTAATTGTTCATTGTTTTGTATTGTTTTTTCCATAAATGAATTGTAGCTAACTGTTGATAAATATGAACTAACAATAAAGAAGTAGCAATAAAAAGATAAAGAAAAAGAAAAATAAAGATACAGAATAAAAAAATAAAGAAATAAAAAGTAGTCAAAGAGAAAAAAAAAGTAATAAGAAATAGGAAGATAGAAAAAACGAGCAAAAAAAAACATCTTAGAAGTTGGCGGCGACCTACGTTTCCACAAGGGGACCCTGCAGTATTATCGGCGATGAGGAGCTTGACTGCCAGGTTCGAAATGGAACTGGGTATGACCTCCTCTCAATAACCACCAACATCTAAGATGTTGATTTGAGAATATTAAAGTTAAAGTCTTTGTATAAAAATACGATTATAATACTTATCAGTTATTATACTTAATAAGATAGTAAACTAAAGAATAAGTTTAAAAATAAGCCAAACGATCTATTAGTAATAGTCAGCTGAATGCATTACTGCACTTACACATCTATCCTATCAACCAGCTAGTCTTGCTGGGATCTTCAGGGAAAGTTCATCTTGGAGTTGGCTTCGTGCTTAGATGCTTTCAGCTCTTATCTCATCCGTAGGTAGCTACCCAACGATGCTCTTGGCAGAACAATTGGTACACTAGTGCTACGTTCACCCCGGTCCTCTCGTACTAGGGGCAAATCTCCTCAACTTTCCTACGCCCACGGAAGATAGGGACCGAACTGTCTCACGACGTTCTGAACCCAGCTCGCGTACCGCTTTAAATGGCGAACAGCCATACCCTTGGGACCTGCTTCAGCCCCAGGATGCGATGAGCCGACATCGAGGTGCCAAACCTCCCCGTCGATGTGAGCTCTTGGGGGAGATCAGCCTGTTATCCCCGGCGTACCTTTTATCCTTTGAGCGATGGCCCTTCCACACAGAACCACCGGATCACTATGACCGACTTTCGTCTCTGCTCGACATGTATGTCTTACAGTCAGGCTGGCTTATGCCATTATACTCAACATCCGATTTCCAACCGGATTGAGCCAACCTTTGTAAGCCTCCGTTACTTTTTAGGAGGCGACCGCCCCAGTCAAACTACCCACCATACATTGTCCTGAAACAAGATAATTGTTCCCAGTTAGCTATCAGAATATTCAAGGGTGGTATCTCAAGGATGACTCCCTATGTACTTGCGTCCATAGATCATAGTCTCCCACCTATCCTGCACATGAATATCCCAATAGCAGTGTAAAGCTATAGTAAAGGTGCACGGGGTCTTTCCGTCTTTCCGCGGGTAGGAGGAATTTTCACCTCCACTACAATTTCACTGGATCCCTGGTTGAGACAGCTCCCATCTCGTTACGCCATTCATGCAGGTCGGTATTTAACCGACAAGGAATTTCGCTACCTTAGGACCGTTATAGTTACGGCCGCCGTTTACTCGGGCTTCGATCAAATGCTTCGCTTACGCTGACATCATCAATTAACCTTCGAGCACCGGGCAGGCGTCACACCTTATACATCCTCTTGCGAGTTAGCAAAGTGCTGTGTTTTTGGTAAACAGTCGGGAGGGACTCTTTGTTGCAACCTCTCAAGCTTTCGGGAGTAAATCCCTAATACCTAAGTAGGCACACCTTCTACCGAAGATACGGTGCTAGTTTGCAGAGTTCCTTAACCAGGGTTCTTCCACGCGCCTTAGAATACTCATCCCACCTACCTGTGTCGGTTTACGGTACGGGTTATAATAGATATGCTTAGTGGCTTTTCTTGGCACGACAGTATCATCGATTCCAAACGCTATCCGAAGATTTTGTTCGGCCTGTAAGATCTCGGTCGAGTGTAGCACGGATTTGCCTATGCTACAACCTACATCCTTCGACCAGCTATTCCATCAGCCAGCTCGATTAACTCTATGCGTCCCCACATCACGCTCTATTATAAGTATAGGAATATTAACCTATTTGCCATCGTCTACCCCTTTCGGACTCGACTTAGGACCCGACTAACCCTACGATGACGAGCATCGCGTAGGAAACCTTGGGTTTTCGGCGTTAAAGATTCTCACTTTAATTATCGCTACTCATGCCTGCATGCTCACTTCTATCCGCTCCACCACTCCTCACCGGTATGGCTTCAATGCTGAATAGAACGCTCTCCTACCACTACAGTAAACTGTAATCTAAAGCTTCGGTGCGTACTTTAGCCCCGTTATATTTTCCGCGCAGAATCACTAGACCAGTGAGCTGTTACGCTTTCTTTAAAAGATGGCTGCTTCTAAGCCAACTTCCTGGTTGTCACAGTAACTCCACATCGTTTTCCACTTAAGTACGACTTAGGGACCTTAGCTGTTAGTCTGGGTTGTTCCCCTCTCGACATAGGATTTTATCACCCTACGCCTGACTGCCATGGTAAAGTATATAGTATTCGAAGTTTGATAGGGTTTGGTACCGCGGTAAGCAGCCCTAGCCCATTCAGTGCTCTACCCCTTTATTCTAATTTACATGACGCTATACCTAAATATATTTCGGAGAGAACCAGCTATCACGAAGTTTGATTGGCCTTTCACCCCTATCCACAAGTCATCCGAGCACTTTTCAACGCACACCGGTTCGGTCCTCCACTGGCTCTTACACCAGCTTCAACCTGCTCATGGATAGATCACTTCGTTTCGGGTCTGCAGCATATGACTAATTCGCGCTATTCACACTCGCTTTCGCTACGGCTTCGTACTTGACTTAACCTTGCCATATACCACAACTCGCAGGCTCATTATGCAAAAGGCAGTCCGTCACCCTGTACAAGACATAGGGCTCCGAATGATTGTAAGCTAATGGTTTCAGGTTCTATTTCACTCCCCTCACTGGGGTACTTTTCACCTTTCCCTCACGGTACTTGTGCACTATCGATCTATAAGTAGTATTTAGAGTTGGAGGGTGGTCCCCCCATATTCAGTCAAAATATCACGTGTTCCGACCTACTCGTTCATTATCTTAGTTCCACATAAAAGTTTTCATATACGAGGCTTTCACTCTGTATCGCGTAGCATTCCAACTACTTCTACTAACTAATATGCTAAATATAACCGCTCTAATCCGTTTTCGCTCGCCGCTACTAACAGAATCTCAATTGATTTCTCTTCCTTCAGGTACTGAGATGTTTCACTTCCCTGAGTTCGCCTCTAGATAAATCTAGATAATATAATTCTCATTATACTGGGTTGTCCCATTCGGAAATCACTGGATCAAAGCTTCTTGACAGCTCCCCAATGCTTATCGCAGTCTAGTACGTCCTTCATCGCCTCTTATAGTCTAGGCATCCACCATTAGCCCTTAATAGCTTATTTGATAAATTAAAGTTCAAATACATATATTACAAGTAATATATGATTTAACACTTATGTTGTTATGATTATTCTTTAGCTACTATCTTATTAAATATAATAATTTATATATAATTAAATAGTATTATAAAATTGTATTTTTATTTTCTTTCTTAGAAAAAATAAAGACTTTAACAGTAAATTGTAAAATAACTTTTGATTCCGTAAAATCAAATATAAATACTTCTTTTTAAGTACTTATATTTAAGTTTAGTAAAACATGGTGGAGAATAGCGGGATCGAACCGCTGACCTCCTACGTGCAAGGCAGGCGCTCTCCCAGCTGAGCTAATTCCCCATGTAGTGACCTATTTGTTTGTTAATAAATATTTATAATTTAAAGATTATTATAATCTTTATAAACTAGATACAAGACTCTTCGTCTCCAAGTAAACTTTGTTTACTTGAATTTGTTGCTTTGAACAACTTATTTTCTAATGATTAATCAAACGAATGATTAATTATATCTTTGAAAGGAGGTGATCCAACCGCAGGTTCTCCTACGGTTACCTTGTTACGACTTCACCCTAGTTACTAAATCCACTGTGGAAGGTAGCTATTTTAGCATCCCCGCTTCGAATGAATTCAATTCCCATGGTGTGACGGGCGGTGAGTACAAGACCCGGGAACGTATTCACCGTAGCATTGCTGATCTACGATTACTAGCGATTCCAACTTCAAGTAGTCGAGTTGCAGACTACTATCCGAACTGGGAGATATTTTATGAGATTTGCTCCACTTCACAGTATCGCTGCTCTTTGTATACCCCATTGTAGCACGTGTGTAGCCCTGGCCGTAAGGGCCATGATGACTTGACGTCGTCCTCACCTTCCTCCTGGTTACCCAGGCAGTCTGTCTAGAGTCCTCAGCCGAACTGTTAGTAACTAAACACGAGGGTTGCGCTCGTTGCGGGACTTAACCCAACATCTCACGACACGAGCTGACGACAGCCGTGCAGCACCTGTATATAAGCTCTAGTAAACTAGCACTCTTCTATCTCTAAAAGATTCTTATTATGTCAAGGCCAGGTAAGGTTCTTCGCGTATCGTCGAATTAAACCACATGCTCCACCGCTTGTGCGGGTCCCCGTCTATTCCTTTGAGTTTTAATC
Source organism: Arcobacter sp. 15-2 (assembly GCF_047159865.1). Classification (GTDB taxonomy): domain Bacteria; phylum Campylobacterota; class Campylobacteria; order Campylobacterales; family Arcobacteraceae; genus JAIOSF01. The sequence continues at coordinate 343,358 of NZ_AP038804.1, forward strand.
TTGCGACCGTACTCCCCAGGCGGCACACTTACTGTGTTAACTGCATTACTGCTATGTCTAGCATAGCAACAACTAGTGTGCATCGTTTAGGGCGTGGACTACCAGGGTATCTAATCCTGTTTGCTCCCCACGCTTTCGCATCTCAGCGTCAATAATGTTCCAGTAGATCGCCTTCGCAATCGGTATTCCTTCTGATCTCTACGGATTTTACCCCTACACCAGAAATTCCATCTACCTCTCCCATATTCTAGGTCTGCAGTTTTGGAAGCAGTTCTATGGTTAAGCCATAGGATTTCACTTCCAACTTACAAACCAGCCTACATGCTCTTTACGCCCAGTGATTCCGAGTAACGCTTGCACCCCCCGTATTACCGCGGCTGCTGGCACGGAGTTAGCCGGTGCTTATTCATATGATACCGTCATTATCTTCTCATATAAAAGGAGTTTACGCACCGAAATGTGTCATCCTCCACGCGGCGTTGCTGCATCAGAGTTTCCTCCATTGTGCAATATTCCCCACTGCTGCCTCCCGTAGGAGTCTGGACCGTGTCTCAGTTCCAGTGTGACTGATCATCCTCTCAAACCAGTTAGGCGTCATTGTCTTGGTGAGCCATTACCTCACCAACTAACTGATACCGTACAGTCCCATCCCAAAGCTATAAATATTTCCCTTGCTTACTTATGTAATAAAGGCATATAGAGCATTACAAGTCGTTTCCAACAATTATTCTCTTCTTTGGGGCAGGTTAACTATATATTACTCACCCGTGCGCCACTTAGCTGACAATATTAGCAAGCTAATATCCGTTCTCGTTCGACTTGCATGTGTTAGGCACGCCGCCAGCGTTCACTCTGAGCCAGGATCAAACTCTCCATAAATAAGTATAAAAGCTTACGCTTTTATACTTTGGTGTTTAATCTTGACTTTTAAGTATTTACCTAAAAATCACTAAGTCTATTTAAAGACTTAATTATATTATTAGTGTTTTAAAATTAAAACTCTAAGTTTATAGACGAAGATTATATATTTATAGTAAACTATAAATACTCTTCTTGTATCTAGTTTATAAAAATTACTCTCATAATTCTTTTAAACTTGATTTATTTATCAACATTATATTTTTTAAAGATCATACATTTTTTAAGCTTTTTAACTTCAAATCTCTTTGCGTTTGTCTGCTTGTTTTGTGGATGGGATTATAATAGGTTTTTTCTTTATTGTCAAGAGTTTTTTCTTAAAATAAGTTTAAATTTTTGAATTCTTTTTTCTTGGAGATCTTTAGCAGAATATGAATTATTTAACAAGTCCTTTATTTAAGGAGCTTATTAAATATTTATAGGGTTTATAGTTTACTTTATTAAGATAAAATTTCTTCAATAGTAATATAATCACCAACTCTACCAGTCATTTTTTCCACATCTGTATTTACTGGAAGTGTTCTTTTACCTGGAACCCATCCTGCTGGACAAACTTCACCTGTAGCTTCTGCATGCTGCCAAGCTCTTACCTGTCGTAAAAATTCATTTACATTTCTTCCTACCATTGGAGCCTGTACTTCTTGTGCTACTACTGTTCCTTCTGGATTGATTAGAAATCTTCCTCTTAAAGCAATTCCTTCTTCTTCAATCATAACACCAAATGCTCTTGAAGTTGCACCTGTAGTATCTGCACCTATTGTTAATTTTAGTCCTTCTAATAATGGCTCGGTTTCTACAAATCTTTTGTGAGAAAATTTTGTATCTGTTGATACTGCTAAAATCTCTACACCTAATTCTTGAAATTCGTCATATTTTGCATTCATTGCTGCTATTTCAGTTGGACAAACAAAAGTAAAATCTGCTGGATAAAAACAAACTACTGACCATTTACCTTTATAGTCTTCACTTGATACTTCTTGATAGTGACCTGTTTTTGCGTTGTACGCGTCCATTTTAAACTCTGGTGCTTTTCTTAATACTAATGATGATGACATATTATTTTCCTTTTTTGTTGGTATGTTTTCTTCTGATGAAGCAACTGTTTCATTTTTTTCAATTGGTTTTGATCCTGTATCGCAAGCCATATTGTTTCCTTTTTTTTAACTGGTAGAAGTATATCTAAAGGATAATAATTATCCTTTAGATATTTTAATTATAATCTTTTATTAATCTTATTATAAGATATAGTATTATTATAAAATAGCATCTGCTGCTCTTAACTGTCCTGCTAAACTACAACATACACAACCTTCATCTATCTCTACCATCGAATACTCATAATCTAATAATTTTGAATCTAAGCCTATTTCCCCTACATAACGATTTTCTTGCGTTTCATACTCTATAATGTTTGAAGAAAACTTGTCTTTCCTGAACCTAAAAATCCAGCTACAACAATCAATCTTTACATCATATCATGTACCTGACTTCAAAAAATAATAAAGTAAACTATTTTCTTTTTGATTTAAAGACTCTTGATAACCTACTTGTAAATTTAACTCATAATTAAATGAATCTTTTTGAAATAATCTATTTCCCTTCTTATCCTAATGAAATAACTAGATCATCATATTTAGGATCCCAATCCTCAAAAGGGGAAATATGTAAGCCACCATAAATTCCATACATTTTATCATTATCATATTTGAGTTCAGTGTATACTGTGTTTGCAAATTTTATAATTCCTTGGTGACAACATCCTGTAATACTAACAAGACCTTTATCTTGCACATTTACATATAAAGATTGTTCCCAAAAAACACGACAAATAATTGGTACTGCAAACACATATGTTGCAAAATCTGGTTCTATTTCATATAAACCATTTTTTGCAACGATTAATTCTCCTGTATGTCCTGAGTCTTTAATGTATTGTAACCTTTCTTCATAAAATCCTTCAGGGATAATCACTTTAAAATTTGGATTATATTTCGTTGAAACAGGAAATCCCCAAAAATGGTCAAAATGTTCATGGGTCATGATTAAAGTATCTATCTCGCCACTTTCTAACATCTAGTCTTTCAACTTCAACTAAAGCAGAATATTCAATTGCAAGTTCTCTTCCATTAAATACTTCTTAAATTTTTTATGTACATATTACATAATAATTATATGTACTAATAAAAATAAGATGAACTTATGAACTATAATTTAAGACAAAAATAAGTTTAAAAAAAAGCTTACAGTTAACTGTAAGCTTTTTAATCATTGGAATAAAAATATAAGTTATCTATTTTCTAATGCACTCTTTACAAAATCAAATATGATAGGATTTGGTGTTTGTAATGAACTTGTAAATTCAGGATGAAACTGAACACCTACAAACCAAGGATGATCTTTGATCTCTACAACTTCTATAAGTCCATTTGACTCACCAGTAATATGCATACCATTTTTTTCTAGTACTTCTTTATACTCAGGATTTGCTTCATATCTGTGTCTATGTCTTTCATGAGAAATACCTTTCCCATAAGCAGCTTCAAGATGACTTCCTTTTTTAGACGCAAAAGGATACGCTCCAAGTCTAAGTGTTCCACCCATAGGTGACTTATGTGTTCTTATTTGTTTATCACCTGTTGTGTCTAAGAATTGTTCTATAAGATAAATAGCAGGTTCTTTTGTATCTTTATCAAACTCTACACTTGTAGCATCTTTTATACCAACTACATTTCTAAGATACTCTATAATAGATAATTGCATACCTAAACAGATACCTAAATAAGGTACTTTATTTTCTCTTGCAAATTGAATAGCTTGAATTTTACCCTCAACACCTCGTTCACCAAATCCACCAGCAACTAAGATACAGTCACTATCACCAACAATCTCTTCGGCACCTTTTTCCTCTATATCTTCACTATCACACCAGTTGATGTTGATTTTTGTATTTAGATGTGCTCCACTATGAATAAGAGCTTCTGTTAAAGACTTGTATGCTTCTTTTAACTCTAAATATTTACCTACAAATGCTACTGTCATCTCATTTTTTGGTGCAATTATATGTTTTACTAAATTATCCCACTCATCCATATCAGGATTCATATCATCTAATTCAAAATGCTTAGCAATCGATTTTAAGATACCATCATTTAAAAACTTCATCGGAATTTGATAGATTGTTTTAGCGTCACCTGCTTCGATAACTGCATCTTCATCTACATCACAAGAGTATGCAAGTTTTCTTTTTAACGCTAAAGGAAGTTTTTGTTCTGTTCTACATACAAGCATATGAGGCATGATACCTATTCTTCGTAACTCTTGAACAGAGTGTTGTGTAGGTTTTGTTTTTAGTTCACCTGCTGCTGCTATATATGGGATAAGCGTTACATGAATATTCATAGTAGTTGTTTTAGGGTTTTCGTGTCTTACTTCTCTTACTGCTTCCATAAAAGGTAAGCCCTCTATATCTCCAACAGTTCCCCCTAGTTCCACTATCAAAAAGTCATGCCCTTTTCCTGCTGCGTAGATTCTATTTTTTATCTCATCTACAATATGTGGAATAACTTGAATAGTTTGACCTAAGTATCCACCTTCTCTCTCTCTTTGGATTACCGAGCTATATACTTGACCTGTAGTAAAATTGTTCATCTTCCCTAGTGTCTTATCAATAAATCTTTCGTAGTTACCCAAGTCAAGATCTGTTTCTGCACCATCATCTGTAACAAATACTTCTCCGTGTTCTAGTGGACTCATTGTTCCTGGGTCTACATTTAAGTATGGATCTATTTTTAACATACTTACATTAAAATTACTTTGCTTTAAAAGTGCTGCTATACTAGCACTTGTAATACCTTTTCCTAAACTACTTAAAACTCCACCTGTAACAAAAATGTATTTAGTCATGTTATCCCTTATATTTATCATTAATTATAAGGCGATTATATAAAATCTATGCTAAATATATGCTTTTGAAACATTCGACTCATCACAAAGGTAGATAATTGTTATACATAATATTAAATATAGCTTAATGTAACCGTATTGTTACCTTTAATTATATCAATTAAGTAAAATTTAAGAATAGCTTTGTAGAATTATCGCATAACATTGTGTAGGGATCGTTTACTCAAGGTAAATTTTGTACTCATAACTGTTAAATTTCGGAATTTAAAATAAAAGGATTAAAATGAAAAATACTATTAAAATGAGTCTTGCTGCTGCTGTTGCAGTTGCTGGATTAACTTCAAATGTTGCTGCGAAACCACTAGAAGAGGCAATCAAAAATGTTGATATCTCTGGATCTGTAGTATACAGATACAATGACTATGGTGATGATGAAAACTCAAAAAACAAAACAGATAATAACTATAAAATTGCTACAAGCTTAAAATCTAAAGTAAATGACTATGTAACTGCAACTGTAAGAGTTGTAACAGGTACAGGTATTACTTCAGGAAATAGTTTTGCAACATTACCTAGTGATTCAGCAAATGATGCAAATCCAAGTTTACATGTAACACAAGCTAATTTTACAGTTAAAACTGATGTTGCTACTGTTATCGCTGGTAAACAAGGTTTAACTACTCCATGGACTGTTGCCATAGATTCTGATTCTGAAGAACAAACAGGTACAGGTCTTTTAGCTTTAGTTCCAGCTGGTCCTGTAACTATTGCTGCTGCATACTTTAATCAAACAAACTTAGACCAAGCAACAGCTAAAATTGCTGCAAACGCAATTAATCAAGCTGCAGTTAATTCAGCTATGGCAGGTGCAAATATTGCAACTGTTGGTGTGATGGGAACTGTTGGTCCTGTAGCTCTAGATGCATGGTACTTAGACTTAGATGATGTATTCTCTTCATATACTGTTGGTGCTAAAGCAACTGTAGACATGTTTACAGCTGAATTAAGATATGCTGCGTTAGAAATTGAAGATAAAGCAACTGCGGGAGTAATGAATCATGGTAATGAAGTAGACAATAATATTATTATTGCTAAATTAGGCGCTAAAATGGATGCATTCTCTGCATACTTACAATATGCTAAGACAGATAAAGATGGTGGTTTAACTGCTTTAGATTCTGATGCAAAAACAACTATGACAGGATGGAATACAAATATTCATAATAAAGCTGATGCTGACTATTTCAGAGTTGGTGCTGGTATGGATGTAATGTCTGGACTAAATGTATCTCTTAACTATGCAGATTTAGATTATGCAAATGATTCAGAAGAAACAGAATTATATACACAAATCACTCACAAAATGGGTACAAACCTTGTTACTTATGTAAGACTTGGTACTTATGAAGTAGAAGTAGATGGTGATGATACTGTTGATGCTACTGCTGGTAGACTTCAAGTTGAATACAAATTCTAGTCAGAATTTAGGATAAAACTTAAAAAAGGTTGGAGTAAAATCCAACCTTTTTTTATGGATAAAGTAGTCTAAAAATATATTGCTTAGACCACTTTAAAATAAAATATTATTTTATAGATTGTAAATAGTGATAGATACCATCTATATCTTTTTTTGTTACTAAGTTTACATAAGGTTGCATCAAAATAGCCATACCGTTATCTTTTGTACCATTTGCATAGTCACGCATAGAGAGTTGCATCTCTTCTAAGCTCAAACTATTTAGAGGCTCTGCTGTGTTGTATGCTCTAATACTGCCATCGCCATGACATCTTTTACAGGTTGTGTTGTAGAGTTTTGTTGCTTCGTCTATACTCGATATCTTTTGCTCTTCTTTTATTTTTGCTTTTTTTATCTCTTGTATTTTTTCTATTCTTGCTGTAAGTTGTGCATCTGTTAAAGCAACCCCTGCTCCTACTGCAACAGCACTTGTATGTGTAGGTTCAGTATGATTTTTGAATACATAAATATAGTTAAATCCATCTTTCCCATCTTGGAGTTTCATACTATCTATCTCGTACCCTTTTTTTTGCATATCTTGTACAGATAATTTTCCGCCACACTTTCCACCATCTAAAGCAATAGTTTCTATAGTACCAGGATCGATATGATCTTTTTTATAACACATCGTAGTAGCTGCACTTAACAACGACGCTGTACACATAAGATATAAACTCTTTTTTAACATTTTTGTTCCTTTTTTATTTATAGCTAGATTTTACCATATAGTTAATTAAAATTTTGAGTTTGAATTTAAGATTTTAATTATTATGTGAAAGATGATGAGTCTTCTTTGATGTTGCAACTCTTCCCGCAAAAAAAAGTTCTATTGTCAACAACTTTACATAATACTTCTATATATAGAAATGCAAAATGTGTGTTTGTAAAATATTTCTTAAAAGTATTATAAAATTAGTATTTATGGTATTTTGAATGGCTTTGGATGCTGGGATCGAACCAGCGACCAAATGATTACTTGACAATTAACTTTTATTAATATATTTAATATGTTTAAGGAAAGAGATGTTAGAACCAATTTTTGGAAGTAAGTGTAGAGAACAAGTTTTACAATTTATTTTAGCTTTTGATAATGGCTATGCAACACAAATTAAAACTTTTTATAAAACAGGACTTGACCCTGTCCAAAAACAATTAGAAAAGTTAGAATTAGGTGGAGTGTTAGTAAGTAAAAATGTTGGTAAGACTATACTATATAGTTTTAATCCAAGATATGCTTTTTTAGATGAACTAAAAAATTTATTACTAAAAGCTAGAGAGTTTTATAAACCAGAGTTAATAGAGCAACTTACAATGAGTAGAAAAAGACCACGTAGACAAGGGAAACCACTATGATTAAAAATATTAAAGATATGACCATGCCTGAACTTGCTAGTTATGTATGTAGTAAACTTGAAGAAAAAAACATAGAAGTTGTATTATCAGGTGGTTCTTGTGTAGAGATATATAGTAGAGGTGACTATACCTCTTATGATATAGATTTAATAAATAGATATAACGATACTTTTTTTAAAATTAAATCTGTTATGCAATCTTTAGGCTTTATAGAAGAGGGAAAATATTTTGTATATGAGGGAACTTCTTTTTATATTGAATTTCCATCTGGTCCATTAGGTCTTGGTGATGCTCCTGTAGAAAAAATTGCAGAGTTACCTACAAAATATGGTACTTTAAAACTCTCAATTCACATTTAAAGTGCAACGATTAAACATAGCAGATAGAAAGGCTAATTGATATACAATTGAAGCTCAATATCTTGCAGTATAAACGGAGCATTCAATGAAAAAGTATAGACAATTAACCTTAGGTTTAAGGTATCAAATATTTGCTTATAAAGAGGAAAATTATTCTCTGAGTTAATAGGTGTGAATAAATCAACAATAAGTAGAGAGATAAATTGTAATAGTATAAATGGATACTACAGTCCTAAATCAGCTCATATACAATCAGTATCAAGAGATACATTTAAACCTAGATATAAAAACTCACCAATACACTCAAACTCAAAATAGGTAAAATGTTAAAAAAAAGTTGGTCACCTGTGCAATTATCAGGTAGATTACAAAAGGATACTAAAATTAAAATATCTCACGAAACAATCAATAGGTACATATACACTAATCAAAAGAGCGGAGGAAGATTATATAAATACCTTCGACATCAAAATAAAAAATATACAAAATATACTAAATGAAAGACCACGAAAGTCATTAAAATTTCGTACACCAAATGAAGTATTTTTCAAGGAGTTTTTGAGAAAAAAAGTGGCATAATTTTATATAGATGTGTTGCACTTATTAGTTGAATTCAGGAAATGTGAATTAGCGTATAAAGGGAGATGTATTAAAAATAAAATATTGATACAATTGTGTTTTGTTTTCGAAATTCTTTTAAAGTTAGTATTTATGGGAATTTTGAATGGCTCCGGCACCTGGGATCGAACCAGGGACCAAATGATTAACAGTCATCTACTCTACCGCTGAGCTATGCCGGAACTTGTAAGTTAAAAAGTACTTGTCTTTTTAAGTGGCAGAATTATAGTCTTTTCTTTTCTATTTGTCAATTAATTCTAGCTTAAATTTCTAAATTTTGTAAAATTTTACTCCATTGTTATTTACAATAGAAATTTGAGCGTTGTTTACAAGTTTTGTAAGTATTTTTAAGGACTCTTCATCAAATGTATTTTCAACATCATCTACAGTAAGTGGTCTTCTTGATAATAGTGAAACTATCTCTTGCTCATCAAATTTTTGTTTATTGACAACTTTATTTTTGTGGGCAATTGTTACAGGTAGGCCTTCAAAAGTATTGGCTATCTCTACAAGTGTTTCATGAGATACTGGCTGTACTTTATATGCAGGTGGTCTATCAATAGTTCCTATATCGATACGATTTGGCTGTATTTTATCATAGGCGTTTTTTAGTTTTTCTATTTCACTTCTTTTATCATTAAGAGTTTTTACAAAAAGAGTTTCTATAATAAGTTGCTTTTTATGAAGTTTTCTAAACTCAACCATTCCACCTACTATTTTACTTACATCTACACTTTCATCTACACGATCAAGTTTTTTAAAACATTCTACACTTACACAATCTAAAGAAAGTTTTACAATATCAATCTTAGATAATGTATTCTGTATCTCTTTTTCATAGATATTTGCACCATTACTTAAAATAAGTGTTTTTGTGCTTCCTTTAAACTTATCTATCTCATCTATAAGTTCACTCAAATATGGATATAAAGAGGGTTCTCCATTTGCTGTGAAAGTTATCACATCTATATTATCATGTTTTTCTAAAGATTTTTTTAGTGCAGTTACTATATCTTTTACAGAGATAATATCAATCTGTTTTGACATAGTTTTGGCGTAAGAGAGTTCACAATATAAACAGTCAAAGTTACACTGTTTTACATTTGGAGAGAGATCTATACCTAGACTCATTCCAAATCTTCTTGATGGAATGGGTCCGAATATTATATTATTCACAATACTATTTTTTTCCACTTACTCTTTGACATTCGCTTACGAAGTGTTTTGCATTTTCTACTGGTACGTCAGGAAGTATTCCATGACCTAGATTAAAGATGTGTCTTTTTCCACCCATGATTTCTTGAATACCTTCAACACAAGCAGTAGTAGCTTCTTTAGAGTATAGTCTACATGGCTCCATATTCCCTTGAAGAACATATTTATCTCCAAGGATCTCTTTTGCCATCGACATTGGTGTTCCCCAATCAATTCCCATTACATCGAAGTTACCATATACTCCACCACTTTGGATAAATGCAGCAACCCCTTTAGGGAACATAATTACTGGAATATGTGGGTATTTCTCTTTTAAATATTCAGCAATCTCAACCATATATTTCCAAGAAAATTCATCATATTTACTTGGTTCAATTGCTGCTGCCCAAGAATCAAAGATTTGAACTACATCAATACCAGCTTGGATCTGTTTCTCCATATATAATTTTACTACATCTGTTACTTTTCTTAAGATGTTATGTAAAAGCTCAGGATTAGAGTACATCATTTTTTTACAAATATTGTATGTTTTAGTACCTTGACCTTCAATCATATATGTTGCAAGTGTCCAAGGAGCACCTGTAAAACCAATAAGTGCAATCTCATCACCTCTTGCATCTAATTGCTCTCTAAGTAATTCAATTGTCTCATAAACATAAGTAAGTTTACTTGCAGCTTCCTCACCACCAATTAATCTATCTAAATCCTCTTGTGAAGTTAAAGGATCGCTAAACTTAGGACCTTCACCTTTTACAAAAGATAAATCCATACCCATCTCATCTGGTATTACTAAAATATCTGAAAATAATATAGCCGCATCAACTCCAACAATATCAAGTGGCTGTATAGTCACCTCTGCAGCTTTTTTAGGATCATGACAAAGATTTAAAAAGTTACCAGCTTCTGCTCTTACTTTCATATATTCAGGAAGGTATCTTCCTGCTTGTCTCATCATCCATACTGGTGTATAAGGTGTTTCTTTTCCTAAACACGCATCAACAAATATTTTTCCCATATATTTTCCTTTTTTATTCTAGTTATTTAAATGAATTTTATAATATTAAGTTAGTCTTTGTAGGTTAATAGATTAGTGAATCTATTAATGTTTTCCTACTTTTCCTAAAAAGAACAATCCAACTGCAAGAGCAGTGATTGAAAGTGCAAAATACAACATCTCTAATGGTGTTGCAAAATTTGTATGTAATACTTTTTGGAAGAAGCTTACTACAAGAACCATTAAGATAACTTTTGCTATTTTGTCTTTTAAGTGGTCTAGTGAGTGAATTGCAAGTATTTTATTTGCATTTTCTTTTTCCATTGCCTCATCAATCTCAGACACAAATAATTTGTATAAACCAAATGCAAAGATAAGTAAAACAACAGCTATAAGATATAAATCAACAGCCCCAATAATACCTGCAACTATATCTTCATGAAAATGTTCAGGATGAGCGCCACTTATAATTGTATTAAAAGAATATACAGCAACTCCCCAGATATCCATAGATGCAACAATAAATAAAACAATAGCACCAAGTAATCCAAATACGACAGCAAGTATGACTACTAGTCTACTTCTCCAAATAGCACCTTCAAATAGTTTTTCTAACATTTTTATAGCTCCTCATTTTGTAAAGCTATCCATTTAAGACCAATTCTTACAGCATTTGTAGCAGCACCAACTCTTACTTGATCAGCTGCATTAAAAAGATGTACAACATTTGGTTCATAGATATCTTTTCTAATTCTTCCTACAAAAGTTATATCTGTATCTGTTGACATAATTGGCATTGGATAGATATTGTTTGCTGTATCATCTGCAACTTCTACATTTTCAAAGTTATCTAATGCACTTCTTACCGCATCAACATCAACATCAACACCATCTTCAAATCTAATAGTGATAGATTCACTATGACTTCTTAAAACAGGAACTCTTACACAAGTAGCAGCAACTGCTATTTGTTTTTTCATGATTTTTTGAGTTTCATTTACCATCTTCATCTCTTCTTTAGTAAAACCATTTTCTTGAAAAACATCAATATGTGGTATTACATTTAAAGCTATTTGATGTGCAAATGCTTCTTTTTGAGTTTCATCAAGTTTAAATGCAAAAAAGTCTTGCATCTGTTTTACAAGTTCTTCCATCCCTTTTTTACCAGCTCCACTTGTCGCTTGGTATGTAGAAACATCAACTCTTTTGATACCATAAAGTTCATCAAGAGGTTTTAATGCTTGTACCATTTGTATTGTTGAACAGTTTGGGTTTGCAATAATCCCTGTTTCTCTCCATAGATTTATATCTTCTGGATTTACTTCTGGTACTACTAATGGAATATTTGGTTCCATTCTAAAGTGACTAGTGTTATCAATAACAACTGCACCACCTTCTACAGCATACTTAGCAAATTTTTCAGAGATAGAACCACCAGCACTGAAAAATGCAATATCTACTTCATTTTCTTCAAAAACTGTATCTGTTAACTCTACAACTGGATAGTCTTTCCCTTTAAAAGTTATACTTGTACCAACACTTTTAGCACTTGCTAATGGTAAAAGTTCACCAATTGGAAAATTTAACTCTTCCATAACTCTAAAGATCTCTTCTCCAACTGCTCCCGTTGCACCTACAACGGCAACATTATATTTTCCACTCATTTTTACTTATTTTCCTCTTCATTTTCTGTATTACTTAATAAATTTCTTTCTTCCAAATCAACACCAGCCATATCATCAGCTAGTTGAATATCTAGTTCATCATCTTTTGCTTTTGGACATTTTGCAATACTTACAACTTTATCATCTTTATCAACATTTACAATAGTAACTCCACTTGTATTTCTACCAGCTTTTCTAATTGTATTCATATCAACTCGTATCATTTTACCAATAGATGTTAATGCCATAAGATCTTGTTCTTCATCAACAATAACATTCCCAACTACTGTTTTACCAGTTTTTGGACTAAGTTTCATAGAGATCACACCAGATCCAGCTCTGTTAGTTAATCTGTATGCTTCTACTTCTGTTCGTTTACCAACACCTTTTTCAGATACTGTTAATAACTCTTGTTGTTCATGCTCTATAACATCAGCATCTACAACAAAATCAGATTCATCTTTAAACTTGATACCTCTTACACCTCTTGTTGTTCTACCTTGTGTTCTTGTTTTTTCTATATCAAATCGAATAACTTGACCAAGAGCTGTAAATATCATCAGATATTTAGATTCAGGTAGTGTGATTTGTGCTGTTACAATCTCATCTATTACATTACCCTCATCATCAGTATCAAGAACAATAGCTCGTACACCATTACTTCTAATATTACTAAAGTCACTTAAAGCTGTTCTTTTAATAATACCATTTTTAGTAAAAAATGCCATTGATTTATCTTCATCAAAATCAGTTGTAGGGATAATAGCCATAATCTTTTCATCTTCTTTTAGATTGATTAGATTTACTACTGCTTTTCCTTTTGCTGTTCTTCCACCTTCAGGTATTTTATATACTTTTAACCAGTACAGTTGTCCAAAGTTAGTTACAAATAAAAGTGTATCGTGAGTATTGCTAACAAAGAATTTTTCAATAAAATCATCATCGTGAGTTGTAACAGCAACTTTACCTTTACCACCACGGCGTTGCATCTCGTATGCTTTTATAGGAACTCTTTTTACATAACCATTATGAGTAATAGTAACTACCATTGGTTCGTTTGGAATAAGATCCTCAATATCTATATCGTCATAGCTCTCTTCTATCTCTGTTCTTCTTGGCTCGTCATATTTTTCTCTAGTCTCAATAAGCTCACCTTTAATGATCTCATTTAACTTATCTTCAGATTTTAAAATAGATTCCAATTCATCAATAAGTTCTAATAAAGCCCTTAATTCTTCTTCTAATTTTTCTCTTGAAAGCCCAGTTAAACGACCTAATCTCATATCTAAAATAGCTTTTGCTTGAATCTCAGTTAAATCAAATGCAGCACAAAGTTTTTCATTTGCATCTGCATCTGTTGAACTTGCTCTAATGATTTTAACTACCTCATCTATATTGTCTAAAGCAATTTTTAAACCTTCTAAAATATGAGCTCGGGCTTTTGCTTTCTCAAGATCAAAAATCGTTCTTCTTATAATAACTGTTTTTCTGTGTGTTAAAAAGATATTTAGTATTTGAGGTAAATTAAATATTTTTGGTTCTTTATTGTGAACAGCCAATAAAATGATACCAAAAGTCGTTTGCATAGGTGTCTGTTTATAAAGGTTATTCATAACTATTTCAGACATCGCATCTTTTTTAAGCTCAATAACTACTCTTGTACCCTCTCTATCAGATTCATCTCTAACTTCAGAGATACCTTCTATCATTTTATCTTTTGATAAATTTGCAATTTGCTCTACTAGTCTTGCTTTATTTACTTGATAAGGAAGTTCATCTAAAACAATGATCTCTTTTTTCCCTTTAGTTTCAATATGATGCTTTGCTCTTATTTTTACTTTTCCACGACCTGTTTTATAAGCATCTGTAAAACCTTGTCTACCAAAAATTGTTGCTCCTGTAGGAAAATCTGGACCTTTGATAAACTGCATTAGCTCTGTAGCATCTGCTTTTGGATTATCAATAAGATGTACTAAAGCATCCATAACTTCAGTTGGGTTATGTGGTGGAATTTTTGTAGCCATACCAACAGCAATACCCTCACTACCATTTACTAATAATGTAGGCATTCTTGTAGGAAGAACTGAAGGTTCTTTTCCTGTATCATCGTATGTAGGTATATGATTTACTGTATCTTTATCTATATCTTTTAATAAATCTTCACTCAATTTTGTCATACGAGCTTCTGTATATCTCATAGCAGCTGCATTATCACCATCAACAGAACCGAAGTTTCCTTGACCATCAACTAATGGCACTCTCATAGCAAAATCTTGTGCCATTCTTACAAGTGCATCATAAACCGAACTATCTCCATGTGGATGGTACTTACCAATAACATCACCGACAATTCTTGCAGATTTTTTGTAAGGTGTTCTTGATGTCATATTTAAATCATGCATAGCATAAAGTATTCTTCTGTGAACTGGTTTTAAACCATCCCTTGCATCAGGTAGCGCTCTACCAATAATAACACTCATTGAGTAGTCTAAATATGAAGCCTTAATTGAGTCTTCAATTTTAATATCAACTATATCTTGTGATTCGAAAAGATTTTCCATGTAACTTTGTTACCTTTCTAAAGAAACTTTTTTTACAAAAACCGCTTTTGCTAGTTTTTTTTAAAATTATTTTATTTTATCGAAAAATTACTTAAAAATCAAAAAAGGCTAAGTTGAGATACTTAGCCTTTTTAATTCTCTATATTTTCAATGAATTATTTGTTTTTATAATCCATAATCATTGCATAAGCTTCATCTTTAAGCTTAAGTTTTTCTTTTTTCATTTTTTCAATTTCCATTGGATTAATATGATCAACACCACCCTCTTCTGCTTTTTCTAGTTGATCGTGAAGATCGTTATGTGCATCAAAAATTTTCTTGAAGTGTGCATTTGAAGTTTTTAATTCTGTTACTATTTCTCTGTGTTCGTGAAACATTATATGTCCTTGTATTAATTTTGAAAATGATATCTAAGAAATACTTAAATTTCACTATGAGTTATCATTTTTTAAAGTTAATTTATCGTATACTATATAAATGAAAAAACTGACTCAACTTAAATTTATTTCAAATCGTTTATCTGTTTTATATATTGAAAAAAATAAGTATTTGCAAGATAAACTATACAATTATTTACAACCATTATTTTTAAAAATCTATCAATCAAATAATGGACTCGATGGCTATGAAAAGTATATTCAACATAGTCCAGATATTATCATCACAAGTTTGGAGCTTACTACAAAAAATGCTTTTGAGCTGATTGCTGATATCCATCATAAAAATCAAAATGTTCCTATAATAGTTTTAAGTCTAAAAGATGATACATTTGAGCTATTAGAGTCACTTGACAATAATAAACTTGTGCTTATACAAAAACCTATGGATTTACAAAAATTAGATTTTCTACTAAGTAAACTACTTTTAGATAATTTTGATCTCAAAAGTAATGGTTCTTTAGAAATCATAAAAAAGGCATTTCAAAATAAAAAACAAATAAGTTGTATCAGTAATTATAAGGGTTTATTTCTCAAAAACCATGCAATTTTAGTTAAAATCAATGAAAATAGTGTATTTTTGAAAATTACAAAAGCTCAACTTATTGCAGCACAATATGAAAAACAGATTATAATACTTTTGGAAGCTCAATATATTCTCGCAGATATAGCAGAAATTAATGCACAAAACTCTATTTTAGAACTGATAAACCCACAGATAATTAACTATCAACAAAGAGATAAAATATATAAACGAATAGTTGTCGATAAGTCATTTAAAGCAAGTCTTATGTACGATAAAACACAACAAGAACTGATACCACTGGACACTTCTTACAAATATATAGCACTTAGTTCCAAATCAATTTTAAATATCGAGAAAAATAGTATTGTAGAGCTTACTATTGGATTTGAAATAAATGGACCCATTAGCTCTATAAATGAAAAAAAATTCACAAAAATATTTGCAACAGGTAAAGTAATTCGAATTGATTCTGATGGAGAAAAACAGAAGTTTGTCATCTCATTAGATATTAAAAAAGCTGGACAAAATGTATTTAAAAAATACTTGCAAGAACGAGAAATTGATATTATTCAAGAATTCAATCAAAAACTAAAGAGTTAAAATGAATCAAAACCTAAAAAAACTTCTTATTAAAACAAAAAAAGCAGTATTTTCGCAACAAATAGGAAATAATACTTCGAATATCAAAGGGGAAGGATATGATTTTGTAGAGCTAAGAGAATACGAAGGTGGAGAAGATATTCGTAAAATAGATTGGGTTATTAGTGCTAAAATGCAAAAACCATTCGTCAAAGTATTTCATACACAAAGAGAACTAGATATAAATATTGTACCTATTTTAACAGGAAGTACCTACTTTGGAACAAAGCGCTTTAAAAAAGACACTATCACAGAGATATGTTCTATTTTAGGGTATGTTTGTGTGGCACAAGGTGATAGTTTTAGTAGTTTTATTGCAAATGAAGATGCACAACTCAATACTAAAAAAACAAAAAAGTTATTTGGGGTTGAGAATATGATTGTCAATATTGACAAATATAATCCTCTTGAAAAAAATGCTAACTTTGTAAATATCATTAATGATTTGTATAAAAAAATACAGAAAAAATCTTTAATTTTTTTGATAGGAGATTTTTTCGATACAAATGATTTCAACCTAAATTTACTTGCAAAAAAACATGAAGTAATCATCATAATCGTTAGAGACAAATTTGAAGAAAATCCTATCGCTTTAGGTAGTGTGAATTTTACTGATCCAAATACTTCTCAAACATTCGAAGGGAACTTAAATAGTAACCTAACAGAAAACTATACAAAAAATGTGAAAAAACATGATTCAGAGCTTTTTAAAAATTTAAAAAAAATAGGCGTTCAATTTATAAAAATTTATACTGATGACAATGTGGCACAACAATTAGGAAAACTTTTTCACTAAAAAATAATACTAAATGTTGAACCTTCATTTTCCTGACTTTGAATATCAAGTTTAAAATTGTGTATATTTAAAATGTTTAACACTAAAGAAAGTCCTACCCCCATAGAGTTATTCCATCCATTATTTGAAACTCTATAAAATTTATCTGTAATTTTAAGTTTATCTTTACTACTAACACCTATTCCATAATCTTCAACACTAAACTTTGTTTTATCTATTGTTATATTTACAGCATCTTGTGAGTATTTCAAAGCATTTTCAATTAAATTTGTTATTGCTATGCTCATCATTGTTTCATCAACATCCAAAACTAAATCTGAAGCTTTCAGATTAATATCTCTTGAAGGATAGGTAACTCTTAAATCGTCAATAATACCTTTTGTTAATAGAGTAATATTTGTTGGTACAAAACGAGAAGGCTGTTTCCCTTCATCTAATTTAATGGACAATCGTAATCTATCGATCATATTCGTTAGTTTTTCAGAGTTCGAAACAATTTTGTCTAAAAACTTATCTCTTATATTTGCATTTAAATCTTTATCATCAAGGAGTGTTTGACTATACCCACTAATCACAGCAATTGGGTTTTTGAACTCATGCGAAATAGCAGAAATTATATCGTCTTTTTGTCTATTTGAAAGTTTAAGCTTTGCTGTATATTTTGATTTTTGTTTATCTTTTTTAGCTAAACTTTCTGCTACTTTTGTGAGTATCTTTGTTATTTTTTTGAACTCCACAGAATAATTAGACTCTATTTTTAGTGATTTATTTTGTTTCAGTAAATTATTCAAAAAATCTAAAATCATATTCGTTTCAAATTCCACTTTTTTACTAATTTTAAGTGCTACGACAAAAAATACAATAATAAATAATACTAACAAAATCGCAACTTTAAAAGTAAGATAGAGATACTCTTCATTTATTTTGTCTAAATCTCTAGCCATTCTAATATAGTACGATTCATTATTGAGAATTTTTCTTTTGGAAACATAAAGAAAATCTTTCTTAATTGTTTTTGAATACCGAACAACAGAACCTAATTTATTGTATTTTGATTCTAGTATCTCTGTTCTGTTAAGATGATTGTCCATATTTGACTTATCTTCATCAGATTCAGCTATAACTTTACCATTTTTATCAATAATAGTTATTCTCAAACCAATTACTTGTTTGATTGCCATTATTTGCTCTTCTAAATAGTCAAAATCTTTCACTTGTAAAGAAAAAATATCGATATTATGAATAAGATCTATTTTAGTTTGTTCTATATAGATATTTTTTATCCAAAAATAAGAAACTGTTCCTATAACGAAAAAAACAACCCCAAATAAAATCAAAAATTTTCTTAGAAATATATCATGTAATTTTAACAATTTACATTTCCTTTATAAAAAATATACCCCTCACCTCTTACTGATTTGATATACTCTTTTTCTCCAGTTGGATCAATTTTTTCTTTGAGTCTTTTAATAGCAACATTTACTGTTTTTGATTTTACATCTATATTATCTTCCCAAACATTTTCAAGTAAAATATCTCGACTCAATAAAATATCTACATTTTTAATAAATTCTAATAACAAATCATGTTCTAAATGGGTTAAATTCATATTTTCACCATCTATGATAAACTTCTTTTGAGTTGAGATGTAAGTTATATCTCTTACTTTAATAATATCAAGTTTCTTTTGAGAACGGTTTATTACAGATTTTATTCTAGCTTTTAAAATATCAATATTGAAAGGTTTTGTTATATAATCATCAGCTCCTCTCTCAAAACCTTCTATAATATTTTCATCAGCATCTTTTGCTGTTAGGTATATTACGCTTTGGTTATATCCTTTTGATCGTAACTCCTGAATAAAGATACTTCCCTCAACATTTGGTAAATTTCTATCCATCAAAATCAAATCAATTTTTTCTTCATCAAGAATATCTAATACATTTGAGGTATCTAAACATCCGATCACCTCATAATCTTTATCTAGTGTATATTCAAGAAGTTCTAAAATATCTGGCTCATCTTCTACTATTAAAATTGTATTCATAATTAATTATACCAAAATATTTAAACTCTGTGTATCTCTCCACCATTATTTGCATATAAAAGTAAACTTGCTATACTCATTGCTCTATCTGCAACTTTTTCACTTCTTCGTAATACTACTAACACTTTATGAAATCTATTAAAGTCACTATCTTTAGGGTTTTGTTTAAACAACTCGGACTCAATCATCTCATATAAATCATCAGTTTTATTCTCAGCAATAACAACTTTATTGAAACACTCTTGTGTTTCATCAACACAATCTATACTTAACATATCTACACTATATTTTATAGCATCAACTGTTGATTTTTGCATAGGTATTGCATAATCTTTGATTATTTTTTTATCAACATTTTTACACTCTTCTGTAAAACCTTTAATAAAGTTTCTAGTATTTGCCGATGCTCTTAAAAGTTCATTTGTAATTTTTAAATACGATACCATCCCTCTTAAATCTTTTGCTTCTGGAGAATGCAATGCCAAAGTTGTGATAATATTATTGTCAATATCTTTAATAATATTGCTAACATTTTTAATATATGATTTTGCATCTACAAACACTTTTTCATCGCACTCTTTAAGACCTTCTACTATTAATTCATTTGCTTTTAATAATCCAGTACCAATAGTAATGATTTCTGACTTTATCTCTTCTAATTTTTCTTGATAATTTGCTAACATTTTTTTCCTTTTAACCAAATCTTCCGGTTATATAATCTTCTGTTTTTTTCTCTTTTGGATTGATAAATATTTTTTCTGTTTCATCGTATTCTATTAGTTCACCTAAGTGAAAGAATGCTGTCATATCAGCTATTCTTGCTGCTTGTTGCATATTGTGGGTTACTGTTACAATTGTAAAATCTTTTTTAAGTTCTAACATCAGAGCTTCTATTTTTTCAGTACTAATAGGATCAAGTGCAGATGTTGGTTCATCCATCAAAATCACATCAGGTTTCACAGCAATTGTTCGTGCAATACAAAGTCGTTGCTGTTGACCTCCACTCAACCCAGTACCTGGTTCTCTTAAGATATCTTTTACTTCGTCCCATATTCCTGCATTGATGAGAGATTGTTCCACTAATTCATCACACGCTTTCCCTTTTTTTACAATTCCATGTTTTAAAGGAGCATAAGCAACATTTTCATAAATAGATTTTGGAAAAGGATTTGGTTGTTGAAAAACCATCCCAATTCTTTTTCTAACACTTACTTCATCAACATCTTTATGATAAATATCTTGACCATCGATAACCACTTCACCTTCAATTCTAGCACTACTTACTAAATCATTCATTCGGTTGATACATCTTAAAAAAGTTGACTTTCCACATCCTGATGGTCCTATCAATGCTGTGATTTTGTTTTCAAAAATTTTAATATTTAAATCATGCAATGCGTGTTTATTACCATACCATAAATTTAACTTGTTTACTTCTATTTTATTTTTGTTCATTTGTACTACTTGTTATTTAATTTAATTGGATTTTATACTAAGAAAGTTACACATTAGTTACAAGAAAAAACTATCCTTATCTTCCATTAAATAATCTTCTTTTTTATAACATACTTTTATATTGAATGGAGTATAATCAGTCTAGAACTAAACAAATAAGGAATTTACATGGAACTTGCATTTGAAATCATTTTTGGTATTATATTTTTTATAATTATCAATGTCATTATATATGATAAATATATACAAAGAAAACATCAACTACTCATCAACTATCCTCTCATTGGAAGAATGCGATATTTTTTTGAAGCACTAAGAGAACCTTTTAGACAATATTTTGGTGATGAAACTTTTTATGAATCAAAAGATAAAGTTGACTGGGTTTATAAAGCTGCAAATGATCAAGCAGGTTATGCATCATTTTCTCCAACACAACCACAAGCAAATCCTAAATTTTTAATGAAACATTCAAATAGTCCACTCAATGATGATGAAGTAAATCAAGAATTTAAAGTTACATTTGGAAAAGATAGAAAGATACCATATACAGCAAAGACTATCATTGCAAGAAGTGCTATGAGTGATGGAGCTATTTCACCTGAGGGAACAAGAGCCTTTACTAAAGCTTCTTTTGAAGGTAACTTTCCTATAAATACAGGGGAAGGAAGTCTTACAACAAACTTTTTCTTTACACACAAAGATCACAATGACTTATGTATGGATCGTATTAAAATTGATGGTTTTAATAAAGTTATCTATTCTGTTATCAAATTCTTTTTAAATAATAATTTAGCGATTAAGTTTTTTAGGAAAACATTATTAAATCAAAAAGAGGTCGATACATATATTTTTGATCAGGATCAATTTGTATTTTTTAGACCAAATTGGGATGCACCACTTGAAAACTTCCCAGAAGAAGTGCCAAAAGATATGCCAGATATTATTTTTCAAATGAGTTCTGGACTTTTTGGTGTAAGAGATGATGAAGGAAACTTTGATGATTTAAGATATCAAAAAACTATGAAATTTTGTAAAATGACCGAAATAAAACTAGCACAAGGAGCAAAACAAACTGGTGGTAAACTAGCAGCTGAAAAAGTAAGTAACTCTATTGCATATTACAGAAATGTTCCTGCAAATACAGCTGTTGTATCACCAAATCGATTTCCATATGCAAAAACTACAAAAGATCTTTTTGACTTTGTAGCCAAATTACAAAAACTTTCACAAAAACCTGTTGGTATTAAAATCGTTATCTCTAGTCGTGAGGGGATAGAAGATATTGCCAAAGAGATGAAACGAAGAAAAGAGAATAAACTTCCTGGTATTCCTGATTTTATAAGTATAGATGGAGGAGATGGAGGAAGTGCAACAGCACCACTTTTTCTTATGGATTGTGTTGGGTTTCATGTGAAAGATGCTATACACATAGCAGATAATGTTTTAAAAGAATATGGAGTAAGAAAGAAAGTAAAACTCATAGCAGCAAGTAAAATACTTACGCCTGATGATATTGCTGTTGTTATGGCATTGGGAGCAGACTTTATTTATCTTGCGCGTGGGTTTATGATGAGTGCAGGATGTATCCGAGCAAGAATGTGTTCAGGTCATGGTTCTCATCAATGTCCTGTAGGATTAGCAACACAAGATAAAAAACTAAGAAGTGCTTACTTAGTAAACAAACATGCAAATAAAACTGTACAATATCATAAAAATCTTTTAGCAGGTGTTAAAACTATTTTGGCTGTTATGGGATTGAAAAATGTAAAAGATTTAGATAAAGACCATTTAACATTTATAGATAAGAATGGATTTATTTATACAAATATAGATAGATATTTAGACAAAAAAATAAATACTTAAGAGAACTTTCTCTTAAGTATTTTCTTTTCAATTTTCAAAGACTACCACTTTACTTCGAATTTTTTTCTTAAGTAAACAGCAAAAGCATTCAATGAAATAAGAACAGTTAATAAAACTAAAATACCAGCTGCTGTTCTTTCAATATAAGCTCTTTCTGGCATTCCTGCCCATGTAAATATTTGAGCTGGCATAACAGTAGATGCTTCTAATACTGTTGTAGGACTATCAGGAATAAATGCAATCATCCCAACAATAATTAAAGGAGCTGTTTCACCCATCGCTTGAGCAAGTCCAATAATAGAACCTGTCATAATACCAGGAAAAGCCAAAGGTAAAACATGATCTTTTACAACTTGTACTTTTGTTAAACCAAGACCATATCCAGCTTGTCTAATACTAGCAGGTACACTTCTTAAAGCAGCTCTTGAACTTACTACAATAATTGGTAAAGTCATCAAGGCAAGTGTTAATCCACCAACAAGAGCAGAACTTCGAGGCATTCCAAAAAGATTGATAAAAATAGCAAGTCCTAATAATCCAAATAAGATAGATGGAATAGCTGCTAAGTTATTAATATTTACTTCCAAAAACTCACTCCATTTCCCTTGTGTACTAAACTCTTCAAGATAAACTGCTGTTGCAACCCCTATTGGGAAAGCAAACAACATAGCAACACATAAAGTCATAACAGTACCAATCATAGCAGATAATATACCAGAGTATTCAGGTGTTTTACTATCTCCTTGTGTGAAAAAGATTGTATTAAATCTTTTTTCTAATCTATTGTTTTTTTCTAAATCTTGAATTGTTTTAAGATCTTTATCTTTAATTTTATAATAGTAATCTTTCATATACATATCAACTTGATCATCAGCAAGCATCCAAATAAGATTTGTAGTGTTCATTAACTTTTCATTATTTCTTATTTGATTAGGTATCTCTCTTAAAGCTGCTCTACTTACTATATTTAAATATTTTCTATCTACTGCTTTACGATAGCTTTTTAAACTTTTTTCATTGTAAGTAACTTCTACTTGTACATAAGTTTGTTGAACTGCTGTACTTCCTTTTATAACCATATCTCCTAAAAAAATAGCTAAAAACACAAGTGAAAATACTAATGATGTGATAGTAAAATACTTGAATATTTTTGCTTTTCCATGTCTTTTTTTTAAACTTGGGTCATAAAAGATATTATCTTTTTTTGATACTTTTTTTAATGTATTTTTTGTGTTTTTCATTATAAACTACTCATTTTATATTTTTCTTTGAATCTTTGAATCATTCTCACAGATACAATATTTAAGACCAATGTCACAACAAATAACGCTAATCCAAGTGCAAAAGCACTTAAAGTAGCAGGTGAATTAAAAGCTTGATCACCAACTAAACTATCAACAATTCTTACTGTAACTGTTGTCATATCTTCTAAAATATTCCATGATAAATTTGGTCGTAGACCTGCTGCCATAACAACAATCATTGTTTCTCCCAAAGCTTTGGATATTCCTAATAATGCAGCCGAAATAATTCCAGGAAGCGCAGAAGGTAAAACAATATCTTTTATTGTTTCTGCTTTAGTCATACCAAGCGCTAATGAACCTTTTCTTAAACTATCAGGTACAGCAGAAATTACATCATCACTTAATGAAGATATTACAGGAATTATCATAATCCCCATAACCACACCTGAAGCTAATGCACTGTTAAAAGATGCATCAATTCCCATAGAATTACAAACATTTACAATAAAAGGTGCAACTGTAATTGCTGCGAAAAAACCATATACAACTGTAGGTATTCCTGCCAAAATTTCTAGTAATGGTTTGAGGTAAGTTCTTTGTTGTGAAGAGGCATACTCACTCATAAATATTGCACTTCCTAATCCAATAGGTAATGCAACACACATAGCAATAAATGTAATGATAAAAGTTCCAGCAAAGATAGGTAATGCACCAAATTTACTATTTATGGTTCCTGGAGACCATTCCGTACCTGTAAAAAAGTAAACGAAACTCTTTAACTTGAAAAATTCGATAGCTTCAAATAATATCGAAAACAAAATACCAAATGTGGTCAATATTGATATTGTGGCAGCAGCTATAAGAAAATATCTTATAATATTTTCTTGTAACTCTATAGTTTTATTTTTACTTTGAAAAGTTGACAAACTCATCCTTTAATATTTTTTTTGAATTTTATTATTATTAAGTTACGAGTTGGTTACTTTTTTAGAGTAAAGGTTTATATTATTATGCTGCGTCTAATGAAAGATCAATAATATGTTGAGTATCTGTAATCAAGTCAATAATAACAAATATATCCCAACCATAATCATACGCAATATCATAAATAAAATCTTTATCATTTATATTATTGAATGGATAAACTTCACAATCATTAAATGGAATAATAATTGCTTCAAAATGATTCGCTTTTGCCAATGATATATCACTTTCAAAATCTTCTAGATACTTTTTAATATTTATCTTTTTCATAAAAATCCTTTGAAGAATTATATATAAAAACAATAACTTCTTGATTACAATATCACTGTATATATCGTGCTTTTTTTGACTCTTTTATTTTATTGACATCTACTAAAATAAAACCATCAATACAATTTGAAAAAGATGGATCTATATTAAATCCATGAAATTCTACTCCACCTTCATCGCATAACTCACTATATTGTTTGTAAAGTGTTGGGATAGAACAGTTCATAGTTTTCAAATTCTTTTTTAATGATTTTAAATCATTTTTATAATTGTTATAATTTGCAAAAGCCAACATATCAGATTTATCAATCTTTTTTGAAGTATATTTAAACTGTTGTACCTCTTCAATAAATTTTATTTTCGGAGCAAAATAATAGGAATAAAATTTTATAATTAAATTTTGTGCTTCTGTTGGTAAAGTCCCACTTAAAGTAACAGGACCATACATATATTTTATATGTGGATTAGCCTTTAAATAAGCCCCTATTCCAAACCAAAGGTAATCTAAAGCTCTACTTCCCCAATATTTTGGTTGAACGAAACTTCTCCCTAATTCAATCGAATTTTCTAACTTTTCATCAAATTGATTTTGAAATCTAAATAAAGTATGTGTATAAAATCCCTCATAGCCATAATCATTCAAAATTTTTTTAGCATCTCCTATTCTATAAGATCCAACAATCTCAAGTTCAAATTCATCCCATAAAATAATATGCTGATAATATTTATCATATTTATCAGTATCCCTTTTTTTATTCACACCCTCATTTACTTTTCTAAAACTAATCTCTCTTAAACGACCAATCTCTTTTAAAATTGATGAATTTGGCATATAATTATATAAATATATTATTTTCCCATCCGTAGTTTTACCCAAAATCTGTGCACTTTGCAATTCTTTTTTTATAAGTCGTATATTATCACTATGCGCAATGGCGTTTTGTGTTGTAAAAAATGTTTTTTTCCCTTTTTTCAAACTATATAGATGTTTTTTATATATTTGCAATAGTTCTTTATTTTCAAGATTTTTAGGAGAGGTATCTTTACTTGAGATCAATTTTCCTATTTTAATACTGACATTTTTATCTTTTTGTTTAAACATCTCATCACTTAATAGTAGTGTCGAAAATGTTTTATTTAAAATCGACACAGTATAAAAAAGTTTTGAATTTTTCGCATCTACTAAAATAGGCAGTATTGGACTATTGGTTTTTTTTGCAAATTGTAAAAAACCTTTTTTCCATTTACCATCTTTTATTCCAGTAGGACTAACACGACTAACTTCACCTGCTGGAAATATTACAATCGCTTCTTCACTATTTAAAGACTCATATATTTGTTTAATTGTTTCTTTTGATTGTTTCTTTTTAAAAGTGTCTACCTTGATAAATAAAGAGTTTATGGCGTTAATATCTGCTAAAAAATTATTTGCTACTATTTTTACATCTTTTCTTATTTTACCAATTAACTTCAAAAGGCAAAGTGCATCTAAAGCGCCTAAAGGGTGATTTGCTATAATAACTACTCTTCCTGTTGAAGGGATATTTTCTATGTCATTACTAGAATAGGAAAAATCAAATTGAAAGTGATCTAAAACGGCTTCAACAAACTCAAAACCATCAAGATGAGAATTTTCTTCTAAAAAATTATTTATGCTATCTTCATGTACTATTTTTTGAGCTATTTTAAATAATGATTTTTTAAATAAATCCGACCTAGTACTTAATTTGGGAAACTTTTTTATTATCTCGTTTTGAATATTTATCATATGACAATCATATATAAGAAAAGTAACAAGATAGTTACAAAAAATAGGAGCTTCTTAATATTAATACTTATTTGCAACTTAAATTTTAAAATATTTAAGAAATAAATATAAATCAAGTTATTTATTTATGATATAATTATCTATCTAAAAATGAAGGAATGAAATGTTTACTAACATCTCTACAAGAAAGAAAATTTTACTCAATATGTTTTTCGCACAGTTAGGTTTTGCAACTATTACAACTGTATCAATATTAAGTCACTCACAATTTACAGCGATTATTACTGTAAATATAATCTTTGCTATTATTATCGCTTATACCAACTATGCTGCAATGAAAAGAATTGTAGGAGGTATTGAGAGATTTAAACTTTATATGGAAGATATCATGGATTTTGCATTTATGAGAGTAAATAAAATTAACAAAGCACAATATATGAAAAATGATGAAATTGGATTAATATTAACAGAGTTAAATGATTATGTTGATAGATTTGATCAAATGAGAAAAGAAGATATGAAGGTTTTGGGAGAAATCGTTCTTACTTTAGATAAAATGTCCCAAGGTATTTACCAATGCAGAATCCATTCAAAATCAAAAAATTTTATGATAGAAGCTCTTCGAAATACACTCAATAATTCATTAGATCAGTCAGAGAAAAATATGATTTCACTAAGAGATAATGTTGAACTCTATGCAAATAATGATTTTAGAGATAGTATAAATATAAATCCAAAAATGAAAGGTGATTTACTTTTGGTGATGCAAAGTGTAAATAAACTTGGCAATTCATTAAGTAATGGTGCAAAATCAAATTTAGAAAACGGTAAACACCTAGAATCAAATTCAGCTACCATGACTGATTCTGTAAATAATCTAGCAGACAAGGCTAATCAACAAGCAGCTTCTCTTGAACAAACAACGGCAGCGGTTGAAACAATTACAACTATTACAAGAAACAATTCAACAAATGCATCTAAAATGTCTGAGTTAGGAAATAAAGTTAATGATGAAGTAACAAATGGAATGAAACTCGCAAACCAAACTTCACAAGCAATGGATAGTATAAATGAGCAAGTAACAGCTATCAATGAAGCAATAACAATAATTGACCAAATAGCATTTCAGACAAATATTTTATCTTTAAATGCAGCAGTAGAAGCTGCAACAGCTGGTGAAGCAGGAAAAGGATTTGCTGTTGTTGCACAAGAGGTAAGAAATCTTGCTTCACGATCAGCAGAAGCAGCAAATCAAATAAAAAATTTAGTAGAAAATGCTGCAACAAAAGCAAATGATGGGAAAAATGTAAGTGATAAAATGATAGCAGGATATGAACTTTTAAATACAAATTTTAGTGAAACAATTAAATTGATTAAAGATGTAAGTTCAGCATCAAAAGAACAGATGACAGGAATTGAGCAAATAAACGATGCTGTTACAATGCTAGATAGAGTAACTCAAGAGAATGCACATGAGGCTAATAGCGTAGCTTTAATTGCAAAAGATGTAAGCTCATTGGCTAATGATTTAGTAAATGACGCTAGTAATAAAAAATTTAATTAAAAGGGATATCAATGGAAAGAGAAACAGTACTTGATGAATATGCTTTTCTGGTAAGTGAAACAGATGCAAAAGGGATTATTAGATTTGCAAATGATGATTTTTGTAAGGTTGCTGGATATTCACTCAAAGAGCTTATGGGACAACCACATAATATGGTGCGACATAAAGATATGCCAAAAGCAGCATTTAAATCACTTTGGGAAACAGTACAACAAGGTGATATCTGGACTGGTTATGTAAAAAATGCAACAAAAGATGGTGGATACTATTGGGTTTTTGCAACGGTATTTCCATTTGAATCGTGTGATGGTACAAAAGGATATTTGTCGTGTAGAAGAAAACCAAGTAAAGAAGAAATTTCTGAACATGAAGCACTCTACAAAGAGTGGAAAAGAAGCGAATAATTTTTCGCTTTAGCAAAAAATAACAAGGTTTGTGTGGTAAACCTATATTAAATTAATTTTATTGAGCTAGTAAGTTTTTAGCGTCAGTTGTTTTTAGTCCTGATTTAGAACAAGCATTTTCAAATGATTCATTTGATTTTAAAAGTCGTATTAAAACTTCTAATTTTTCTTCTTTTGTAATGTTTAAGATTGACATTATTTCTCCTTATTTTTAAATTTTACTTTACGGGGCGAAATTCTATATACATATATAAAATAAGTGGGAGATAAGATATAACTAATGTTATAAATTTCTAGTAATAAATATAATAAAAAATTATGATTTATTTGGTTGCGGAAGCTGGATTTGAACCAGCGACCTACGGGTTATGAGAAGAAGGTCACATTAAAAATATATAAATATTTATGATTTTTATAATTTTATATTATTATTTTATGTGATTATTTATTTGACAATATTTTATTAAATTGATATAATTCTCTTGTACTAATCAAAACTACTACTCCTAGCGAATTCACTACTCGCATTCAGGGAAGGGTTTAACTAAAGGATGGTTTAAAAGCTATCCTTTTTTTATTTGTGGGTAGTTCAGGTGGTGTTCCTTGAAAGGAATAGTTTTGATTAGCAGATTAGTAGTAGTTCTATTTATATTGTGTTTTGTTCTTGTAACATCACTTTATTAAGATTAAATGGTAAGAGGAAGTAGTGAGCCTTTTACCAGCTATTATTTATATGTTAATATTGTTGTTCTTATTATTTCTTCAATTTTTTTAGAACAATCATAGTCTTTTATATCATAATAAAATTCACTATTTATTTTATAATTATAATCGTTTTCAATTTTTAAACTATAGTGTTTATAATCTATTATTAATATAGTTTTATAATATGGAATACTAGAAGAATATATTAACGATATTGTACTTATAGTAAAAGTTTATACTAAAGTTTGGAATCCTACTACAGGTATACATGATAATGGCGAACTTATAGATATAAATGAATTACAATCTAGATTTATTCAACTTAGATTTAATGAACTTAAAAAAGAAGAACCAATTATTGAAGATGAGCCTGATGATTGATATTATAAATATTATATTAGCTGTTCTTTCTATTTTAGTTATACCTATTATAATTTTAATAGTTAGTATGATTATAGAAATAAAGATTCTTAAAAAAGAGGTTGTTGATTTGAATAAATTTGACAAAAAGATTGATGAGAAACTAGATAAAATTTATGATTTGTTGTTAGATAAAAAATAACAAGGTTTGTGTGGTAAACCTATATTAAATTAATTTTATTGAGCTAGTAAGTTTTTAGCGTCAGTTGTTTTTAGTCCTGATTTAGAACAAGCATTTTCAAATGATTCATTTGATTTTAAAAGTCGTATTAAAACTTCTAATTTTTCTTCTTTTGTAATGTTTAAGATTGACATTATTTCTCCTTATTTTTAAATTTTGCTTTACGGGGCGAAATTCTATATACATATATAAAATAAGTGGGAGATAAGATATAACTAATGTTATAAATTTCTAGTAATAAATATAATAAAAAATTATGATTTATTTGGTTGCGGAAGCTGGATTTGAACCAGCGACCTACGGGTTATGAGTGCGTCGTCATAAAAACAAAACCCCTTATCTATCGTATTTACTCCCTTAAATATAGCTTAGTCCAAGCCGAGCTGCTACCCAAAAGCCGAACTGCTAAAAACCTCTTTAGACCCTTATAAACACTACATTCTCTTAGCACCTTAAAATTAAAAAGCCGAACTGCTTTTCATATAAGCCGAACTGCTCTATCTTTATTTTTGGCATAAAAAAACCACCACTTGTAAGTGATGGTTTATTATTTATTTTTATTTATTTTTTTTTCTATTTATCTGCTATTATTTATATGTTAATATTGTTGTTCGTATTATCTCTTCTATTTTTTTAGAACAATCATAGTCTTTTATATCATAATAAAATTCACTATTTATTTTATAATTATGGTCGTTTTCTATTTTTAAACTATAGTATTTACAGTTTATTCCTTTTACATTGTATTCTATTATTTTTTTGATAATATTTATATCTTCTATATTATATCTTTTTATAACGGTTATAGAAAAATCTTTACTTATTTTTGATTCTGATACTGTTAGTATACCAATAAAAAATATACTAATTATAATAGTAATTTTTATTACTGTTCCTAACATTTATTCATCTTCCAATAATTCAGCTTCTATCTTATGATAATAATACATCTTTCTTTTATCACTTAACTTTTTAACAGATTCACATATTTTATGTTCTAAATCATTGTTTCCGTTAATGTGTATTTGTCCATGATTTATGCCATTTAAACTAATATTGTTATTTCCATTATTTTTAGTTATTATTTTTGTTTTTTCTTTATTTTGTAGTATTTCATTTAAATCTATATTTCTTATACTACATAATGCAATTATTTCATTGTAAGGTATTTTATTTCTTGCTCTCCATGCTGTAAATGTTCCTTGCTTTACTTCCATTAAAGTGTATAAGTCTTTATCTTTTTCTATATTTAATTTATTTTTTAATTTTTTAATTATTTCTTCAAAATCCTGCATTTTATATTATACTCCTTGACATAAACTACAATATGTAGTATAATACTACATGCTTTTAAACAAAACAAGGTAAATCCGACCAAGAAAACACCTTATTTCGTTTATTGATACCTCTTACAGGTGCGACTAGGAAGAATGGAAATATAAGTATTTGAAAATAAAAAAATCCTCTATCCTAGAAGCTCCTTATTTTAACATAAGGGTACTAAAAAATGAGAACTTCGACACAAAATAAAATTAATAAGAAATTAATTAGAATAAGAAATTTATCTAGATTGTTAGATAAAATTTATGGTATTAATATCGTTTCTAAGGATGTTCAACAAAAACTTTATTATGCAACTTTAACGTATAAATGTTCTAATAAAATTGTAAAATTAACAAATGATATTCAAAGTGCTTTATAATGGCACGAGCATTTCAACTAATAAAAAACCAAGACTTTATCAAAACATTAAAATTTTCATTACTTCAATTTGAAAATGAATTTAATATAACAGCTAACCAACATATAGCAAATAAACTAGGTTTTAAAACATCAGCACAATTCACTAACCTACTTCAACCTTTCAATGAAAAGTATATGAAAGTAGATGAACTTTTTCTTATACTAGATAATTTAGATACACACTCAAAACATATCTTAGATTATATTTGTCATAGGTATGGTTTTGTGTGTTCTTCTAAAGCTACAGCAGAAAATAACACTATAGATAACACAAAAGATTTACTTCTTTCTATAGGTGGTTCAAATGGTTCACTTTTTAATGACTTTTTATTATCTATACAAGATAAACATTTAGACTTAGAAGAGATAGAAAATTTAGAAAAAAAAGCATATCAAACAAGAGCTTTACTAAATCAGTTTGAACATGACTTAAAAGAAAAAAAGAAAGCTTTATAAGATGGCAAGAGAATATTACTTCCCAACTGATACACAAAGACTATTTTTTAAAATCAATGCTAGTAAACAAAAAATATATGTTGCTAAATTTGAATATAATAAAAAATCGTATAAAAGAACTCTTACTACATCTAAAGCAGAATCTTTAAAAATGTTAAATGATCTAGTGGAAAAAATCAAAAAAGAAGATAAAAAAATACAAAATAATCTTCGTACTAAGTTATTTTCTGAAAAATTAGAATCTCAACAAAATCCTAAAAACATGACTTTATATGAACTATTCAAAGAGTACATGCATGTAGATGGTAAAAAGTTATCTAAAAAAGAACAAAGTTCACGAATATCTAGATTTAATAATCATATTTTGCCTACTCTTGGTAAAATAAAGTTTATAAATATAAAATATAAACATATTCAAAAACTTATAAATGATATAGATGATAATGATATTTTAGATAGAAAAACTCAAACACATATAAAAAGTGCTATATCTGCTCTTTACTCATATGCTTCTAAAAATGAATACTACGATAAGGTTAATCCTTGTACTTATGTAGAAGTTTTACCTTTTGATAATCATAGAAATTTGCCTATTGATAAAGATGGTGTAAAAAGATTATTTATTGAGATTTTAAATATAGAAAATCCACAATATAGACTTATCTATCTTTTACTTATGCATGGTAGAAGATTAAAAGAGTCTTTACATATTGAATATGAAGATATTGATTTTATAGATGATATTCATGTTATTCCTGCTCATAAATCAAAAACTCGTAAAACTCAAAAACATATGATGACTACATTGTTAAAAACTCAAATCTATAGTTATATATATTCTCAAAATATTACTAGTGGATATTTGTTTATCAATCCTGATACAGATATGCCTTATGTAGATTTATCAAGATTTTTTACTAAATTAAAAACAAAAGCAGATATCACTCAAAGTTTTCAAACTACAGATTTTAGACATATCATAGGTACTTTTGTAAGAAAAGTATGTGATTTGCCTTTAGAAGATGCAAGAGATACATTAGGTCACGGTTCTATTTTAACAACTGAATCATTTTATGAAGATATAGATAGTAAAACAAGCAAAGAAACTTGTCAAGCCATTTTTGATGCAGTAGGAATTTAAAATGATAAATACATTTAAATTTTATAAACAAAGATTTGTAAATATAGATAATGAACTCGTAGAAGTTCCATCAGGTCTTAATCTCATATCTCCACAACAAGCATATAACTTAGTATCTGAATATAACTTATACTTCTCATTGTTTTGTGGTGCTAAAGCTTCTTATAAACAAGATACCGACATCTATAGAATAGATAATCTAAAAGATTTAACTGAACAGCTAGACAAAATAAAAGCTTTAAATTTTCCTGATAAATCAACTGTTTATTTATATACAGATTTTATTCAAAATAAAGAGATCCTTTTGCAAAAGATTCGAGAATCTCATATTACTTTGAAAAATAAAAACATACCACTTACAGTTACAAATCTGAAAAATGAATCAAAACTAGAAAAAACTTTCGTAAAAGAATATATCAGCTCTTTAGAAAAAAACCAAACAAAATCTTTGTTTGACTTAGAAAAAGAAGAACATGAGGGCATAAGCCCGAATGGTCAAAGAGAAAAAAACTACGACACAAATTTTCAACCAACAAATATAAATATGTTCACTTCGCTTCAAGCGATAAACAAAGCAGTTCCAAACAACCATACAGCTAACTGTTTACCTGAAAATATGGGTACACAACCGAAAGGGCGTGAGGAATTAAAAAAGAAATAAGAGCTTCGCTTTATGCTCTTACGAACTTTTAAAAAGATACATAACAAAAAAAGCAATTTTAACTAAGTTTAAAAGCATAAATAAAAGTTAAAAGTTATGTATCTCTTTAAGAGTTTAACCACTCTAAAAAATAAAATAAAAAAGGAATTCAATTATGAATGAAACAACAAAACCAACAGTAGTAAAGAAAACAACAAAAGCAAAAACAGTAGAAGAACAAAACCCAACAATTCAAAGTTTAGAAAATCACGATCATCAACCATCAGTTAGAAATGAAGCAGTATTACTAATGCAACAATCAAATAAAAATGAAGTTATGTTAGGTGCTTCTTGTGCATCTAAAAGAGTACATGAGGGTTCTCCAATTATTGATAAAGAAACTAAACAACAAAAAGTTGACATCAATACACAACAACCATTATTTTATGCAAATAAATATTATACAACTCTTACATTTGATGGTGGGGAAATAGAAACAGAAGTTACAAAAGAACAATATGAAAATGTATTACAAGAGGGTGGTCGATTTTCTTGTGTAGGTAGATTGTCACCTGTTAAAGTATTTGGACAAACACAAATTATGCCAGTATTTTATTCGTTTACACGGCTATATTAAGCGGTTTAGGGATTAAAAACCCTTTGCCCCCGGCTTGTTTAACAAGGGGGTACCTCAGGGACAACACACCAAAACCAACACATAGTTAAAATAGGTACAACAAAGGAAATATACAAAACATGAAAATTCAAAATGAAAACGATAAAGCTTTAGATAGTAACTTTTATGATAATTCAATTTTAAACAATAATATTGTTGTTTTAAATCAGCAAGTAGATACATTGGTATTGCATTTATATCCTCAACAAAAGATGAATGAGAAACAGTTAAATGATTATAATATTTTTGTAGATGATTTAAATGAATTGAAATCACAAGCACAAGCAATACAAGGTGAACAAGTAAAGAGATTTACTCGTAAAATTATTAAAGATGTTGATTTTAAAGTTATGGCTACATGTCCTGGTCGTTTTGGTGTGAATTTAATGTGTGGTAATTTTCAAATGATGTTTAATAAAATAACAAATAAAACAAATGCACCTATTATAAAAATAGAATTTAGAAGTGAGTTTCTTACTCGTTTTGGTTATGTAGATTGTATCAATCAAGTTTTTAATGTTGTTAAATCTTTCTTACCTACTTTTAAAATAAAAGTATATGAATTACACCTTTGTACTGACTTTCAAGGTTATGATATACAAGAAGCTGATAAAGATCGTATGAGTTTTAGAAATAGAGGTTTACAAGACTTTACAGAGGTTGATAATACTCTTTTTGCATCTGGTCGTAAAAAAACAGGTTTCTCTTTTGGGAAAGACTCTTTTATGTTAAGGCTATATGATAAAACACATCAAATACAAACAAAAAAAACAGCTGGTTATGTACAACCTTTAAGATGGGACACAAATGAACAATTTGATTCTAATTCTAAAGTATGGCGATTAGAATATCAATTTAGAAGAGATTATTTAAAAACTTTAGTTGGTAAAGATGGTCTAGTTGATGGATTTGAACAAGTTCTTAACTCTATCCCTGATTTGTGGGCTCACGCTATGAAACGATTTGTACATTATGACTTAAACAAACAACAATGTACAGATATGTACCACAACGAAACTTTAGATAAAAAAGGTAATTTGATACCTCTTACTTATGAAACAATTAAAAAAAGAAAACAAAGAGCTGGACTCTCAAACCTTTGGAAAACATTAAGTACTTTTAATAATACAGAATCAACTCATAACATAGTTAAATATAAAGAAGTAAAACGCCCTGAATCAGAATATATAATAAATTCTTTTAAAGGTGTTGTTACCACAATGGTTAAATATTCTCATGGAGATTTTGATCGAGATAAACTCAATGAATATATTATTCAAGCAAATGAAGATGAACTCAATAAAAGTGGTTTTTCTATTTTAGATAATGCAAAATTAAAGTGTCTTGATTATATGAATGATGCAAAAAAAATATATGTTGAAAATGGTGTAGTTATGAATGGTTTTGAAGAATACAATAAAAACTTAAAAGAGAATCTAACTAAACATTGGAATTCAATAAGTGATACAACTAAGAAAAATGATTTTCTTGCAGCTTGTATAAAAAAAGGAACTATGCTTTATAGCAATGTTCATACAGACAATTAAACAATAGGTTATCTTTATGCAACCACAGATTAATAAAACAGCAATTTTAATACTAAGAGCTATATCAGAACTTTGTAAAACAAAACAAGATATCAACCCTTATTCTGTATCTAAAAAAGCTCAAATTGATTGGAAAACCGCAAAAAGATATATGGTAAACAATTTTAATATAAAGGATAGTTAATGGCAATACCAACTATAAGAATCAAACAAGTAGTTAAATTTAGAGGAAAGGTGTAAAAATGAATGATATACAAATACTTAACATTGTAATGTCAATTGAAAAACATGAGGGTTTTTCTAGTAAACCTTATATCGACCCATTGGTTAAAAATAAAATACCAAAAAAGCATTTAAAAATAATTGAAAAATATTGGGATAACTTAAATATAACAATTGGTCATGGTAGGTGTTTACAAACTAATCCACTTACTAAATTAGATTCTGAATATCTAATTACTTTTGAAGTAGAAACTATTTTTAGTGATTTAATTAAAGAATTATTATTTTTTAATGATTTACCTATTTATGTACAAAATGTACTAATCGAAATGGCTTATCAATTAGGGATGAATGGCTTATTTAAATTCAAAAAAACTTTAGAACATATAGAAAATCAAGATTTTAAATCTGCTTCAATAGAAATGCTAAATTCAAAATGGGCAAAACAAACACCAAAACGAGCAAAAACACTATCAAATCTTATGAGAGGAGGTAATTAAAATGTTGTCAAGTATATTATTAAAACTAGGTATTAATCTAGTGGTAAGTTATATAAATTCTTCAAACTCTGATAAAGATAATGAAGTATTAAAAGTTGTACAAGATGGAGCGAAATATCTATCTAACAAACAAAACAATGATGTAACAGTTGAACTAGCTGATACAATCGTTAAAACAGTTATGAAGTAGTATTTTATGAGTTTGAGTACTAGTGATAGAATAAACTTTGATTATGTTGGTCATATCCCTTTTGATAGTACTCATTCAACTAAAGATTGGGGAATGAGAAAAAATCTTGATGGTTTTGTATCTAAGATTTATTATCACGGTTTTGATTTATTAAAATATAAAACTATTTCCTATGGTCCTCTTTATTCTTGCAACTATATTTTTCAACACGAAGATCATAAAGGGTATTATACTAAATGTAGAAAAATTTATTTAGAATATATTTTTGATGATATTCCTTATGAATCTATTATTGTTCAATATTATTTGTCATATACTATTGATAATGGAGACAATGAATCTGATAAATTTGATTATGAATATGATTCAAATGGTCTAAATTATGTTTTTCTTAAATTGTATTCTTTTAGCACTAGTCTCATAGAAACAAATAATTGTTTTTTAATTGATTGTCATCCTGATAAATATAAAAAAAAGGAATTATAATGGTACAAATTGATACTTCTTGCCCTGTTGGTTATCATTGGGTTTGGACTAATAGTTATAGCGGTTATTGTAAAAAAGATGATTATGTTCCACCTACTGAACCTAGTTCTACTTTACAACCTTTAGAGGTTTTGGGAACTGAGGAAGAAATAAAGCTTAATAAGCATTTATCAAACATAAATAAACTTTTATTTTCTCTTTATTCTTCCCTCTCTACAAAACAAATTAACAATTTAATACAAGGAGAAAATTTGACTTCAAATCAATTTTTATTTAATCAACAAACTTTATTGAAAAATATCAATAATGCTATAGGTGCAGAAAATGCAACTTTAATTGGTGGTACGCTGAATTGTGAATCTCTTTTCAAAAACAATACACAGCTACTTAAAAAACTATGTTTGGCTATAAGCGGTCAAGCACCAACTTTACAAGGAGTTTAAAATGCCAAAAGTACCAGTAGGATTTTTAGTTGATACTGCTTTTGATTTAGCACAATCGGTTAAAAAATATACTAATAATGATAAATCTTTAGTTACTGTTAGTAGAAAAGCAGGTAGAAAAGATATCGATAAAATTGAAGTTAGTACAGCTTCTAAAAATGAATTGTCAGAAAAATTACTAAAAGCTTTAAATAAAAAAAGAGAAATGAAAGTTGATATTAAAATTCCATTACATATTGATGTGCCCTCTCCTTCTATTTCTAGTTCTTTAGATTTGATTTCTAAATTAGATAAGAAAAATGAATTGATAAAAGAACAAACTTCTGTTTTTAGAAAAATTTCTGAAAATCTTGAATTAAGTAATGAATTAAAAGTATCACAAATTTATAATGATTTTGAATCATCAGTTGCATTGATTGAATCTATTAGTGGTTTAAATCATAATGTAAAAGTAATGACTGATTTACATAGAGAATTAGGTGTAAAGAATTCTGATAATATGGAAAAATATTTTTTATCTTTATCACAATATTTTGATTTTCAAAACACAGGTATCACTAAAACTGAACAAAATTTCTTAAACAATGATTCTGTTGATACAAAAATTAAAGATTCTTTAGGTAATGAATTTATTCCTCGTGAAAAAAATGCACAATTTAATGCAGAATCTAAAAATAAAATTATTAGTGACATTGAAACAAATGAGTCAATTAAATCTAAAAATAATAGTGATATTGAAACTAATAATAAGATTAAAGAAAACCTAGATTATCAAAAAAATGGAAATGGTGCAAAAAACACAAATGGTGAAACTATTAAACCTCGTGAAGCAAAAGCAGAATATCACTCTGAAAAAGCTTGGGATATAAAAGAACTAAACACTACAGTTTGGGAAGATATAGAAGATAGCTTTGATGATTTTTTAACTGGTCTTGATGGTTTAACTGATGGTATGGGTATGGATATGGAAAATCCTTTCCAATACCTTATGAATCTTTTGCAGGAAGATTTACAGAAACAACAAACACATAATAAAGAGGATTTAAAATAATGTCAACTAAAATTAAACATGTAGTAGGTAGCTCTGTAGAAAATGGAGTAGAAGATTTCTTTTCCGCTTTTATATTTAATAGAATGAGAGAAATTACAAAACCTTTTTTGAGTTCTTACGAATCAGAATCGGAATTTGATGAAGCTATGCAGTCTTTTATCAACACTTTAGCAATGGGTATGGCTATATATGCACTTAATAAAATCATGACTTTCTTTTTTGAGAGAGGTGCTAAAATGTTAGGTTCTATGTATACCTATATTATCGCAGGTAAATTAAAAAAAGCTGTAGTTAATAAAATCAAAAATAGTAGTAAAAATAGTAGAGGTGGTAGACTTTTAAGAAAAGTTGGTTTTTTTATGGGTGCTGATAGAACATCAGAACGAATAGAAATGATGAAAATAGCACAGTCAAATGTAGATAGTTTTGATCAACACAAATTTCATTATGAAAATCAACATATGCAAACTAAATCTAATCTTGATATGTTTGGTGGTTCAATTGCAGGTTTAAAAGGTGCAAAAGATAATAAGAGTGTAACACTATTTACAGATCTAACTTTTAGAGGTGCTTGGAAAAATTCTAGTGAACATAAAAAAATATATGAAAATGCAACTGGTTCAAAATTGTCAGCAACAGGTCAAGGCTCTTGGAATAATTTACATACAGAACTAAACAAGTTTACAAACTTTCATAAAACTGCAAATGATGAAGTTACAAACTTGGCAACTTCACTAAATAAAATCATGGCAATGAATGGAGCTATCCAATGAAAATGTTTCACTTTTCGACCTCTTTTGGTCGTGGGGATTCTGTAACTGTAGAATCTAGTTCTAAATCAAAACTTTTAACATTTCTTACAACCTATAGTGATGCAGTTGTTAGAAATATAAAAGAGATAGTATTTTCTAAAGATTATAATATTAATTATACCCCTACTCCTTATGTTGCTTCTAATACTTATGATAAAGTTATAGTACAAGCTCTTACACAAAACTATTCTCAAACTTTTATTTTGTTTGATATAAAAATCTCAATAACTGAAGATATTTTAAAACAACAGTTTTTAAAACTTTATATAAAAGATGAACCTATTATAGATTTTAATTCTATACAATTTTATAATAAGGGCGGTAGCCCGATAGATATTACAAATTTATATCAAGTTCAATATAAAAGAAATGGTAAAACTAGATTGGCTAGTTTTTATTCTTCAAATTGGGAAACTATAAAAGATGTCGCTAAAACTATAATAGATGGGGAGATAACAGAAATAAGAAAATATATACATCATGATACATCAAATAAAAAAGATGATAATAATAGTTTTAAATCTGTAAATATCTATATGTCTAAAAATGATAAATATCGTTCTTTTAAAATACCTTATGTTAAACACTCATATAATCATCAATCATTTTTATCTGATGTTCATGATACTTTTTTAATAGATGGCACAAAAGTAGATAATGAAGATATAAAAATGACTTTTAAATAGTCAAAAATATCCATTTTTAACACTTTTGAAACTTAAATTAAACCCACTATGACTTTGACACCTTATAAACACCTATAAACACTAGGATTTTTTTCTTAAAATTCCCTATTGTTTTTTATTTTATAATTTCCTACTATTTTATTCAAGGTTATCGGTTCGAACATTTAACCAAAAAAAATAAAAAGAAAAGAGAGAAAAGAAAAATGGCAAAAAAAACATATCTTATTAAACAAGAAAGAAAATTTAATGGTGATGTAACAGTTGCAAGTGCATCTTATGAATGTGATGAAGCAGAAATTAGTGGTCTAGTTGCATTGCTAGAAGGTGTTGTTACAGTTATGGAAGAAAACTTAAGTTTATCATCTGCTGAAGGTGCTTCAAATGTTGTTACAGGTGGTTTACCTATTGACTCTGTTTCTTTGGTTCATTCTGAAGCTAAGACAAAGTATTTTGGTGCATATAATAAACCTTTATTATTTAAAGCTACTACAAGTGTTACAGAGTTGCAAAACTTATTTAAAACACATAAACCATTCAGTGGTGCTTATGAAACTGAAGCTCCTGACAATGTATTCCCTAAAGTTTCACACATGGGTGCATTATAATATCAAAGTAGCCTAACACGCTACTTTTTTGTTATTCATAAAGGGGTTGAGTTTGATTGAAATAATATCACATTAACAACCCCTTTTTAAATCACAAAGAAAGGTTAAAAATGAATATAGAAACACTTACACCAGAAGAACTCACACACGATGTTTTTAAATCACAAATAGTAGGACTTGTTAAAAAGTATCAGAAAATCATAGATGATGATACAACAGAAAAAGACACACTAAAATGGATAAATGAAGAGCTAGAACAACTATCTACATGGTTAACAACTCTAAATGATATAGATATAACAGTAACTTACGAAAACTTACAGGAACAACTACTAACATCACAAAGTAAGTATGATGAATTTGTATCTACTCTAAATACAAAACTAGAAGAGATAAACACAACTTTTGAACAAAAAGAAAAAGAAATCACTCAAACATTTGAACAAAAATCTACATCAATAGACCAAACATTTGAACAAAAAGAAACTGAGATAAATGAAACTTTCAATAACTTAGGTTCTACAATAGAGCAAACATTTGAACAAAAAGAAAATGAAATCACTCAAACATTTTCACAATTAGAAAACTTCAAAGGACCACAAGGTATTAAAGGCGATAAGGGAGATAAAGGCGACCAAGGTATACAAGGAATAAAAGGAGATAAAGGAGATGTAGGTACTACTGATTATAATGAATTAACGAATAAGCCAATACTTGATGTTGCACAATCTTTAACATCATCAGATGATATATTTCAAAATGTTTATGATAAAAATGGTACTTATAAATGGGGTTCTGTTCCTCTTAATGCACCAACTTCATATGCAGTTATGCAAAGGATATCTCGTGGGTCTGGTTTTTCTCAAATTGTTATTGGTCTAATTTCTGGTCGAATGTTTTTTAATAATGTTTATGGTTCTTCTGATAGTTCTTTTAAAGAGGTTTTGCATACACAAAATACTACAATTGATGCAAACGGTTTCATAAAAACATCAAGCCCAGTGTTAAATTTATATACCGATAAAATAGATATCCATAACCTACAAGACTTCGGAGCTACTCCAACTATGACAAAATTAGAAAAAGGTGTATATGAAATCAAAAATACATTAGGTCTTAGAATAGGAAGTCACTATATAGAAACTCCACACGATAGAAACGGAAATAAATATTTTAATGTTGAGTGGGAACAAAATATCGAACCTACTACAAATGATGGAATACTAAAAGAATATATTAACGATATTGTACTTATAGTAAAAGTATATACAAGAGTTTGGAATCCTACTACAGGTATACATGATAATGGCGAACTTATAGATAT
This sequence comes from Arcobacter sp. 15-2, assembly GCF_047159865.1. Lineage (GTDB taxonomy): Bacteria > Campylobacterota > Campylobacteria > Campylobacterales > Arcobacteraceae > JAIOSF01. The sequence goes on from NZ_AP038804.1 coordinate 386,284, forward strand.
AAATGAATTACAATCTAGATTTATACAACTTAGATTTAATGAACTTAAAAAAGAAGAACCAATTATGGAAGATGAGCCTAATGATTGAATTAACTACATTGTTTTTAGCAATATTGTCTATTATTGTTATACCTTTGATTATTTATGCTTTTAAACAAAATGGTCGTATAGCTGTACTTGAAACTAAAGTTGATTATATTGATAGATTAGAAAGTAAAATAGATACTTTGTTTACAAAGATCGATGATTTAAAAGATGAGATCCATGCAAAAAAATAACAAGGTTTGTGTGGTAAACCTATATTAAATTAATTTTATTGAGCTAGTAAGTTTTTAGCGTCAGTTGTTTTTAGTCCTGATTTAGAACAAGCATTTTCAAATGATTCATTTGATTTTAAAAGTCGTATTAAAACTTCTAATTTTTCTTCTTTTGTAATGTTTAAGATTGACATTATTTCTCCTTATTTTTAAATTTTGCTTTACGGGGCGAAATTCTATATACATATATAAAATAAGTGGGAGATAAGATATAACTAATGTTATAAATTTCTAGTAATAAATATAATAAAAAATTATGATTTATTTGGTTGCGGAAGCTGGATTTGAACCAGCGACCTACGGGTTATGAGCCCGTCGAGCTACCAAGCTGCTCTATTCCGCGAACTGTGGATGGGATACTAGGATTCGAACCTAGGAATGTCAGCACCAAAAGCTGATGCCTTACCGCTTGGCGATACCCCATCAAATTTGTGTTTAACACATACTAAAAAAATAAATTGGTTGCGGAAGCTGGATTTGAACCAGCGACCTACGGGTTATGAGCCCGTCGAGCTACCAAGCTGCTCTATTCCGCGAACTGTGGATGGGATACTAGGATTCGAACCTAGGAATGTCAGCACCAAAAGCTGATGCCTTACCGCTTGGCGATACCCCATCATGTTACTTATGTTTTAAGTGTCGGAATTATAGTAAATAAATTTTTTTTTGTCAAGCCTTTTTGTGACAAATTTTAAAATTTGTGCTATAATCATACTAATTAAATGATAAAGGTTATTATATATGTCAGCAATTAAAAGAGTAAAAGAAGCAATAGAAGAGATCAAAAAAGGCAATATGGTAATAATGCTAGATGATGAAGATAGAGAAAATGAAGGTGATTTGGTTTATTCAGCAGCATTAAGTGATGATCAAAAAGTAAATTTCATGGCAACTCATGCAAAAGGTTTAATATGTGTAGCTGTTTCTAAAGAAACTGCAAATAGATTAGAACTAAATCCAATGGTAGCATCAAACACTTCATCATATGAAACAGCATTTACAGTTTCTGTAGATTGTGCAAAAGCAAGTACAGGTATTAGTGCCGGTGAAAGAGATGACACTATTAGAATCTTAGCCAACCCAATTAGTAAAGCTGTAGAATTAGTTCGACCAGGTCATATTTTTCCTCTTATTGCAAAAGATGGAGGTGTACTAGCAAGAACAGGTCACACTGAAGGTAGTGTTGATTTGTGTAAATTAGCTGGACTTGCAGGAGAAGCTGTTATTTGTGAAATCATGAAAGAAGATGGAACGATGGCTAGAAGAGATGATCTTGACATTTTTGCAGAAAAACACAAAATGAAACAAGTGTATATCTCAGATTTGGTTGAATACAGAATGGCTCATGAATCGCTTGTAAAAGAAATTTCAACAGAAAAAACTTCTTTTATGTCGCATGATGTAAGTAAGAAAATATTTGAAGATCATTTAGGAAATAAACACACAGTAATTCAATTTGGTCAAATAAACGAAACTTCACTAGTAAAATTTCATAATGTAGAATACGATATCAACCTCTTTTTAAATGAAGATAAATTAAACTCCATTTTAAAATCTATTAACTTTTTAGATGATAAAGGTGGTGTTTTAATATTTTTAGACAATACAAATGAAACTAAAGAGATTATGAAAGATTTTGGTATTGGGGCTCAGATTTTAAATGAATTGGGTATTAAAAATATCAAACTACTTACAAGTGGTGGAAAATATTCGTTTGTTGGATTAACTGGATTTGGTCTTGAAATTAAAGAGGAGATTCAATTTTCATAATATGAAAACTAAAAATATATGATAAATATACAAAAATTAAATAAATTCTACAATACAACAAAAGTATTAGACAATGTTTCCATAGATATACAAAAAGGTGAAATTTTTGCTATTGTAGGACACAGTGGAGCAGGAAAATCAACTCTAATGCGTTGTATTAATGGACTTGAAGATTATAGTGATGGTTCATTAAAAGTAAACGGCAAAGAGATAAAAGAGCTTTCAAAAGAGAATTTAAGAGAGTTTAGAAAAAATATTGGGATGATTTTTCAACATTTTTCACTTATTCAAAGAAAAACAGTTTTTGAAAATATTGCCTTACCTATGCAGCTTTGGGGATACAGTAAAAAAGAGATATCTAAAAAAGTAAATGAATTATTAAGTTTAGTTGGATTAGACACAAAACTTAACGCTTTTCCAAATGAGTTAAGTGGTGGGCAAAAGCAACGAGTCGCAATTGCACGGGCTTTGACACTCGATCCTGATATTTTACTTTCAGATGAAGCAACATCAGCACTTGACCCAAATACTACAACGGCAATTTTAAATCTTTTAAAAACTATAAATGAAAAACTTAATATCACAATAGTTTTAGTAACTCACGAGATGGAAGTGGTAAAACAAGTTGCCCAAAGAGCTCTTCTGTTAGAACATGGAAATATTATTGGATTTGATGATACAGAAGAATTATTTCTAAAACCTGATGAGAAGATGAAAGAGTTTTTAGGGGAAACAGAAGTTGTTCCAAATGTTGGAATTAATATAAAAATTTATTTTCCAAAAGATAATGTATTTCAATCATTTATTACAAAAATGGCACGAGAACTTGATATGGATTTTGATATTGTTTGGGGTAAACTTGAAGAGATAAATACACATATTGTAGGTAACATGGTTATAAATATAAAAAATGAGCACAAAGAAAAAGTTCTTCACTATATCAAGCAACATAATATTATTTGGGAGGTTATATAATGTTAGATATATTACTACCAGCTCTTGGACAAACAGTGTATATGTCTTTAGTCTCTACAACTTTAGCTGTTATCATTGGATTTGCTTTAGCAATTGTTTTGATACTCACTTCAAAAGATGGATTGCGTGAAAATCAAACAATTTATTCAATGTTAGATGTTGTTATTAATACGCTTCGATCTTTCCCTTTTATCATTCTTATGATTGTATTATTTCCATTAACTAAATTTTTAATAGGGAAAAGTATTGGAACAACTGCTGCTATTATTCCACTTACCATTGGTGCTGCTCCTTTTGTTGCAAGACTTATAGAGAGTGCGTTAAAAGAGGTTGATAAAGGAGTTGTTGAAGCAGCAAAATCATTTGGAGCAAGTGATTTTCAAATCATTTTCAAAGTGATGTGTGTAGAGGCACTTCCTTCAATAATTTCAGCAATTACACTTACTCTGATAACTGTAATAGGATTCTCAGCAATGGCAGGGGCTGTTGGTGGTGGAGGTTTAGGTGATATCGCCATTAAATATGGGTATTATAGATTTCAAACAGATACAATGATGTATACAGTAATCATACTTATAGCTTTAGTGCAAATTGTACAAGGCTTAGGTGATTATCTTTATAAAATAACAAAAAAATAAAAGGATTCAAATGATTAAAAATATTTTAAAAGTTGCACTATTATGTGCTATTACAATAGGCTTTGTAGCGTGTACAGATGATGCAACTACTGAAAAGAAAACAACTATAAAAATAGGTGCTACACCAGTTCCACATGTAGAAATTTTAGAGTTTGCAAAACCACTTTTAAAAGCAAAAGGGTATGATTTGGAGATTGTTGAATTTACTGATTATGTAACTCCAAATATTGCTGTAAATGAAGGTGAATTAGATGCTAACTTTTTTCAACATTTACCATATTTAAAAGAGTTTAATATAAATAAAAACACAAAACTTATCAAAACTGTAAATGTCCACTTAGAACCAATGGGACTGTACTCTAAAAAGATTAAAACTTTAGAGCAATTAAAAGATGGTGCTACAATCGCTGTACCAAATGATCCTACAAATGAAAGTAGAGCTTTAGATATTTTAGTACAAAAAGGATTATTGACATTTAATGATGTAAAATTAAAAACAGTAGTTGATATCAAAACAAACCCTAAGAACTTACAAATAAAAGAACTTGATGCTCCACAATTACCTAGAGTACTTGATGAAGTTGATGCTGCGATTATTAACACAAATTATGCTTTATCAGCCAATTTAAATCCTCTTAAAGATGCAATTATACTAGAATCAAAAGATTCACCGTATGCAAATATAGTAGTTGTAAAAGAAGGAAATGAAAACAAAGATTATATCAAAGCCTTAAATGAAGTATTAAATTCAAATGAAGTTAAAAAATTCATTGCTAGTAAATATCAAGGTTCTATTATAGAAGCTTTTTAGAAATCAATAAAACATCAAAATAATTTATATTTTGATGTTTTAACTTATCTTTTTTTCATAGGATTTGGATAAGTAACCTCTTTTTGTAAATCAACACTTAAATTATTGTAAAACAATTCTCCATAATCTGTAACTCTATTAATCGTCTCATAAGCTTGTTTAATGTCATTATTATATTTTAGTGCTTCTTGTAAAACCTTTATAATTTTTATAGATTCTAAAAAATTGACATGAGAAGGTGCTTCAACAGGTGAACTGTAATATTTATGCATTCTTTCCACTAAATTCTTATTTCTTATTTCTATAAAAACAGATTCAATTGGAGATTTAAAAAATAGTATTTTTTTTTCAATATTTATAGAGATATATGTCGTTTCACTACCATAAATTTTTCGTGAAAATGAATCGAATAAAAAAAGTTTCTTATTATAATTATTATGAAATAGTTCATAAATAAGTTCCAATATATTTATTTTTTCCTCTCTTGTGTAAAAGTTTCCAATATTTGCAAAACAAAAAGACAAAATTGATTTTATAGAATACCACTCTGTAGTATCATAATCATATCGAAGCATTTGATTAATTCTATTTTGTTTCAAATCTTCAATCTCAGGGGAAGTTTTCGTACGATAAATTCTTTTTACAGCTGTATCTCTATACATTGGACCAGGAAATTGTGCTTGTATCACAAATCTTCTTCCCTGCTCCATATTCATAATATATGATAATCTTCCATTGTAATCTTCATCTATAATTCTGATCTCTTTTTGAGGAATTTCAGTAATCGCTTTAATAAAATCTTCCTCAGTACAATCCTCATCCCATATATCATTAGAATAACGAAATAGTTGACATAATTTCTCTTTTACTTCAAAAGAAGGTTCTACACTTGAAATATTATCAATCCAAGATGTCACTGTTCTCCTATCTTTATTTATAAGTGTCGCAAATTTAGACAAACTAAGATTTGATTTTTTAAATATTTCTCTCAGTTTATCTACAGATGTATTGAGTGCCATAATAATCCTTTCACCCGTGTATTGTACAATATTTTAACATATAAATCAATTATTGTACATATATAAATTATAAGTACAAAATATATAATTATAAAACTAAATTTGTACGAGTAAATTGTATAACAATAATGTACAATATATCTATATAAAATTAAAAGGATTAATATGAGCGCAGGAAAAAAATTTAGACAAGCATTAAAGGAAGAATCACCTTTACAAATTGTTGGAACAATTAATGCATACCAAGCATTACAAGCAACTAAAGTTGGATATAAAGCAATTTATCTTTCAGGTGGAGGGATAGCAAATGCTTCTTACGGTTTACCAGATTTAGGTATGACTATGATTGAAGATGTTTGTATTGATATTAGAAGAATCACTTCTATCTGTGATACACCGGTAATTGTTGATGCTGATACAGGTTGGGGACATGCATTTAATGTTGCTAGAACTGTTAAAGAATTTATTAGATCTGGAGCTGCTGGATTACATATTGAAGATCAAGTTGCTGCTAAAAGATGTGGGCATAGACCAAATAAAGAGTTAGTAACTACTGAAGAGATGTGTGATAGAATTAGAGCTGCTGTTGATGCAAAAATGCAATTAGACCCTGAATTCTATATCATCGCTAGAACTGATGCACATGCTTCGGAAGGTCAAGAAGCTGCAGTTGCAAGAGCAAAAGCTTATGTTGAAGCTGGTGCAGATGCAATTTTTGCTGAAGCGGTTCACACATTAAAAGAATACAAAGAGTTTTGTGATCAAATGACTGTTCCTGTATTAGCAAATATTACTGAATTTGGGGCTACACCAATGTTCACAACTGAAGAGTTAGGTTCTGTTGGAATTGAGATGGTTCTTTACCCATTATCAGCATTTAGAGCTATGAATAAAGCTGCATTAAATGTATACCAAGACTTAAGAGAAAAAGGTACACAAGAAGGTACTTTAGATACTATGCAAACAAGAATGGAACTTTACGATATGTTAGGTTACCATGATTATGAAGAAAAAATGGATGCATTATTCAACGCGGGGAAAGCTAAGTAATTAGCTTTCAAAAATTAAGAAATAACAACATTAATAAAAGGAAAAATTTATGAGTACTACAAACACAGGATTTAAACCAAAAAAATCAGTTGCACTATCTGGAACTTCAGCTGGAAATACAGCTCTTTGTTCAGTTGGAAAGTCTGGAAATGACTTACACTATAGAGGATATGACATTTTAGAGTTTGCTGATAAAGCAGAATTTGAAGAAATTGCATATTTAATTGTACATGAAAAATTACCTAATCAAGCAGAATTAGATGCATATAAAGAAAAACTAAGATCATATAGAGATATTCCAAATGGTGTTAAAGTTGCTTTAGAACAACTACCAAAAACATGTCACCCTATGGATGTTATGAGAACTGGTTGTTCTGTACTTGGTGCAATTAATCAAGAAAAAGAAGAGCATCCAAAAGATGAAGCTCAAGATATCATTGATAGATTAATGGGATCATTCTCTTCTATTTTATTATATTGGTACCATTATGCATATAATGGAAAAAGAATTGATGTTGTAACTGATGATGACACTGTTGGTGGTCATTTCTTACACCTATTACATGGTGAAAAACCAAGAGAATCTTGGGTTAAAGCTATGCATGTATCTTTAATTTTATATGCTGAGCATGAGTTTAATGCATCTACATTTACTTCAAGAGTAATTGCTGGAACAAATTCAGATATGTACTCATGTATCACTGGTTCTATTGGAGCTTTAAGAGGTCCTAAACATGGTGGAGCTAATGAGGTTGCGTTTAGAATTCAAGAGAGATATACATCTGCAGATCAAGCTGAAGAAGATATCAAAGCAAGAATGGCTAAAAAAGAGATTATCATCGGTTTTGGTCACCCTGTTTATACTACAAGTGACCCAAGAAATGTTGTTATTAAAAAAGTTGCTAAAGATTTATCTGAAGAAAATAACGATATGTTAATGTATGATGTTGCAGAAAGAATTGAAACAATCATGTGGGATGCTAAGAAAATGTTCCCTAACCTTGACTGGTTCTCTGCTGTTTCTTATAACCAAATGGGAATTCCAACAGATATGTTTACTCCTATCTTTATTATCTCAAGAGTTACAGGATGGGGTGCACATGTAATTGAGCAAAGAGAAGATGGAAAAATCATTAGACCTTCTGCTACTTACACAGGACCTGAAGGTTTAAAATTTGTTCCACTAGCGGATAGAAAATAATTTAAACACTTCCAATACTCAAACAAGTGCCACTTTGGCAAACAACTAAAGGGGTGAGTTCTTACTCATCCTTTTTAATTTAATCTAAATGGATATACAAATATGACAAATACTAAATATCTCAAAAAACTAGAAGGTTTTGATACAAGTTTTTACGATGTAAAAGCAGCAGTTGAAGATATCACACCAGGTTCTTTTGAAAAACTTAACTACACATCAAGAGTTTTAGCAGAAAATCTCTTGCGAAAATGTCCAAGCGAAGACTTAAAAGATTCACTAGTACAATTAATCGAAAAAAGAACAGACAAAGATTTCCCTTGGTACCCATCAAGAGTTGTTACTCATGATATTCTTGGTCTTACAGCTTTAGTTGATTTAGCTGGTTTAAGAGAAGCTGTTGAAGCTGGTGGTGGAGATCCTAAACAAGTTAATCCTGTTGTTCCTACTCAACTTATCGTTGACCATTCACTAGCTGTAGAATGTGGTGGATATGATGCAGATGCATTCCAAAAAAATAGAGATATAGAAGATAGAAGAAATGCTGATAGATTCCACTTTATTAACTGGACAAAAGAAGCATTTGATAATGTAGATGTTATTCCTCCAGGAAATGGTATTATGCACCAAATCAACCTTGAAAAAATGTCTCCAGTTGTTCACAATATCGATGGTATTGCTTCTCCTGATACATTAGTTGGTACAGATTCTCATACTCCACATGTTGATGCACTTGGTGTTTTAGCTATTGGTGTTGGTGGATTAGAAGCTGAAAATGTAATGCTTGGTAACCCATCTTACATGAGAGTTCCTGATATTATTGGTGTTAACATCATTGGTACAAGAGCTGAAGGTATTACTGCAACTGATATTGCACTTTCTATGACTTCATTCTTAAGAGACAACAATGTTATCTCTGCTTATTTAGAGTTCTTTGGTGAAGGTATGCAATACTTAAACTTAGGTGATAGAGCTACTATTGCGAACATGACTCCTGAATATGGTGCATCTGCTGGTATGTTCGGAATTGATGAGCAAACTTTAGATTACTTAACACTTACAGGTAGAGAATCTGATCAAGTTAAACTTGTAGAAGCATATGCAAAAGCAAATGGTTTATGGGCAACTGATTTAGCAAAAGCTACTTATGCAAGAGTATTGACATTTGATTTAACTGCTGTTACAAGAAGTTTAGCTGGACCTTCTAAGCCTCATAAATTAGTACCTACTTCTACATTAAAAGCAGAAGGGATTACTGATAATACTGTTGAAATTGGTGATACAGATATGCCTGATGGGGCAATCTTAATTGCTGCTATTACATCATGTACAAATACATCAAATCCAAGAAATGTTATCGCTGCTGGTTTAGTTGCTAAAAAAGCAAACGAGCTTGGATTAAAAAGAAAACCATGGGTTAAATCTTCACTTGCACCAGGTTCAAAAATTGTTGAAGAGTACTTAAAAGATGCTAACCTACTTCCTGAATTAGAAAAATTAGGATTTGGTGTTGTTGGTTTTGCATGTACTACTTGTAACGGTATGTCTGGAGCTTTAGATCCAGCTATCCAAAAAGAAGCAGTTGATAATGATATTTATACTACAGCTGTATTATCTGGAAACAGAAACTTTGATGGTAGAATCCACCCTTATGTAAAAGAAGCATTTTTAGCATCACCACCACTTGTTGTTGCTTACGCATTAGCTGGTTCAATTAGATTTGATATTGAAAAAGATTCTTTAGGAACTGATTCAAATGGTAACCCTATTACATTAAAAGATTTATGGCCAACAGATGAAGAGATCAACGCAGTTGAAAAAGCTTCAGTTCGTCCTGAAATGTTTGGTGCTATATATGATCCTATGTTTGCTAAAAGTGATTTAGGTAATATTGAGATTTCTCCATTCTATAAGTGGAATACTCAATCTACATATATTAACAAACCACCATACTGGGAAGCTGAATATATGCAAATGCCAGCTCTTAAAGGTATGAGACCATTAGGTGTATTCCCTGATAATATCACTACAGATCACTTATCTCCATCTAATGCTATTTTACCAACATCAGCATCTGGTGAGTATTGTTTATCTAAAGGTCTTCCAGTTGAAGATTTAAACTCTTATGCAACACATAGAGGGGATCACCATACTGCTTCAAGAGCAACTTTAGCTAATCCTAAACTATTCAATGAAATGGTGAAAGATGAAAATGGTGAAACTAAACAAGGTTCATTAACTAAAATCATGCCTGAGGGTACTGAGTCTAGAATGTGGGAAGCTATTGAGACATATACTCAAAGAAAGCAACCTTTAATTATCGTTGCTGGTACTAACTATGGCCAAGGGTCTTCAAGAGACTGGGCAGCAAAAGGTGTTAGACTTGCTGGTGTTGAAGTTTTAATTGCTGAATCTATTGAGAGAATTCACAGAACTAACTTAGTTGGAATGGGTGTATTACCATTACAATTCCAAGCTGGTGATACAAGACATACTTACTCTATTGATGGTTCTGAAACTTTCGATATCGAAGGTGAAATCACTCCTAGATGTGACTTAACAGTAGTTATGACTAGAGCAAATGGAGAAGTTGTTAAATTCACAGTATTATGTAGATTAGATACTTCTGCTGAAGTAGATGTTTACAAAAATGGTGGAATCTTACAAAAATTCGCTAAAGATGTTATTGCTGAAAGTAAATAACACTTAACTAAAAAGCATCCTTTGGTGCTTTTTAGTCTTTTAAAATTTATCAAAATAATCAAAGATTTTTTTCACAAGTTTTAAACACAAACTACAAAAAGGAAATAACAATGGCATATAAACCACAATTTAAAGTAAAAGCTACATACATGAGAGGTGGTACTTCTAAGGGTACATTTTTTAACATCGCTGACTTACCAAAAGAAGCTCAAGAAGATGGAGCAAAAAGAGATAAACTTTTACAAAGAATTGTAGGTTCTCCAGATGTTTATAAAAAACAAATGGATGGAATGGGAGGAGCAAGTTCTTCTACATCTAAAGCTATTTTAGTTGGAAAATCTGATGTTCCAAATCACGATGTTGATTATTACTTTTGTCAAGTTGCAATCGATAAAGACTTTGTTGATATGAGTGGAAACTGTGGAAACTTATCATCTGCAGTTGGTCCTTTTGCTATTACAGAAGGTTTAGTAGATAATGTACCTGAAAATGGTGTTTGTTGTGTAAGAATCTGGCAAGCAAATATCAAAAAAACAATTCTTTGTTATGTAACTATGGAAAATGGTGTAGTTAAAGAGATGGGTGATTATGAGATTGATGGTGTTGCATTTCCAGCTGAAGAGATTCAATTAGAGTTCGTTGAGCCAGTTGACCCATCTGAAGAGTTATTTCCCACAGGTAACTTAGTAGATGATTTAGAAGTTGAAGGTGTTGGTACATTTAAAGCTACTATGATCACTGCTGGTATTCCAACTGTATTTGTAAATGCTGAAGATATTGGATACAAAGGTACTGAACTTCAAGGTGATATCAACTCTGATACAGAAGCACTTGCTAGATTTGAAAAAATTAGAATTGCAGGAGCACTTAAAATGGGTGTTATGAAAAGTGCAGAAGATGCATTAACGCAACAACATACTCCAAAAATTGCATTTGTATCTACAGCTCAAGATTTTACAACATCTTCTGGTAAAGAGGTAAAAGCATCAGAGATGGATCTTCATGTAAGAGCATTATCTATGCAACAACTTCACCATGCTATGATGGGAACTGCTTCGGTTGCTATTGGTGTTGCCGCTTGTATCCCTGGAACATTAGTTAATATTGCTGCTGGTGGTGGAGATAAAGATACTGTTACTTTTGGACATCCAAGTGGTGCTATTAAAGTTGGAGCTGCATTATCTCAAAAAGATGGTAAATACATCGTTGAAAAAGCTTCTATGAGTAGAAGTGCTAGAATTATCATGGATGGAAATGTTCATGTACCTGCAGGAACTATGGACTAATTTTTTATATTGTTATTGATTTATATCAATAACAATATACCCTAAATTCAGTATACTCCTTTTTTATTTTAGGAGAGACTATATGTTTTATATAACAATCAAACTTTTACATATTTTTTCAGTATTTATCTATGCTGGTTTTTTGTTTACAGACAATTTAATATTAATGAGAATGCAAAAAACACTCACAAAAGAGAAATATATTGAGATTAGAGAACATTTTAGACTTTTTACTAAAGTACTTGTGCCAAAAGCTCTTATCATTGCTGTTCTATCTGGTATGGTATTATTTTATTATAATTTTGGCTCAATTGGTGAGAATGGGTTAGAAAACTTTCAAATCCTACTTGGAATAAAAGCTACTTTAGGTTTATGGTTAGGAATAAGAGGCGTTTCACAAGTCTTTTTTGGTATACAACCTTTTATATTTAAAAGTCATCGTTTACCTTTTATTTTGACAATTTTTATTATCTTATTATCACAAATTATGTTTTCTGTATAAAAAAAGGTTTAGAATTGTTCTAAACCTTTTTTTCTTTAAAGTATAAACTCTATTTTGCTAATTCAGATACGATTTTATATGTATCACTTGCAATTACATATTCCTCATTTGTAGGAATAACAAAAATTCTAGCAGCAGATGAATTAGTAGCAATTCCTCTTGGCTCATTTGATCTTTTGTTATTTTTAGTAGGATCAATATTTAATCCCATACCATCAAGTCCAGAACAAACGATCTCTCTTATAAGCGCAGAATTTTCACCAATTCCACCTGTAAAACACAATGCATCAATACCATCAAGAGCAGCAACATAAGCTCCAACATATTTTTTAATGTTATAAGCAACCATTTCAACTGCTAATCTACATCTGTCATCACCCGCTTGCATACCATCAAGTACTTCTCTTAAATCTGAAGATTTTCCTGAAATTCCTAAGATTCCTGATTTTTTGTTCATTACATCAAGAGCTTCATCTATTGTTATTTTTTCTTGTGACATCATATATGATAATGCACCAGCACCTACATCACCAGCTCTTGTACCCATCATAAGACCTTGAACAGGTGTAAGACCCATTGATGTATCAATACATTTACCATTTAAAACAGCAGATACAGAAGAACCATTTCCTAAATGACAAACAATAATTCTAACATTTTTCTTTTTCTCTAACATTTTTGATGCTTCATTTGAAACATAGTAGTGAGATGTTCCATGGAAACCATATTTTCTAATACCATGTTTTTCATACTGGTCATATGGTAAAGCATACATGTAAGCATAATCAGGCATAGTTTGGTGGAATGCTGTATCAAACACTGCTACATTTGGAACATCTGGCATCAATTCTTTACAGATCTCCATACCCATAATATTTGCAGGGTTATGTAATGGAGCTAAAGGGATTAACTTTTTCATTGTTTCTATTACTTTATCTGTAACCATTACAGATGAAGCAAACTCTTCTCCACCATGTACAGCTCGGTGACCTATTGCTTTAATATCTGTTATTGACTCAATAACTTTTCCTTCACCTTCACATAATGTTTTTAACACTAACTCAATTGCTTCTTTGTGGGTTGGCATTGTAACTTCTAGTTTCAGTTTTTTATCATCACCAAATTCATGTTTTAAAACACCATCTATTCCAATTCTTTCACATAATCCTACTGCAACAACCTCTTTTGTTGTTGGGTTCATTAACTGGTATTTTAATGATGAACTTCCTGCATTTAAAATAAAAACTAACATATTTTTTCTTCCTCTTAATTGATATGATATAAAATAATTTGCGTATATCTGAATTACATTCTAGTAAATTAATTAAGGTTTTACATATAATTCTTACTCTTAAAGAAAAAAAATTATCTAAATGTGAAGTATGGTAATATTTTTTATCACTTTTTTTCTATAAAAATCAATAAAATGGGTAAAAGTAGCAAGTCCGCAACAATTGCCATAAACATAGCAATAATAGTTAAAAAACTAAAAGTTATTGTTGGTATAAAATTTGATAAAAGTAAAACACTAAATCCTACAATAATAATTGTAGAGGTATAAAACATAGCTTTTCCAATACTTTGATGTGTATTTAAAATGGATATTCTTATATTTTGTGTTTCTCTATACTCATTTTGGAACCTATGAATATAATGAATAGTATCATCAACAGCTATTCCGATACTAATAGCAGCAATAGTTATAGTCATCATATCTAAAGGCATATTTAGCCAACCCATAAATCCAAAAACAATACTTACAGGTACAGTATTGGCAATCAATGCGATTATTGTAATTTTGATATCTTTAAAAAGTATAAGAAACATTATAAACAAAATAACCAGCACCAAACCAATAGATTTGATTTGTGAGTCAAATAAGGACTGCAACATATTATTATATATTACTAAAAGGTTTGAAACTCTATACTCTTCGTAAGAGGGATTAAACATTTTTTGTAAATCTTTATTTAATTTTTTTAAGAATTCATCTCTTTTTAGCGTTTCTAAACTATCAATAACTCGAGTGCTTATTCGTGCCATATTATGTTCTAAATTTACATACGGTGAAATAACGATTTTTTTATATTCTATAGGTAGCTCTTTATGAATAAGAGCTAAAGTTAAACCATCTAACTCTTTACCATCGTTTAATGATTTTCCAACATCTAAAAGAGTTGCCAAAGATAACACTTTTCCTACAGGTTCTAAAGAATCTAAATAGTTATGAACTGCTTTGATTTTATCCATTTTAGATTTTGTAAACCAATAGATCTCTTTCTCCTCTTCAGAAGTTTCAAATTCATCTTCAAAACTATCTAATTCATCTTCAACTACTTCATTTTGAACAATAATAGACTCCACATCATCACTATTTTCTTTGAAGGTTATTATTATATCTAAAGGTGTAGTTCCGCCTAAGTTTTGATCGATAAACCTCATCCCTTGATATATTTGAGTCTCTTTTTTAAAATAATCAATAAAGCAATTTTCAACTTGTAACTTTGTAGCTCCAGAGATTGAAAATAGTAATACAATGGTAGTGATAAACAAAATAGTTTTTTTATATTCTAAAGCAACATTAGCACCTTTTAACATATAAGATTTGTGAGTATTACTAATATTTTGTTTTTTACTTTTTCCCAAAAAAATTAGTACGATAGGAAATAAAATAAAAGTAGTAATTAAAGATATAACAATCCCCACACTCATCATCCATCCAAAAGTAATAATAGGAAGCATATCACTAAAAACAAGTGAACTAAAACCTGCAATAGTAGTAAGAATCACAAAAAAAGATGGTTTTAACATTGAAAGTGTAGTCTCTTCTAAAAGTTGTTTATGTTCTGTAGATGGATGTAGTGTAAATAACTCTTTATATTTAACAATAAGATGTACAACAAGAGACATATTCATAATAAGTTGCAATGAGATAAAATTTGAAGATATAACAGTAATCTCCCATTGAAATAAACCAAAAAATCCACTTGTAATAATAATAGAAACACTACATATAAATAAAGGAATAAAAACCCATCGAAGCTCTCTAAATAATATATATAATATAAAAATCAATAAAAAAACAACTGCAAAACCAAAAGTGGCTAAATCACTTTTCACAAACTCTACCATATCATCTGCAATCATATTTGCACCACCTAGGTGCAATTTTATTGGATATTTTGATTCAAATTCTTTTTTAATACTCCTAATATAAACTATTAAATCATGATTTTTATTACGAAGTTTATCTCTATATGTTTTCAACTCTTTTGTGATATTTTCAAACTCTGTTTTTTGTTTTTGGGTTAATGAATCAAGTGTTTTTAAATACTCAAAATGATCACGCTTTTGAATTAATGCAAAATATTTTTCATCTCTTTTTAAATTGATCATTAAAAGTGTTGTTTTAAAATCGTCACTTACTAAATTATTTTTATAGAGTTCACTGTTCAAAAACTCTTTTTTTGCTAAAGATTTATCAATCCCTTGACTTGTAAGAACTTGAACATCATTTACTAACTCTTTTATGGGTCTTGGTGGAGATTGTAAAAGTGGAACATTTACAATCGAATATATCGATTCTACATCTAAAGAGAGTGATATTTTACTACTAAGTTGTTGTATAATTTCAATATTTTTATCACTTAATAAATCATCATCTGTACTATATGTAAGTACCAAAAAATCTGTACTGGTGAATATTTTTCCTATTTTTCTTGTAAACTCTAACTCTTTATCTCCTTTGAGCAAAAATGTTTCTGCACTTGCATCTATTTCAAGTTTTGATGCAAAATTGAGCATAACTACCATAAAACATATTATGATAGAAAGTAATATCTTGGGGTATTTTAAAATATATGAAGAATACAAAGTATGAAACATTTAGTTTGCAGATATTTGCTTCATAAGTTCACTTATATTGTTTGTTTGTAAGAACTCTTTAAATTGTGCTTTATCAGTTTTTATGATACTAACACCTAGTATAATCACATCGTAAACAAGCCATCTGTCTTTATTGGTCTTTTGTTTTTTTGGTTTATAAAACTTATAAACAACTTCTAGTTTTTCATTTTGACTTACAAGATTTGTTATAAGTTTTATTCTATTATTTTTTGGTTGAATTAGACTGCTAATCTCAACTTTTTCATCACTATATGAATCTATTTTTGAAGAATATGATTTTTTCATTCTTTCTACATATAAACTAACAAACTTCTTTTTCTCTATTGCTGTTAAAGTTTTCCAAGTTTTACCAAGACTTAGTTTTGCCATAAGTTCAAAATCGAACATAGGTGTAAGCGTTGCAACTATTTTACTATTTCGCATAGATTTGTTATTTTCCTTATTTTTTACAATGACAATAACCTCAGCTATCTTTTTTAAAAAATGTTCTTTCAAATTTTTTTGTTCATTTGCCATAAGGTTTTGATTTAGTATAGTTAAACTTATCAATATAAAAAGTACTTTTTTAAACATGCTTATTCCTCTATTTGTTTTTGTCTATATTGTTCATATGCATCTCTTAAGTAAGGATAAAGATCAACAGCATCTTCTCGAATTTTTTCATATCTTTGCCATTGGATTGAGGATTCATTAACTTTTTGAAATGCTTTTACATAAAGAGAATGTTTTGAATTTTTAGTTAAATTATACCCTCTATGATGATAATATATACTTGGGTTTAATAAAGAATTTGGATAGATACTTACAGTATCTCTTAAATTTGATGGACCAAAAAATGGCAACACAATATGAGGACCAGCACCAACACCCCAGTACCCTAATGTTTGCCCAAAATCTTCCTTGTGTGCTTCTAGTTTAAAGTAACTTTTTGCAGGATCAAAAAAACCAACGATACCAATAGTTGTATTTATGATAAATCTTCCCGTTTCCTCTATACTATTTTGCACTTTACCTTGAAGTAAATTATTTGCTAGTCGAATAGGAAAAACAATATTTTCAAAAAAGTTTGCGATACTATTTTGTACCTCATCTGGCATAACCTTATCATATCCTTTTGAGATAGGCATCAAAACATATTCAAATACTCCATCATTGAAACTTGTTATTTTTCTATTATAACTATTAAAAGGGTCAGGCTTTTCTTCTATTGTAAATTCATCATCAAACTCATCAAGAAATAGATCTTCTTGACTATCTTGTATAGCACTCTTTTCTATTGTCTCTTTTTTTGGTGCAGATTTATTACTACACCCTGTAAAAAAAACTATACTAAAACTTAAAATACAAATAACCAAATATCTCATCTCTACCCTACTCTAAAAGTTTCTTTTGTTTTACATACTTGCGTTAAAAAACATTTTTCACATTCTGGTTTTACAGCTTTGCAGATGTATCTTCCAAACAATACCATCGCTTGATGGAAAATATGTAAATCATCTTTAAGTTTTTTTACAAGTTCTACTTCTGTTTGCTCTACTGTTTTACCAAATGCTAAGCCTAATCTATGAGAAACTCTAAATACATGCGTATCAACCGCCATCAAGTTTGCACCATCTGCTTCTATCATAAATACATTTGCAGTTTTATTTCCAACACCAGCTAACTTCATAAGTTCTTTTGTATCATGAGGAATTTCCCCTTCATGATTTTCTTCAACACTTTGTGCCATTTTGATGATATTTTTTGCTTTATTATTAAAAAAACTACAGCTTTTAAGTAATTCTTTGACATCTTCTAACTCAGCAACACTTAGCTCTTTGCTACTTGGATATTTTGCAAAAAGTGCTGGTGTTATTATATTGACTCTTTTATCAGTACACTGAGCTGATAATATAATTGCTATGAGTAGCTCATAGTCATTTGTGTATGTCAATTCGGTAACTGCATCAGCATACTCTTCTAAAAATCTATCTCGTATAAATATTATATCTTTTTTTGTTGCTTTTTTAATCATAAAGATTATTATATCTTAAAGTTGTTTTATTTATTATGATTGCTTTTTTAAAAATCCAATGGTGACATTATCATATCTTTTTTTAAGTATTTTATAAGGTAATTCTTTTATGTTCCAATATTATTATTTACCTTAAAATATTTTTATTTCAAAAAATTAAATATTTCATTTTTAGCACTTACTATTGACAAGTGCCAAAAAAATTTGTTATAATTTTTTCAAGTTGATGCAATAGTACTCAACTAAATATATATTATAATTAAAAGGAGAACACAATGTTACTTACAAGATTTGAACCATTTAAAGGGATGCAAAATTTTCATAGAATTATTGACAACTATCCTATAATAGAAGAAAATAGAGCCATCAAAGGATTTGTACCAAATGTAAATACGCGAGAGGGTGAGTTTGCATACCACATCGATATCGATTTACCAGGTATGAATAAAAATGACATATCAATAGATATAGATGAAAACTCACTTATCATTTCAGGTGAAAGAAAAATCAAAGAGGAAGTTAAAGAGGAAGATTATCATAAAATAGAAACTTCATTTGGAAAGTTTGAGAGAGTTTTTTCATTACCTAAAAATATAGATATTGAAAATATTACAGCTAGCAGTCAAGATGGTGTGCTTGAAATTGTTATTCCAAAACAAGAAAAAATGATTACGAAAAAACAAATTAAAATAAAATAAGGAGATATCAAAATGAAAAACAAGTTTTTATTAGCTTGCTTATCTCTAGGGCTAGCAAGTACATTAAATGCAAGTTCATTTTTTACTAGTGATGAAAATCATCATCTAAAGCAATTTCAAAATGAGATAAATAAGTTTTTCAATGATGAGAGTTTTTTTAGCTTTCCCTATAAACATTATAAAATAAATTTTACAAACAGTTATCCAAAACTCAATGTTTTTGAAAATAAAAACAACTATACTCTAACATTTGAATTAGCAGGTATCGATAAAAAAGATATACAATTAACGATAACAGATCAAAATATATTAACAATAAAAGGGAAAAAACAAGAACTATCAAAAGAGGAGAAGAAAGACCTAATAGTACAAGAGCATAGTTATGGTGAATTTTCAAGAGCTATCTCTCTTCCTGATAATATAGATAATAAAAATATTCAAGTTAGCTATAAAAATGGTATTTTAAAAGTAGTAGTTTTAAAAGATAAAAAGAAAGAGAAAAAAGGAGTAAGAACTTTAAAAATAGATTAAAATTTTACAACCCTATTGTTTAGGGTTGTTTCGTATTTTACTTTAAAAGTACACCAATCATTTTCATAGCCAATCGTAATGCTTTACTTCTATGACTTAACTCTTGTTTTATGCTATTCTCTAAAATTCCTAAAGTATTCTCATATCCATCTGGAATAAATAAAGGGTCATATCCAAAACCACCCTCACCTATTTGTTCATCTATAACTTCTCCATGCATCCAACCATGCGTTGTATAAATCTTATTTTTATAAGCGACTGCTAAACAAGCTGTATAAAAAGCGGGAGTACTTTGAAGATTTTTTTCTTTGAGATTTTTGATAAGTTTTTCGTTGTTTTGTGTATCATTTGCATTTAGACCAGCATATCTAGCACTGTAAATTTCTGGTTCATTATTAAGTGCAGGTACAGTGATACCACTATCATCAGAGATAATAATATGTTCATCTTGATAATTTATTTCTCGAAGTTTATCCGATATAGCTTGAGCTTTTATGATTGCATTTTCTTGAAATGTTTTTCCTGTTTCCTCTATCTCAAAAGAACCTAATATCTCACTATATGGTGTTATAGTATGTTCAGGTAGCCAACTTTGTATCTCTTTTATTTTACCTTTATTTGAAGAAGCGATGATTATATTCATGTATTTTATATCCTAAATTTATTTTGAAAATTTTAACATAAAAAAGAAATATTTATTCTTATTTACACTTATTTGGCTATAATCGCGGAAATTAACAATAAAGGTAAATTATATGTTTAAAACAATTATGCCCTTAAGTCTAATCATCTCATTTAGATTTTTAGGGTTATTTATAGTACTACCACTTATCTCAGTATATGCACTAAGCCTTCCAGGAGCAACACCAACATTAGTTGGTATTGTTATTGGAGGGTATGCTATTACTCAAATGATTTTTCAAGTTCCATTTGGAATTATGAGTGATAAGTTAGGGAGAAAAGGAACAATTATTATGGGACTATTGCTTTTTGCAATAGGTTCTATTATTTGTGCTATCTCTACAGATATGCTTACACTTCTTTTAGGAAGATTTCTACAAGGTGCAGGTGCTATTGGAGCTGTGGTTACAGCAATGATTAGTGATGTAGTAAGAGAAGAACAACGACCAAAAGCGATGGCTTTGATGGGTGGGAGTATAGCTATAAGTTTTGCTATTGCGATGCTTGCCGGTCCTATTATAGGTGCTTATGCAGGAATCGATACATTATTTTATATTACAGCTTTTTTAGCTCTAATTTCTATTTATATACTTATAGTAAAAGTTCCAAATCCACCAAAAGTGACTCATACATATCATGGAAGTAGTAAAATATCATTTCTAGCAAATACAAATCTAATACGAATGAACATCACAAATTTTTTACAAAAAGGGATGATGACTTTTGCATTTATGATCATTCCTATTGTTCTTACTAAACACTATGGATGGGAGCTAACAGACTTATGGAAAGTATATCTTCCTGCAATGATTGCAGGTGTTTTAGCTATGGGTCCTGCTGCTGTTATGGCTGAAAAAAAAGGGAAATTTAAACAAATTTTACTTATAGGTATTGTATTTTTTGCGCTTTCATATTATTTAATCGGAAACTCATCTTCAGACACATGGTTTTTAGTAGGTGTTGTTATCTTTTTTATTGGTTTTAATATGCATGAACCAATCATGCAGTCACTTACAACAAGATATATAAAAGTACATGAGAAAGGGAAAGTATTAGGGTTATTTAACTCTTTTGGATATTTAGGTACATTTATTGGTGGTTTTGTTGGTGGAATATTTCTTCAAGAAGTTGATGGAAGTTTTTCGCAAAGTTTACATGATATTTCGATGGTGATTGTTGTTATATCTCTTCTGTGGATAGTTCTTATAGCAACATTACCAAACCCTCTTAAAAAGAAAATTGCATATCTTGATTTAGTTGATAAAGATCAGTCAAAGTTTAATAGTTTGGATACTTTAAAAGGATGTGATGAGTGGTATATCAACAATACAGAAAACATCATTATCATCAAATATGATGCTGATATATTAAGTGAAGAGACACTTATAAATAAAATTAAAATATAGATTTATTCTATATTTTAAACCTCTTAATGAAATAAATCTCTATTAATCGTTTTTTCTTTCATATTAACATACCCTTCATCTTTTAGTGACTTTAAAATACGAGACAAAGTTTCAGGAGTCAAGTTTAAAATTTTTGCTATCTCTATATTTTTCATTGTGAAAAAATCTTCCGTATTTTCATAAATAAACTCAATAACCCGCTCTTTTGCATCTAAAACAATATTTCGAGAGATTACAACTTCTAAAGTTTTAATTTTTTTAATCAAAGAAACCTGTATAGCAAAAGACAATTCAGGATTGTGATACATTATTTTTTTGAACTTTTCAAAATCTATTTTAATGAGTTCTGTAGAAGTATATGATAATGCAGTCGCAGGATAAGGGATATTTTCAAAACTAGCGACTTCCGCAATTAACTCATTTGCACGAAAGTATTTCAATATTATCTCTTTATCATGAGAAGTTGTTTTATACAGTTTCACTACACCACTTACTAAACAATGTAAATACTTAGAGCTATCACCCTCATAAAATATGATACTGTTCTCATCATATTTTACACTTGTTGTGATATCACATAATTTATCTAAAGTCAACTCATCAACTTTTTTAAACATATCTATTTTTTTTAACTTATTTTTCATTGTTTTAAACCTCTATACCTCAACTAAAAATTACAAAATTTCATTAACATTCAATTAAACTCATTATAATATAATCGCAAAGAAATTATACTACAGTAGGAAAATTAATGTTTGAACGATTTTTAAGATTTTTTGTCGAAAACTCACGAATGAACTATACTCTATTTACTCTTATATTTGCTATAGGGATATACTCTTACACTAAAATGCCTAAAGAGATATTTCCAACTTTTGAAATGGATATGATATCTGTTAGTGGGTCATATAGTGGTGCAAGTGTTGATATTCTTGATAAAATGGCTGTTACTGAAATAGAAGATAATGTAAAGTCTCTTGAGGGTGTCATTGAAACTACTACTGTTATTAGTCCCGGTAAATTTAGCATTATTTTAGAGATTCAAAAAGGTAAAGATAGATATGCCATGTCTGATAAAATAAAAGATGCAGTATCTTTAGCCAATAAAAATTTACCAAGTGATATGGACGAACCTACAGTTACAGTGATAGAAAGAAGTAGAGATCTAATAAATATTTCACTGACTTCAGACAAATTTACCACAGATGAGATGAAAGAGTTTGCAGATGATTTTAAAAGTAAAATATTAACTATTGGTGGTATTAGTGAAGTTACAATTTTTGGAGATAGTGATAAATATTATGAGATACTTCTAAATGAAAGAAAGATAGAAGCATATAATATTGATAAAACAGAACTTTTTAATACAATTGGTACATTATCTTATATCTTTCCTATTGGTAAAATAGAGGGAAGTACAAAACATTATTATCTCTCAACATATAATGGAGCTAAATCTACTTATGAACTTTCCAACACACTATTAAAACTTTCAACTGGAAATATATATTTAAGTGATATTGCACAAATACAAAAGAAATATGAAGACTCTACAACATTGTATTCTTTTAATGGTAAAAATGCATTATCTTTATCAATCAAACAACTCGATAGTGCAAATGCAATGAAAATATCTGAAGATATAGATGCTCTTATAAAAAAAACACAACCAACACAAAAAGATGTAGAGATTAGTATTAGTGATGATAATAGTGAGAGAATAAAAGAGCGACTTGATATTGTAGGATCAAATATAGTTATTGGTATTATATTTATTGTTTTATTAGTTTGGTTACTTATTAATGCCCGAATGTCATTTATAATTTTTCTTGGTATCCCTACATCATTTGTAATTGCAGCATTTTATATGTATATATTTGGATATAGTATCAACCTTATCTCTCTTGTAGGAGTTTTAATTGCAATTGGTATTGTAGTTGATGATGCAATTGTTGTAAGTGAGAATATTCAACAACATATAGAAGAGGGAATGCCTCCAAAAGAAGCAGCTATTAAAGGGGCTAGTGAGATGGTAAAGCCTGTCACCATAGCAAGCTTAACCACCCTATTCTCATTTTTACCAGCTCTTCTTATTAGTGGAACTATGGGGGAGGTTATGAAACTTATCCCAATAGCTCTTTCTGCTTTAGTTGTAGCCTCACTCATAGAGTCATTCGTCTTTTTACCAATTCATGCTGCTCATACTCTTAAAAATGGGGCAAAAGTAACAAACTGGCAATATGTAAATACAATATACAGTAACATAATACATTTCTTTATGCGATGGAAAAAATCATTTTTAGTAATTTTTATAATACTCGTGCCAGCTTTAACAATTACTGCTATAAAGACATCAAAATTTCAAATGTTTCCAACCTTTGATGCAGATAATATAAAAATCTCTATCAAAGCAAATCAAAATACAACTTTAGAGGAATCATTTGAGATAGTAAAAAAAATAGAACAAGATCTTATCAAAAATAAGGAAAAATTTCAAATAAGAAGTATCGATTCACGAGCAGGTTATAGAAGAGATAGCGGAAGCAATACAGAAAGATTTCCCTATGTAATGTATATGACAGTAGAACTAGAAAAATTAGCTCCAAGTAATTTTTTAGATAATTATGTTACACCATATTTGAGTATCTATTACAATAAAGATGATAGGTCACGAACAAAAACATCACAGCAGCTTACGCGTGAACTTTCAAGTTTCTTAAAGGATAATAAATATAAAGAGCAATTTAATCTTACTGATTTAGTAGTACTTGAAAGAAAAGTGGGACCTATTAAAGCAGATATAAAAATAGGACTTGTATCAAATGACAATCAAAAGATTATTGAATCTATTGAGAAACTTACAACAACACTCAAAAATATAGAGGGTACAAAATCGGTTGCAAATTCAGCAAAATTTGGAATAGATGAGATTAAACTCAAAGTCAATAATTATGGTGAACAACTAGGAGTAACAGAATCTAGTCTGGGAAGTTACCTCTCGAACCTTTATTTAACTAAGAAAAAGTCTGTTTCATTTGATGAAACAGATATGCTCGATATCAAAATTGAAAGTTTAAGTAAAAATGATTATGAAAATTTTAAAAATAGTGAGATAAAATTATCAAATGGACAAATAGTCAGACTAAATCAAATATGTGATTTTACTATTCAAAAATCATTTGAACAACTCACAAAAGACAATGGAGAAAAAAATTTTTATATCTACGCAAATGTAGATACAAAAATTATCACATCTTCAGAAGTTATGGAACAATTAAAACCTCATTTAAGCCAGATTGAACAAAATGGTATCAAAATTGTAAAAAAAGGTGAAGAGAAAAAGAAAAAAGAGTTAGCAAATGATATGTTATATGCAGCACTTTTAGCGATTACTTTAATTATGCTATCGATGCTTTATTTATTTAACTCATTTAGAGAAACAGCTATTTTAATGTCAATCATCCCTTTTTCATTTTTGGGAGTACTAATAGGTCATAAATTACTTGGACTAAATCTATCTATGCCGTCTATAATTGGAGCTTTAGGATTAGCTGGTGTTGTTATAAATGATGGAATTATTATGATGACATATCTTAAAAAAGCAAAAAATATTGAAGAGATTTTTTATCGAGCTACTAAAAGGTTTAGACCAATAGTTCTTACAACCATAACAACGCTTATAGGGATGAGTTCTCTTATATTTTTTGCTACAGGTCAAGCTGTTATTTTTCAACCAATTGCTATTGCATTAGGTTTTGGTTTAGCATGGGGAACAATACTAAACCTTATTTATCTTCCTGTACTATATACATTTACAAGAGGGTTAAAATAAATTAAATGAAATATAATCATCTTTTAGATAGACTCTTATCTTATTATACTACAAGGAAATACAGTGTGTAAAAAAGTTATACTAATATCTATTATATCATTAAATATTTTTGCAGCCGAAACAACAACATTCAATAAACTTTCATTTGAGGGGCTCACTCAAATATCTGATGAAGTTGCAAAAGAAACAACTGAGTTCAAAAACAATACCTATACAATAGAGCAAGTCAATGATGCTATTAAAAAGTTTTATAAATTTGATTATTTTACTAATATTTATGTAAATAAAACAGATAATAATTTGGTATTTCATTTTGAAGAAAAGCCTTTTATTGCTAAGATTGAGATGACAGGATATAAAAATAGAGATGATGAATTAAAATTCTTATATACAACTATGGGTATCAAAAAAGGTACAATGTATACAGAAGAAAAACTCAAAAAAGCTAAAAAATCACTTTTATTATCCCTAGAAAGAGAAGGCTATATCAATTCTGTTGTAGAAGTAAGTGTTGAACCTATAAATAAAACAAGTGTATTAGTAAAATTTGAAGTCAATAAAGGTGACCCTATAACTATCACAAAAATCAAGTATAAAGGGGCAAAAGCTCTTGATGAAAGTGATTTTGAGGAAGCTATAGCAAACAAAGAATCTGATGAATATTTTACTTGGTTTTTTGGAAGAAATGATGGAGAAATGAGTTTTGAACAACTCGAATATGATGGTCCTAGAATTCGAGACACTTATTTACAAAATGGTTATTTAGATACAAAAGTGACATCTGCATTCTCTAAAATTGATTTTAATACAAATACAGCAACAATTGAATACACAATAATTGAAGGGGAACAATATAAAGTTAATAATACAATTATATATGTAGATGAAAGCATATTAGATGCAGATACACTTTATCCTGAACTAAAATTAGAAAAAGAAGACATATTTAATATTTCACATCTTAGAAAAGATCAAGAATATATCAAAACACAAGTTGCAAATAAAGGATATGCTTACGCAGAAGTTAAATTTGATATTAAACCAAATAAAGAAAATAATACAGTTGATCTTGTATACAATGTAATCCCTGGTGAAAAAGTATATATTAATGATGTGATAATCTCTGGAAATAGTAGAACACTAGATAGAGTTATTCGTAGAAATGTCTACTTAGCGCCTTCTGATTTATACAACTTAGATGATTTTACAGATTCAAAAAATGCCTTAAAAAGAACAAGTTTTTTTGAATCAGTAGATATCAAACAACAAAGAGTATCTGCAAATAAAATGAATATTTTAGTAGAAGTTGTTGAAGCAGCTACAGGTAATCTTGTACTTGGTGGTGGATATGGTAGTTATGATGGTTGGCTTTTAAATGTAAGTGTAAGTGATAAAAATATTTTAGGAAGCGGTCTTAATCTTGGCGTTTCTTACGAATATTCAACAAAGAAAAATAACTATGAAATTTCACTATCAAATCCCGCTATTCGAGATAGTAAGTATAGTGGTAGTATGAATGTACATAAAAATGAATCTGAAATAACAAATTCAAATAGTCTTGAAGGGGATAAAACCAAAAATGTCAAAGGTTTTGGTTTTGGAGTTGGTAAAGCAATCAATAGATATACAAGAGCTGGGATAAATTATTCATTTGATGATGAAGATATTAGTTATGAGTTAGATTCAACAAAAGATGAACAGTACACAACAAGTGCAATCACACCGTTTATTAATTTCAATAATACAGATGACTACTATGTTCCAAGAAGTGGTATCACTGCAGGTACAAGTTTAAAATATGCAGGAGTTGGTGGAGATACAGAGTATATCTTAAGTTCTAGTTATTTTAAATATTTTTACTCATTGGAAGATTTAACTGACTTTGATATTATTTTACGATATAAAAATAGTCTTAAATTTATTGAAGATACAGGATATGTTCCTAGTACAACAACATTTTATTTAGGTGGGACATCAAGTGTGAGAGGGTATGCTTCTTATGCCTTTGATCCAGATAACTACGCAGATAAAGAGCGTTTTGGAAAATACTTTACAAACACAGCTGAATTGAGTTTTCCACTTGTTCCAAGTGCAAAAATGAGATGGGCTTTATTTTATGATTATGGGATGATAGGTGAAAGTAGTTTTAATGAAATTACCAAATCAGGGGCTGGTGCATTAGTATCATGGTTCTCTCCTGTAGGTCCATTACAATTTATTTTTGCAAAAGCAATCGGCCCAGAAGACGGTGATGAAACATCAAGTTTTGAATTTAGTTTAGGTTCAAAATTTTAATATAGATCAAGGTAAGAAAATGACACCAAAAAATAGATTAACAAATGCAGAAGCTTTAGATTTAATTCAAAATGCTTCACTTATTGACTTAGGAAAAATGGCAAGTGCAAAAAAACTTGAACTACACCCTGAAAAAATAACTACATTTGTTGTAGATAGAAATATTAATTATACAAATATATGTTGGGTAGATTGTAAATTTTGTGCATTTTATCGGCATGCAAGAGATGAAGATGCTTATGTATTAACTTATGAAGAGATTGATGCAAAGATAGATGAACTGTTAGCTATTGGAGGAACTCAAATTCTTTTTCAAGGTGGTGTCCATCCTAAACTAAAAATTGATTTTTATGAAGATTTAGTTGAACATATTCACACAAAATATCCAATGATAAATATCCATGGGTTTAGCTCTATTGAGATCACTTATATTTCTAAAATATCTAAAATTAGTTATAGCGAAGTTATAAGAAGATTAAAAGAAAAAGGATTGGCCTCTATTCCAGGTGCTGGTGCTGAAATTTTAAATGATGAAGTACGAGATATTATTGCTCCTAAAAAACATGATGTAAAAGATTGGTTAGAGGTGCATCGACAAGCACATCTTTTAGATGTAAAATCAACAGCAACTATGATGTTTGGTACAGTTGAAACGGATGAACAAATTATAGGACATTGGGAAAAAATTAGAGAACTTCAAGATGAAACAGGTGGATTTCGAGCTTTTATTATGTGGAGTTTTCAATCTTCACACACTAAACTTGCAAAAGAGTTACCAAATATCCCTGCACAAAGTTCAAATCGATATTTAAGACTTTTGGCTGTTGCAAGACTCTATTTAGATAATTTTCCTAATATTCAGAGTTCATGGGTAACACAAGGAAGTTATATTGGGCAAATGGCACTAAAATTTGGAGCAAATGATTTAGGAAGTACTATGATGGAAGAAAATGTAGTAAGTGCAGCAGGTGCAGCCAACAGTATGAACCAAAATGAGATGATTGATTTAATTCGAGACATAGGTGAAAAACCTGCAAAAAGAAACACAGCATACGATATCTTAGAAAGATTTTAGTATGGCACATTTTTATAAAATATTTATATTTATATTTTTAATAACACAAGGGATAACAATGTCTGCAACACTTAAAGAAATTCAACATAATGGTACTAATATTCCAGTAATATTTGAAAAAAACAATAACTTGCCTATATTTAATCTTCAATTAGTTTTCCAAAATAGTGGATACATTAATGACAAAGAGAAAATAGGAATTACAAATTTAACGGCTAAAGTACTAAATGAAGGAACAAAAAAAAATGGAGCAATCTCTTTTGCCAAAGATTTAGAAAACAATGCTATTTCGATTCATACTTCTACTGGTTTTGAAACATTTGTTATAGAGATTAGTTCTTTAAAAAGTGAATATAAACTTGCATTGCAGTATTTAAATCAATTATTAAAAGACCCAAACCTTACAAAAGAGACTCTTAATAAAATTAAACTACTTCAGATTAGTAAACTTAAACAAAAAGAAAATGATTTTGACTATATAGCTTCAAAACATTTAAAAAAAATTCAATATAAAAACACCGCTCTTGAGTTTCCTAGTAGTGGAAATATCAAACATATTGAAAACATAAAATTAAAAGATATAAAAAAACACCTAGATACTATTTTGAATTTAGATAATTTGATCATTGTTGCAGGTGGTGATTTAAAGTTTTCGGAGATAGAAACAGATTTAGAAAAAACATTACAACAATTGAAAAATAATGGAAAAACAGTTTTTAATAAAATCAAAAGTTCAAAAGAAGCTAAAGAGGAAACAATACTCAAAGAAACAGAACAATCTTATATATATTTTTCTAGTCCATTTAATATTGACTATGACTCAAAAGAGAGTTATAAAGCAAAAGTTGCTTCATTTATCTTAGGGGGAAGTGGTTTTGGGAGCCGTTTAATGGAAGAGATTCGAGTTAAACATGGCCTTGCTTATAGTGCGTATGGAAATATTGTTAATAATAAATCACATTCTCATTTTACTGGATACTTACAAACAAAACTGGACAATACAACAAAAGCAAAAAAGATGGTAAGTAAAATAGTCAATAAATTTGTTAAATCAGGTATAACAGAAGAGGAACTTGAATCTGCTAAAAAATTTCTAACAGGAAGTGAGCCTTTAAGAACAGAAACATTTTCTCAACGATTAAACAGAGCATTTCATTTGTATTATAGAGGTCTTGCCTTTGATTATCCAAAACAAGAATTAGACAAAATAAACAAACTTTCAGTAGAAGAGTTAAATAACTTTATTAAAAAACATAAAGAATTAAATCAATTATCTTTTTCAATTGTTACTCAATCTGTAACTAAGTAATATTACTTAGTTACAAAATTTTAATTGTTTTTTTCAAAACAAATACTACCACTAGTACCTATTTTATTACTTGTTGTATATTCAGAAATATAGAATACTCTCCAACCATCATATTTACTAAATACTTCTTGCATCTCAGTGTTACTTCTCATGTCAACTTCTTCACATCTAGTTTTCATATTTGAATTATCACTTGCTACTCTCATTTGAGCCTGTATATTTGCTGGTTGACAACCTGCAAAACATAAAGCAATAATAGAACCTAAAATTCCAATAGACATAGTTTTTTTCATATTTATCCTTTAATAATTAGTAGAGAATATTCTATCAATTTTTATATAAAAAAATTGTAAAATTCTTTATTTTTAACTACAAATTAGATATACTTACGCCAATTAGATAAAAGGATTTTAATTGATAAGATTTGCTCTCAATCCAACTCAAGATATTACAGTAGAAGACTTAAGAGTTGCCCTATTTAATCATATATTATCAAAACAACTCAATGAAGAGTTATTGATAAGAGTAGACGATGCTGACAAAAAAAAGACTATTGAAAATAAAGATAAAGAGATTATAGATATACTCAATTTATTTAGTATTGATTATTCAAAAGTAGTATATCAAAGTGAAAACATCAAATATCATACACAAATGGCGATGAAACTTCTTCTAGATAAAAAAGCATTCAATTGTTTTTGTAGTGATGAAGCATTAGAAAAAGATAAACAGATTGCTCAAAAAGAAAATCAACCTTACTCATATAGCGGATTTTGTGAATCCATAAGTGATGAAACAAAATTCAATTGCAATGCACCTTTTGTTGTTCGAGTAAAAAAACCAAAGAAGAATCTTAGTTTTACAGATATATTACATAATGACTTAGAATATAAACCATCTGATGTAGACAGTTGCATAATATTAGATCATGACAAGTCACCTACTCTTAATTATGCTTCTGCTGTAGATGATATGCTTTATGATATCTCATTAATTATCAAAAAACAAAATCAACTTATTGAAACATCTCAACAAATACGTATCAGAAACTTATTGGGATATGAAAAAGAGATAAAGCATATCCATTTGCCACTTTTAGATAATATTGACCATGAAAATTTATCAGTGTCTAAGCTTATAGAACAAGGTTATTTACCAGTAGCTATAGCAAACTATTTAATCTCTTTGTGCTATGAGACACCAAAGAAAATATTTTCTCTGGAAGAAGCGATCCAATGGTTTGATATCTCGAAAATTTCGCAAGATAGACCAATATTTGATATTCAAGAATTAAATTTGATAAATAAAGAATATTTAAAAAATATAGATGATATGAGATTATCAAAAATTTTAAAATTTGCAGATAATGATATAGGAACACTAGCAAAAATATATCTTGATGAATGTAGCACAACAAAAGAGCTCAAAGAGAAAATTGATACTATTTTTAAGAAAAAGGAGAGATTAGATTCTTTTGAAAAAGAGTGTCTAATGATAAAAGAGTGTTTAAAAGATGCTCCATTTATTGATATTTTTGACGATCTTCAAAAATATATAACAAGTAAAACAAACTTAACAGATGAAAAACTCGATAAGCCATTAAAATTCATACTTACAGGTTCTTTAACTGGTCCAGATGCTAGTCAAATATATCCTCTTATAAAAAATTACTTAGGAGAAATTATACAATGATAGATTCATTATTAGTAGCATTTGTTACAATATTTATAACAATTATTTCATTATACAAGTGGGTTATTATTATTTCTGCCCTACTTTCATGGGTACAACCAGATCCTTATAATCCAATCGTACAGATGTTAAACCGCTTAACACAACCAGCTTATGCACTCGTAAGACGATATATCCCTACAGTTTTCGGCGGTATGGATATGGCACCTTTGATATTAATATTTGCTATTCAATTTATAGAAATTTTCGTACAAAATATATTTAGTAAAATATTATAATATGAAGCTATTGTTAAAAGCAATAATTCTTCTTTGCTGTTTAACACAAAGTTTAACAGCAAAAGTTTCAAATACTAATAATCCTTTTACAATAATGCCTCATCATGAAAACTTTTTACTTTTTGCAGGCTACAGCCCTAATAATTTGACTGAAAAACATTGGAGTCAAAATGGTGATAGAGACTATAAAAAAGATTATAAAAGAGATACAAATGAAGCTCAATTTCAGATCAGCTTTAAACTTCCACTTTATGAGAATATTTTTAATGAAAATGCCAATTTATTTATAGCATATACACAAAACTCTTTTTGGCAAGTGTATAATAGGGAACATTCAAAACCCTTTAGAGAAACAAATTATATGCCGGAACTTTTTGTAGAATGGAATCCTAATAAAAAAATAGGTTTCTCAACCCTTCAAAAGATACGACTCTCACTAGCTCATCAATCGAATGGACAAGATATAGGAGCTTCACGAAGTTGGAATCGAACACAACTTCATCTACTCTTTCAAAATAATAATTTCAGCTATGGAGTTGATATTTGGGATAGGTGGGATGAAAGAAGTAAACACTCTTTATCTGACCCTAAAGGTGATGACAATCCTCATTTAGAAGAATATATAGGACGACAAAAATATTTTATCGCTTATGCAACAGATAATTATAAACTTTCATTAACACACCAAAATGATATATTTGATTATCACTCTTCAAAAGGTAATACAAAAGTTGATTTTATTTTTCCATCTATGCATGAAAATTTTGACTTTTTTATTCGTTACTTTAATGGATATGGGGAAAGTTTGATTGATTATGATGTAAAAATACAACGAGTTAGTTTTGGTATAATTGTAGCAGATTGGGAGTAAAAGGTATGATTAAAAGAGGAAAACCTCTTTTAATCACTATTTATAAAAAAGAGATAATCTCTTTTTCTAAGTCTTTGATATCGATAATTGTATCATGTAATATTTCACTTGTAAATAAATCGTTAATTGTTTTAGGAATCTCTAAATCTAATTTAGAAGATATCTCTTTTAAAGCTACTTCATCAGAATATGACTTATCGTCTTCATTGAGTGCATTTAATACTGTTGGAGAAAACTTAGTCCACTCTGCAGTTGAATAAATTACTGTTTTTAAATCTTTTGTTTTTAAATCTTCATATGCTTTGATACATGTAGCAGTATGAGGATCCATCAAATACCCAGCATCTACAAAACTTTTAATAGTTTTTTGCCCATAAATATCATCACTATATGTAGCAGCAAAATATTTATTTAAAACTGCTAACTCCTCTTTTGTATGCTCAAAGTAACCTTTCTCATTTAAGTTATCCATCAGCTCTTTTGTTCTAAAAGCCCCACAAATATCATAAATAACTCGCTCAATATTTGAAGATTTGAGTATATCCATAGCTGGTGATTTTGTAAGTTTTAGTTCTTTACCTCTAATATCATAAATACCTAATGTTAACCATTGTGTTAAAATATTATTTTCATTTGAAGCGACTAACATTTTTTCAATAGGAAGTCCCATTTTTTGTGCATAATAAGCACCTAAAACATTTCCAAAATTTCCACTTGGTACATCTATGTAGATTTTTTCACCTAAAGTAATTTCATTTTGTCGTAAAAGTTCTAAATAACTTTGAAAATGATACACTATTTGAAATATAATTCTACCAAAGTTTACACTATTTGCAGCACTTAATTTGATACCATCTTTTTGTAATTCATCTTTAAAACTTTGACTTGATAAAAGGTTTTTTAGAGCATTTTGTGCATCATCAAAATTTCCATTTATTCCAATAACTTTTAAATTTTTACCATTTTCAGTAACCATTTGTAGTCTTTGAACATCACTTGTTCCACCATCAGGATACAAACACACTACTTTAATTCCTTCTTTATTTTTAAAGGTATTAAGTGCAGCAGGTCCAGTATCTCCAGAAGTTGCAGCAAGTATAAGATACTGCTCTCCTCTTTTTTTAGCAACTGAACTTAAAATAGAACCAAATGGTTGGAGTGCCATATCTTTAAACGCTCTTGTAGGTCCATGGTACTGTTCATTTACAAAAAGGTCATCTTTTATTTTTACGACAGGTGATGGATTGTTTGGATTATCAAAGCTATCATATAAACTTAGTGCTTCACTGATTGTATCATCATCAATATCAATTTTAAAGGCCTTCAAAATATCAAAAGCTAACTCTTTATATGTAGTATTTAAATGTTTAGTTATAAAATCAGTTCCTAGGTTTGGTATCTCTTTTGGTACATAAAGTCCCCCAAAAGATGAACTTGGGTTTAAAATTGCATCTGAAAACTCAACTTCTCTAGCTCGTATACCATCATTTCCTCGTGTTTCTATAAAACTCATTTATATATTCCTTAATTTCTATTAAATTGAGTGATTTTATCTAAAAGCTCGTTAAAAGATATTAAATTGCATTTTGTAATATTTTTTATTCAAATTGATTTTTTTTGTTAAAATTTAAAATAAAAAAGGGGTTTTTATGGATATACCAATACTTTCAAAATGTCAATGTGGCGGAGATGTGCAAATATTCGATGCTTTGTATGAATGCAATAAATGTAAAGCTCAAGTTTGGAAATATAGTTATAAAAGAGAATTTAAAGATAAAGAGGTTAAAAAACTTTTTAAAGGTGAATCATTTTTACTCAAAGGTTTCAAGTCTTCTACAAACTCTTTATATGACACAAAAGCTATCATTCAAGATGGAAAATTAGAGTTGATTTTTGATGAAGAAACAAAATCAACCACTCTTTTTTTATGTGAATGTGGTGGTGAAGTTACAAAAATATCACAAGGATATAAATGCAACTCATGTGAAAAAATAATTTGGGAACGATTTATGAATAAACTACTTACATTTAGGCAAGTAAAAAGACTATTTAAAGGTGATGAGTTAAAACTTACAAATTTAAAATCACAAAGAGGTAATATTTTTAATGCTGAAATATATTATGTAAATAATGAATTGAATTTAGAATATATTTGATAAAATACAAAATATTAAAAATAAGGATTTAAAATGTTGTTAGGTGTAAATATAGACCATATCGCTGTTTTGAGAGAAGCAAGAAAAATAAACGATCCAAACCCTTTAGATGCATTAGGTATATGTAAACTAGCAGGAGCTGATCAAATCACTATTCACTTAAGAGAAGATAGACGCCATATGCAAGATAGTGACACTAAAAACATAATAGAGTTGTCTCAATTACCTGTGAATTTAGAATGTAGTATCAATGATGAGATGATAGAAATAGCCTGTCAATATAAACCACACAGAGTAACACTAGTACCTGAAAATCGACAAGAAGTTACAACAGAAGGTGGTCTTGATGTGGAGTGTAATTATGAACAGATTGAAAAAGTAGTCAATAAACTACACAAATGTGAAATTGAAGTTTCTCTTTTTATTGACCCAAATCTTGAAGTAATTGACTTAGCAAAAAACTTAGGTGTCCAATGGATAGAGCTTCACACAGGTAGTTTTGCAAATATTTACGCGATGCTTAATAGTGGTCTTAACAAATCACATCATACTATTAAAGAGTTAGAACTTCCAAGAGCTGAATTAACTCAAAAACTTAATAACTCAGTACAGGAGATAAAAGTTGCATCAAAAACAGCAGCACAACTAGGACTCAAAATTGCAGCTGGACATGGATTAAACTATCAAAATGTGAACTATATGACAAAAATAAATGAGATATCAGAATTAAATATTGGTCAAAGTATCATTGCTAGAAGTGTATTTACTGGTCTTAAAGATGCTATTTTAGAGATGAAAGAGCTTATTTAATTATGTTAAAAAAAATAGCAATTAGCCTAGGTGATATTAATGGAGTAGGCATTCAACTCGCTTTAGAAAATCACAAGACTATATCAAAACTTTGTGATCCAATATATTGTGTCAACAAAAAAATTCTCAAAAAAGCTACCAAAAAATTACAAATAAAGATTCCATCAAACTTTACTTTATCTGGTCAATTTTTACAAACAAAAATTAATCCTGGGAAAGTAAAAAAAGATTCAGGTCAATTTTCATATGACTCTTTTCTACAAGCAATACAATTAGCTAAGGTCAATCAAGTAGATGCTATTTGTACTCTTCCCATCAATAAAGAAGCATGGAGTAAAGCAAATATACACTATGTTGGACATACAGATATGCTTAGAGATATATTTAAAAAAAATGCAATTATGATGCTTGGATGTGAAAAAATGTTTGTGGCACTTTATACAGAACACATTGCTTTAAAAAAAGTTGCTAGTGAACTAAAACTATCAAAATTATCAAAATTTTTAATTGATTTTGTGAATGATATTTCAATAGAAAAAAATACAACAATAGGAGTATTAGGACTAAATCCTCATGCTGGAGATAATGGTGTGTTAGGTAAAGAAGAAGATATCATCAAAAAAGCAATCAAAAAAGCAACTAAAGTTACAAATCAAAAATTTGATCTACTCGTACCTGACATAGCATTTACACCTAATGTAAGAAAAAAATATAAGTACTTCTGCGCTATGTATCATGACCAAGGTCTGGCACCTTTGAAAGCTTTACATTTTGAAGAGAGCATAAATGTTTCTTTAAATCTGCCAATTATTAGAACATCAGTAGATCATGGAACTGCTTTTGACATAGCCTATAAAAAACAAAATAAACTATCAAATAAAAGCTATATCAATGCTATAAAAGAAGCTATTAAATTAGCTAAATAGAGAAGATTAACCGTCTTGGTTTATCTTTTCTATTAACTCTTCTAATACCTCTTCTGCTTTATCATTATCAATTTGACAAGTTCCTGCAGCGTGATGTCCACCACCACCATATTTTAAACACAACTCACCAATATTAGTATTAGAATTTCTATTTACTATAGATTTTCCTATAGCAAATACTGTATTTTGATTTTGAAAACCATTTAGAACATGAATAGAGATATTTATTTCTGGATTTACAGCATACATAATAAATCTATTTCCAGGATAAATAATCTCTTCATCTCTTAAATCTAATACAATTAAATTATTATACATAATAGAACACTCTTCTAATTGCATTCTAAATTTATCTTCATACGATTTGTATAATTCAGTTCTTTCAACAACATCAGGGAGCTTCATAATATCTTCAATTTCATGATCAATACAATAATCAATAAGATCCATCATTAATTGATAATTTGAAATTCGGAAATCTCTAAATCGTCCAAGACCTGTTCTTGAATCCATGATAAAACTTAAAAGTTCCCAGCCTTCAGGATGTAAAATCTCATCAACACTAAACTGCGCTGCATCAGCTTTATCAACAGCATTCATCATCAATTCACTAATATTAGGTAATTTTGCTTTACCACCATAATAATCATATACAACTCTAGCAGCACTAGGAGCATCAGCAATAATTACATGATTATCAGCTTTTTCATTTCTGATGGTTTCACTCTCATGGTGATCAAAAACCATGTATGCTTCTTTACAATATGGTAAATTTGTAATAATATCATTTGAAGTAATTTCAATCTTTCCATCTTGCATATCTTTAGGATGTACAAATGTGATCTCATCAATAAGATCAAGTTGTTTTAATATAACTGCACACACTAAACCATCCATATCACTTCTAGTAACAAGTCTAAACTTTTCTGCCATTTTTAAATCCTTTTAAATTATTATCTATTCAACTATTCTAAATTTGTATATACATTTTGAACATCTTCATCATCTTCCAACTTTTCTAATAATGCAGATAATTCTTCCATCTGTTCATCTGTAATCTCAATTGGCGCATTTGGAACTCTTTGTAATGAACCTTTTTCATACTCTAATTCTAGTTCATGGAGTTTATTCGACATGTTACCAAAATCTGTATAATCAGCATATATAGATATAGTTTCATCATCTTCTATTTTAATCTCTTCCAATCCAGCATCAATTAATTCCATCTCTAAGTCTTCTATATCCATTTCAGGCTTTTTCATCTCAAAAATTGCTTTTCTATCAAAATGAAACTCTAAAGAACCTGTTGGTACAAGCATTCCTCCAGCTTTTTTAAAAATTGTTTTTATATTAGCTACAGTTCGTGTACTATTATCTGTTGCAGTTTCAACAAATATTAAAACACCATTATTCCACTTACCTTCATAATTAACTTCACTTAAGTTTGCTGCATCTTTTGCAGTTGCTCTTTTAATAGCTGCTTCGATATTATCTTTTGGTAAATTTTGTGCTTTTGCAGTTGTAATTGCACTTCGTAAAGTTGCATTAGTATCTGGATCACTACTTCCTGATTTTGCTGCCATTGTAATTGCTTTGGCAAGTTTAGGAAATACACGAGACATATTTCCCCATCTTTTCATTTTAGCTGCTTTTCTATATTCAAAGGCTCTACCCATAATTAGTTAATCTCCTGTTTTCTTTAAATTATTATATCATAACGAAAATAGCAAAAAACTTTTAGTTTTCTGATTCACGCTCTTTTCTTTTTGCTTTCATTTTAGTCGTAGCAAGTTTTCTCATATCTTCAGTTGTATCAAGTTCATCCATAATTTCTAAACCTAATAATGTTTCTAAACAATCTTCTAAAGTAACAATACCTTCTGTTTGATCATATCCATCAACAACAATAAGCATATGCCCTTTTGTTTTCGTAAAACTAGTTAATGCTTTTAAAACTGGTATACTTTCATGAATTCGTTCTACTTTTATCATAATATCCGATATTGGAACATTGGCATCTTTTATTGCGTGTTTAAAAATCTTTTTGGTTAAAACCATCCCAATTATATTATCGATAGTCCCATCATAAATAGGTAATCTTGAAAACTTATATGTTCTCTTATCTTCTAATAAATCTTTAATAAGAGTATTTTTTTCAACAGCAAATACAACACTTCTTGGTGTTAAAATATCTTTTATCTTTATACCTTTTAGATTTAAGGCATTTTCAATGATATCAGATTCCATATTATTAATCATTCCATCTTCTTCACTCAAAAGTGCTGAATGAATTAACTCTTCTCGTGAAACAGTATCACCTTCATTATTTTTACTGATTTTTCTTGTAACAAATAAAGTGAGTATTACTATAGGATATGTAATAAAAATAAAAAAACCAATCAATCTAGCAGCAAGGGGAGCTAACTCTTTCCAATAAATAGCACCTATTGTTTTTGGTATAATTTCTGCAAAGAAAAGAATTAAAAATGTCAATACAATTGAAACAAGTAGTACGAGATTACTGTCATTATCAAAAACAGTCTGAGCTTGTACACCAATAGCAGTAGCACCTAAAGTGTTTGCAAAAGTATTCAATATAAGAATAGATGAGATTGACTTATCAACATCTTTTTTAAGTTTTTTTAAAAGCGCACCAGCGGGTGGATTTACTTGTTCTAAAACAGAAATATAAGATACATTTGTTGATAACAATATTGATTCTAAAACAGAACATAAAAAAGAAACACCAATAACTAATACAAATAAAAAGATTAAATATTCCATAAACAACCTTTTCTATTTAACATCAAGTACGAGGGGGGATAGGTATCCAATTAATTACTCCATAAATTTTAAATTTGAAATATTATATCAAATTGTATATTAATAATTAGCTTAAAAGACTTTTCCTATAGAGCTTACCACTTTTCCTAAAATATCAATACCGTCTTTTGTAACAACTTGTTTAGGATATTCTTTATTATCTGAAATGATATCAAGTTCACCATCTACTCGTCTTTGAATCCTTTTAACAAATAGTCCATTTTCATTTATAAAAGCATAAATACCATCTTTTGATACATCATATTTGGTTTTATCAATAAAAATAATATTACCATTATTTAGTGTTGGTTCCATACTATCACCTGTAACATTAATAGCTTCTATATTTTTTACATTATCTCTTCCACCAATCAAGTCAACAAAAAAATCTGGCAGATCTAATTTTTCATACTCCTCTTCATTATCATAAGCACCTCCACCTGCACTTACATTGATTGTAGGAAAATATTTTATCCAATATTTATCAGTACTATCTATTAAACTACTTGGATCTTGTCCATATAACATCCAATTGATTGAAATCTTTTTTAATGCACAAAAATCTAAAATATTTGAAAAAGGAACGCTATTTCTCTTTTTCATAGTAGCAAAATTAACACTTGTTAATTCCAATGCATTTGCTATATCTTTATCAAATACTTTACCATCATTTTTTTCACTAGATAATACATCGCGAAGTTTTTCAATAATTTCATTAATATTAAACATAATTCATCCCTTTTAGATATAAATTTAATGCATTATATCACAAAAAACAAATATTTTAAGAAAAAAGATAACAAAATGCAATATTTTTTTAAAATGTAAATTTATTTTGTCATAATTTAACAGAAACTATAAAGGATGTATGATGAATACTAAATATATAAAATTTACAAAAAAAGTCGATAAATTCATATATAAATTGTGCGAAATAATTTTGTAGATATATTTATTTTGCAAATTTAAAATAATTTATAGGCAAATTAAATATTTACTAAAGCAATATTTCTATAAAATGTGGCAATTTAGTTTGAGGTAGTAGCATCAGTTACATTTTACATCTTAAAACAAAATAACATGGAGAGTAGTTTATGGAAGAAATTAATTTAGTCTCAGAAGCCTTAAAATTTATGGCTTTGGGTATGGGAATAGTTTTTTTATTTTTAACCGTTATGATTTTTGCATTAAAATTACAAGCGTTTCTAATATCAAAATTTTTTCCAATAGTTGAGAAAGAAAAAGTCGCCACATGGAAGCCTCAAAAAGCAGCTCCTACAGATGACAAAGACACTACAGCCGCTATCACAGCCGCTATTATACACTATAACAATCAAAAAGGTAAATAACAATGTCAAAAAAATATATTGATGTAATGGACACAACATTCAGAGATGGTTTTCAATCTGTATTTGGTGGTCGTGTTCTTATGAATGATTTTTTTCCAGCTGTTGAAGCTGCAAAA
This sequence comes from Arcobacter sp. 15-2, assembly GCF_047159865.1. Classification (GTDB taxonomy): domain Bacteria; phylum Campylobacterota; class Campylobacteria; order Campylobacterales; family Arcobacteraceae; genus JAIOSF01. Next base: position 427,321 of record NZ_AP038804.1, read on the forward strand.
GATGCAGGAATTACACATTTCGAATTTGGTGGAGGAGCAAGATTCCAATCACTTTACTTCTACTTACAAGAAAATGCGTTTGAAATGATGGACAAATTTCGATCAATAGTTGGTCCTGATGCAAATTTACAAACACTTGCACGAGGTATCAATACAGTAATGTTGGATACAGGAAGTCGTGAACTAATTGATTTACATGCAAAACTATTTGCAAAACATGGAACTACTACTATTAGAAACTTTGATGCTTTAAATGATATCAATAACTTAGAATATTCAGCACAGTGTATAAAGAACCATGGTCTAAATCATGAAGCTGTAGTAACAATGATGGATTTACCTCCAAAATGTGAAGGTGCACATGATGTTGCATTTTATGAAAAAACTTTAAGACAAATTCTTGATAGTGGTTTACCATATGATTCAATCTGTTTTAAAGATGCTAGTGGAACTGCAAATCCTAATAAAGTTTATGAAACTATTAAAATGGCTAGAAAACTACTTGGGGATGACACTCATATTAGACTTCATACTCATGAAACAGCTGGTGTTTCGGTTGCAGCATATTTAGCAGCACTTGAAGCTGGTGCAGATGGAATTGATTTAGCTAATTCACCAGTAAGTGGTGGAACATCACAACCAGATATTTTAACAATGCTACATGCTACAAAAGGTACTAACTACGACTTAGGTGGATTAAGTATCGATAAGATTCTTAAATATCAAGAAACATTAAAAGACTGTTTAAGTGACTATATGATGCCACCTGAAGCAACTCAAGTTTCTCCACTTATTCCGTTCTCACCTATGCCAGGCGGAGCATTAACTGCAAATACTCAAATGATGAGAGATAATGATACTTTAGACAAATTTCCAGAAGTTATTGAGGCTATGCAAGAGGTTGTTGAAAAAGGTGGTTATGGTACTTCTGTAACTCCTGTTTCTCAATTTTACTGGCAACAAGCGTATGCAAATGTATTTTTTGGACCATGGAAACAAATTGCTCCGGGGTATGGGAAAATGGTATTAGGTTATTTTGGGAATACTCCAGTTGAACCAGATGAAGAAGTTGTTAAATTAGCTTCTGAAAAATTAAAATTAGATCCAACAAAAGAAAATCCTCTTGATATTGCGGACAAAGATGTTACAAAATCTATTGCTGCTTGGAAAGAAAGACTTGAGATCGAAGGTTTAGAAACAACAGAAGAAAATATTTTTATTGCTGCTGCTTGTGATGAGAAGGGTATTGCATTTTTAAAAGGTGATTCACCATTAAATGTAAGAAAAATAAGTGAAGAAAAAGTTGAAGAAAAAATAGAAGAAAAAGGATGTTCAAAAATGGCTGATGGTAATTATACAGTAGTAGTAGATGGAAAAAAGTTTAGTGTTCAAGTAGCAGAAGGTAATGCAGATATACAAGTTGTAGCTCCAGTTGCATCGGAAGCTCCAGTTGCAGCAGCTCCTGCAGCAACACCTACTCCAAGTGGTTCAGGTGTAGAAGTTGGTGCATCAGTAAATGGAAATGTATGGAAAATACTAGTAAATGAAGGCGATAAAGTTGAAAAAGGGCAAGTGATTGCAATTTTAGAAGCTATGAAAATGGAAATTGATATCGAAGCACCAGCTGCAGGAACTATAACTTCAATCCAAGTTAAACCTAATGATGCTGTTGAAGAGGGTCAAACTATAGCTGTAATAAGCTAATTATTATAAACTAAAGTTTGGGAGAAAATAATGAATAAAAAAATCATCTCTGTTGTTTTTATGATGTTAATATCTATTTTTAGTGTTAACTCATTTGCAAATGATGCAAAAACAACGGAAATAAGTACAGAAGAACATGAATACACTGCAAAAACATTAAGTGGATTGGTTACATCATTTTATGAAACAACAGGAATAAATGCCATTATTAATCCTAGTGATGATGTAATGACTTCAGAACCACATGCTGGAGATGAAAGAATAATGACAACTTTTGAACAAACATGGGGAAGAATCATTATGTTTTTAATAGTTGGAATATTATTTTATTTAGCAATAGCAAAAGGGTTTGAACCGCTACTGCTACTACCAATTGCATTTGGAGGATTACTAGCTAATATCCCACTTGCAAATATGGGTGGACCTCATGGAATGTTAGGAATAATATACAACATGGGAATTGCAAATGAGTTTTTCCCTCTCCTAATTTTTATGGGTGTTGGAGCTATGACTGATTTTGGTCCACTCCTTGCAAACCCTAAAACTGCTATCCTTGGTGGGGCAGCACAATTTGGAATCTTTGGTTCTTTAGTTGGAGCTGTTTACTTAGGATTTGATTTACAACAAGCATCAGCTATCTCAATCATTGGTGGAGCAGATGGTCCTACATCAATTTTTATTGCAAATAGGCTAGCACCAGAGATGTTAGGAGCTATAGCAGTTGCAGCATATAGTTATATGGCACTAGTACCTGTTATTCAACCTCCTATTATGAAAGCCTTAACAACAGAAGCAGAACGAAAAATTAAGATGCCAGCTTTAAGAAAAGTACATAAACTAGAAAAACTTTTTTTACCAATTTTAATTTTAATGATGGCTATTCTAATTTTACCTGAATCAACTCCTCTTATTGGTGCATTTGCATTTGGTAACTTTGCAAAACAATCAGGTGTTGTTGATAGACTAAGTGATACAATGCAAAATGCTCTAATTAATGTCGTGACAATATTTTTAGGATTGGGTGTAGGTTCAAAACTAGCAGCTGATAAATTTTTAGTACTTGACACAATGGGAATTATGGTTATTGGTCTTATAGCATTTAGTGCAGGTACTGCAGCTGGTGTGATTATGGCTAAAATTATGAATAAATTAAGTCCTAAAGATAAACAAATCAATCCACTTATTGGTGCTGCTGGAGTTTCTGCTGTACCAATGTCTGCGAGAGTAGTAAGTAAAGTTGGTCAAGAATATGACAAATCAAATATATTATTAATGCATGCAATGGGTCCAAATGTTGCTGGTGTTATTGGTTCAGCGGTTGCAGCCGGTGTACTATTATCGATATTTAAATAGGAAAAAAAATGTTAGAAATTAAAAACTCTCTTGGCTTAAAAAATGTAAATAAAATTTTCAGAAATATGGATAGAGAAAATCTTATAAACAACGCTATTGACCATGATGGTGCTGTTATCGCATACAATGGTGCAACAATTATAGAAACTGGTATTTTTACTGGACGAAGTCCAAAAGATAAATATTTTGTAAGTCAAGATCCATCTGAAAATTTTATCGCATGGGGTGATGTAAATAAAAAGATTTCGAAAGAAACTTATGAAGAACTTTTAGAAAAAGCAAAAGATCAACTAAGCGGTAAAGACTTATATGTTTCAGATGTATACTGTGGAGCAAGCCCAACAAGTAAAAAATCAATTCGATTTGTAACAGAGATTGCTTGGCAAGCACATTTTATTGATAATATGTTTATTATGCCTAAAACAGAAGAGTTAGATGAATTCAAGCCTGATTTTACGGTTTACAATGCTTGTAAAACAGTAAATGAAGATTGGGAAAAACACGGATTAAACTCTGAAGTTTTTGTTGTATTTAATGTAGAAGAAAATACAGCAATTATTGGTGGAACATGGTATGCAGGTGAGATGAAAAAAGGAATTTTTTCTATGATGAACTATTGGCTTCCATTAGAGGGTAAACTTCCTATGCATTGTTCTGCAAATATTGGGAAAGATGGTGATACAGCTTTATTCTTTGGATTGTCTGGAACAGGTAAAACTACACTTTCAACAGATCCAGAAAGAGCCTTAATTGGTGATGATGAACATGGTTGGGATGACGATGGTGTATTTAACTTTGAAGGTGGTTGTTATGCAAAAGTAATTAACCTAAATAAAGATACTGAACCAGAAATCTATAAAGCTATAAAAAGAGGTTCTATTTTAGAAAATGTTGTTTATGATGAAGATGATGGTGAAAAACTAGTTGACTATGATGATGGAAGTAAAACAGAAAATACTCGTGTTTCTTACCCAATTAGCTATATAGATAATTATCAAGAATCTATGATGGGGGGACATCCTACAAATATTATATTCTTAAGTGCTGATGCTTTTGGTGTACTACCTCCTGTATCTAAACTTTCAAGAGAGCAAGCAATGTATTATTTCTTAAGTGGATATACTGCAAAAGTTGCAGGAACTGAAAGAGGAATCACTGAACCAACTGCAACATTTAGTGCGTGTTTTGGTGAAGCATTTTTACCATTACACCCTACAGTTTATGCAAAACTTCTTGGTGAAAAAATTGAAAAACACAATGTAAATGTTTATCTTGTAAATACAGGATGGACTGGTGGTTCTTATGGTGTAGGGAAAAGAATGAGTATCAAAAATACAAGAGCTTGTATTAATGGTATATTGGATGGAAGTATTCAAAATAGTGAATTTGAGACATTACCATTATTCAATCTAGAAATTCCAAAAACACTCAAAGGTGTTGATACTGAAGTACTAAATCCTAGAAACACTTGGGAAGATAGAATGGAATATGATGACACTGCAAAAAAACTTGCAGGTATGTATAGAGAAAACTTCAAAAAATACTTAACTGATGATAGTAATTTTGATTTCACAGCGGCTGGTCCAGAAGCTAAACTATAATAGTATTATTAAATATATTTAAAAAAGAGAGTTTTAAAAACTCTCTTTTTTTATGGAGTAAAATTGCAAACTACAAATATCGTTTATACCCACAAATATAAATTTCACAAAGTTTATATAGAACTTACCAATATATGTGGTCTTACATGTAGCTTTTGTCCTACAAAAGAAAGTAAAACAGCTACTATGAGTTTAGAATTGTTTGAAAATATTCTAAAACAATTACAACCATACACAAAAGATATAGCACTACATGTTTTTGGAGACCCATTAACTCTTTCAAATTTAGAAAAATACTTAGATTTAGCATCCATCTATCATTTTAAAATCCATATAACAACGACTGGCTATTATTTAAATAAATTTAACTTAAATACTTTTTTACATAAAGCAATCAAACAAATTAACTTCTCTCTTAATAGTTATAATAAAAATGAGATGAAAATCTCTTTATTGGAATATTTGAATCCAATGTTCAAGCTTTGTGATTTAAAACTAAGAAATAAGATTCATAGTTTTATTAATTTTAGACTTTGGAATTTAGATACACAAAATAGTGAAAATAACTTTAATCAAGAGATATTTAAACAACTCTCCAAGAAATTTAATATTGATCTTTCAGATATCGACTATACAAAATCTAAAAGATTAGACAATCAAATTTTGATTGACTTTGACAAATATTTTAAATGGCCTAGCTTATTAGATGAAAAAGAGACCAATGGCTATTGTTATGGGCTTACTTCTCAAATTGCGATTTTATCAAATGGTAGAGTTGTTCCTTGTTGTTTAGATAGTTTTGGAATTATTAATCTAGGAAATTTAAAAAAACAAACACTAAAAGAAATCCTCTTTTCTAAAAAGTCTTTAGATATTGTACAAGGTTTTCAAAATAATATTGCAGTTGAAGAGTTATGTAAAAAATGTACTTTTAAAAATAGATTTACAAAAATATAAAATCAAAAGTATAATTAGATATAATTGTATTTATGAATAAAAAAATAAAAAAATTAGCAGTAGCATTTACAGGACCTTCAAATAGTGGTAAAACTACTTTAATAGAAAAAATATCAATAGCTTTACAAAAAGAGGATTATAAAGTTGCCATCATAAAAAATGATCCAAAAGATAAAGCAACATTTGATAAAGAAGGAAAAGATAGTTTTAGATTTTCCAAAACAGGTGCAGAGGTAGCTGTTGTATCGCCTCATAAAACAACTATATTTAAAAAACAAACTTCAAGTATAGATGAGATAATAAAATCTTTCAACCATTTTGATTTTTTATTAGTTGAGGGACTCAAAACTATTCCATTACCTCGTATTTGTATACAAAGAGAATCTTTAGATGAAAAATATTTTGAAGTGAGTGATATACTTGCTATTGATCATACTATTAACCAAAAGGATCTCCCTTTAAATATGGATACTTTGGATTTAAATGATACAAGTGCAATTATAAAGTGGATAAAAAATAACGCAAAAGAAGTATAAAGGATAGATATGAATGAAATAATAGAATCAATAAAGAAGTCAACAATTGAGATACAAAAAATCATTGAAAAAGGTGATATGGGAAAAAGTGAAGAGCAAAATGCCACTGGGGACACACAGCTTAAACTTGATATTATAAGTGATCAAGTTATAGAAAATAATTTCAAACAACTCAAATCTATAAAAAAAATAGTAAGTGAAGAGCAAGAACATATTATTAATATTAATGAAGAGGGAGAATACTTAATCGCATATGATCCACTTGATGGTAGTAGTTTAGTAGATGTAAACTTATCTGTTGGTTCTATTTATGGCATTTACAAAAACGATTTTACAGGTAAAAATATTGTTGCATCGGTTTATATAGTATTTGGACCAAGAATAGAGATGGTAATTTGTGATGGTGAAACTGTAAAACTTTATAGAATGAAAAGTAACGAAGAGTTTTATTATGTAAAAAATATTTATATGAATCCATCAGGAAATTTAAACTCACCAGGTTCGACACAAATGTGTTGGTACCCACATCATAAAAAAATGATTGATGTGATGTTTGAAGAAGATTATGAACTTACATATAGTGGAGGGATGGTTCCAGATTTACACCATATTTTAGTACGAGGGGGAGGATTATTCTCTTATCCTGGGGCTAGTGATAAACCAAAAGGAAAATTGCGTCAACTTTTCGAAGTATTTCCATTTGCACATATTTTTGAAACAGCAGGAGGTGGTGCAACTGATGGGCAAGCAAGAGTTTTAAACATAACAACTGAACATATTCATGATACATCACCTTGTTTTTTCGGTAGTAATTTAGAGATAAATAGAGTAATAGAAGCTTACAAATTATAAAATGAAAGAGATTCCTACTCAAAAAGATAAATGGCAAGTGGCACTTGACGCAGAACTTTTAATTTTAAAAAAGTGTCAATTAGAAAAGAGTTTAGATTCATGTATGAAATGTGAACACTTACTTGAATGTACGACAAGAGATAAGTACATTAAAGTAGTTTATGAAAGTATGAATAAAGGAAGTGGTGGTGGATTTGAATTTTAAAAAGTTGCCAAGTCCTTGCTTTGTATGTGAAGAAGAAAAATTAGAAAAAAATTTGATTTTATTGGGTAAAATACAAAAAGAAGCTGATGTAACAATTTTATTAGCACTCAAAGGTTTTGCAATGTATTCAACTTTTGAACTTTGTAAAAAATATCTTAAAGGGTGTTGCGCTAGTGGTTTAAATGAAGCATTACTTGCACAAAAAGAGTTTGGAGGCGAAGTCCATACCTATTCTCCGGCGTTTAAACCAGATGAGTTTGAAAAAATTACAGAAATTTCAAATCATATTATATTCAATTCTTTTAATCAATTAGAAAAATATAAAAATCAAATCAAACCTCATAATAGTATAGGTATTAGAGTAAATCCTGAATGTTCAACAGTTGATATTGATTTGTATAATCCTTGTGGGATGCATAGTAGATTAGGTATTATTAAAAATCAATTTCCCAAAAAGTTACCTAGTATAATTGAAGGTTTCCACTTTCATGCCTTATGTGAGCAAGATGTTGATGCGTTACAATTAGTACTTGATAAATTTGAAAATAATTTTTCTCATTTTTTTCATAATCTAAAATGGGTTAATTTTGGAGGTGGACATCATATAACACGAAAAGATTATAATACTAAAAAACTAATTACACTTTTACAAAATTTTAAACAAAAATATCCTCATTTAGAAATTTACTTAGAACCAGGAGAAGCGATCGGTTGGCAAACAGGTTATTTAGAAGCCACAGTATTAGATATTGTTGAAAATGGTATGAAAATTGCTATTTTAGATACAAGTGCAGAGTGTCATATGCCAGATACTTTAGCCATGCCATATCGTCCAGATATAAGAGACGCTGAAATCCCTTTCAAAAAAAAGTATACTTATAAATTAGCTGGAAATACTTGTCTTGCAGGGGATATTATAGGTGACTATTCATTTGATAGACAACTTATGATAGGCGATAAAATAATATTAGAAGATATGATTCATTATACAATGGTAAAAACAACAACTTTTAATGGAATTAACCTTCCATCAATTGCTATTAAACAAAAGAACAATGAAATAAATCTTATTCGCTATTATTCTTATGAAAGTTACAAGGATAGACTCTCTTAAATTCTATCATTTCACTCCAATAATTCTCTATATCAAATTAATTATAGATTTAATATGCTATAATTATGAAAATACAAGTAGGATATTTAATGAATGATATATTATTAAAAAAGATAGATTCTTTGCCACCGTTACCTAAAACCATAATAGAATTAGAAGAATTTAAAAAGTCTTCAAATAAAGACCTAGATATTTTACTAAAAATACTAGAACAAGATCCTCTAATAATCGCAACATTATTAAAAGTATCTAATTCTGCTATGTTCGGTTTTAATAATAAAGTAGAAAATCCAAGTAGAGCTATACATCTTTTAGGAGTAAATTTCACTTTATCTATAGCATTTGGTAGTGCAATAAAAAATGCATTTGATACAGATTTAAGAGCATATGCTATGACAGCTGATGGATTTATGAGATTGGCAAATATGTCATCAAATCTTTTAAAAGAGTGGATAGGGAAAACTGACAATCTACTAAAAGAAGAATTATTATTGCCAGCATTTTTAGCAGAAACAGGAAGATTTGTATTGGCTGGACTAGCTACAGAAAAAGGTATTGCTGACGAATTTCATAACAAAATTAAACAAAAACCACATGAAATTTCTGAAATAGAAAAAGAATATTTTGGTGCTTGCTCTACTCAAGTTACATCTTCTATTTTTAAACACTGGAATTTAAGTGAAAGTTTAGTAGAAACAATTGCACATGTTCATGATATAGACAACTGTCCTGAAAAATATAAAAAAGAAGCCCAAATTTTAAATGTAGTTACAACAATTTGTAATGTAACAAACCCAATGGCAGATAATTTTTCTGAAGAAGGAATAAGCAAAGCAAAGTCTTTTGGTTTAGAAACTAGATTTCTTGAAAAAGGGATTGAAAAACTACAAGATAGAATGCTTGATGAATAAAAGAATCAGAAGAGTTTTCTTCTAATTCTTATTTATACTCTTTATTGCCTCTTTTAAATTGTCGTTTATCTCTTTTTCATTCATTTTTCCATCAATAGTACCAGGTTTTACTTTACCTATATAAATACTTTTCACTATACCATTATTATCAACTTTATAAATAAAATATTTTAAAGCATCTGTTGTAGGTACTTGAAGAAAATTTCTAATCTTTCCATCCCTATCATAAATCCATGGAATATTTTTTTCACCTTTTAACTTTGTATTCTTTGTATGCGCTTGCCATCTTTTTATAAACCAAGGTGCATCAGAGATATTCGAAACAATTACAAATTTACCTACTGATACATTAAGCATCTTATCTAGTTTATCTGCTAGTACAATTGATTCATGATTTCCAACAAAAATGAGAATATCTTTTTTAATAATACTAGCTGCATTAAATTCTTGCTCTTCAAAACCAATTAGCTCAACTGTTTTAGGCAAGTCTTGTAAGGTTATCTCTTTTTTTTCTATTTTTTTAGGGGTATCAACTGTTAAAAATGTTAATACTATTAATGCAATAGCACTAATTAAAATAAGCTTGATTGTTGACCATATTTTCATCTTAATTCCTTTTTTGGAGTAAATCTCCAATATTACTTTTTACAGCGTTTAACTTCTCTTCTAAATAGTCTATCAACACTAATACTAGATTCTATCTCTTTATTATTTATAATACTTTCTACTAATCGTTTTGCTAGATAGGGAGCTAAAACAAATCCTCTGCCACCTACACCAGTTAAAACATATCCATTTTTAAATCGTGTAAATCTTTTACTTTCAACATGTGTACCATTGATCAAATAAGGAAACTCATCTAATGTTTTTTGACTATCAATTATACTACCTACAACAGGAAAATAGTCATTACTACAAGCTCTTGCACCAATATAATGATTTAAAACCTCAACATCTTTTAGTTCTTGTATATCATTTGCTTTTTTCAAAAGTTCATTTGTATTTTGTACGGTATTTATAATATCTTCTTTATTACGGTGATGTGTTGCACCAATAGAAACAAGGTTTTTTTCCTTGTTTAAAATCTTACTTTGAGAAATTGAACATGCCTTATGATAATTATGAGTAAATGAACTTGAAGTACTGATATCTATTCTTTGTCCCCACACACCTCTAATATTTAAATAAAATTGATCTATCAAAGAAAAATCACTACCCGTTGTAAAAATAATGTTTTGAGTTTCTATATCATTGTTTATAATCCAAACATCTTTTAAATTTTCAACACTAGTCACTTCATAATTAAATTTTTTTTCTATCATAGAAGAAGATTTAATCATTGATTCACATACATTTGAACTATCAACAACACTTCCTATAGGAAAAAAATAACCATCTTTCTCTTTTATATAAGGAAAGTCCATATATGGAATATACTCTTGGAACTTTTTTTCATCTTCTTCATTTTGAGGAATTCTAGTTGTTCCACAATTATTGATATGTAAAGGGAAGTTTTTTTGATAAAATTTCGTTGAATATTCTAATGACTTTGATACTAAATTTTTAAATAAATTTGGTTTTCCTAATAAAGGAGATAAAAAAGCACCAGCAGCTCCAGAAGCTCCTTGGGCTATACCCGAATTCTTATCTATAATAAGTATACTGTTACTATGTTTTGAAAGCTCGTATGCCGTAGAGCAACCTGAGATACCAGCACCTACGATAATATACTCATAACTCTTCATTAAGATTGTTTAACTTTTCCTATCTCATATTTAGATCCAAAATATATCGGTGTTTTTTTAGAGATATCACCATCAATTTTTAAATCTGATATATTATTTATTCCATCAATTGCTTCTCCACCAGCAAGTTCTATAATATATGCTATAGGATATGCCTCAAATACTAAATCAAATGTACCATTTGGATCTTTTGATGTTTTTGGAGAAGAGTAAAGCCCTCCCCTTTTAAATAAAATTTGATGCATATCTAATGAAAGAGAATTACTAATTCTTAATCGATATCCTTCATCAAATAAACTCTGAATAAGCGCTTTATGTTTTGCATCAAATGTGGCAACATCACCATCAGTTGAGTTGATTTTTCCTTTATTATCAAGCTTAAAAGGTTTGATATCTATAAATTTATCACCATCAAAAGAATAAAACTCTACACCTAAATCTTGTGTCGCATAAACAAGCTGAAATGTCGGTCCATAAGTCACATAAGATGCTGCTACTAAACTATGCCCTTCAATCTCTTTATCATAAACTCCAAAAATACTTCCTACTGAAAAACCAAGATCAAGTAAATCCATATTGTCAATCGAGATAAAACTCACAATATATTGTCCATCTTCATTTAATACTTCTGTTTTTTTATCATCTTGAGTTACAATAGCTTTAATACTTGGAACTGATTTAAATTCTTCTCGTGCAATTTTGTCACAAAATTCTTGTATATTCAGATTTGTTTGTGTTAAGTCATTAGGAATAACAAATTCATCATAATTTTTAAATACTCTTTTATCTATCACCTTTGCAATATTTGTTATAGCTGTAAACACATTGTTCATTTCTAAATCCTTTGGATTGGTATTAATATCTTTATGGGAATTTTAGCTAAATATTAATAATCTTATGCTGATAATTACTCTACTATCTCTATATTGTTTCGACCGTTCTCTTTTACTTTATAAAGTGCAGAATCAGCTACTTTAAAGGCTTCTGAGAAGTTAGTGTATTTATTTGGATTGAGGGTTACTCCTATAGAAACTGTTATGCTTAAATCCTCTGTTTCTGATATTTTAAATTTATATTGTTCTATATTTTTTAGTATTCTGTTAAATACTCTATATCTACTCTTCATTTTTTGTTTTGCTGATTTTTTCACTAAAACTATAAACTCTTCACCACCATATCGAATCACAATATCTTCTTCATTTACACTTCTAATCGTGTTTAATATAACACCAGCAGTTTTTTTCAAAACTAGATCACCAATATTATGGCCATAAGTATCATTTACTTTTTTAAAGTAGTCTATATCTATGACTCCTAAAATATAATTTTCTAGTTGAATACTCCCCTCTTTCTCCTGAAGATAATTCCGATTATAAACATTTGTAAGTTTATCAATATAAGCAGTTTTTTTAACTTGATGATAATTAAATGATTGGATAATTAATACAGTAAAAAATAAAAATAAAATAGCTAAAATCACTACTATTGCATTTTGCATTAATTGTATTACACTATTTATATTTTCAACTTTTTTTAATGAAAAATCTATTGCTAAAACTAACTCAACGGTGTCTTCTTTTATTATTGGAACAAGAAAACTAATAGATAAACTCTTTAAAAATTCATGCTGTATAAATCGCTCTTTTTTATCAACATAAATATCAAACCATTCTTGACTATCTACATCAAATTTCTGATTCATTAAGGCTTTTTCATCAGGATTTGAAGCATCAACTAAAAAACGAAATGTTTCATTTTTATCTTTGTATAAAAGATATGCATATTTAATATTACTTGTAATTAAAAGTTTTAGTTTTTGCTCTATACGCTTTTGTAGATTGACATTCGCTTGTATATCTTTTACATAATCATCACTTACACCCAGTAATCTTTTGATCTCTAAAGCATTGTTTTTTGTAATGGAAAAGACATCTGAAGTTGATATCTCAAGCATATTTTTTTCTATTTTTTGTTCTAAATTAATTGTTTCGTACAATAAAAAAAATAAAATAAATGCAATTAAAAATGAAACAAATACTTTCAATTTTGAACTATATAAGAATTTTATAGTACTCATTATATATCTTCTATAAATTGTTTATAACTATTTGGCAACGATATTAACATCTTATCAAGTCTCTTTTTTATAAATACTATATTGGGTCTACTTTTACTCCAAAAAAATGCACCAAAATAATCTTTATTATTTAAAAGTTTTTTATAATTATTTGTAAAATATAATTTACCTGATTTATTTTTGCAAAGAGAGTCTTTTGTAATATTCTTTTTCACAAAGATAAAATTTGCTTCTTCACAATTATTAGATAAAGTAAACAACTTCGAATAAAATTTGACTTCACTTTTTGTTATTTTAGGGATAAATAAAACCACTTTTTGTTTTACAGTTATATTTGTTATTTTTTTAATAATTTTAGATTCGAGTTCCATCTCTTTATCATATTTATTAACCAAAAAAGTATATGTATCGGAATAAGACAAAGAGAAAAGTGCAATAATTAAAATTAAATTTCTCATTAAAATACCCATTTCACAGATAATGAAAGCGTTCTACCAAAGTCATCTAAAGAAAAATTTTCATTTTTTTGTCCATCAAAAAACAATGATTCTGTAGACTCTTTTAATAGATTTTCACCTTTGAGACTAAAGCTCAAATCTTTTGTATAGTAATATGTTGCTCCTAAGTTTAAATCGAAACTATCATCAACTACAACATGATTTATACCATTAGTTGGTTTAAAACTATATCCCTCTTTATAAATAATAGAAGCAAAATATTCAAATGAAGAATATCTTCCCATAAATTTAATATACCCACCATCTTCAGTATTATTTGATGTTTCACTAGTTTTTGTCATATAATAATTAATTGTGACATCATTTTGCTCGGATATATTATATTTATAATTAAACATCAATCCTTCAGTTTGGATTTGATGATCAATATTTATAAAACCCGGAACAAACGGATTGTTCAAATAATAAATAAAATCATCAATTTTTACATTGTGATAAGTTATTCCAAGTTTTGATTTCTCAGTTGTGAAAACAGCCTCAGTAACAAAAAACTTATATTGTTGCGTTTGTATGTTTTTATTAGTTTTTGATACAAAATCTACATTATAAAAAGTTGGGGGCAAATAGGTTTTAGTATAAAATGATTTTATACCAAAATTACGAAATGGTGTATAGATAAAGCCAATTCTATACATCTCTTCATTTTCATCTTCTAAATAATCGTCTCTCTTGTATTTATCATATTTTAAATTACCGATTAGCATAAAATCATTATTTATTTTTAATTCATCTTCTAATGTAAAAGAATATGTCGTCTCTTTTTTTGTATTTCGTGAAGTTACTATTTTACTATTTTTGATCTTGTATGTTTTATTTTTTATATGAAATGATGTCAAAAGTTTATTACTTCCCAAATTTAACTTTTTAGAGATATATCCAGTTGTTTTTGTAAATTTGAGATTTTCTTGATATTCTTGAAGTGTATTTCCATTTGCAGCAGGTATAGGAAGAAGTTCATCATCTTCTTCTTCATGTTCTCTTGTATTAATAGTATAAGATGCACCGATTTTAAGGGATTTGTCTTCTAATAAATATTTACTAAAATTTATAAAATAATCTTGTGTTTTTATTTCCCCTTGTTGAGGAACAACATCTTTTGAAAGTCCCATATAATTATCTTTTTGTATATCGACATAAGAAAGATTTATTTTTGTGGTATCATTAGTCAAATCTATATAAAAATATCTACTTTTCATATCGTTTTTTAGCTTTTGATTTTTATAGCTATTGTCATCTTTTGTTGTACTTTGATTTAGAAAAAGTAGATAAGACCAATCATTCGTAAAAACATCAGAATGGGTTAGACTTTGACTCAATGAATTATTATTTGAAAATATTGTTTTTAGTTCTGTAGAGTTTTCTTTATTTGCAGATTTTGTATATACTCTTATAAAATATATGCCTGTTTCACTCCCAAGAGAAAAAGAGCTATCCCCATAATATACTTCAATATAATCAACAAAGTCTAAAGGCATTTCACCCCAAGATGTTGCAAATGATTGAGTATGGATAGAACTTACCTCTTGATCATTAATATACAACCTAAAAAATCCACTTAATGTTGCTTTTGTGGTTGCTAAAGAAGGAGTTGAAATACCATAGCGATTTTTATTAAGATTTAAAAGAGGTAACTCTTTTAATACATCACTTAACTTATTGTGTTGCATTAAGCGGAGTTCTTTTTGTGAATAAACGATAACATTGCCTATTTTTTCATCCACTGTTTTTAAAGAATTAGCTGAGTTGTCTTTGTACTCTTTTAATAATTCATTTAATGAGTTAGCAAAAATAACATTGACTATGAGAATAAGAAAAGCTAATACTTTCACCTATAACCTTTGAACTATAAAATATAGAAATTATATAGTTTTTTCGCTAAATATTATTCATATCTCAAAAAGAAAATATTTTTTTTCAATATAAGACCTACTATATAATACTTCAAAAGGTTCATAAACTCTATTTAATCAAATAACTTACAATCTTTCTTACTCTAGGAACAACTAAAAAAATTGTAGGAAATGCTACTAAAAAAGCTTTCCAATAAGCTTCTATCCACATTTTAAAAATTCCATCTATAAATCCTACATTGATAAATGTCACAATTAAACTCATAAACCCAGACATAAACAGTGCCATCAAAAATGCAAATAATACAAACTCATATTTTTTATTTATCACTCAACTTTTCCTCTCTCATACAATTTTCTCAATAATCTATCTAATGGGTACATAAACTTATAAATTGCTGGAACAACAAGAAGTGTCAATACAGTTGAACTTATAAGCCCTCCAATAATAGCCAACGCCATAGGTGCATTTGATTCACTTCCTGCACCAGTACCAAAAGCTAGAGGAATCATTGCTCCAATCATTGCAAATGTTGTCATCAAAATTGGTCTTAATCTTTTTTCACCAGCTTCTAACAATGCTTCATCTACACTTTTTCCATCTTGTATAGCTTTATTTGCAAAATCAACTACTAAAATCGCATTTTTCCCAACCATACCTAAAAGTAATATTATACCAATCATTACAAACAAACTAAAACTATTACCTGTAAGATAAAGAGCTACAATTACTCCTGTAAATGATAAAGGCATAGAGATCATAATAATAAATGGTTGAATCAATGACTCATACAATGCAGCTAAAATAAGATAAATAAGAATAACAGCCAACAAGACAGCTCCAGCAAATGCAGCATTTGTATCTGCCATATTTTCTACATCTCCTGTATATCTGTAGTTATACCCTTTTGGTAAAAGTGATGTTATCTCTTTATCAATTGAAGCTACAACATTATTTAAACTGTCTCCAAAAAGTCCTCCTGTTACAAGCACTTTTCGCTCTCTATCAAATCTATTAATCGATGCTGTGCTTTTTGTTTCTTCAAAATTCACAATACCCTCTAAAGATACTAAATCACCATTGGTACTTCTCACCTGAAGTTTTTTCATATCATCGATACTTTTTCTATACTGATCATCAAATCGAAGTGTAATATCAAACTGACGACCTTTCTCTTCATAAAATGAGATAGCTTCTGTACTAGAATAGGCACTGCCTAAAATACCTGCTATCTCACTAGCACTCACACCAACTTTTTGTGCATTTTGTCTTTTGATGTCAATTTTTATCTCTGGTTTTCCAGATTCATAATCTCTATCAATATTTGTCACACCATTAGTATGAGAAAGCATTGTCATAATTTTTTGGGTAGTTTCGTTTAAAATATCCAAATCATCACCTGTCACTACTATTTGAATAGGAGCGTTTGAACTACCCGTATCAAAAGGTGGTAAATCTTCAACAGTTATGACCATATTATTATAGTTTTTAAATTGATTTGTATATTTAATTACCATATCTTCTTGAGAGATTCCAGCTCTTTGTTCTTTTGGTTTCATTTTTACATATATTTTTGCCTTATGAATCTCTTTTGCGCTATTGTACCCAATCGACAAAACACTGTACTCAACTGCTGGATCTTGTTCAATCTTTTCTAAGAGTGGTTGCACATCTTTTTTCATATTTTCAATATTGGTTCCAACTGGTGCTTTTACAAATACTTGAAATTCACTATTGTCTTCCATTGGCATAAAATCCATACCAACAGTAAGTTTTGTAGAAGCAACTAAAAGTCCAATAGTTACAATAATAGTAATAACTTTAAATCTTAGCAAAGGCTTTAGTATGGCAACATAGATTTTATCTATTTTTACAAAAAATGGTTCTGTAAAATAATAAAACTTACTCTGTTTAGCACTTAATATTCTAGCTCCAATAGTTGGAATAAACATAACAGCAACAAAATATGATATCACAATACCAGCAGCTACAGTCATTGCAAAAGAGTTAAAAAACATCCCCACAATTCCATCCATAAAAGCAACAGGAATAAAAACAGCTAACAACACAGAAGAGATAGCCAAAATTGAAAAAGCAACTTCTTTTATCCCCTCAAAAGATGCTTTTAAAGGATTCATCCCCTCTTCTAGTTTTTTCGTAATATTTTCAATCACAACAATAGCATCATCAATAAATATTCCAATAGCTAAGGTAAGCCCTATGAGAGTTAATCGATTTAAATCATATCCCATCCAATCAATAATTGCAAATGTTCCAATAATAGAAGTTGGAATCGCTAAAGCTGAAGTTATAGTAGCCGTAGCATTTCTTAAAAAGAAAAATACAATAATAATAGCAAGAATCGAACCATAAATAAGATCAAAAGTTACATTGTTTATATTTACCAAAATTTTATCACTTTGGTCTTGCAACAATTGCAATTCGTAATCAACTCCTGCAATTTCGGTAAGTGTTGGCATGATTTTTTTTACATTATTAATAATATTAAGAACATTTTCACCAGATATTTTTTTAACCTCCAACATCACCCCTTGGTTGCCGTTAAAGGATGAAAAACTACTTGTATCACTTAATCCATCTTCAATTTTAGCTATATCTTTAAGTTTCAAACCAGGTTTAATAAGTATATTTTGTAGTTGTTCTACGCTTAATGCATCTGCTTTTACTTTGACAATTAACTCTTGTTGATTATTAATAAGTTTTCCAGCACCTTGCGAGATATTTTGTGAAGTAATAATATTTTGCAATTCTGAAGTTGTCAAGTTATATTTGTTGAGTAAAAAAGGATTGAGATATATCCGTATCTCTCTATCTTGAAATCCTATAATATTTACTTCACCTACCCCTTGAATTCTTTGGAGTTTTGGTTTGAGCTTTTCATCTGCTAACCTCATCAAAGCAGTTGTATCATTATTTTTTGTTGCAACAAACAAACTAATAACTGCACCACTTGCACCTAGTTTTTTTACTGAAGGTTTTTCTGTTTCATCAGGTAAGATAAGGCTTCCTATTTTATCTCGAACATCGTTTGTTGCAATATCTAAATCTTTGAAAAGTTCAAACTGAATAGTTACAACACTCAATCCCTCATAACTTGTAGACATAAGTTTATCAATCCCATCGATTCCACTTACTACCTCTTCAATTTTATCAGTTACTTTAGTTTCAACTGTACTTGCATCTGCCCCGTTGTATTGAGTTTGGATAGTTACAACTGGAAAATCAACATTTGGGAAAAGATTGATTGGCATAGTTTTATATGACATCATTCCAAAAACAATAAATGTCAAAACAGCCATCAAAGTTGTAATAGGTCTATTTATAGCAAATTTATACATCTTTATTCTCTTGTTTTAGTAATATAGCCATCACCAAATAAACCTACAACGATATCATCAACCAAAACCTCAGCTTTAATTTTTCTTGTTTGTGTATTTGCGTATGGATATACTTTTGATATGATACCACTATATTCACTTGTATCACCATCTAATTTATAAGTATACAAATCTCCTACTTTTACTTTACTATGATATTTTTGATCAAATTGGAGTATCAATTTTCTTTTATGAATACTCTGTAAAGTAAAGGATGCCTTTGGTTGTTGTGCACTTACTACATCTCCAAGTTCTATCTCTTTTGATATAATAAGGGCATCAAATGGTGCTCTTAAAACTGTTTTAGCTAATATCTCTTGTTGATATTTTACTTGAGCGGCTGCACTTTTATATATCTTTTCATAGTTATCAAATTGTGCTCGATCAATTATATTTTTAAGTTTTACTTGCCTATCATAATCTTTTTTTACATACTTAAGAGTAGTTTGATGTATATGAAGCATTGCTTTAATATCATCATTTTTTATTTTTGCTAACTGATCATTTTTTTTAACCACAGAACCTATATCAACACCGATTTTATCAATAATTCCACTACTCACAAAAGCGACATCTGCACTTTGAAAAGCTGCCACATCAAAAGTAGCATAAATAGGATTTGCAACGACACTAACGGCCCAGAAGAAACTACTCATTATTATTTTTTTCATAAAATATCCTATCAATTTATATTTTCTATAAAATAGTTCCAATTATAGCAAAATTAGATTATAAATAATATCCTTGTAATAAGTATCTCTTAATCTAATTGTGTTATATTATAAAAAACATAGGTTTACAAATGGAAACAAAACAACATAACATTGCACTGTGTTTAGGTGGTGGTGGAGTTCTTGGAGCATATCATATAGGTGTTTTAAAAGCTATCGATGAACTAAATATTGAGATAAACTTTATCTCAGGTACTAGTGTTGGCTCTCTTATAGGTGCTTTATATTGTGCGGGTTTATCTGCAAAAAATATTGAAAAAATAGCGCTCGATACAAAATGGAATGATTTTTATAAGGTTTCACTTTCTAAGTTAGGTTTACTGTCAAACGAGAAGGTTGGTCACTTTATTCAAACCCACACAAATATCTGTACATTTAAAGATCTTAGCATACCTTTTAGAGTTGTAACAACCAATATTGTTACGGGGAAAAAAGTTGTTTTAAAAAAAGGAAATCTACTGAAAGCTATTCGAGCAAGTTGTAGCATTCCAGGGATTTTTATACCTGTAAATATTAAAAACACGATGCTAGTAGATGGTGGTATAGTTGATAATGTTCCTATCTCTGTTGCCAAAGAGTTTGGATCAAATTACATTATTGCAGTTGACTTAAATTCAAAACATTCATACAAAAAACCAAAAAATGTTATAGAGGTTTTATTGAATAGCTTTGAGTTCCTTTCAAAGCAAGCAACATCAATTCATCTTGACACAGCAAATCTTTTGTTACAACCAAATTTAGAAGAATATAATTGTATCAATACAGATCAAATTAGAAGATTAATTCAAAAAGGATATAAGGAATCTTTAGCCACATTGAAAAAAGCAAGTATACCTAAATAAGTAGTAATTATATGGCAGAGAAGAAGGGATTCGAACCCTCGTTTGCTTTCACAAAACTTCGCTTCCAACGAAGCACCTTCGGCCACTCAGACACTTCTCTACAATAAAATGGAAGTATAACTAAAAATTGTAAAAAACATCTAATTTTACAATTTATTTTTCAATAATCCTATAAATTTTGCATATCCAAACTCTTTCAATGTTAAATGAAACAATACAAAACCACTCAAGCTACTAGCAAGAGCAAGTCCTACAATACCATAAGGTTTGATCAACACTAATGATAAAACAATATTCCAACTTAACGAATACATAGTAATCTTTGCAGCTAGCCCTTGTTTTTCATGTGAATATAACCAAAGTGAAAATATTTTTGCTAAACCAAAAGGTAAAAGTCCTACAAGATACATAGTAAGAACAATAGCAGTTTGAGTTGTATCAGAACTTTCAAATGCACCTCTTTCAAATAATAAATAAACAATAAATTCATCAAAAACAATACCAATAAAAGTAGCTAAACCTAAAAGTCCTAGTAATATAAAAAAAGCTTTTCTTAAATACTGTAAAGCTTTTTTTTCATCATTATTTTTAATAGACTTTGCAATTGTAGGAAATAATGCAACAGATGTAGCAATTGCAAATAATGCTAAAGGTAATTGAAACACTCTATTTGCATAATAAAGGTAACTAATACTTCCTGAAAGTAAAAAACTAGCTAACCAAGTATCTAAAAATGCAGCAATATGTGATGCACTACTTCCAAAAACAGCAGGATAAAATTGTTTATAAAACTTACTTTGTTTTATATCTCTTTTTTTCTTTTTTATATTTGTAGTAAAAAATTTAATATTAAGTTTTCTAATTGCATATAAGTGTACAAGAACTTGTAAAACTCCACCAACAACAACACCCCAGCTCATATAATATACGATTTGACTAGATTCTAAATTTTGAGATAAAAGAAGTGAACCTATTAAAGAGATATTTAATAGTGCGGTAGAAAATGCTGTTGTTGTAAAATGATTTTTGTACTGTAAAAGAGCTGCTAAAAATGTCACCACAAATATCAAAGGTAAATAGTAAAAACAAATAGCAACTAGTGGTGAAGCCAATACAACCATATCTTGACTAAACCCAATCGCAATAACCTTTGTAAAAAATGATGAAAATATTGTTACTATAAAACTTAGTAACATAATAAAAGCTAAAAATTGTAAAAAAATGATCGTGCTAAAACTTACTTTATGGTTATTTTTAGCATATGCAGGTATAAATACTTGTGTAAACGCACCTTCTGCAAATATTCTTCTAAATAAATTTGGCAGCTTAAATGCGACAAAAAATATATCACTATATATATTTGCCCCAAGAATTGAAGCAGTTAAAAGATCCCTTAAAAAACCCAAAATTCTCGAAACCAAAATACCTGCACTGTTTGTGAATATGTGTTTTAAAATAATAGATACCTTTATAAATTTTAAAAGTATTATAGTAAATATTTGTTTATAACTTGATATTTAATCAAGTTTTCCCAAGAGTGGTTAAGTTATCTTTTGTTATTATCTTATTTAAACATATAAAGGAAACAAATGAAGAAACTTTTACTTATACTTTTAAGTATTGCTACAGTATATGCTGCAAATCCTATTGCAGTACTCGAAACAACAAAAGGAAATATAGAAATAGAATTAAGACCAGATCTTGCTCCAAAAACAGTGGAAAATTTTACTACTCATATCAAAAATGGATACTATAATGGTCTTATTTTTCACAGAATTATAAAAAACTTTATGATACAAGGTGGTGATCCTACAGGCACTGGAAGAGGTGGTGAATCTATATGGGGTGGAAAGTTCAAAGATGAATTTAATTCAAAAGCGATGTTCAATAAAAAAGGTGTTTTAGCTATGGCAAATGCAGGTCCAAATACAAATGGTAGTCAATTTTTTATTACAACAGTTGCAACTCCATGGTTAAATGGCAAACATACTATTTTTGGATATGTAAAAGATGATAATAGTCTAAACTCAGTACGAAAACTAGAAAATGTTCCTACAAACGGAAGATACCAAGGAAATCGTCCACAAGAAGATGTAAAAATCATAAAAGCATATATAAAATAAAAAGTATACTTTAGAGATGATCTCTAAAGTATACCTCTAACTAAAATATAAATTGAATAATTAAAGGTAAAAATACCGCCGTAAGTATTCCTCCTATCCCCATAGCTAAAGCAGAAAATGCAGCTGCTTTCTCACTAATTTCAATCGCTCTAGCAGTTCCAATTCCATGAGAGATAAGACCAAGTGCAAATCCTTTTGATGTATCATGTTTAATATTCATAAATTTAAATAAAGCAGTACCAAATAACGCTCCAATGATACCTGTAATAATCACAAAACCAACAGCAAGAGATGGGATAGCTCCTATTTGTTCTGATGTTATAATAGCTATTGGAGCAGTTATAGATTTGGTAGTCATAGATAAAATAGTTGGTAACTCAGCACCTAAAACCCATAATAATCCTACTGCAATTAAAATTGAAAAAACTCCCGCAACAACCAAAGTTACTAAAATAGGAACAAATAAAGATTTGATATATTTTAAATTTTTATATAAAGGAAGAGCCAAAGCTACCGTAGCTGGTCCTAAAAAAAAATGTATAATCTCTACACCCTTAAAATACTCTGCATATGAAGTATCAGTAAAAACAATAATACTTATTATAAATAAGTATGAAATAATAATTGGTTGCAACAATGTTTGTTTATTGAACTTTTCATACACTATAATACCTATTTTAAAAGACCCAAGAGTTAAAAGAAGCCAAGTTAATGGTGTTGATGAAATATATTCAATTAAAGCATCAATATTCATTTTTTTCTCTCTTGTCTAATAGTAAGTATATCCATTAATTTTGCACTAAACATCAAAGCTACAATCGTACCAATAACAAGAGAAACTAAAATTGCCCAAAACTCTTTTGAAATAATATCAACTTGAGTGATAATTCCCATCGCAGCAGGTATAAATAGAAGTGGTAAATATCGTAAATGAATTGAAACAGCATTATCAAGACTAGCAAAACTACTCTTCTTAATCATAAGAAAAAGTAGTAATAATACCATTCCAATAACAGGACCAGGAACTAAAAGAGAAAATAACTTAGCAATACATTCTCCTAAAAATTGAAAACTTAAAAGAGTTATAATTCCTTTTAACACATTTTTTCCTTATTCATACATAGAATTATTTTAATTTATCTATAACTTTCATTAAAAAGTTAGCAGAGTTTTTAGCACTTGTTTCTAGAAATTCATCAAAATTAAATCCAGCATCCATATCAGCGGTATCACTAATTGCTCTTAAAATTAAACATGGAACATTTAAAGCATCACAAACAACAGCAACACTTGCACCTTCCATCTCTAAAGCATCAGCATTAAAAGTAGATTCTATAAATATTTTTCTTTTCTCATCTGCTACAAATTGATCACCTGTAGCAATGATACCTTCAATAATTTTAATATCATTATCTTTTGCAACTTCAAGTGCTATATTTTTTAAGTTTTCATTAGTATTTACATAAACACTTCCACCAGGAACAAAACCATGAGGATGACCAAATGCGGTAATATCTAAGTCATGTTGAGCAAGTTTGTTTGCAACAATCAAATCACCAATTTTTAATTTAGGATTCACTCCACCAGCAACACCAGAAAATAATAGCGTATCACATCCAAATTTTTGAATCATAGTAGAAGCAGTTAATGTAGAGAAAACTTTCCCTATTTTGCTATATGCAATAACCACATCTAAATCATCAAGTTTACACTCATAATAAATATTATTTGCATAATCAATTTTTTTAATATTTGTAAAGTTCTCTAAAAGAGGAGTAATTTCCTCTTCCATAGCGCCCATAATAGCTAATTTAGTCATTTAATTTTTCCATTGTATCTTCTAAAGATTTCATATCAGAAACATTTAGTGTAGGAACTGATTTAATAATCTTTCTATTCATACCTTTTAACACAGCACCATTTCCAAATTCAATCATCATATCTAACTCTTCTGCATGCTCTACAATAGAATGTTTATATTTTACAGGAGATACTAACTGAGAACTTAATAGTTCAATAGCATCAGCTTTTGTATTATAAGGATTTGTTGATACATTAGAAATTACAGAAGTTGTAAAATCATCTTTGATATATTCTTCTAAATATGGCTGTAATTTTTCTACTGCACTAGTTAAAAGTTCACAATGGCTAGCAACACTCATATCTAGAACTAAAGCTCTTTTAGCCCCTGCTTCTTTAAATGTATCTACTAAAGATTCTAAATCAGCTTTTAAACCAGCTACAACAATTTGACCATCCATATTGTAATTTGCAGCCCATACTTTTTTACCATTTAATCTTTGTTCTTCAGTCATTTTTTCAACTGTCGCATCATCCAGACCAACAAGAGCCATCATTCCAGCACCAGCGCCAGCACAAGCTTCATTCATAAATAAACCTCTTTTATGCACAAGTTCAATTGCATCTAAATAATCAATTGCACCACTTGCAACTAATGCAGAAAACTCACCTAAAGAGTGACCCATTACAAACTCTGGTGTAATATCATTTTTCTCTTTAAAAATAGCAAGTGCAATATAACTTACTAATAAAATTGCAGGTTGTGTAAATTCAGTCTTTCCCAAATTTTCACTTTCATTAAATAATAAATCTTCAAAATCAAAACCTAATCTATCACTTGCATTTTTAATCATATCTTTTGCAATATCGCTATTTTCAAAAAAATCTTTTCCCATACCATTTGTTTGACTTCCTTGACCTGGAAATATAAAAGCTACTTTTTTCATTTTTCTTCCTTATATAAAATTTGTGTATAAACTAAAAACTCCCATTTCAAAAGAAATAGGAGTTTTTTAGACAATGTTAAAACATTATTTAGTGTGAACAACATCCACCTGAAGATTGTTCAGCAGGTTCAGATGAACAACAACCACCTTCTGAACCATGATCATGAGAATGAGCAGCAGAATCATCAGTTCCACAACTTCCTCCACCACAACATCCACCAGCAGCAGCCATACCACCAACAACACCTGTTTGAATCTCTTCTTCAGTTGCAGCTCTTACATCTAAAATAGATACACTAAACATTAATGTCTTTCCCGCCATTGGGTGATTATAATCAATAGTTACATCATCACCAGCAATAGATTTAACAGCTACTTGAACTGTTTCTCCATTTTCACCTGTTCCATAAAGGCTCATACCTTCAACTAACTCAATTCCTGCAAATTGTTCTTTTGGAAGTACTTGTAAAGCTTCTGCATTATATTCTCCATAAGCATCAGCTGGTTGTACTAAAACATCTGTTTTATCACCAGAATTCAAGTTTACCAATTCTTTTTCAAGTCCTGGAATAATTTGACCCATATCTGTTATAAATTCGAGAGGTGCTCCCCCTATGTTTGTATCTAATTGTACTTTTGTTTCTGCATCATTTAATGCATATTCTATTGAAATTACTTTATTTGACATTATTTTCCTTTAATTATATTATATTATTTAATTTTTTTAGAAGCTTGTTTTGCTTCATTACTCTCTGGATATATATCTATTATCGTGCTGTAAAAATTTTGAGCATTTTCATTATCTCCTAATATTTCAAATGATATAGCACTATGTAAAAGTAATTTTGGCAAATACGATGCTTTGTCATAAAGCGTCATACTTGTCTTAAAATAGTGCAAAGCATTTTTATAGTTTTTTCGATAATATTCTATTTCACCCAAATAAAAGTTAGATTCAGCAGGTCGGTAATTTTTACTAACCAACTCTTGAAAAATAGGTTTTGCATTTGTAAAATAATCTTTTTTAAAAAATGCTTTTGCTTCAACTAACAATTCTTTAGAACTTTTCGATGAAGTTTTAGTTTTAGAAATTTTTGTAGTTTTTTTTGATTGTAATTGATCTTTATCTAATAAAGCAATAAGTTTATTAAAATCTTTTTTTGTCACATAATCATTGTTAATTTTATTTACTAAAACAACAATTTTATCAAATGACTTTTTTAAAGTTTTTATATTCTTTTTGTTTTGTTCTATTTGAGATTTCAAAACTTCTAAATCTATATCAATTTTTTTTTGAAGACCTAATATTGATTGAGTATTCTTATCTATGTTACTTTCACTTGTTTGTCGAAGAAGCATTAAGTTCTTTTTTTGTTCATTTAAAGATTTGTAAACTTTATTGAGCTTAATACTTTCACCTTCTAACAAAGAGTCAATACCATCAACTCTTTGATTTAAATCTTGTAATTCAGATGTAGTTTTTTTTAACTTTTTTTCATTTTTTGCAACGATTTTTTTATTTTTTACTATCACTTCTTCTGTATGAGTCAAACCATAAGGTTGAGAAGACTCTAAATTCCCTGCACCAAACATTGATCTTTCAGCATACGAAACTGAAACTAAAAAAATAAATGTACTTAAAATTACTCGTATCAAAAAAAACTCTTAACTATGGTAATAATCTGTAATCAACTCTTCTGTTCATTTTCCAACAAGCAGTATTTTTTTGTGTACAAACAGGATTACTTTCACCAAAACTTACCATAACAATTCTTTTTTCATCAATACCGTCTGCAATTAAAGCATCTTTTGTAGCTTTAGCTCTTTTTAATCCCAATGCATAGTTGTATTCATCACTACCCCATTCATCACAATTACCTTCAAGTTTAATCTTTAAATCATTATATGATTGAGCAGTTTCATCAATTTTACTGTAATTTGATGTTGCAACTTCTCTCATATCATCATTTAATTTATATTTATCGAATGCAAAATGTACTGATTCTAACAAAACAACTTTTCCGTCTACATCACTTTTTACAGTATTAACAGAACTATTTGTAATTTTTTGTAATCTATCATTAGCATCTGTCATGTTTTGATTGATTGAAGATGTTACCATTGTTGATTCATCTGAAACAGCAACTTCATCAATTCTTTGATCAACATTTGATGCAACTGTACTATCATCGTACTCTACATCTTTAGATGCACACCCAGCTAACAAACCTAACGCACATACACTTAACAATGTATTTTTTAAAAGACTTTTCATAATTATTCCTTAATTAAATTTATTTTATACATTCTACACTATAGATACTTAAATTAAAATAACTACCAATCTATAGATTGTAACTTACCTGTCTTTAATGGGAAAAGAAAACTTTTGTTGTAATTTAATCGTATAATTCCTAAATAACTTTTATCAGTACTCTTTATAAATAGTACAGATTCTCCATTTGAAGAAAATTTTGGAAACTGATTTCGTCCATCTGTTGTAAGCCTTCTTACATAATCACTTTTAGTAGAAATCATATAGAGATTAAATGTATTAGAACCAAACTCATTATCAGATTCTCTACTAGAGTAAACGATGTAGTCATCTGATGTAGTTGATTGCGAATTATTTCTACCATGATAAATCATTCTTTCAACTCCATTTTGACCAATCTTTTTTGCAAATATATTTGGATATTTTAATCTATCAGATACAAATACAATTTTACTATCATTTTCTACAAAGTTACCACCTACATCGATTCCTGTGTAATAGGTAATTCTCTTTTTAATTTTTGTCTCTGTATCGTAAATATAAATATCTGGCTGAGAATTTGGAGCCATTGTTAAAACTAATTTTTTTCCATCATCACTTACATCAGAACAAACAATCATCCCATCACTTGTAAGGAGTAGTTCAAGTTTATTTGTATAAAGATTTTGTTTAATTAAAGAAGGTATTTCACCTCTGTAACTAGTATAATAAAAAGCATTTTGCTCAGAACTTGCCCATTTTGGAAAAATATTCAATCCACCTTTTACAACAACTTTCTGATATGTTAATGTATAATCAGAAATAACAATTTCACTCGTTTTTGAATCTAAGTATCGTGAAAATATTACAAACTTATCCATCCAATCAATTGATGGTGCTTTTAGATAACTGTTTATATCTATTGCAATTTTATGTGCTAAAAATGGATATCTTGCAAATGACCCTGTTGTATACGACTTGTTCTGTACAAGAATATTTGAGTTTACATCATAAAGTTTAGTATTAACTATATATCTTTGTTCACTATCTTTTGTTACTTGAAATACTAAATACAAATCTATTTCATTATCTCTTAAAACTTTATACTGTGGTGTTTCATTAAAATTTGTTTTTACTATTGCAAGACTATCATTAAAATGACCACTTACTTGTAAATCTTTTTGAATTAATTTTAATAATTTTATATCAATAGAATTTATATTCTGTGAATCATTTGCAGTAACAATATTGATTGTTGGAAGTGAAGACTTATTTTTAACTATCTCCATTGTGGCATCTACTGAAAATGCAAACTGAAAAAATACTAGAAAAAGTAAAATTATTTTATTCATTATTATCCTTTTGATTGA
The DNA here is from genome assembly GCF_047159865.1 of Arcobacter sp. 15-2. Classification (GTDB taxonomy): domain Bacteria; phylum Campylobacterota; class Campylobacteria; order Campylobacterales; family Arcobacteraceae; genus JAIOSF01. Next base: position 456,210 of record NZ_AP038804.1, read on the forward strand.
AATGTAATTTCAATATTAACTGTTTTATTTTTTGGACTTATTGGATATTTTTTTAAAGTCTCATTATTTAAAAATTCTGTTATTTGATTATCAAATCCCATATTACCAGAATATTGTATAAATTTATAACTAAATTTACCATTATTAAAAATTATTATGTTAACTTTAACTTTAAGATCATTTTGGAAAATAGTTGGTTGCCATCTATTTGATAATATTTGATAAATTTTACTATAATATGGATCTTGATTTTCAGATGATTTTTCCATTGTCACAGTATTATTAGCAGTTTTAGTCACTTTATTTTCTGTTAATTTCGATAAAACTAATTTTTTAGTTTTTCGTTCTTTTTCAAATTTTGATTTAAATCTACTTGAAATACTACTATTCTTTACATTTAGTACTTTATCTTTACTGGTACTTTTTACATTTGTTTTAACATTTGCAAATAACGATTTTAAGTTTGTTCTTTTTTTAATACTACTTGATGTAGTTTTCTTAACAACTTTTTTAGCAATTTTAGTATTTTTTTGATTACTTTGAATCTTTATTTTTTCTTTACTTGGCGCTACATCCAAAATAACATCTAGTTGTAATACAGTATTTTTCACTGTTGCATTAATTTTTTTTACTTCATTTGTTTTTAAATAAACTAAAAAACTTAATATTAAAATAATGTATATTGCCAATGCTGCAATAGCAGAATAAATTAACTCTTGTTTATTAGCCATCAGTTATAAGTGCAACTTTAAAAAAACCAGCTTCTTTTACTGTTTTTAAAATATAAACGACATCTTCATATTTTAAACCTTTATCTGCTCTTATATGAACTGATATATCTCTATTTTTATTTTTAGAAAATAAAATAAAATTATCTGCAAAATTATCAAATGGATACTTTTTCTTATTAACAATAACTTCCCGTAAACTGTTAACAGATATATCTATTTTTTTTAGTTGTTGTATTTTTTGAGATTTACTTCCCTTAGGAAGATTTATATTTTCTTCATATTCTAAAACGGGAGCAGTTACCATAAGAATTGCTAACAAAACTAACATTACATCGACTAAGGGTGTAATATTTAATTCTGGTTTATTATTATAATCATACACTTAATTAGTTCCTTGTTATGATTATATCGATTTGAGATCTAATGTAAGTATTAAACTCATAAACCTTTCGTGTAAGAATCTGGTGAAATGTATATGCAAATATTGCAACAAAAATTCCTGCAGCAGTAGCAACTAAGGCTTCACTAATAGCTGGTGCAATAACAGAAAAACTCACTTTACTTGCAGTAGAAAACTTTGCAAATGATTCCAAAATACCAACGACTGTACCAAACAAACCTATAAAGGGAGCAGTTGAAGAGATAATTGACAACCATGAAATACCACTACTTGCTTCTCTTACTAAAGAAGTCTCACAAACATTTAAGAACTCTTTAGAAACAGGTGCTTTATTTAAACATTGTCCAATCTTAGATAAAGGATTGATATACGATTCTCTAGATAAAAGAGAATTAAGATTATTTATTTCAGTTGCAACATATCCAATTAACTGAAAATATTTATATAAATATATCCAAAAAACCATTATAAAATAGATTGATAGTAGTACCAATACCCCTAGAGATATAGCACTACTATTATTAAAATAATTTAATATTGTATCAATCATATTTATACTTAACTAAAAGAATTTATCTTAGCTTCAACTGCAGCCATAGATACATTTGAGTCTTGAACAGAGCTCACTAACTCTTTTGCTAGTTTTAATTTTTCAGAAATATCTGATTCTGCATCACCAGAAGATAAAGATACTGCACCATCAACTAAAACATCTACAGAATCTTCAGAAACTTTTACATGTCCCCAGTTAATAGCAACAGCTTCTGTTGAAGCATCTTTTTTCAATATTTCAATAACACCAACTGTTAAAGAAGACACTAAAGAAGAATGACTTGGTAAAACTCCAAACTCTCCCTCTTTTCCAGGAAGAGTTACAGATTTAACATCACTATTAAATATTTCTCCGTTTGGTGTAACTATTGATAATTTAATTGTATCCATATTTTTACCTTTTAAGCTTACTAAGCTTTCATACCTTCTGCTTTTGCAATTGCTTCATCAATTCCACCAACCATGTAGAACGCTTTTTCTGGCATATGATCATAAGAACCATCTAAGATACCTTTAAATCCTTTGATAGTATCAGCAAGCTCAACATATTTACCAGGACTTCCTGTAAATACTTCAGCAACGAAGAATGGCTGAGATAAGAATTTTTCAACTTTTCTTGCTCTTTCAACAACAAGTTTATCAGCTTCAGATAATTCATCCATACCAAGAATCGCAATGATATCTTGTAAATCTTTGAATTTTTGTAAAAGTGCTTGAACACCTCTAGCTGTTTCATAATGCTCATCACCTAAAACATCTGCAGAAAGAATTCTTGAAGTAGAATCTAGTGGATCAACCGCTGGATAAATACCTTTTTCTGCAATTTTTCTGTTAAGTACTGTAGTTGCATCTAAGTGAGCAAAAACAGAAGCAGGAGCTGGATCTGTTAAGTCATCCGCTGGTACATAAACAGCTTGAACTGAAGTAATAGAACCTTTTTTAGTTGTAGTAATTCTTTCTTGTAATGCACCCATCTCTCTTGCTAATGTTGGTTGGTAACCAACAGCTGAAGGGATTCTTCCTAAAAGAGCTGACATCTCAGAACCTGATTGTGCAAATCTAAAGATGTTATCTACGAACATTAAAACATCAAGACCTTTTTCATCTCTAAAGTACTCAGCCATAGTAAGACCAGTTAAAGCAATTCTATTTCTTGCTCCTGGAGGCTCACTCATTTGACCATAACATAAAGCAACTTTATCAAGTACATTTGATTCTTTCATCTCATAGTAAAGGTCATTTCCTTCTCTTGTTCTTTCACCAACACCAGCAAATACAGAGTAACCATCATGTTTAAATGCAACATTATGAATAAGCTCCATGATAATAACTGTTTTACCAACACCAGCACCACCAAATAGTCCAACTTTACCACCCTTAGCGTAAGGAGCAAGTAAATCAACTACTTTGATACCTGTTTCAAACATCTCTGTAGATGTAGATTGCTCTTCAAAAGATGGAGCTTCTCTGTGAATTGACATTCTTGGAGCATCTTCAGAAACTGCAGAACCTTCATCAACTGGTTCTCCAATAACATTAAAAATTCTACCTAGAACTTCTTCTCCAACTGGAACCATAATTGGAGCACCAGTAGCAACTACTTTTGTTCCTCTTGTTAAACCCTCAGTCATATCCATAGCAATAGTTCTAACTCTACTATCACCGATATGCGCTGCTACTTCTAATACTAATTTTTCTTTAGTACCAGGTACTTCTATTGCATCATTTATTGCAGGTAGGTATCCGTCGAATTCAACATCAACAACTGGACCCATAATCTGAATTATTTTACCTTCCATATATCCTATTCCTTTCTATTACTTCATTGATTCAACACCAGAAATAATCTCAATTAATTCTGTTGTAATCGCTGCTTGTCTTGCTTTATTAAACTCAACTGTTAAATCGTTAACTCTCTCTTTTGCATTATTTGTTGCATTTTCCATAGCTTGCATACGAGCACTATGCTCAGCAGCTAAAGAATCAATCAAAGAATAATACATATTAAAATCAACATATTTTACAGTTAATTCATTTAAAATCTCTTCATCATCATCTGGCTCAATATCTAACATCGAAGATGCTTCTTCAGCAACAGAAACTTCATCTAAAGATACTGGTAATAATTGTTTAACTTTTAGCTCTTGTGTAAGCATATTTAAAAAACCATTATATACCATGATAACTTTATCTGTAGTACCATTGTTAAAATCTTCATAAGCATCTTTTATAAAATCAGATGCTTTTTCATAAGTTGGTGCAGAAGTTAAGCCAACTATGCTATCAAATAAATCAATATTCTGAAAATTAAAGTAATCTATCCCTTTTCTTCCAGCAGCTCTTAATCTTACAGTAGCACCTTTTGAAGTATGTTCCTCAATTAGTCCTTTAACTGCTTTTATTGTAGTAACATTAAAACCACCACAAAGACCTTTATCAGCTGTTACAAAAACAACATCAACTACTTTTGGAGTATCATTAGATACAAAAGCTCTATTTAAATTATCTTCATCTTGAACTCTACTAATTCTCGTAGCAATTTCTGATAAAATATTGTTTATTTTTAAAGCATAACTTTTTGCTTGTTCTGACAATTGTTGTGTTCGTCGTAACTTAGCAGAAGAAACAAGCTTCATAGCTTTAGTTGTCTTCTGTGTATTTTTAACACTTTTAATTTGTCTTGAAATATCTTTTAAGTTAGCCATAGTAATTCCTTAGTCAGCTTTAAAAATGTTTTTGAACTCATTTATTGCTGTTTCAAGAACTTCTTTGATATCATCATCAACTTTTTTCTTAGCATTTAAATCTGTAATTAAACTTGAATATTTAGATTCAATAAATTCATGGAATTCAGTTTCAAATCTAACTACATCAGAAGGATCAATATCATCAATGAATCCATTAACACCAGCATATAAAATAGTAACTTGTTTTTCAATTACAAGTGGTTTATTTACACCTTGTTTTAATAGTTCAACCATTCGTTGACCTCTTTCTAATTGAGCTCTAGTTGAAGCATCTAAATCTGAAGCAAATTGTGCGAATGCCTCTAATTCTCTAAATTGTGCAAGATCAAGTTTTAGTGTACCTGCAACTTGTTTAGTAGCTTTAATTTGTGCTGCACCACCAACTCTAGATACTGATAAACCTACATTAATAGCTGGTCTGATACCTGAGTTAAATAGTTCAGTTTCTAAGAAGATTTGACCATCTGTAATAGAAATAACATTTGTTGGAATATATGCCGCAACATCTCCAGCTTGTGTTTCAACGATTGGTAAAGCAGTTAAAGATCCACCACCTAATTCATCATTAACTTTAGCAGCTCTTTCTAATAATCTTGAGTGAAGGTAAAAAACATCACCTGGATATGCTTCTCGACCTGGAGGTCTTCTAAGTAATAAAGACATCTCTCTATATGCAACAGCATGTTTAGATAAATCATCATATACGATTAATGCATGTTGTCCATTATCTCTAAAGTACTCACCCATTGTAACACCTGTATATGGTGCCAAAAATTGAAGTGCAGAAGATTCCGATGCATTTGCAGTAACTATAGTTGTATACTCCATTGCCCCAGCAGCCTCTAAAGCTCCAACAATATTAGCAATAGTAGATGCTTTTTGACCAATAGCAACATAGATACATTTAACATCTTGTCCCTTTTGATTAATAATAGCATCAATAGCAACAGTAGTTTTACCTGTTTGTCTATCACCAATAATAAGCTCTCTTTGACCTCTTCCGATTGGAACAAGTGCATCAATAGCTTTAATACCTGTAACTAATGGTTCATGAACAGATTTTCTAGCCATAATTCCAGGAGCTTTTTCTTCTACAAATTTCTTTTCAGTAGCTTCAATAACACCTTTACCATCAACTGGTTCACCAAGTGCATTTACAACTCTACCAAGTGCATTAGGACCTACTGGTACTTCAAGAAGTTCACCAAGTCTTTTACAAGATGTCCCTTCTCTTAAACCTTCACTTGAACCTAAAACAACAACACCTACAGCTGCTTCTTCTAAGTTTTGAGCAAGTCCTCTTGCACCATTTTCGAACTCAACTAACTCTCCAGCCATAACATTACTTAGTCCGTAAACTTTAGCAATACCATCAGCAAAAGATATTATCTTTCCTGTTTCGTTAACATCTACATTTAATTCAAAATTATCTATTCTTTCTTTTATAATAGAACTGATTTCATCTGCTTGAATCTTTGTACTCATTAAATTTCTCCTTTGTATTTTTACTTTTATTTATAGCAAGACATGTTTGTCTAAACTGCTTTTAAAATATGATCAATCATTTGTGATTTTAATCTGCTTTTTGCAAAACCAACTTCAACACCTAGTCCATCAATAGAAACTTTTACACCATCATAATCACAAATATTTTGAGTTAACTCTAAATCAACTTTAAACTTTTGAGAAAATTGTGCTTTTATAGTATCTACATCACTTTTTTCTAACTCTTCGTTTGTATAAATTATACCTTTGAACGAATTATTCAGAACTGACAATTCTAGTTCTATTTCGTTTACAATTGATGGTATAATAGGTAATCTTTTATTATCACCTAAAACTTTTACTAAATTTGTTGTTGCTTCGCTACATTTATCAATAAAAGATAAAATAAGTTCAACTTTTTTACTACTTTCCACTTCAGTTGAAGAGATAATTAATAAAAATTTTTCATCAGAAAATGCATTTGAAATCTCTTTCAATTCATTATACACTGTTGTTAAACTTTCTTTATCTCTATCAGACATTAAAGCTTTTACATATCTTTTTGCAACTAAATCAATCATCTAAGCAACCTTTTTTGTAATAATATTAGCTAAATCTTTTTGAGATAAAGCAATGTTATCATCACTAAGTAACTGATTAAGAACATTCTCGACAACTTCTTTTTTTACTTTTCTCACTTCAAGTTCTGTTTTATTATCAAAACTTTTAGAAAGAGATGCAATCTCTTGCTCTGTGGCAACATCTATTTTTGTCTTTATAGCTTCTACTTCGCTTGTAGCAGTTGAAATAAGTTCATCTGCAACTTTTTTAGCATTCTCAACTTCTTGTTTCGCGTCAACTAATTTTTTATCTGATTCTTTTAATATCTCTTGAACTTTATCTAATTCAGATTGAATAGACTCTGTTCTTTCACCAAAAAAAGTTTTCAGTTTATCTGACAACAAGTAGTACATAATAGCAACAAAAATAAAGAAGTTAACAGTTCTTTCTAATATATCAGTTTCAACACCCGCATCACTAGCAAATAATGACATTGGAATAATTACTGATAAAGTAAATAATATTTTCTTCATACTTCTACCACCTATATTGAGCTAAGTTTAGCTTTTAAGCCTTCTTTAAATAGAGGCAATTGAGAAACTAAAGAGTTTTCTAAAGATACTTTTTCATTTTGTAAAGTTTTTAGAAAATCATTATAATCATTTTCTATTTTAACTTTTGCAATATTTAATTTTTCTTCAGAAACATCAGTAGCTTCTAGTCTAGCTTTTTCACGAATTGAAAAAGCTTCCTTCTTGGCATTCGCAATAATTTCTTTTGCTTCAGCAAGCATTCCATCTACATCGGCACCATTGGCTTTAGCATTCGCCATATCAGTTTTGATTTGGCTATCTCTATCGTCCATATGCTTAAATAAAGGCTTGTAAAGACAGCTATTTAGCCTAGCAAGCACTAATAAAAACACTAAACCTGAACTAAGTAGCAATATTGGACTTATGTCTAACATTTGTTTCTCCATACAATTTTTACAGTTTAGTTACACTAAAACTTAGAATCATTGTATCTAAAAAAACTATGACTTAAATTAAATTAATGATTATATTTTTATTTATTGGAAAATGCTTTACTAATATTCTCAATATCTTCTTGAGAGTTAATTTTTATCTTAAAATAGTTGTCATCTATTTTTACATTAAGATTATTTTTAGTTAGTGTTTCTTTGATATTTGTTAGTACATCAAAATTATATTTTGACTTTTTTGTAGTTTGTTTTGTATCCTCTTGTGACACATTTTTTATTTGTTTTACTAATGTTTCTGTTTCGCGTACACTTAGTTTTTGACCTATAATAGAATCGATTACTAATTTTTGTTCATTTTCTGTTAAACCGACAATTAATTTTGCATGACCTAAAGATATTTTGTCTGCGCCAAGCATTTTTTGTGCAAAACTACTCAAAGTTAATAATCTCAATATATTACTTATTGAACTTCTACTTTTTGATACAATTGTTGATAGTTCTTCATGAGTTATATTATAATCATTTATAAGACCTGCATATGAATAAGCTACTTCGATTACATTAAGATCATCTCTTTGAATATTTTCAATTAATGCCAACTCACGAAGTTTATTGCTGTCAATATCAATTACAACCGCTTTTATTGTTGCTATTTGTGCAAGTTTAGTGGCTCTTAATCTTCGTTCACCAGCTACTAATAAATATGTTCCCGCATCTTTTGTAACAACTATAGGTTGTAGTAAACCATTATTTTTAATTGATTGACTTAATTCTTTTAGTTTATCTTCATTGAAAATTTTTCTTGGTTGATATGGATTTAATTTTATATTATTTACATCAATTTCAAAGATCTCATTCTTAGATGTAACATTATTATTTTCATATGCAGTTTCAATCTCACCTAACAGCTCACCTAATCCACGCCCTAATGCCATAATTTATCCTTGTTGTAAAATTGCTTTAGCTAAATTTGTATATGCTTTCGTTCCACTAGACTTTGGATCATAAAGCATAATTGGTTTTCCAAAACTTGGACTCTCTGCTAATTTTACATTTCTTGGTACAACTACATAAGATGAGTTATCCCATTTAAAAAGTTTATTTTCAAAATGCTTAGCTAAGTCTGCAAAAACTTGTTTTGATAGATTATTTTGTGCACTATACATAGTTGGTAAAAAACCTTTTATGTCAAGTTGCCTATTAATAGTTTGTCTTATTAGTTTAATAGTATTTAATAATTGTGCCAAACCTTCTAGCGCAAAAAATTCACATTGAATAGGTATTAACACTGAGGTTGCTGCACTTAAAGTATTTATGGTAAGTGGTCCTAAAGCAGGAGGTGAATCAATTATTATAAAATCGTAATCATTTCTAATCAAATCTAATTTTCTTTTTAAAACTAACTCTCTGTCTTTTGTATTTTTATAAAACTCTTTTTCAATACCAACTAAACCAATATTTGAAGGTGCTACAAATAAATTTTCAATATCTTTTGACTCTAAAATAATATCACTTATCTCTTTTGTCCCTAACATTACATGGTAAAGGTTATATTCGTAAGAATCTCTATGAAAACCTAAACTTGTTGTTGCATTTGATTGAGGATCGGCATCTATGAGTAAAACTCTTTTCCCTTCTAGGGCAAGTGCTGCACTTAAATTAACCGCTGTAGTTGTTTTTCCAACTCCACCTTTTTGATTTGCTATTGTAATAACTTGAGTCATCTTAAACTAAATACCTTTTCATTAGAAATATTGATAGATCCATCTTCATTTAAAAGAGCATCTTTTAAAGATACTTTTTTATTATTGATAGTTGTTGTATATTGTCTGTTACTCTCGAATTCTATCCTATATTTACTAAAAATCTTCTTCCATTTCATTTTCTTCTTAATCAGATTGAAATAATTTTCCAAGAAGTTATGAAGATTTATCTCAATGTCCAGACCTCCATAACTACTATTAAATTGTTTCAAATTTAAACCTATACCACAATATAAAAGGTTATTTGAAAAGTTTGTTATGGTACCCCCAATTTTTTTTTCATTTAAATAAAAATCATTGGGCCATTTTAAAAAAACTTTGGAACCTAAATCAGACAAAATCTCTTTAATGAAAAAACTAAAATATATTGATGAAGATTGTAGGGGTAAATCTATCGGTAGTTCTTCTTGATGAATTACAAAGGAGAAAAAAAGATTACCATTTTTTCCTTCCCATTTATTATCTCTACTACCAATTCCATTTGTTTGATTTTGCGTTATGATTGCCAATGGTTCTTTGTATCCATTTTCAGAAATATATCGTTTTATATATGTATGAGTTGAATCAACAGATTCAAGAAAAATCATCTCCAATTTCTAACCTTTTACCTCGAATATAATCTACAACATTCATCTGTTTTTTTGATGAAGGTTGAATACTTACTATTTTAACTGTTCCTCTTTCAAAACCAACGATAATAGACTCTTTTTGAATCGACAAAATAGTACCAGATAGATTTTTCGAATCTTTTTCCACTAATAAGCACTCTTTTATCTTTAAACCACTTTCTAAATAAATATCTGGCCAAGACTGAAATGCTCTATATTTATTGTAAAATTCATTTGCATCTGTAAAATCTACCAAACCATCGCTTTTACATACTTTTTTACAATGAGACACAAGAGAAAGATTTTGCTTTTGAGGTAGTATATCATCTATTCTTTCTAATATTTCTATAGTTAAAAGTGCCGCACATTTAGACAAAAGGTCGAATAGCAAACTTACGACCGTATCTTTATCTATGGCAACATATTTATAACCTAAGATGTCTCCACTATCTAAACCTATATCCATATTCATGGCAGTTACCCCAGAAAATTTATCATCATTGAGTAATGATTGCTGAATAGGACTAGCACCTCTGTATTTTGGTAAAAGTGAAGCATGTAAATTAATACAAGGAGCAATACTTAATATCTCTTTTGGTAATATTTGACCATAAGCAGCTACAATTATAATATCAGGTTCTAGATCAATTAAAGTACTTTGAATTGCATTTTCTTTAAGTGTATTTGGTTGATAAATTGGTATAGATAATCCATTGTCCAAAGCAAACTTTTTTATATGAGGAGGTGTTAGTATCTGTTTTCTACCAACTGGTTTATCTGGCTGTGTAAAAAGTGCAACAATATTATAATTTTTTTCAAGTAATCTTTCAAAAATAATTGTCGCATAGTCTGGCGTACCCATAAATATAATTCTTTTTAGTTGAGTCATTTATTGTCCTTTCCTATAAATAATGTTCCATTATTATGTTTGTTTTCTAATAAAAACTCTTTCACACAATCCAAATCAAAGCCACTTGTTAAAAACATATTTTTTTTATTGTTTATTAAAAAATCTGCTGCTTTTAGTTTTGTTACAATTCCACCTGTTGCAAATTCACTATTTGCACTATGTTTCTCTTTTAATTGATTATTATCAATAGTATGTACATATTTTTGTAATTTTGCATCATCAAAGTGATGTGGATTTTTATCATAAAAACCATCAATATCAGTAAGTATCACTAAAATATCTGCATTAAAATAGTGTGTGATGTATGCAGATAACTGATCATTATCACCAAATACTAACTCATCAGTTGCAGTTACATCATTTTCATTGATAATAGGCACTATTTTATGTTTCATCATCACTTCCATAGCATCTTGGGCATGACTTAGTCGTTTTTTATCGTAAAAAATTGATGCTTCAAGTAAAATTTGAGAGCACAGTATATCGTATTTTGCAAATTCATCTCGATAAGTGTGTAAAAGTAATGGTTGCCCCAATGCTGCTAATGCTTGTTTATTTGAGACTATTTTTTTATCAAGTTTTAACAAAGAATATCCAGCAGCAACTGCACCAGAACTTACCAAAATAACTTCATATCTTTTTTGTAATAAAGAGATAAGTTCAACTAAATTATGTAATCGTTCTAATGCTATTGCTCCATTTTCTGTAAGAACAGCACTACCAACTTTTAATACTATTCTTCGCATCGATCCCTACTAATCAAATCGTATAATGCATATTTCAATCCATTAATATTATCATGAGTTGCAGATGAGATAGGTAAAACAAAATATGGTAACTCTTCATTATACTTTGTATATGTTAATTCTTGTAAAAAATATTTTTTATCTTTTTCAAACGAAAAGGTGTTTTCATTTGAAAGACTCAATCCAATTGCTTCAATAAATTGTGTAATTTTTTCATTTAATTCTTCTGATGGTATTGCATCTATTTTTGTTAAAGCAATAGCAAACTTTCTACCACTCAACTCTTTAGAGAATTTTCCAACTTCCTCTTTTAAAACTTCGTATTGATCCATCATCTCTCTATAATTTGACATATCAATCATATAAAGTAATGTTTTTGTTCTCTCAATATGCTTTAAAAATTCGATTCCTAAACCTCTTCCATCACTAGCACCTTCAATTATACCAGGGATATCAGCAGCTACAAATGAATTGTAATCCCCAACATCAACAACACCTAATTTAGGAGTAAGTGTTGTAAATTCATAATTTGCAACTTGAGGTGTCGCATTTGATATTGTTGATACGAGAGTTGATTTACCAACATTTGGATATCCAACTAAACCTACATCAGCTATAAGTTTAAGTTCTAAACGAATATTTTTTGTTGTACCAACAAGTCCTGGTTGTGCATAACTTGGTGTCTGATTTCTTGAGTTTTTAAAGTGTGTATTTCCTAATCCACCTTTTCCACCTTCTAAAAACAATACTCTTTGCTTATCTTCTAATAAATCAAATAGTATCTCTTCTGTATCTTCATCAATTACTTGAGTTCCTGGTGGAACTTTTAGTACAACAGGTTTTGCAGATTTACCACTACAGTTACTTCCCATTCCTGGTTGCCCATTATCAGCTTTAACATGGTGCATCCCTTTGTATGTAGAAAGAGTATCAGTATTATTATCTACTTCAAAATAAACATCTCCGCCTTTTCCACCTGAACCGCCATCTGGCCCACCTTTTATCACAAACTTTTCTTTTCTAAATGAAACACATCCTGCTCCACCTTTTCCAGATTTAACTGTTAAACTGGCATTATCTACAAACATATTATTCTCCGATTTCTAATTAATAACATATACTTTGGACAAACTATATATTATTAATTATCTGTTATTAAAAAAAAAGGCACCATAGCAAACGCTACAGTGCCTTAAATAATTATATAAATTTACTACCTATGAAGCGTAAACTGATACTTTTTTTCTTTTTTTATCTTTTTGTTCAAATTTAACTACACCGTCTATTAAAGAATAAATTGTGTGATCTTTTCCGATTCCAACACCAGTACCAACATGTACTTTTGTTCCTCTTTGTCTAACAATGATATTTCCAGCAACTACTGATTCACCACCAAATTTTTTAACTCCTAGTCTTCTACCAGCTGAGTCTCTATTATTATTAGTACTACCTTGACCTTTCTTGTGAGCCATATTTTCTTCCTTATGCCGCTATTTTAGTAATTCTTACTCTAGTGAAGCTTCTTCTGAAACCTCTTTTAAGTTTACTATCTTTTCTTCTCAGTTTTTTGTAAGAGATAACTTTTCTATCTCTACCTTCAACGATAACTTCAGCTGTTACTTTAGCATTTGCAACTGATTCACCAGTTGTAAGTGCATTTCCATCATTTACAGCTATAACTTCTGTAAATTCGATTGTTTCTTTTGCTTCTTTACTTAGCTTATCAACATTTAAAATATCACCTTCTGATACTTTGTATTGTTTTCCACCAGTTTTGATAATTGCGTACATTAGCATATCCTCTAAAATTTATAAAGCGAATTATACATAAAATATCTTTAAATATACTTTAAACTGTTTTTCTTAGTGAAAATCGGCAACAGTAGCTATTACATCCATCTCAATCATTGCATTTTTTGGTAAAGCTACAACTTGAACTGTGCTTCGAGCTGGTTTATGCTCTCCAAAAACTTCTGCCATGATTACATTTACTATTCCAAAGTCATTCATGTCTGTTAAAAAAATATTTATTTTAATTACCTCGCTAAATGATGTACCATTATCCTCTAAAATTGCTTTTAAATTAGCAAAAATTTGTCTTGTTTGTTTCTTGATATCATTTTCTATCATTTCACCATTTGCTTTTAAGGCAATTTGTCCAGATGAATATAAAACTCCATTAAATTTTACAGCTTGTGAATAAGGTCCTATTGCAGCAGGTGCATTTGGTGTCGTTAAAAATTCCATTATTTTTCCTCAGTTTTTTTTGAATTATACAATATTCATAGTTAATTATTCTTTTAACCTATAATAAGTTTTTTACAATTTAACTCTCTTAGTTTATATTGAATTTCTCTTGTTTGCATTGCTTTTTCTCTAAATTTTAAATCTTCACTATATTTTATTTGTTGTAATTTCTTTTTATAGAAAGGACTCATAATAATGGACAGTTGATTTGATAATTCCTCTTTTGTATATGAAATCAAATGTTCGTTTAACATTAATCCTATAAGACTTGGGTCCTCTGCATTTTCTAATAATGTGATATACTCTTTTCCGTGAATTTCAAACATCTCAGGGATAAGTTCTTTGCTAACTTCTGATAATAATTCTTTATTGTCTAATAATGTTTTGATAATGCTCAATTCAGAAATATCTATAGATGAAAGATTTACATTAGAAGAACGCTGATTTTCATAATGTTGTACTTGAACTAACTGTGCATTTACATTAAGTTTTCTAGCTATCATACTTGAATATTCTTCTTGTAAAATAGGACTCAATGTTTTTAAATATTCGTTTGTTTCTTTTAAAGCACTTTGTTTCTCTTGTGGGTTATCTAAGTTATATTTATCAATAATAAAATCTAAAACAAATACAATAAATGGTGTTGTTTTATTAAACATCAAATTAAGCTCATCTAATTTGTTTGCATTCACCATATCTGCAGGATCTTGTCCATCTTTAAATATTACCACTCCACCTTGAAACTGACTGTGGCTTAATAATAAACTTGCTTTATATGCAGCATTTATTCCTGCTTTATCTCCATCATAAGCTACTACAACTTTTGGTTCACCTCTACTTAAAAGAGGAAGATGTTCTTTTGTTAATGCTGTTCCTAATGTAGCAATGGCATTTGAAAAGCCTGCTTGATGCAACATAATTACATCTAGATAACCCTCAGTAACAATAACAGATTTTTGTTTATAAATACTCTCTTTTGCTAAATTGTACCCATAAAGAAGCCGCGATTTATTAAAAACCTTGGTTTGAGGAGAGTTTACATATTTTGCATTATGTCCAGAGATAGTTCTTCCTCCGAACCCTACAACTGTTCCACTTATGGTATAAATAGGAAAAGTAATACGATCAATAAATCTTGCATACAAACCATTTTGTCCTGTATCAATTATACCAAACTCTTTTGCATCTGCAAGATTTAAGAAATTTGTTTTAAGAAAATTAATTGTGTCATTAGATGATGCGGCATACCCTATCTCAAATTTCTCTATCGAAAAATCCGAAATACCTCGACTTTTTAAATATTTTTTTGATTCTTCATTATGAGTAAGAAGTTTTTGATAGTATTCATTTACTTTTACAATTATACTTGAATCTATTTTTTTTTGATTGTTATCGTATTGTAGCGATACATTTGTCATGGAAGCTAGTTTTTCTAAAGCTTCTGGATAAGAAAGTTTTTCATGCTCCATAACAAATTTGATACTATCACCACCAGCTCCACAACCAAAGCAGTGATATATTTGTTTTACAGGACTCACTACAAAAGACGGTGTGTCTTCTCCGTGAAAAGGGCAACAAGCCTTAAAGTTAGCACCTGATTTTTTTAGTTCTATAAATTGAGATACTACATCTACAATATCAAGATGGGATTTTAAATTTTCTATAGATTCTTTGGTTATCATTGAAGTAATAATACTATATATGTTATATATACTAAATTAAAAGATATGTTATTTGCATTGAAGTGGTACTCCCTACACGATTCGAACGTGTGACCTACGCCTTAGAAGGGCGTTGCTCTATCCAGCTGAGCTAAGGAAGCATATATTTTAAATGGAGCGGGAGACGAGACTCGAACTCGCGACAATCTGCTTGGAAGGCAGAGGCTCTAGCCAACTGAGCTACTCCCGCTTAAAATTTGAATGGTGCAGCTGGAGGGATTTGAACCCTCACGCCGTTAAGCACGAGCCCCTCAAGGTGGAATGGTTGAGCCTATATAGGGCTTTCAAGACCTTGTGGGACGAAATTGGGACAAACAAACTTAATTGAAACTTAATTACATTCCAAGTAAAAGATTAAATACACTTCCATTTAATCTTGCTTTTTCTTGTTTTTGTTCATTCGTTAAAACATCAAGATTATAATGTTTTTCTGTCACATGAGAACCTTCAGCATGACCTACAACTTCTTGAATATCTGATAAATCAACTTTTTCAGATTGTTTCATAACTGAAACATAAGTTCGTCTCATTGCATAACCTGTTTTGTATTTTATACCAATTTCTTCTAAAAATGGTTTCAGCCAATGATTAATGATAGTTTGAGATTCTTTATAAGGTTTCCCTTCTTTTGCTACAAATAACCATTCATCTGAAAATCTGAAATTAGAATATGCTTTTAAAAGCTCAATAGTTTCAGGAAACATATAAACTTCTCTTAAGTGATTTTTATTAGCATGAACAGTTTCAGAAGATTCTGTAATAATCCCTTTGCTGATACTTCTATTGATTTTAAAGTATCCTTTTTCTAAATCAAAATCTTCCCATTTTAGACCCATTAATTCTCCAGACCTCAAACCATATTTAAAACCAAGCTCTAAATAGATTTTTAACCATCCTTTTGACTTTGTTAACATTTCTTTTGCTTCTGTAACAGAATAAGCTTGTGTATTCTTAACTGTTTGCTTAAAGTAATGGTTTCTGATAGTCTCAGTATCAAATGGATTTTTAGGCATAAATTCTTCATCATATGCAGATGATACAATTGTCTTTAAAATACTTTTTGTTCTTTTACTTCTCTCACTTGAATATTCAGAGATAAGTTTTTTGAAAAAAGCACTTAAATCAAAAGGTTTAATTTCATGCCATTCGTAATCTTTAAAGTATGGAAGAATGCTAATATTAAAGATTCTTACATAATCAGCTTGTGTTGTTTTACTTCGGTTTTGACTTGTTGCTTCAAGAACAGCTAATCCAAACTCTTCAAAAGTTGGTAGGTTTTCTTCAGCATGTTTTTCAATACCTAATATTTTTAAAAGAACTTCGATAGGGTCTTGTTTCTTAATCCATTTCTTGTTAAGAGAAGTTGCCTTTTTATTAATAGACTTTTTATATCTCTTACCATTGATTGTACCTTGTACATACAATCTTTCATTTCTTTCAAAAAAAGAACCATCGCTAAATGTTAATGTTTTACTCATTTTATACTCCTCTTGTATCTAATTTTAGAAACTGAAGAGCAGTCGTTTTTGACATGAATATTTTACTACCTTTTTTCCAAAAATCTTCTTCAATTTCATAATTTTCTAATAATCTTTTTCTAACTCCTTGTCGAGTCATGCCAGTTCTTTGTGTTATAAATGCAATATCAACTTCGTTTGGAAATAGTGCATTTATAAGGCTTCTTTGTTCTAATAACAAAGCTTTTATTTCTTGTAATTCAGCAGAATGATTAGCACTCATCATGCACCTCCAAATTTACTAAAATTTAAAGGCTTTAAATTAGGTAGCACCTGATTTTTAAGTAAGTAGAATGCAATAAAAACAGCTTGTGGATGAACTTCACTTTCTTTATAATTTACTTTAATATCAAGAGTATTTTTTAAAGACATAATATGCTCAATCTTTTTTTCCAACTCAGCTCTTTTAGAGTTCATCATTAAAAGAGGAGAAAGTAAAATATAAGCATCGTCAAATTTATCTGTAATCATTTTTGAATAAAGAAAATAAGCATTTCTCATTCCATTTTGACCATGTGTTTTTGCAGCTAGATGTATTTCATCAAGTGTCAATTTATGTCCTTTTTTAGTGATATGACTTAAATAAACTACACCTTCGTCAAGTGTTGTAATATCTTCTATTCTAAGCATCACACACCTCTTTTCTTTGAACATTAATTACTCTTACTTCTTTAGTCCATGTAAATTCAATTGCTTCAATATTAAAGTGTTTATCCAAGAAAATAAATATCTCATTCTCTAAATCATTATTAGAAATAAAATATTGAGCTAGATATGCAACCATCTCCTCTGTAAGATGCTTTTTGTCTACTATATATATGAATATAGATAGAAATAATTGTAAAGTAAACTCTACCTCCTTGTTTTTGATTTTATTAATTGTATTTTCTATATTTTGTAAAAAATGTTTATCAGTTATTTTCATAATTTATCCTTTTTATTCTTTTTCAACTTATTCTATTCTGGTATAAGTTGTAATAGAATTGTATTTTATTCCATCTTAATTTATTCTTAGACAATAAATTCTTTTTTGTTCTATTCTATTTTAGAATATATTAAGCTTCTGTGTTCTACAATTTCAAAATACAAAACTATTTTTATAAGGACTACAATGAAAGAATATGTAGACAAATTAAACTCTATTGAAAAGAGAACAGAGGAGCTTTTAAAAGAGCTAGAGCTACCTTTTTCAGCTAAAAGAATGTTCAGCTTCTCGACGATGAACCTGTTAGATTTTGAAGAATCTAAATCTTTTAAAATTATTGCATCTGAGAACTTCACAGATTTAAAATCAGCAAAAACTGTAAAAACAGCCTTGGGAGAAGTGACTCAATATAAAAAGAAAACAACTAAACATCAAATCTTTTTGTTAGGAAACAGAAAGTTAAAGCAATTAACAAAAGAAGAAGCGATTGAGTATTTAGAAAAAGGAATTGAATTACTAGGTCTATATAAACAATATAGAGCTACCAGAGAAGCATTTCAGAGCGAATACGAAGTTTTATTTGCAGAAAACATTTCAGCGAACAATCTATCTATATTAGAGCCTGTTGATAGAGAGCAATCTGAATATATTGCATATAGAAGAAAACTTAAAAATGATAAGGAATATAAGCAATGGTCTGAAAAGCTGTTTGAATTAGATACAGAAGATGAATCTATTCAAGAAACAAAAGATAAAGAACTATCTAATAGATAAGTTATTTATCAAGCTTCTTTTTTTGAAAATAATATATTCTATTCTGGAATAGATTGTCTAAGAATAGATTAAGTTAGAATCTATTATACTTCTCTTATCAGTTTTCAAGAAGAGAACTGAAAATTTAAAAAAATATGAAGGAATTATTATGATTACAATTAAAATTACAAAAGAAAACTATAGAAAATACGACATAGTTACATTACTAAATTTAATAGGAGAAGAAAGTATTACGAGACAATTTTCAAGAGAATTCTATAATCTTAATAGCAGAAAAATTAACTCAGCTTTAATCCATTCTAGTTATACAGATGCTTCAGTCCTGAATGACTTAGCATTAGAGAATGAAGATGATGTACTTGTATGTACTAGAATCGCATCTAATTCAGCCACATCGTTAGATACATTAAAGTTTTTTCTTAAAAAATTTGAAGAAGATAAGCTTATAAAAATAGCAGTTGCTAAAAATCCAAACTGTTCAGAAGAAATGTTAAAAGAGCTAATGAAAAATAAAACAGAAAGAGATGAAATTGAAAGAGGACTTTTTGGCTCAATAGAAAGAAGCATTTCTACTAATCCAAGTGCTACTAAAGAGATGTTAAATGAATTATTTTTATTAGATATTGAAAGTATTCAAAAAAATGTTTTAGCTAATCCAAATTGTCCTGTTGAGCTAATTGAAGATGCTTCTAAAAGTGAAGATGAAGACTTTAGAGCAGTTGTAGCTTCTAATACAGCTACACCAGCAACTATTTTAAAGAAGTTATCTAAAGATAGATTCAAAGTTGTTAAATTAGCTATAGCTTCTAATACAGCTACACCTGTTGATGTTTTAGAAAAGATGTTGCTACTAAAAGATGAAGAGATTTTAATAAATCTTATTTGTAATGACTCTGTACAAATGTCAAAGCTTATTTACTTTTCAACTATTCATAAGAGTGATAGAATTAATGCAGTAGCTGAGAGAGAAATTTCAAGAAAAAATAGAACATTTAAATAAAGATAATAGAAATTAGAGAGAATTTTTTAAAGAACTAATTTACCATAATAAACCAGTTCCAGAAGAGAGATTTATTTCTCTTCTCTTGGCATATCTATAAACAGCTTTAATCTAAGATATGCACTTACATTAAGCTCTATGCCTATTTCATCTCCTAATGCCTTTGCACTCTGTTTAATAGCTTCTCTTTCATCTGAATTTACAGAAAAAGGTAGAGATTTATCTTTCTTCTCTTTTTTAGAAGAAGCTTTCATCTTTGATAAGTCAATTTTCTTATCATTAAACACTTTTTGTCTAATGAAATTAGAAGTTGACACCTTAGTTCCAAGCAATTTTTCAATATTTGAAACTTGCTCACTTACCCAAGACTTTTCAGTCTCTGAAACCGCTATTGGTAGATTTATAGTTCTTCTTTTATTAGAAGAAACAACCTTTCTACCAACTTTCCCTTTTTTAGGTTTAACAACCTCTAATACAGAAGACTTCTCGTCTTTCTTTGTATTATTGTTGTTACCTAGTAAATCTCCGTAGTTATCCATACGACACCCCCATTAGTTAAGAACAGTATTTCTAAATACTGTCATATCTTCAATAATGTTTCTAAATCTATTTAATAACACACCATTATCTTTACAATAATCAAATACTGAAGCATTTTCTTTAATTAATGTTTTATAGCCTTTTGATTTTCTAATTCTCACAAATTGTAAAGATTTAAATGTAAGCTTATTATCTTCTACAATTTTCATAATATCATTTTCAGCTCTATCAGCTTCATGATATTTATTTTCTTTATTAGTATAATCAGGCTCTATGTTATTAATAAGAATAACTACAGAACTATTCATTGTACTTAAAGCCTTTAAAATGCTTGTAAGGGCTTTAATATCATACTCTGAATCTAAAGTTGGTACTATTACCTTTTCAACTTTTTCAAGCAATGGCTTAATTCTTTCATCTTTAAAACCACCAAGGTCGAATACTACTTTGTCAGCAAAAGGAATTTCGTGATGACCTTCTGGTACAAGAAAACCTTTTCCTTTCTCAAATTTATCTTCAGCCGAACAATATTCATCGTTCGTAACATAAGTGTAACCCAGCATAGTAGCTAGTTGTACACTAAAAGTTGTTTTTCCGACTCCACCTTTAGGAGTCCAAGTTGCAAAACTACTCATGACCTTTCTTTCCTCCTATGTTATAATTTTTTAGCTTTCTAATCTATAAAAGCTCTACAATTCTTTACAAACTTTTACAAATCAATTTCAGTAATTATAACACATTCAAAAATAAAAATCTACAATTTTTTACAAAACTTTACAAATTTTTACAAAAAAATTAATGAAGCCCGATAAATAGGGATTTATCTATTTAATAATTTATATTATGCAATTGTCTAAATAGACATAATAATATAAATTCACAAGGACAATTTCTATTTCACAGAAATTAAAACATTAAAAACAACTGACTTCTATTTTTTATTTTCAAGACGAAGTTTAACAATCTATCTCTTTTAATGTAATATTCTTTTTGAATCAACTTTTCAACAATTCAATCTATTAATTTATTCATGAATCTATTGCTTAAATATTTCATATTTGAAGCATATATTAAGAACTAAAACATTCTCTACTTTTATGAAAACTCGATAACTCAAAAAGAAGTAAAACTTACTTAAAAGATTGAGACAGATTTTTAAACTTCTAAAATAAAAAGAAGTCAGAAAATGAAACTCTCAAATCTAAAAAAAAGTAAACACTTTTTTAAGTATCAGTTAAATTAAAAATTAACCTAAAAGGACAAATTATGAAAAACACAACTACAGTAGAAAGACTTTACATCGAAACATTAGAGAACTCAATGAATCACATTCAATTACCAGCTTCACAAGTTCAAGTTAATCATGTATCTAAGAGAAACTATAAGAAAGTTAATCAATTAATCTTAGTTGCTAGACAAGCTGAATTAAAATCAAAAAGCAACGAGTGGGTATCTAAAGACCAATTAGAAGAGAGTGGTTTAAAAGTTAAAGAGAATGAGTATGGAGTGCAATTATTTAGCTTCAAATTAAAAGATGTTGAAAATAGTGACAAGAAAATTAAGACTTATTCTTACTATACAGTTTATAACTTAGAACAATTAGAGAAAGCTCAATAAGGGCTTTTTCTACTATCAAAAAGGATTATTTATGTTATTTACAGAAGAAAAATTAAAAGGTGTTCCAGCCCTGTATAGTCAAGATGGAAAAGGGGATAAGGCAGTAGTTCACTTAGTTGCATCGTTAGGGGCTAATAATGAATATTGCTGGTTATTAACAGAATATTCTGAAGAAGATGAAGTGTTCTTTGGATATGTGTGTCTTAATGACCCTCAATGTGCTGAACTTGGTTATGTATCTCTTTATGAATTAGAGAAGCTAGGGAAAGAATACCCAGTAAAAGTTGAAGTTGTGAATATGGAGCTTAAAGATGCAAAAGCTAAATACATTCATAAATAAGTTATCTTTTTGTATTGAGAAAGTGGATAACTTAATATTACATTTTGGGGAGAAAATACTATGACATATATGTGGGGATTTAGTTACGATAGAGGAAAAAGAGTAGGTTATGATATTTCTTTTGGAGATTTTACTATCTCTTTTGTATCTTCTAAAGACAAAGCTCGGATTATTAGAGAGATTAAAGAGAGAGGATATAAAAGAAGCGAAATAACAGTTGAAAGAAGGGAAGATTAGTATGAAACATCTATTACTATTAGTATTAATCACTTTTGCCCTTCAGGGCTGTTATATGGCTCAGAAAACACGGGAGTTAGGGCAAGGTATTTCTAACATAAACCATCCAGCAGCGGTTTTGATAGGTGGAGCACTTTACAAAACAGGAAAAGAACTGGAATACGACAATCAAGAGATTGACACCACAGAGCAAACATATCAGGGAGAAGACCTAGAGGTCGTATTTGAAGAAGAGAAAGAGGAGGTTAAATAAACAGTCTCTTCTTTAAGCCATTCCCTTAATCCTTCCAGAAATATATCATATATGACATATTTATATCATTTTTGACAAATGTCTAATCTTTAAAAAGCTTAATCAAAACACTCCTTATCTCAGTTTTCTTATTTCTTTTGTTTAACAAAAAATCAAACAATCATAATTTTAATTGTAGTTTTAAATCAGTTAGTTTCGTTGTTTTAATCATTTCATTTTATTATATGAATTCTGAAACATATCCTTATTCTTCATAAGGAAATTTAAGAATTTAATCTAATCACTACATTACATAAAACAACTCGAAGAACTAACTGAAAGAAGTAAAACTTACTTTAAAAGAAGATGATTCTTTTTCTTTTTTAACAAAAGAGAAAACTGAGAACAGAGTTAAAAACTCTCTCAGAATCTTCAAAAAAAAGTAAAAACTTTTTCAGAAAATAAAAGGACATAAAATGTTAAAAATTTATATTACAGACCTATCAGCTTATAACCAATCTTTCCTTATTGGAAAATGGATTACTCTACCAATGTGTGAAGAAGAGCTTCAAGAAGAAATTCAATCTATCCTTAAAGAAGGAAGTGAAGCTTGTGGATTCAATGAAACACATGAAGAAGTATTTATTACAGATTACGAATTTGAAACAGAATACAGTTTATTTACAGTTAATGAATATAGTTCTATCTCTGAGCTAAATGAGAAGTGTGAAGAGTTATCTCAGTATGACGAACACGATTTAAAAAGAATTAGTTATTTACTAGACCACCTTAATTATGATTTAGAAGCTGCAATTGAGCATTATGATGAAGTGCATGTATATGAAGATATGACAATGCGAGATGTAGCTGAAGAATATATTGAAAGTACAGTTAATTTATCAGAGTTACCTGATATTGTTTCTAACAATATTGATTATGATGCAATAGCAAGAGATTTCGAGATAGATAGTGCTTATGAAGTAATAGAAAACGATGTTTTCTTTTATGTAAGCTAAGATTAAAAGCCCTAAATCAAGGGCTTTATTAATTTATTTGTAAAGTTTTGTAAAGAATTGTAGAAAAAACTATTTTTTTATGTTATAATAAAATAAAAACATGGAGGAACACATGAAACAGTTATTAAAATTATCACTAATATCAATTGCTTTAGCTACTGCATTAAATGCTAAAACAGTTAATGAATTAGAGTATTCTTATTACTCTAATGTTTATAATCCAGATTTTATAATTACAAAAGATACAAAGAAAAAAGAAGTATTCTTTGGAACAAGAGAAGAATATATGTCTTCAATGTCAAGTGCTCTTAATAATGGAGCAGTTGATGGAGCTATTAATGCTTTACAAAATCAAGCTGGAAACATTGCAAAAGGCTTTTTGTCTAATGCTGGAAAAGCAATGTCAGCTGGAGCAGTAATAGGGGGTGTATTTGGTTACATTGATGGAAAAATAAAAGACTCATATTATACAAGAGAGTTTATGTATGTTGTTGAATTTACTAATCCAGATGGAACTATGACAACAGGGTCAGTTCTATTTATTGCAACAGACAAAGAAAAGTATAATGATGATTCTATGAATAAAATAAAAGAAATAGTAAAGGGGGGATTCTAAGATGTTTAAGTATTTAAAATTAACAGTATTAGCTGGTATTACAGCTATGGCATTAACAGGGTGTGGTTCATATCAACCACAATTAGGACAGCATTTCCAAGAAGGAGATGTAATTGCAGAAAAACAGTCTAATGGTTCTTATACATTTGTTGCTTTCCCTAAAGACTATTCATCTTTTACAACATCTGGAGCACAAAATCATAAGGAATTTGCTGGAACAGTAATGGAATTAAAAGAAGCTTCACACTTTGGAAAACATATGGGTTATAAGTATTTCGCATTAGTAACAGGGGATAAATTTAATAATGTTATGGGAACTCCTATTAATACATTAGATAGCTATTTAAAGCATTGCTATAGTCTTAAAATGGGTGTAAACTATGTTGGAGATTGTAGACAGTCTAAAATTAATGTATTTTACTTTAAAGAGCATCCAAAACAGTTTCCTGTTTGGAGCATAGATAAAACAATAAATGATAAAGTTGATTTATCAAAAATGTGGGATGATAAAAAATATAACTACCACATTACAAAACAAGATTTAAAAGATTATTTCACTAAAAGGAATATTCCTTTTTCTAACTAACAAAGAGGGCTTTAAAACCCTCTCTATCACATTCCACCAGCTTGACCTTTAACATCGTTAAATATGCTATCAAAATCACTTAAATCTATATCTTCTCCTATTTGAGCTTTAAGATAATCTTTAAACTCAGTCAGGTCTACACATTTATGTTTGAATTGGAAAGTTGCTTCAGGGTCATAACCACCTTCTTCTGGAGACTTAACTGTATCTCCTCCACCGATGTTTCCTAATCCTTCTTTTCCTCCGTCTATTCCGTCAGCTTTTTGAGCTTCTGTACATTGTTTGAAGCTTACATAATTTAAATCTCTTAATGTAATACCAGTACAATGACTCCAATCTCTACCTAATTGAGCTTTTAACTGTACTACTAATACTTTTGTTAATATTTGGTCATAACAGCAATAATTAAACCCTCTAAGCTCTTTAGCTAACCCTAAAAAGCCATCTCCACAGTTATCAACACATTTATCATATACAAAATAACATAAGTCATGAGGAAGAGCTTCACAAGTTCTAGCATGTCTTGTACCCTGTTCATCTGCATCATCTTGATTATGACAACTATCAATATCATTAAATGAATACATGAAATTTAGAAGAATTTGCATTGCAGCCTTCACAAGAACACCATAAGGTCCTAACCATTCTGCTGGTATAGAACTTATTGCCATACCTAAACCATTTTTTACTGATAAAAAACCTTCTTCACTTCCATCTGTTTGAGATGAAGTATTTACAGAATCTCCTATCTTAGCTCCTGTACCTAAACAAGCTCCTAATTTAGCTGTAGCCATTACCATTGACACAGTCAATTGAATAGCCTTTAACTTTTCTTTAAGAGCATCCATTTCGGCTTGGTTCATAGTTTCCATGCCTTCCATTTCGTTTAGATTCTTAAATCTAACAGTCATAATTCCGTCTTCTTCATCTAAGATAATAATGTATTGAGCAAAGTCTGGATGTTGTTCAATCATATCAAGATATTGTTGTTTATCTATTGTTATGATGTCTCCTTCTTGTGTTTGTTCTTCCGTGCTTCCACAGAATTCATCTACAGGGTCACACATATCATCCGCTTCATCATTTCCAGCATATTGGTATAAACTACTTGCCATATCGAATCCAGATGCCATTAAACATTTACCAGCATTATTTCCAACCCAAGTACCCAAAGTACTTCCAGCCCAATTACTGATATTAGTTTGAGCTGATTGAATACCTTCTCCTAATGCTGTATCAGCTAAGAATCCTTGTGTTTCTTTAATTGTATTATCATATGCTGTTTTATATGCAGTAGAAGTAACATCTGAAGAAGCTTTTAAACCAGCTTCTTTTGCAGCAGTTGCATCTCCAGCTTGACTTCCATCCATAATAGCACTTGCCATTAACCCCGCCCAAAACATAGGGTCAGAAGCCCAGTCAAAGTTAGTTTTCGTTCCTATTTCACAATAACCTTTCCATCCACTCCATAAGTGTTCAAGTTGGTCATATGCACCAATCATAGCTAACAGACTACCCATTCCAGATTCATGATTTCTACTTCTATAAGCATCATAATCTTCAGCTTCTATAACAAAATCTTCTTTGATAGATTCCCACTTTATACAAGCTCCTTGAACTTCTTTTGTGAGTGTACATTTTCTATTAAATTCTTTTTTTGTTAATAATAGATTACCTCTTTCATCTGTGATTGGAAAATATTCTTCTGAGCCTGTAGGTTCGCAGACTTCAGAGATAACTGAGTTAGCTAATGTATTTGTAGATAAAAAAACTACTAAAAAAAGAGATATAAACTTTTTCATTTGTCTATACCTCTATTACTCTTTTGCTGATGCAATTAAAAAGGCATCTGAACAAGTTGTTGTTCTTTTAAATCCTTTTGCTTTTGCTAATATTACATCTTTAGTAGTTTCTGAAATAGCTTCAGAATTATTCTTTAAAAGCCTAACCATAGATTTCATACAATAAGCTCTAGCATCTACTTTTAATATAGAATCTAACCCAGAAATAGCTTCATCAATTTGGTTTGTATATTTTGCTTTACAAACTGAACTATAAAAAGTTTCATGTGGTTTAAGATTTTCACATACTTCTCTAGTTAAAAATTTATAGCTTTTCTTTGTAAGATATTCTTTAGCTCTATCAGCTGATTGTTGAGCTTGAATTGCTCTAGCTCTTACAATTTTGTATGCTGATACATTTTCATGAGATAGATTTAATTTATACTTCTCTCTCATTTCAGCCTGTGCTTTTTCTATCTTTTTTGAAGATTCTAATTTTTCTTTTAATGCTTTTTCAGCAACTTGTATATCTGTATTTAGATTGTTAGCAAATGCAACAGTTCCTAGTAATGTTAATGTAATTAATAATTTCTTCATAGTTTTGTCCTCTTAATGTTAAATTTAAAGAAGACCTAAAAGGAAATGATAGATTTAAAAGAGCCAATCGCTTGACCCTTTTGTAATAAATAATTTTTATGAGATGAACATATGAAGATACCTATTTAAAAGATAGATAGAAAAGAAAAACTATAAAGTTACAGTTACTGTAATACAACGAATTGTAATTTATTAAGAAATCTTTATATCTGATATAGTTATAGCATTATTTTAAGAAAAAATTAAGTTTTATATACTTAATCTCTTCTCAAATGTTAAAATTTGTTAGTTTTGCTCCGATTTAAACGAATCATTGTCACAATTACCAAATTCATCAAAACATCTATACTCTCTAATTTCTTTCTCATTTAATGTAACTAAGAACACTCTGTTAGCAAATGGTAAAGGCTTCGCTAACTTTACAATATGTGCTCTATCAGAAGAAAGAGGTCTAATAGTTATTTTAGTTGCACTATTATTTCTCACATATCCATCATGAGACTTTTGACAATCCTGATTTTGCCCTGTGTCGTTATTCTCGAAATAAATACCAGAAACTCCACCACCCCATTCAGTCATTAAGTCATATCTACAGGCATTAGATTGAGTACCTTCATCAATTCCGTCTGCTAAGTTCATATCTAATCCAAACAGTACCTGAGCATATTTAGACATATTAGCTGTGGACTCTATAAAATCGTCCTCTCTAATTGTCATCTGACCTAATAAATTATCATATTGGTCATAAGCTATTAGTTCATAATCTCCAAGATAAGGAACTACTATACTTACACCATTCGTTGCACCAATATAGTTATTAGCCATTCTCTTAAAGAACGGGTCTCTATTGTGTGTATAGTTTTCTGTATTTCTCTTATCACAAGACCAGCTGAATTTTTTACAAGAAGGATAACCAACAATAACCCCTTTTTCAACTGAGTGAGTGATATTAGCTACATCGCTTTTCATCCATCCCTGACAAGTTAATAACATCTCTTTTTGAGTGTATAAGTTATTTAACATTGCTTTGAAATCACTTGGTTTAAGTGTTCCTGTTTGACCCTCTAATTCAGCATAAACAAGTTTTACTCTATTGCTTCCATCTACATAAATACTTCCATCTGGATTGTATGTGATAAGCCTATGGTCATATCCATAAATGTTTTCAACATATCTAGGCATAGGAACTAATTTGTAGATAATCCACTTAAAATCTTGCTCATTAAATTTTTGTTTCTTACCAAAAATCATAGCAACTAATACAAAAACAACAATAACTATAAGTCCTACTCCTGTTGCTCCTAAACTTGCATAAGCATAAGCATATGAAGCACCACCAGCAGCAGCCCCACCAATAGCTCCAGCAACAATGTTAGGAGACTTTGTTAATATACTTGTCTGAGTAAAACCAGACTCGTAAATCAATGGGTCATCAATGATTGGAATAGGCATAATTGGATAAACTTGCTTATCATTAACTGTAATCACATTGTTTTGGAACGGATGACTACTATAGTTACTGTAATATCCAAAATCTCCAGTCGTTACTTCCTGAATAGAGAAAATATCTTGTGTACCATCTAATTGTGAAAGATAAGAACCTTCTGATGATAAAGGCACACAATTTTCAGTATAACCATCTGGAACAACACTATCTATACTTTCAATGTTTGGCTTATCTGGATAATCAAAATTATCTCCAATAGTTACTTGACATTGATTAGTAGCAGAACTAACAAAAGCTGATTCATTATAAGCTCCATTTAGACAAAATGCAATTTCATCACAAGTAGGCTGGTCAACTGGATTACTTGTAATAAATGTATAGTCATTATATTCTTCATTTAATGTATTAAAAGAACCATTACCTTTTATCACAGAGAATTGGTCTCCAGCCATTTTTGGAATATAAACCTTACATAACTTATTTAAAGGATTATAGTCTGTAGAAGTTCCACCTATTTCAGTTTTGATTGCATTACAGTCTTCTACTGAATTTACATTTGTAAATTTAGAATATTGAGTTGTACCATTATCACTATAAATCCCAGAAGATTTAAATGTTAATGAATATGGATTACCTTGATTATCAACTTTATTAACAGTATATGACTTATTCAATTGAGCATCATTTCTTTCATACCACGATTGATTATACTGAGCACAATTATAATTTAAAGCTACATCATTTACTGTTTGAGTAGTTGTATCTGTTCCATCGAATAAATCCGCTGGTGGTGGTGTCATAGCAGCATTTACCATATCCGCATCACTACCTTCTTGAACATCAAGATTCTCTTCTCCATCTAAAAAAGTCTTTTTAATTATGGTCTGAGACCATCCAAAATTCTTATATTTAAATGTCACTTGAACTGTTGGTCTTGCATCTAATACATTATTCTTTCTAATACAATTAGGATTATTCATATAGATATCTTGCTCTGTGATGCTTGTATCTACAGTATAATCAGTATAAGGTCTCTCTAATGTACATTTCTGGTCAACTTCTTCTTCAATAGTGTAATATTCATATTCTAAACATTTCTTAGAAGATTTATTTTGAATGCTTGGTTCAAACTTTAATTCAGTTCCATCACTACAAACATTCTTTAAATATACTAAATTACCACTTGCATCAAATTCTGTTGAGTCTGGATTTCCATATATTTTTTCACACTCAAATTTACTAGCACAAGTATTTTTCTCTTCAATAGATGTAGAATCTTGAACACATTGACTATAACCAGCACAATCACTTGAAGGACATTCTTTAGGGAATATAATAACAGTAGATTTCTCTTCACAAGACTTTAAAGACGGAGGAGAAGGAGGACAATCATATACATGTGTCTTAATATTTACTTTACCTTTCATGATTGTTCTTGCACCAGACATTACAGCTTCTGCTTTTGTATAGTCTTTATATGGCTTTACTGTATCTACAATTCTACAAGCATTTTTTACATAACCATTACATTCATCTACAAAGCAAATATCTTGCATTGGATTTCTTAAACACTCTGGAGCAATTTGTGTATCATAATATGAAGTACAAGTCACTTCTCTGTTTGGTCTTGCTAAAGATTCTTCTAATGCTGTTTCATCATATTTAGTACAAACATTAAATTGTTCAGGAATATCAGCTTGATTAATTTTATATACATCAACTCCATAGAAACTTGTTTCTCTTTCTTTTGGATATTCTCTTTCAATTCTCCACCAAGGAGCACATATTTTAATGGGTCTTTTAATGTCTTCTGAATCAATTTCAATCACACAATGATTTAATTCCGTATTCTCTACTTTGTTCCAAGTTCCGTATTCATTTTGAATAACATTTAATTCATTAGGTTCACAATTATTACCCTGTTCAGATAATGAAGACCAGTTAAAGAATTCTTGCTTTTTTCCGTCTTTATTTTGGTAAGAGTCAAGACAAGAAGCTCTTTCTAATCCAATCCATTTTGATTTTGAACCAAACTTCCCTGAAATAAATCCATTTTCAGCAGAAGAAGTAATCGAAACAGGAACACCACCAAAGTCATTAGCTAAATTCACACATCTTTGATAGTCCATTGTAGTCATAGATATAGCATATGAATGTTTATTGAATGTAGTTGATTTTTCAAAGAATAAATCAATATCTCCAGCATTTGGTTTTTCTACATACTTACAAAAGTTTTGCTCTTTATCATATACACCATATCCAACGAATACTCTTTTTCCTTCATAACCAGATAAGTCAAACCTTTTTAATGGTTGTGAGCTATCATGTACAAATTCATCCATGTAATCAATAAATGGAATTTCTGATGGTTTAGATGACTTCAAGAATGTATCTATTTTGTCTAAAGTTCTTTCATCACTTGTAGGAGCTGATGTCGCAAAAGCTGGAGCTACAATTAGATTGAAACACACAAATATCTGTAACAAGTTTTTAAATAGTGTTTTCATAGTTTTTACCTCTATCTATTAAGTTTTTTTTAATTAATAGAAGCCTAAAAGGTTTCGTAATGCTTAGTTTGTATCTATATATATAGGAGTGATTTAAGTAAATTATGTTGTAGTACCTGTTAAAAAAGTGAGTAACTATAAAAGCTACTCATATAGTTATAGCATCGTAAATAATTTTCTGAGCTTATGATGCTAATTCAAGCTCTTTTTCAATCTTTTCTATAATATTTACTTCTGTAACAGAGTAATATTCTTTAAAATTCTCTTCTAATGTTTTAGAATTAGTAGATTTAAAATCTATAAACATAAAACCAAAAGATTTTCTTCTAATAGAGCAAACTGTTATATTAGCATCTGTTATTTCTTGGTTTAAAATTGCTTGTAAAAATTTAAGTTCTCTTGATTGTAGATTGATAGACTGTAATTCGTAGTTTCTTGCTGTAATTGTTGTTTTGTATGTATTTAACATTTCTCCTTTCTCCTGTGTTATAAATTTTAGTTATCATAATTTTACAGGAAAAGGAAATAAAAATGTTATTTCTGGAGTTAAGGATTACTTCTTTAAATAATCCTTGTAAATCTTAGATTCGTTAGCCTTTGGAACTTTAGCATCTCCCGATGGAGAAGCCCAGTTCTTATCAGCACCCATACTTCCTTCATCTACAATCTCATTGTAAGTTAAGAAGTGCATCATTTGTCTTCTTAAATCGTCAGAACCAAGAGAACCGCTTAATACTAATTGATTAATACCAGTTTTATCTTTGTTCTTTGGATAATAGAACATCACAGTCGATGGAGTCATTCTAACATTATACTTTTCATATAAATCTGGTCTTACAGATACTTTTGCATCTTTCCAGAATTTGTATAATTCTTTTTCTCCTCTTTGAACATATTTTTGTATTTCTTTAAAGAACTCTTTTCTTTCAGCTTCACTTTGGAACACAAAAACTTTACCTATATCTTTTAAGAAAGATTTATTCCAGTTATGCACTTGATAAGCTGTTTTGTTGGTTTTTTCATATAAAGCATTTTTACCAACGAAAACTAATAGCCCGATGCTATCTTTCATAGAATGAATAATCTTAGCTTGTCTATGAGCTAATGCTTTTTCAGAATTAGCTAAAGTTAAAGAATCTCCTAAAGAATAAGTTGTTGTCGTAGGATAAGCTTCAGCTCCATATTTTAAATATGCAAATCTTAAACCATGACTAACCTTTTGAACATGATTGAAGTAAGTTGCTTGCCATTTTAACCACTCCTTTGATTTACTTGGACTTGGTTCTCTAAGAAACTCTTTAAGAACAGGAATTTGTTGTCCTTCAGCAATAACAGGCATTACAAAACAGTCCATAGAAGAGTTTGTCACACATTCTTTCCCTGTTTTTTTATTTACTGTTTTTAATGGTGTAACATTTGGAAAAGCATACTCCAATCTACTTTGTATTTCTTTTTGAACTTCAATAGATTTTCTTAATAATCTATTTGATTCTTCTTTAGCATCTCTTTTAGCTTTTTCTTCTGGAGAAACTTTATACTTCACTTTTTTAATTTCTTTAGTTTTAGTATCTTCGTATGTTTCTTCATACCACCACCAACCTTTGGCTACATCGTAGTCAAGGTCAGTATTCTTTTTAACAAGAGAAGCACTAAGATTTAAACTTAATGCAACTCCAAATAATGTTGTTAATATTAACTTTTTCATATCTCAATGCCCCCTTTATTTTTGATTCTCTAAAGCTCTTTTCTTGATGTTTTTCTCAATTTCTTGGAAATACTTTTGTAACTCATTAACACCTTTTCTACCAAAAGGATACTCTTTATCAAGCTCTGACTTTGCATCGTCAATAACTTGCTTAAAATTGCTAATAGAGTTATAAACATCATTTGCTTCTACTGAAAGAACAGGAGCAGATGAACTTGGATTATTTTGAATCATATTAGTTGTTAATTTAGTTGTACCAACTCTACTAACAGATAGATTGTTTCCAATCTGGTCTAAAATAGAATTAGCAGTTAAATATAAATTAACTTCATTCATTTTTCTAATCCCTTCCGTGATTTCTGTGTCGATTGCTTTGCTTAAAATATCAGCATACAGTTCAACCCCTGGAAATATAATCAATGGAACATTGTTACAATCAACAGAAGAATCTCCAGTTACAGATAAACCACCAATATAGTTTTCTGGAATAATTCCTTTTAGAGAATTATAAAGACTACATTGACTAATTATTTTTGCACCAGCGAACTTATTAGAGTCAAAGAAAGGCTTTCTTTCTTTCGGCTCTGTAGGAGTAATGATAAAGTTTTTCTCACTCTTATCTTTTTCTTCCGTAGAAATTACAAGAAATTCAGGAGCAACTAAATCTTTTAAAATCTCTTTAGTTTGTTCTGAATATCCTAATAAAACAATATCCTTCATTTCAGCACCAGTTGGAACTCTAACCTTTCCAACAGGAGATACTTTTATCGTGAAACTTGGATTAGATAATGCTTCTATTAAAGCTTTATCATTGTTTGCTTTTTCGTCTGGACTACAAGATGAAGAAGGCATATCTGTAGCTGATGAACAGCTATACATGTCTCCTAATCTTTTTATAACTGTGTCAGCCATATCTCTTGTATAACCAAGGTCTCCACCAAAGTTATAGAAGAATGTATAAGATAATAGTTTCATACCGAAACTAACTTTATCAGTAGGGCTTACAATCTTGGACTGAACATTATCAATACTCTCTTCAAGAATATTGTTATTGAAGTTTCCATCTCCAGAACTATAATCAAGAGAAATAGTTCTATAGAAAATTGGAGACTTCTCAGACTTAAGCTCATTCTTAATAGTATCAAGAGTCGTTTTCGACTTCATGATGTAATCAAACATGATACTACCACCAACAGAATAATCTCCAAAGATTTTTGAAAGATGTAAAGAAACAGCTTCCTTCTTTTTCTTTTCTGATGCTTCATCTCCACCACCGAAACTAAATCCAGAATCCCAGCTAAAATCAACACCATCTAATCCAAGACCATCCTTTAATGTTGTCTTGATACCTTTTTGAAGACCATTTGCAACTGAATCTGATGATAAACCAAATCTTAAGCTTTTTTCAACAGCTTCTTTATCATAACCAACTGCATCTCCAAGCTTTTTGCCAATCTGTTCTCCAATTTGAATCCCAGAACTACAAGCCATAGATAACAGTTTTTGAATATCTTTAGCCCATTGATTAATCATTTTGAAAACTGAAGCAACACCGGGCAATGAGTAGATAAGACCAACCGCTACACCCCAAGCTAATGAAGTACCAGCATTTTGTAACATTGCACCAAACTGGTCAATTCCTAATAATGACATGAACATACCTTTAAGGTTAAAACCATTACAACCAGCTTCAATTTCTGGTGGCGAGAATGCCCATAAAGGTTGTGGGGCTACATCATTATTAAATCTGAAGTAATATCCTCCAGAGTAGTACATAGATTTTATTGTATTTCCATTTGAGTCTTTAAACTGAACTGACTTTGATGGTGTGTGATTGAACAACATGTTCTTCATAATATCACTACCACCATAATTCGTTGTTCCTTGAAAGCTTCCAGCTGAAGCTACAGATTGCAACGAAAGAACAGCAATTAAAGACAGATTGATTATTTTTTTCTTCATCTCCTTTCTCCTATTATTTTTTTCTTATTATTTGAGATTTTCTAAATTTCCTGAAAGGACTTTTTAAAAAATTCAAAACTCTATAATTAGTTATAGAACCTTTTTAAGAAAAACTTAAGTTTTAAGAGATTTTATACTTAAAATAGAATATTTGTGAGATTTTGGAGATAAGAGAGAGAAAGAAGGACTTTTAAATCCTTCTTTTTAATTATTTACCAGCTAAGAATTTACCAGCTCCTACAACTCCGATAGAGTTTTTAACAGCATTTACAGCTGTATTCATATTAGCAAATGTTTCTCTATCAACCATTCCAGCATCTACAGCTCTATAACCAAGGTCATAGTTGTAGTTACCTGTTTTGCTCCACTCATTAACAGCTTTTTTAATGTCAGTAGTGTTGCTACCCATTAAGCTTTTAACTTTTTTAGATTCCATACCATCAAGGTCATTCATTTCAGTTGTTCTACCTTGAGATGCACCTTGAATCTTTTTAAGAATCATCATTTTTTGAGAATCTGATGCTGAATCTAATTGTTTCTTAGTATCTAAGAATTTAATATCTCCAGTTTTTCTATCAACTCTCACTAATCCAGCATTTTCGTATTCAGCAACTTTATCAGCCATTTTTTTGTCATACTCTTTATTTAAATTATTATATTTAGAGATAGACTTTCTCATATTATCAGCTGATGCTTTGAATCCTTTTTTCTGGTCTTCTGTAAAGTTTTCATTCTTAGAGAACTCATCTAATTTAGCAATTGCTTCTTTTTGCTTTTCGATAGACTCTGCACTAACTCCAGTTTTAGCCAAGTCTTTCTCTTTAGCTTTTTTGATTTCTCCAATCTCATTTCCTAGTGTTTTAGCAGTAAGCTTATCTGAAGCATAACCTTCTTTAGCTAGAGAACCAAGAACAGCTTTTTCAGCTTTAGTTCTATTAGTACCATTTGATACTAATTTCTCTATTTGCTTCTTAGCTTCATCATCATAAGATGTAATATCTTTTGCTAATGAATTAGCTTCATTTTGAGCTTTACTAACATCTAACATTTTAGAAGAAGACTCTTGGTCTGCGATATTTTCTGCTTGAACATTTGAATCTTCAAAATTCTCTACAGATTTATTATCTTTTCTTTTGTTAAATGTATCTACTTTTACACCAGCTCCTGAATTGAAAGCAACAGCAGTAGCAAGGTCTTTATTAAGTCCTCCTTGACTTTGACCTTTTGCTTTTGCTTCTTTAGCTTCTTGTGAATCAGAAGAGTTTAATTTTTTACCTTCCTGAACAAGAGCTTGTTGTTTTACATCTTCAGCTAAAACTTGTGACTTAGCACTAACATTATTAATAGATGCTAATTTGTTAATTTCATTATCTGATAATTTACCATCGCCATTAGAATCTCCTTTTAGGAAATCAACTTTTTCTTTAGTTCTAAAGTCATTTTTGCTTTGTTGCTCAAAGAATTTATCTTTATTTCCACCAATTTCAGAATATCTAGTAGAGTCTTTTATAGTCTCTTCATTCTTTTTATTAGTCAGATTAGATTGAATCTTTGCTTGACCATGCTTATCAACATTTGCTGAAGTAGATTTTGTTTCAGCTACTTCTTGCTTACCAAGATTTTTATAATCTTTAGTAGAAGTACCTTCATTTACAACATCTTTTTTAGCAAACTCTTTAGCTTCCATATCTGATTCTGTTTTCACAACAGCATCATTTCCACCAGCTAATGCTTTCTTTTTAGATGCAGTTTCAACAACTTTTGCAACTTCTTGAACTTTTGCATCCTCAAAAGATTTAGCACCTTTTTTAGAAACCACTTTAGAAGTTCCTGATATTTCAGCTCCTTCTTTTTTACCAAGATTTCCAAAATCAGATGTAGTAGTTGATTTATTTACTTCTAAATCTTTATTAAAGTTTTTGTTACTCATATCACTTTTAGTATCAACAACTTTTTCTTTAGAACCAGCAGACTTGATTTCTTTTTTGCTAGTCTCTAATTCTGTAGAAGTCTTAACATAAGCATTATCAGAAACTACTTGCTTACCACCAGCTTCAGTTTTTGCATCAACATCCGCTTTTTCTGAAACAGCATCATATCCAGACTTTTTAACCTGAGTATCTATAAATTGTTGCTTACCACCTTGTGATGCAACTTTTTCAACTTCAGCAAGTCTCTGAGCTTTATTAGTAGTAGTTTTTGTATCTAATGTTTGATTCATACCAACAGATTTAAAAGCATTTCCATCTGATACTTTATTAGTCATATTAGAAGCTTCAATATTATTAATAGTTTCTGTGATTGAATTACCACTCATTTTAGAAGCTCTATTCATTGACATATCTTTAGCAACTGACTGAGACTTTAAATTAGCTGTTAAACCAGCTGTTACAGCTCCAGTCATATTTCCTAACATGTGACCACTACCTTTAAGAATAAGCCATGTTAAGGCTGGTACAGACATATAAAGCATACCACCAATACCAGCAATAGTTGAAGCATCTGATAGCATATCAGCACTAGACATTAAAGTTAGCCCTTCTTCAGAATAATATTCAGATAAATTATTCTCAGCTTTAATATTAACAAGCATATTAACAACAGCTGCAGTTGGTCCCCATAGCTCTATCCATAATAATGTTTGTCCGTATTGAGCGATAACCTTTAGACCACCCGGTAAAATGAAGATTACAAACACGAATGGAAAGAATCCATATAATACTGCTCTAGTTGTCATTTGAAGATAAGGAAGCATTTCAGCCATGTACATTCCACTTGCCATAGAACCTTGAATGAATTCAGCTTTTGTTTTTCCTGTTGCATAAGTAGTACCAGATGAAACACCAATCGAACCCATATTAGCAGATGATTCTAATGCAGTAATTAATCCTGATTGAATAGATATTTCATCAAAATTACTTCCAGTCATTCCTGTCTGACCAGTTATTAACTGTAATACTCCTCCATTCATTTCTGAGAAGAAACATTCATTTTCTTGCTTTAATATGTTAATTGATTCTTCCAAGAAAACAAAGTTATTTCTACAACTTAAGCTAACACCATTCATAGTCATTAATGCTTCTCCTGTAGCCTTTGTAGAACCTTGAAATTTGTAATCAAGAAAATCCTTAGTCCATTTATATATGTCTTTTGATGCTTTTAGCTCTCCTATTTTTTTTCTACCTTCAGCTCCTTTATTGTTTGCAACCTCATACACACATTTATTAAAATGTTTTTGCCATAGAGATATTAAATCAGTAGATTCTCCTGTTCCTGACATATTATTTTTCAAAGTAATTTTATTAGGGTCATAACTCATTAATTTTAATGTATGCTTTAATGTTCCTAGATAACCTCCAGAGTCTGTCATGCTAGTAGTTCCTGAAGAAGAAGGCTTTGTAAAAGCCATTTCAGCCATTCTTGTCATCTCTCTACCAATTAAATTCATAGTTGCAAATGAATAACCAATAACAGCTGGTAGCTCAACCATAGTTCCTACAGTATTTGAACTAGTAGTTGAACAATATGAAGGTAAATTATTTGTAGTAATTACCATAGTTGTTTTATGACTTGATAGAGAAACTGTAAGTAAAGCAACTACAACAGCAGAATAAACAAAGTATGGAGATATAATCTTTTGATTAGTATTCGACTCCCATGCTTTTAAAATTCCACCAGCAAATACAAAAAATCCACCAAGTAAAAATGCTAACTTAAGTAAATCTAAGTAGCTCCCATTTTGAAATAGAGCTGATATTGCATTAAATATATTAAAATACACATCTACCATTTCAGTATTTTCAACAAGAAAGTTTTGACTATCAGCAAACACCGCAGTAGTCATCATAATAAATATCAATAAAATCTTCTTCATAATTCACTCCTCGAAGAGCTTCACTCCTTTCAAATGCTCTTCTCTTTTTTTATTTTTTTACACATAATAAAAAGAAATCTTTTTCTTTATATTATTTCTCTTTATTATATATATTGTTAGTCTTTAATCGAAAAAAGGGCGGTTAAGCCCTTCTTTCTTTATTTTCTTTTTATTGTGAATTCTTTGTTATCTTCAGACATAGATACAGTATAAACTTTATCTTCTATATACAAGTCAGAATCTTTACTTTTTTTATCAAACAAATAGAATCTTTCTCTCTCAAATTCTCCTATTCTTTCTCCATTTTTGTTTTTTATCTCGTAATGTCCTTCATTATTATCTAACCCGATTTTTTCAAAATCAATAGCATGAGTATTAATATAAAAATCTTTACTAAAATCAAAATAACTAACTTGAACTTGAACTTGAACTGACTTAGCTTTTCTTGTGTCAACCACTTCAATTCCTCTTGAATTGCAAGAGTTATATTTAACTACAACATCTTTAACATTTAAATTTGATACAGTAGTCTCAAATCCGTCAGCACCATTATCACAAGTTATTAAAGTATTTTTAATAACATTTCCATTTTTGCTTGTTTCAGCAAACATTGATGTAGCAATTAAAGATGTTGCTACTACACTTAATATAATTTTCTTCATATTATTCTCCTTTTGTTTTTATTTGTTCTAAGAACATTAAGCTCTAAAAGAGCTTGAATTATGAAAATTAAAAAAAGAAGAAAGAACTTTCTCTCTTCTGTATATAGTTATAGAACAATTTTAAGAAAAAATTAAGTTTTAAGCAAAACTTTTAACATTTCTTTTATTTTTTGTCTATTTTTGTAGTTTTTGTGTCTGTACATATCATTGTGTTAGTCAAAACACAATTTGCAGATAAGCTTAGACTTAGAATTATAGTTATAAGTATTTTTACCACTTTGCACCTCCATATTTTTTTTAAGATACATAGTTATAGCATCGTAAAAGACTTTCTATTTAATGACTCGTCTATCGACTCAAACAGCATCGCTATCGCTTAAATAATAGAAGCTGGTACTTTCTGTACCTACAATACAATAGCTTACAGCTTAGTCATTAGCTTCACACACAAGAAATGCTCACAATCCAATCATTAAGCGAAGCGATGCCTGAACGAGACCATCATGGTCGAGACACTACACAATTAAAGAAACATTTATTTTATTTTAATAATTAATTAATTTGTGTTGTTTTGTAAAGAATTGTAAAGTTTTGTAAAGAATTGTAGAGATTAAAAAAATTAGGCATAAAAAAAGAGAAGCTCAATTAGGAACTTCTCTTCTGGTTAAATACATTGTGACATGTCATAAGCTTTTTTTATAAGTATCTGCTTTTTTCTAAAAAACATATTCTTATTTATCTTTAGCTTTTTTGAATCTACATCAAAATCAAATTTAATAATAAACTCTTCTTTTGCTTTTCTTGATGTTTCAAGAAGTAGATTATCATTGTCATATATTTTAATATTTAAATTTTTATAATTATCTCTTGTTTCAATAACTGTAAGAAAATATTCTATAAAATCTTCATATATAGCTTCATTTGTTTTTGCTACCTTTTGAGATTCTTTTAATATATTCTTATGTAAATAATTTATGTTCATAGCTAACTGTTCTATAAAAAGAAAATACTCTTCTAAGCATCCTTTTTTAAATTCATCAATAGAATTTATTTTTTTTGCTAACACTAATTTATTATCAATATTGATTTTTAATTCACATAATATTTCTAATTCGTCTTTTATATAGTTTATTTTTGTTTCAATTAAATCTATTTCTATATCTATAAATTCAATAGTAAATTCATCAAATGTATATCTTTCAATCATTAGAAGAATTGCTCTATGCAACTCTTCTCTTGTTTTCTCTAATTGAGAAAAAACTTTATCTTCTATAGTTAATTTATCTTTTAAATTAAGCTTTGTTTTTATTGTATATTTCATAATATTGTCCTCTTTTGTTTTGATATAAATGTTATAAGAATGAAATATCTGATAATAAAAGTGAATAGATAAAGATTGATTATTTTGTAAAAAATTGTAGAGATTAAAAAATTAGGCATAAAAAAAGAGAAGGTTAATTACTCCTTCTCGTATCTGTTAATAATTATTCAAAAAGATTTATAATATAGCTGAGTCATAAACTTCAAGTCTATAAACACTTTTTTCTCGATAACAAAGAATGTTAATTACTCATTCTTGTATCTGTAATAATCATTCAAAAAGATTTACAATTTAGCTCTCTGTCATAAACTTAAAGTCTAAAATACTTTTCTTTCGATAGTAAAGAAGTTGTAAGTCTCTCTTGTTACCAAGACCTTCGACAAATTTATTAATCTTCAATTAAAAGCCTTTAAGCTACAACCTCAATTCCGCATCAAAGAAGGGACTCGAACCCTTGTTGGTTGTGCATAAGCTAAAGAAGATTTCTTCTTTTCTTACTGTAATTATATAAAAATCTGAAAACAAAATGTCAAAAGTGGAATTAAAAAAACGACTAAAATAGCCTAATTTGTTATAATCAGCGATGTAATCATTAAAAGAAATTTACAAATTTTTTATTTATTTGTAAAAAATTGTAAAGTTTTGTAAAGTTTTGTAGAGAAAAAAATGGGTTTTTTGGTGGTAAGGGGAGTTTTACCTACTGAGCTGGTAGTATTTAACTACCCAGCTGGT
This sequence comes from Arcobacter sp. 15-2, assembly GCF_047159865.1. Taxonomy (GTDB): domain Bacteria; phylum Campylobacterota; class Campylobacteria; order Campylobacterales; family Arcobacteraceae; genus JAIOSF01. The sequence continues at coordinate 497,651 of NZ_AP038804.1, forward strand.
AGTTTTTTATGGAAAAAGAATTTCCTTTTTCTTTATATAGAAAGAAGAAATAAACTCTGAGTCTTTTTCTGTAATAATAAGTTCCTTAGAGAAAGAACTATAAGAATTTTTCTCTAAAATATATTTCATAGTTAAAGAATCAACCTTTTGATTCAATACAACATAATACAATAAGTTTTTATCTGTATTGTATTTATATTTAACTACTTTAAATCTTTCTTTTATATGTTGGTACTTTAAATCAGTTAGAAGCTCTCTTCTACCATTTTTATATACAACTAAGTGAACATCTTTTTCTGCATAGTCAAGATATATCTCTGGAAATATATCTTTACATTGCATATACTCTAATTCAAATCCAAATAATTCAGTAAAATCAAGTGGTAAATCTTCAAATGAAAGGTACTCACTATACATATTATTTCTTACTAAAATAAAATTACCTGTTGATTGCTCAATTATTACTTTCATTACTTTTTACCCCCTTTTGAATATTTAATTCTATTTACATAACCTAATTTTTTAGATTCTGATGCAGTCAATTTAATAACAAATCTTTTATTTTTTCTATCATAACCAGAAGACTTTGTTAAGATTCCTTTTTCAATTAATTCATTAATAGATTCTTTTGCTTTTGCTAAATTTCTATCTGCTCTAGCATAGTTTAAATCCATCACATCAAACATTAAATCTTTAGTCATAAACTCTTTATAATTAAAAGAGATATAAAAGAATAGTGCTTTAGCTGAATTACCTTTTAAATTAATTAGATGCTCATAATTATAAAACCTAGATGTAGAACAGTAATCAACAAAACCTCTATTTAGTTCAATCTCAACTACTTTATAATCTTCACTCACATTCATCTTTTCAATCAAGTGTCTTAAAAACATTTTTGATTTTCTTTTGTTCTTTATAAAGTGAGATTTAACTTCGTCTTTCCATTCTGAATAAGTTTTATTTTGTTTTATTTTTTTAAAGTCATTTGATAAATCTTCATTTAGAAAATAGAACTTAATAACTGTTCCAAACAAATTCTCTAAAGAATTAACTATAACAGCTCTATTCTCTACTTTATTAACTAAGTTTCTTGCTTTTAGCAACATACCAATGTCAACTTTTAATTTGTAGTTTTCATCTGATTCAAAATACATCTTATATTTTTCTAAATTATCTTTATCAAGTCTTTCTTGGACTAATTTAGATATATAAGCCAGTCTTCCTTCTTTATCGTCCTTAAAAGACTGATATATCTCTCTACCTTCTCCTTCAAGGCAATATTTCTTAACAGATGAAATATAAGAACTTCTTTCATCGTCTGTATAAGTAGTTTTATAATTGTCATTCATCACAAGTTCAGAATTCATCTTTTGAGAAGATTCAATTAACTGTAATAATAAAATCATATCATTTGTAGAGATATTATTTTTTCTTTCAAGAACAATATTATTTCCATTAAAAGAATATTTTTCTTCTAAAACATTTTCCATCACTCTTGATGTTTCTAAATCAATTTTTCCAAGTAAGTTTGGAAACTTTACTGTATTATTTAACATATCGAACCTCCTTTCTTAAAAATCTGAAAAACCTGTGTTTTCATAATTTTCTATTTTCTGTAAATCTATCTTAGACAGAAACCTTTTTTCTTTAATTTGAAGCTCTTCTTCAAAATCTCTCCCTCGTGGGAAAAGTTGAACATCAAAAATTTCAAAATTATTTGGATAACAAAAATCAAAGAACATTTGATTATTCTTTAGATACCTAGATACATTAGAATTATCTTTAATAATTCTTACTTCTCTTAAATGAGCTTTATCTGGATTATCAGCATAAATATATTCTCCACTCTTAAAGTCTCTAATATCCTTACCATCCTCGTCTTTTTGCTTTAATTTATACTTTGATATATAAATTGAAAATCTAAAAGCATCTTGAAAAGCTGAAGCTCCTCTTGTACCTGATGATGATTTTGCTGTATGTGAGATAGTAATAATTGTTATTTTATATTTAAAACATAAAACTGTTAATAACATCATAAACATTTTTGCATCTGAATTAGAGTTTTCATCTAATCCACAAGCACCAAAAAAAGCAATAAGTGGGTCAATTGCTACTAAATCATAGAACTTAACAAGTTCTATAAAATCTGAATATGCTTGTGTTTTCTTTCTGTTAAACTTATCACCTTCTAAAAAAGCTGGTATAACAGAAGATACATCTATAATTGTTAAGTGATTAATAATGTATTCTTTATCAGATTCATCTAATCCTAATAGTTCATCACAGATTAGATAAAACATAGAATTAATATCATCCGCAGAGTCTTCAGAAGCCCAGAATAGAGCATTTGATTCTCTGTTGTAGTCATCTCTTTCTTGTAGAAGAAAATAACAGATTTCTACTATCATTAAAGTAGTCTTTCCTGTACCTCCGTCAGCACTTATGTTGTTCATAAAATTTCTTCTAAGAGGTAAGTATCTTGTACAGATTAATTCATCTTCTAAGTCATTAAGAGTCTTAGTCTTTTTAACAGATAAATTAACAGTATTTTTGATTCCAAGTTTAAATAAAGCTGTTGACTTAGCAACATCTTTTTCAGACATAATATTTTTATTAACAAGGAACTCCGTTAATTCCTTTTTTTCTCCTTTAGTAATATTTCTTGACATCTCATGTATCTCCTTTAATTGTTGTTATTTAGTTTTTCAACTAACTCTTTTAATCTTTGTTCATCTGAAAAAACATAATCAAATATTTTTTCAATCACAATACTCTTCTTAGAACTCTTTAATTCTAATTCATCTAAAATAGATTGAATCATTTTTTTATGAGCTACATTAATATTTATATAATCTTTCTGATTCTTGTAATAGTCAGAAGGATTTATATTTTTTTTAATTTTATTTATAGTAATCATATTATCCTCCATTGATTCCAGTATAGAATATATTAATCTGGAATAGATTTACTGTACTTTAACATAAAATAATAATAAAGTCAATAGTTTTTCAACTAAATTTCAAAAGTTCTTAAAATTTGCTTAAAAAAGTTAGGTCAATTTTCGGTGGGTGTTTAGGCTATTTATTTTTACATAACCACCATCTTATCGTCATTTATGAAGATACTATTATAAAAACTACAGTTTCGGTGGTGTTTTGACCTTAAATAACTACAGTTTCGGTGGTGTTTGCACTACAGTTTCGGTGGTGTTTCGCATTTTTTTTATAAGCTTTAAAGCTCGAATATAAGGGGCTTACAGAGATTCGCAATTTATTCTTAATTATTTTCTTAACTAAACCCCTTTAAGGGGTTTTAAGTAAATAAGAAAAGATTGAGTTCGCTTTTCAGCTCTCAATCCTTCTTATTCTTTTTTTATTTTTCTTGAAAGGAATTTATATTATTTCTTTCAATTTTCAAATATCTTATAGTCTCTCTTCCTTAGTCCAAAGAAAAAAGATAGGTATAACTTATCAGCTTACAACCTTAACTCTTTATTGACTCAGACTTCGTCTTCACACATTCATCGCTTCGCTTAAATAATAAAAAGAGAATCTATATCTATCTCACAGTAATAACTTTGCTCAGAGATATAAACAGCTTGAAACACTATCAAAACATCAAGCACAGCAAACGATTTACTACTTAGCTATACAATCACATCATCAACACACTAAAAGCGATTTAAATGGATATTATGAACTATCATAAATCACAGACCAGAAAACCACCATCAAAATAACTACAGTTTCGGTGGGTATTCAAATCAAAAAAAACACAATTAATCAACGAGCTTACCGCTCTTTTAATCAATTCTCAAAATACACAAACTACTACTTTAAGTTTTCCAAGTAAAAACAACCTATATTTTTACAAAACTTTACAAATAAATACAAAACAATAAACTCTAAAAAATCAGCAAAAAATCGTGATAACGGGTATTTTTACCTTAAAAAACAGCAAAATCTACCAAAAACTTAACATACAAAAAAGCCCATTTTATCGTGCTTTTTAACAAATTTGCAAAAAAAATAGCTAAAATAGGTTAAAAAACTTAACTTTAACTTAAAAACATGATATAATTATACATAACTTAAATAAAAAGATTAATTCTTTTTCTTAAGTTTTGTTCTTTAAATTATTATTGTTAAAAGTCTTCTAACTATTTATTTGTTTGAGTTCTTAAAGAGAGAGTTCAAACAAATAAAATACACAGGAGAAAATTATTATGAAAAAATTACTATTAATAACGGTTACAGTTTTAGGTTTATTAACATCAACAGCATCTGCTGATTCTTGTTTTATTTCAGCTAATGGTTCGATGGGTTGCTCATCTTGGGGAACATCGTCAACAAAAGGTAAATAAAATAAGGAGGTGTCAGATGGTTAAGTTAATTTCAACAGTTTTAATTGGCTTATTGTTCTTTGGTTTATTTCAATACTGCTTACAGATTGAAAACACTTTTGAACAGTTAGCTGTTTTCGGATTAGGTTTAAGTGTTCTTTTTCTTGCAAGTTTTGTAGCATCAAGAACATTAAAATAGATTTATCGAACACTTTACGAAGTGTTCTATTAAGTTTATTAAAACTTTAAAAACTAAAAATTTATAACAAGAGGTATAAGATTATGAAAAATACAATTCAAAAATTAAACAAAAATATAGACAAGTTATTAGCAGATTACAATAGAAATATGAAAGATGCTAACAGTTACTTAGATAAGTATAATCAATTTATAGCAGCAAACAATATAGATTCTGATGACAATAAAGATATGTTAGCTGACTTACTTAAAAGTAAATATCAGTTATTAGCACAAGATACTTCAACATCGTTTTATCATCATTTTAGAAAATTGATTGTTGATGTAGATGTGAACTTAGACATTACAATCAATTTAGATTTTTTTGTTCAAGATTTAATTAATCATGATTATGATGCAAATACAATCAAAACAGATTTAGCAGACAAGGGAACAATTGCAATTACAATCTACAAAGATACTTTCTCTGTAGATGATGTAAGTTTTATGTGCTAACTAAGATTTATCGAGCCATTCGGGATTGAATGGTTCTATTAAGTCTTACATAGACTAAAAAAAATAAACACAAAGGAGAATAACATGGAAAAATTATCAAAAAACAAAATTGCTTACAGAGCAATATTTTTTAAACAAGACGAAACTATAGATGTTCAAAAAACTGAAAGGTTTGATGAATTAATTGAAGCAAAACAATTAGGAACTATTGAATGTAATGAGCTTAATAGTTTAGCTTCTGAACTTGGTGGTAGCTTTTACTTAGATGATTTAAGAAATGAGGTATTAGACCTTGTTGAGTATCATCAAAATCAAATAAGAATCATTAATGGTATTGGTTACGAATATGATTAAAATTAAAGACATTAAAGTTTGTGAATACACTTCTTTATCACAACAGTCTTTATCAAGAATCAAGAAAGAAGAAACACAAGGTAAGCACAAAAGATACAGTCTTTTAAAAAGAGCTGTATGTTTAGAGATGCTTGAAATAACAGATGACGATTTACTATTACTAGTAGATTTAAAAAATAGATTTAACAAAGAGCAATAAAAGCAGTATTGCTCTTGATTAAGTTTATTAAAAACGAAACTAAAAAATATGAAAGGAGAATATTATGAAAACTATAAAAGAGAAAATATCTTTTAAGATATACAAGAAAGGAAGAAAATGGATTCAATGTTTCATCAATTATAAGATTGATGGAAAAGAGTATTCACATCAAGGTAAAGTTCTTATGAATGACTTTCTAAAAACAAAAAATGTTGGAGAGTGGATTAACAATCTACCAGCAACAATTGAAGGAATTGAAAACAACTTTTCTGCTAAATACAGAATTGATTATGTAGCTACTCCAATAGAGTCTGATAATGAAGAAGCAATTTTTCATTTTGGAAAATATAAGTTTGAGAATATTTCAAAAGTTGCAGAGAAAGATTTAAACTATTTAATCTACATGCAACATAAAGTTGAAGGAACTGTTAAACAAGAAATTGAAAATGTTCTTTCTAACTACAAAATAGTTGAGAAAGCTGAAGACATTTATCACTATGGTTTTGATGTAAGAAGAAACCAACATATAAATTCAAATCCAAAAATTTTTGAAGGTTATGAGCTGGTACTTCAAGAAAGCTTTGATGACCAAGATGGCTTTTTAGTTCAAAGGGATATTTATAAAAAAATATAAATTTATCGAGCTACTTTTTTTAAAGTAGTTCTATTAAGTTTATACAACTTAAAAAAATAAAAAAAACAAAGGAGAATAACATGAATAAAATTTTAACAAATAGAGCTAAAAACTTAATACAACTTTTAACAGAGAACAATGTAAGAACAACTACTTATCTTAATTTATACCAAGACGAAATTTTTTTTGATACGGACTTAATTAATTGGAATTGTAAATATCTTTCAATCTCTTCAATTCATAAAGAATATTTAGAAACATTAATTGAAGAAACTGGAGCTAAAATTATTAGAGATAATAACCTACAAGCAATTATTTTTCTTGGAGAAGATTTAACATCAAAAGATACTACTTTAACTATTGATGAAATAAAAGAAATCTTTTCTTGAACAGAAACTAAAAAATCCTTCTATAACAATAGGTAGCTTCTCATAGCTACTCAAATTTTTACTAGGAGAAATAAATGTTAATAACATAAATTTATAGAGAACTCTTTTTTAATTAAAAGAGTTTTTTATTAAGTTTATAAAACTTAAAAAATACAAAAAAGACAAAGGAGGATTTAATCATGTCTATAAACAGAAAATTACTAAAAGATGTAATGACATCAAAAGGTTATGACAAAGAACAAGAAATTGTTTTATCAGGTGTAGTTATCTTAGCTGAAGATGAATACAAAAAAGAAGAAGAAAAAGCTCTTGCTTCTCTAAATAAAAGAAGAGATGCTTTTTTAGAAAAATGTAAAAAAGAAGAATCTGAAATTAAAGAAAAAACAATTTCAAAACTGATTGAGAAAAAAGCTAAACTTTTAAGCATTTCTCCAAAAGCGAAAAAAGTGGTTTCTGAAAAAACAGAAGATGATGAATTAAGTTTAAGAGATAGACTTTTACAAAAGAATCCAAAGTTAAATAATACATCGTCTCAGAATCAACCAAAAGAGTCAAGTGATACAAATGTATCAGAAAACAAAAATGAAGGATATAAGCCATCATTTTTCAACAAATAAAATAAGAGGTAATGAATTATGTTTAAAACAATTGGAATAATTTTAATGACAATTGGTATTCTTATACCAGCAAGTCTTGGCGAAAACTTACCATCATTTTTACAAAGTGATTTAGTTTTCTTTTCAGCTTTAGTTTTATTTATTATTTTAGTTTTTACTTTTCAAACTAATCTAAAAAATAACAATCCAAAAATTGTAGAAAATGCAAACTCTAAAGTTCCAACTTTTCTATAATCAACTTACTAAAAATTAAAGAATCCATTTTTTATAATTTACTAAAATTGGATTCTACAAAACTACGAAATCTCACTTATATAAAATCACAATTTTAATTAATCTTAATTCTTAAAAATATATCAATAAGACTTTTAACTTTTTGCAAAGTATCAATACTCTTATTTCTATTTTTAAGCGAAGCGATGCCTGTATGAAATCCATGTAAATGGATTGAGACATCTTAAACTAATCTGACCTATTTTATAGGACAGATAAAAAGGGGTAGGGATATATATTAGTATTATTGAGGGCAGGATAAGCAAGACCCCAGAAGGGTTCTATTTTTCTGGCAGAGCCTGTTGTAATGGGGGTTTTATGGTGGTCTTTTGGTGGTCATTTTGCGAAAAAGTAGGCTTTTAAAGCCCCTTTTTTAAGCAAAAACACCTAAATATCGAGCTTACAGAGATTTTCGGGTGGTCTCTTTGGTGGTCTTAACTCCCAAAAAAACATTTTTCCTTAAAAACTCTATATACTATATTATACCCAAAATTGGGGCAAAAAAATCTACAAAGGAGGTAACAAATATCATGATGAAAAAACTAAAACTAAGTGTCGAGCAAGACAGATATGATAAGATTCAAGAGCTTGATAAGATGTTAGGAAATGGGAATATTTCTTTAACATTTAGAACAATTCTTGACAGAGGTTTAGAGAATTTTGATACAGCAATTCTTTTAAAAGAATCTAATGATTCAAGCAATTCTCAATTAAGAAATGACTTTAAAAATCTTGAAAAAGATTATAAAAATCAGTCAAATAGGTTAGCAAAACTTGAAGTAAAAAACTTAACAGAGTCAGTTGTTCAAACAAATCTGATTAAGCATTTTGTGAAGTTCGGAAGTCTTACAGATGAAGACATCGAAAGGATAGAAAAAGCTTCTAAAAGAGAATTATTTCAAGAGCTAAATAGTAAAAAAGAGGACTAATATTATGAAACAGTTCTCTAAATTAAATAATAACTTTAACGAAGAAAAAGTCCAAAAGCTTAAACTAAAACTTTCTAAGAATAACTCACTTTCTTCTAATAAATCAGCATCAAGTAATTCTAATAGTTCTATCAAAGTATCCAAAGGAAACAGAGGAATTACAATAGATAATAAGACTGTAATCTTTAATACCAGATATGAAGAATCTGGAAGATTTAACAAGAGATTAGACAAGACAGCCAATAACAAAGATATTGGTCAAAGAGCGAAAGCAGCTATCAAATATCAGGACAGAGAGACTGAATTAGAAGCTGAAAATGAACTCGAAATTGGAGAATCTTTAGATAAAGATATGAGTCATTCTTATGATTTAGAAAAACAATTATCCAAAGAAGATATTAAACAAATTAATAGCGATTTAGATAAAGGTGTTCCAGCAATGAGAACTTCAGTTCTTTCATTAGGTCAAGATAAAAACTTATCTGAAAAAGAAGAATTAGCTGTTATTCAGAAATCAATTTCTGAGCATAATTCTAAATATAATAAGAGTGTTAAAACAGTAATTACACAACATAAAGATACAAATAACAGACATGCTCATATAGTTCAATATGGCTCTAAAGATGACATCAAAATGTCAAAAGAACAAACTGAAAACTTCAAACTTAGAGTTGCTATCAACACTAAAAAAGAATTAGATAGAAAAGGTATTTCACATAAACTTGATAAAGAGATTGACTTAATTCTTGATAAGCAAGAAAAGCTCTTACAAGTAGAAAATACACTTGATAAATTACAAGATAAAGTAAAAGAACTAAGCCAAGAAAGACTTAATTCTATTGATAAAGAAACTGATAAAATTGTTGATAAATTAGAGTTATCACAAGACCAATTAGATGCAATTAAAAACTATGAAAAAGCATCTGGTTATAAACAGTTCCTAGAAAAACAAGATAAACCAGACCCAGCTAAAATTGCAAAGGCTGAACAATGGAAAGAATCTATCAAATCAAAAATGGATGAAAAAACAATTGATAAACATACACAGTTAAAGCAAGAGCTGGATAAGTTTAATCAATCTAAAGAATTCAAAGACATTAATGATAAATTTAAAAATGACATCAAAGAAGCACATAGAGAATCTACTAAAGAATTAAGAGAATTATCTAAAAAATATGAACCTAATTTGTTCAAAAAAGGAGATAAACAACACTCTGAATTTTTAAGTAAATCAGCTTCAAGATTAGAAAAAAGAACTAACAATATTGATAACAAGAAGTTTAAAAAAGTATCTTTAGATTCTGTTTTAAATAAAGCTGAAGCATCTGAAAGAGAGACAGCAAAAGATATTGTTAGTGATATACAAAAAGATATTAAACAAATGTCAAAAGAGATGACCAAAGAAGCATCGAGAGATAAATCTGAGTCTTATAACGATAAGAAAGGTGGTTTATTTTTAGAGAATGATAAAGTCTCTAAAAGTGATGCAGATGAAATAAAACAAACATTAAATAGCATTGATAATAAAAGAGAATCTGAAAAGAATATGTATAAAGTTGCTAATTCTACTGACTTAGAAGAGAAGCTAAATCAGTCTGTTTCTAAAAGACAAAAATACTCTAAAAATCAGCAATCAGCTGAATTTAGAGAAGCACAAACTTCTTTCTTTAATATACAAGCAGTTATGAGAGATGAAGTAAATTTAGAAAAAGTAAATAGCTATGTTGAACATGCTGTTTCAACCAGTAGAATGACAGAAGAAAATGGTAAAAGGTTCTTATCAAATGCTGAAACACATGCAAAAGAACTTGAAAAAGCTGGAATTTTAAAGCATCAAGGAGATGGTAAATTTAAATTCACAGATGAAAGAAGTAAAGAAATTCTGTATGACAATCATGACAAATCTATTAATAAAATATCTTCTATTAATAAGAGTGATTTAAAAGAATTTAAGAAAGAAAGAGACATCTATAAGAAGACAAATAGCACTAAGGACTTAAAGAGACTTCAAAAAGAAGTTAAGAACAAAAAGAGCAAAGAGAAAGAGCTTAAAAAGAATATAGATTTTAGAAATCAATATCTAAAATAAAGTTTAGAGAGATAAATCAAGAGACTGTTTATCTCTTTCAAAACACAAGTCTCAATTTCAAACGAAAGGAGAAGATTATGAAGAATAACACAATTGCAAACACATCATTAACATTACTATTTATGTTTATTATATATGTATCTATATTGCTTACAAGCAATACATATAATGCTCAAACATTAATGGTATTTGGTCTAATTTCAGTATTAGGAATTATCATTTTTACAAGCTCTTTTGTTTATTTTAAGTTCATATTAAAAGATGAATTATTTACAAAAGAACAAGCTAATGAAGATGAAATAAAACATTTCTTTGAAGATAAGAAAGAAGAATTTACATCTGAGATTGTTAATACAGAACCAGTTGAATCAGTTCCAGTTCAAACTGAAACTAAACCAGAAGAAAACAACAAAAAAAGACCAGCTAATATCTTAACTGAAGACCCAGCTGATGCTCTTGCAAAAGCATTAGCAGCAATTCATTCTGTAAATCAAAATGACTCTGATATTAAGAGAGAATTTTAATTTGAGGGTATTATCATGGCACAAAATCAACAAAGATTAGAACAAGATAATTTAGTAAAAGCAAGAAAGAAAATATTCCTTTTCTTTGGAATGTCTTTTGCTTTTTCAGCCCTTGTTGGAATGATTATTAAAACATTCATTCCTGACTTACAGTTCTTAATGCAAACACCAATCCCTGATTTTATCAACCAGTTTTTTGGAGCAATTCCAATTATTTCTGGACTATATAAGACCTTTGAGAGCATACTTCAAATAGCTTGGGGATTCTTAATATTCTCTATACCTTTTATGTTTCTATATCTTATCTTTAGTAGTAAAAATAAAGAGTTTATTTCCCTAAGAGGTGGTTCAGTTGTAGATGCAAAAGAGCTAAGAAAAAACATGCTACTACATGATGACTTAGTTATTGAGCACAAAGCAACAGAAGCTGATATAAAGAAGAGAAAAAACATATATGAATTCGAGTGGGGTAATGAACAAATACCCTTAGACCCTTCTGAAATTTCAAGGGGATTACTCATAGTTGCAAAAGCTGGAGCTGGTAAAACAGTTGCAATTAATAATATGATTCATGGAAATATCAGAGAAGAATTTACAAGTAAAATCTACAAAAAGCTTTTTACTACTTATAATAGTTTAGATGTATCAGATAGTTTTAAAAGAAATAGTCTAAAAAGACTAATGAATTTATTACCAAATTCAATGGCAAAATTAAGAAGAGTTCAAACTTCAAGAGGAGTTAAAGAGTTTAATAGACCAATGATTTTTCTTGAAAGAAAAGGAGATGACTTTAATCCAAAATTACTTCATAGAGACTTTTTAAATAAGAATCATTTCTTATTTGACCCTCTTGATAAAGATACTATATTGTGGAACTTCATGGATGAAGCAATAGACCCTGTAACAAAAAAAGTTGACACAGGATTACTATTTTTCATGGTTAAAATTTTATATCCAGCTGATGAGTCTGACCACTTTTCAGCCCAAGCACAAATGGCTATCTACTTAGTAATTATTCTAATTGCATTTAGTGATAGACCAACGATGAAGCACTTAATTGACTACTTACAGTCACATCAAGATGTTATGTCTTTAAGAAAATCTCTTATAAGAAATAAAGATATTAACAGATTAGGTTTAAGAGGAACAGCTGAAGCAATCTTCACAATTGACGAGGAGACGGGCGGTCCCGATGGCCAAGCCAGAGGTGTTCAAAGTAGTATGGGTAGATTTATTGGTAAAATTTGTCTTCCTGAGTTTTATTTTGAAAAAGGGAACTTTACTATTACAGAATTCTTCAGAAAGTTAGACAAAATTGAAGACTATGAAAAGTATAAAAACATGAGACTTGGTATTCAAAATGAAGCAAAACTTGCTGGTAAATATAACCTATATTATGGTCTATTTTTTGCATTGATTTTCAAAATTGGTCTGACAATGGAACAAAGAGAATCCAGAAAAATTATGATTCTTCTGGACGAGGTTCAATCGTTTGCAGAGGGAGATAATAAACCACTTGCAAAAGCAATCCTTGAAGCAGCAGATGCCTTCCTTGCCGAAGCAAGGTCAAGAGGTTTCTTTACAACAATTGCTACTCAATCTATTGCTAGATTGATGGAAATTGCTGGAGATAAAACTATTAACTCTTTGTTCCAGTTGTTATCAGCTAAGTTGATAATGCAGTATGACGAACCACTTGGAGCAAAGTTTATTACAGACTACTTTGGAGAAGAAGAAATCGAAGAGATGACAGAATCAGAATCATCTGGTGTAGAAATGAATTCTACAAAAGCATCTACTTCTATTCAAAGAAGAATGAATAAGAAAATCCTTACTTCAGAATTGACTGACCTTGCAAAAAGAACAGGATTCTTCAAACAAGGAGACAGACCAATTACAAAACTAAGTTTTGGAATCAACTCTGGTACTGATATTTCAGCAAAAAGAATTGAAAAGCATATTCCAGAAAGTTTCAATCTTGACGATATAGAAGCATATAAAAATTCAGACATGATTTTAGACTATGCTGATGAAATAGTGAGAGTATTTGAAAAAATACAAAAAGAAGGTACTGAACTTAACTTAGACATCTTATCTGAACAAACAAAATTAAGTAGAAAAATTCTATTTAATATTTCAGATGAAGACAAAAGAGTTAAAGATGTAATCAATGAAGTATATAAAGTATCTACTGTATCTAAGTTTATTGAATATACAAAAGATGCAGATGTTGAAATGAGCTGGAATAACTTTAAAAACTATTGTGATGTGACATTAGATGATTTAAAAGACTTATCTAATAGATATAAAAGAGTTTCTGACTTCTACAAGAACTTAGTGTTCTATAAACACGAATTATTAGAAGACTTAAATGATTTTACAAGACAAAGAGAAGTTATTGATTTATATGTTAGAGATAAAAAGTCTCCAGTTCAAGATTACTCTGACAAATTAATCATAGAGAAGTTAATGGATAAATTTAACAAATTATCCAAAGAAGAAATACTTACCTTCCTGTTTGATTTAAGAAGAGAAGAAGTTGTTGCAAAAGGTTCTTTTATTAAAGAACACTATATTAACTTTGACTTTGAAAAAGCACTTCTTACAATCAAAGAAGAATCAGCTAAACCATCTACTCCAAACCCTTTTAAAGAAGAAGTTAAAGAGGAGAAGAAAGCTGATAAGAAAGAAGAAGAGCAAGAAGTTCCTAATGTTGAAGTTATGACTCAACCTGATGAACCTTTAGTTCCAGATGTAGAAGTTATGAATGCTCCAGATGAACCAATTCCTTCTGAAGTATCAGAACCAGCTCAAACAATCAATGAACCAGATGAAGATGACTTCTCTGGAGATATTGATTTAGACAATCTAAATCTTGATACAGACTTAGAATTAGGAGAAGTTGACTTAGTTCAAGATGAACCTGACTTCTCTGATAGTCCATATAATTAGTTTCCCGTAAGGGCTTAACCAACCAACTTAAAATCCTTCATCTAAGAATGAAGGTGGAGTTTAATATGAAAAATATAATTATACTAATAGCAGTTTTTTTAGGTCTAATAATTACACTTAATTCTTTAGACACAGACAAAAAAACAAACCAAGAAAAGACACCTGAAGCTAAAGAGCAAAAATCTTTAATTGTCAATAAACAAACTGAAAATAAACCATCTGAAGAAGAGTTTATCTTACCACCATTACCAGAAAATTCTGGAGATGTTGAAGTTATTGAAATTAAAACTGAAGAGATTGAATTACCACCACTACTTTCTGAAGCTGAGAAGCCAAGAAAACAAAAAGTGATAGTTGATACATTCACAGAAGAAAAAAGCCCTTCAGAGCAAATAGCAGAGCTTAGAGAGCAACTTAGAAAAGGCACTCCTTCTTTTTTACCTAAAACAGAAGTTGTACTTAAAAAGTCTAATGACTATCTTCCACCAGCTCCAGAGCCTAGAGAAGATAATTATGAAGCTCCTGATGTAGAAGAATCAGAAACTTACTTCTATGAAGGAAGAATCATAACAAGAGCTGAATATCTAAGATTAAACATTAATGAAGAGAAGCCTTCTAATGTTTATCAAGAGAACGAAGATGACTATTCTCTTAATAACTTAGATGCAACACTTGAAGAACTTGCTCCTGAACCAGTTAGAAAAGTTAAAAAGAAAAAGTCTTCTAAGTCAGATATTCCTGACCTTAATGACCTTTTCAAATAACTAAACGATATGAGATTCACTTCTCATATCTCTACTTTTTTCTACAAATCTTTACAAATTAATACAAAAAATCACAATTCAATACATAAATGTATCAATTTACATCACAAATCATCATTTTTTTCTAAGTTGTTCTTACAACCTATATATGACTTGATTCATTCAAGTCAATCTTAAAATTTAGGAGTTCTTAGACTCCGTGGAGTATAAAATGGCAGAAAACGAAAAAAAAGAAGCAGAGGTATTAGGTAAATGCCCTGTGTGTGATGGAGGAATCATAGAGAAGAAGTCTTCTTTTGGATGCAACAAAGCAAAATGGTCAAATGAGGGAACAGAAGATGCTCCTAAGTGGAAAAACGAAGGATGTGGATATTCAATATTCAAATCAGCTTTAGGAAAGTTTGGTGGAGATGAAATAACACCAGATGAAGTAAAAAGTTTATTAAAAGATGGTTCTTTCAAGAAAGAACTTAAATCTACAAAGGCAATTGAAGTTGATGAAAAGTTTGGTGTAAAAATCAATTTCTCATCATAAGGGCGGTGTCATATGGAAGAACTTAATAAATACATAAGAGATAACTTTCAAGTCATTGATGAAGACATCAAGAAGATAGATAAAGAAATCGAAAAACAAAAGCAAGAAGAGGAGAAGAAGGCATCATGAACATAGAGTTAGAATTATTCAAAATGGCATTAGAAGTTTTTGCTTTTCTAATACCTTATATGATGGCTCTTCTCATAATAGGAATCATCATCCAAGCAAACAAGAACAAAATTATCAAAAAGATAAAAAACAAAGAAGAACTAACACATTTTGATTCTTTATTTGTAAAGAAATCTGAAGTAGAAAAGATTCTACTTTTAAGAGATAACGAAAATAAATAGTTTCCCGTCAAGGGTTCAATCAAGTTAAAATAAAATCCTTCATAGTCATATGAAGGTGGAGTAGAAAATGGAAAAAATACTAATAGTAGGAGCTGATATTACAGCAACAACAAAAGCATTAAAAGAGATTACAGATAGATTAACTTATTATGTAGCAATCGAGGGATTTATGAGAAATGATTTTTCTCATCTTGATGGTCATAACAAGCCTTTAATCGCTACAACTAATAAATTGTTTGACCAGTATATGATATATAGGTTTGATAAAGTAATCTTCTTAGCTAACACAGATGAATTAACAGTTCAAATAGCTAAGTCTCTATTCAATAAAGATATAAGAGAATTATCAAACGAATCTATTGTATATGACAACATAAACAAACATCTAATAAGAAACAAAGTTGATTTAAAAAACTTTATAAAACAAGAATTAAAAATAACAGATGAAAATGCTGTGATTTTTGCATCCAATTTTATTCTGGATGAAGTAGAGTATTATAATTTAAAAAATCAAGATGGTACATTCTATCTTGATGTTAAAGATGCTAAAAAACATCTATTTCAAATACAAGTAGATGATAACTTATCTACAGAAGAAATAGAAGCATGTGAGACAATAAGAAGAACATTGTTTTCTTTCTTATTTAGAGCTGATTTAACTAACCTAAAAAAACATTACAGCTAAAAAACAGATATAATAAAAATATTGATTAGGCAAGGGAGACTCTTTTTGAGTTTCCCTTTTTTTTATGCCTGTAAAAAAGCCCTTGAAGGACTTACAGCAATGCTTACATCTACACAAACAAAGAAAACCACCCAACAACACATTTAAGGCGATAGCCGATGCCTGAACGAGTCGAGAGACGAGACACATAAAACTTCTTATACACCAAAACAAGATTAATTCTAAAAAACACTATATAATACATATAACCTTTCAGCAACAATAAAAGGTTATAAATTTTTTAGTTTAGAGGAGATTTAAATAAATCTTCTCTTTTTTATAGCATGAAAAAAGATGTAAAATAACTTATCTGTTCTAATGCTTCTATCAATTTTTAATCTTCTTCAAGTAGATTTTCTAACTCACATCTGAAAATATCTTGTGATTCAAATAATGTTCCATTCTTTAGATAGTCAAAAAATTGTGTATAACCATTTGGACTTAAAAAGTGAAAGATATATTCTTGATTTATATTATTCTCTTTCAATTTAGCATTTAATGCTTCAAAATGTCTTTTCCCATACTTATATTTTGCCTTATTTTCAGCACAATCATCTTTATCAGCTTTAATTTCAACTACTAATATATACTCTTTGTCATCTTTTGTAGCTTTAATTAGAAAGTCTGGATTAAATGTTTTTAAAGCATGTCTTCTTGTTTTAGAGTCTTTACCACCATATTTTAAACTGTATTCTATACTATAAAAACCTGTATCTCTTGATTTTATCCATGCATCTATAAGTCCTAACTTGATTATGTCTTTCTTGCATAGTTTTTCAATAAAAGTTCTTTCTGGTTCTCCTTTTGTAAAAACTAAATCGAATGGAGTTTTGAAGTAATATTCATCTTCTTTCATTGGTGCACTTCTTGGAAGTGACAAATCACTTTCTATTTCATTCATGATATTTAATTGGTCTTCAGCTAAAAGTTCTTCATCAAAATTGTTTGTATAAAAAACTGAATGACCTCTTTTTAAGTTTCCTATTCCTAAGCTTTCTTTAGATGCAGATTTAGTTGAAATTACATAAGGTTCATTTACTTTTGACTCAGAAACTACAGTTTTGCCTTTTTTTCTAAGCAATGTAGAAAAGGAGCTATATATTTTTTGAACATTCTTTTCAATAATTTTATCTCCTTTAATCCCTCTGTTTTTCATAGAAATTTTAATTATGTTTACAATTTTTTCTCTTGGTGGTAAGTTGTTTTTTGTATATTTGTCTTCCCCTAACTGTAAAACAGTTCCTTCCCATTCTCTATCTCTAAAATTGTCATAAATTTTATCTACAACTTCATCAACTGTTGTTGTTTCTGATTCTATAACATAGTTTTTTTCTTTTGATTGACCTGTTAAAACATTTACATATTTAGCTTCTTTATCAGCTACAATTGTTTGAGCTTCTAATGAAATACCTTTCTGTTCAGCTTCTGTGTAATTAAAAGTTTTATTTTCTTGATTATGTGTTACTTCAACTTCTTGTTTTGTATAATCTAAATTATAGACATCAAAATGATATTTAGCTCTATCAAATTTGTCTTCATCTAACAATGGGTTGCTATAAAGTCTTGTCTCTATCTCTAAAACTTCATCAATTAAGCCTTTAATATTTTTACTCCATGAATCATGGTTAAAAACAGTCACAATTGGTTGAATATTGTTATATGCTTCTGGAACTCTTAATCCTCTTCCTAAAACTTGAGCTATTAATAATTTTGAGTTAAAAGCTCTATCTTCCCATGGTACAATTTGAAAAACATTCTTAACATCCCATCCTTCTGTTAACATTGAAACAGATACAATCCATTCAACTGGATTGTCATGGTTATCTACAGTTTTTAATTTTAGTAGGTTTGGCTTATGGTCTTTATGTGAAGTCACAATAAGAATCTTCTTCTCAGCATCTTCTCTTGGTAAAGATTCTTTGTCAGAAAGAAAATCTATTAAATCATCAGCTAAGATGTTTGCCTTTCCAATGTCTTTTGTAATTAATATAGTTAATGGCTTAACTTTTCTATATTTTTTAATATTATCATCATGATTAATGTAAATCTTTTGAAATTTTTCATTGTCTCCACCACCATTATCATCTTCCATTTTATAATCAATGTTTTTAACTATCCTATCTTCTATTCCTTCTCTTAGTGAATATCTATATATAACATCATTAAAATATTCATTGTTATGATAAGCTGTACCTGTTAGACCTAAAATGTATTTAAAATCATAATTTGTATTAAGTAAAAATTCTTTCCATTTTTTTAAGTTTTTAACTTCTTCTCCTCTACCTTCAACTTTATTGAATATGTGGTGTGATTCATCATTTAAAACTAAAACTCTTTGTTTATCCCAAATTAAACTGTCATCAATAGATGAGCCTGTATTAGCATAAACAGCATGAATATTTTCAACACATATATCTCCAGCTTTAATTGTAGAGTTTGCATTTACAATTCTTGGGTTTTTAAATTTTGCACTTTCTGGAATAGCATCTTTTAAATCTGCATTTCCAGATAATTCTGTAAATTTTTCAGTTAACCCATCTTCAATTGTGATAGATGGACAAAGAACAAGAACTTTATCAACAAGACCTAAACCTAACATTATTTGAGCGATTCCATAGATTACATATGATTTTCCAGCACCTGTTGATAAATCAATGTTTCCAAATAACTTATTAGAAATTTGAATTTTCTTTTTATATTCACTTAATGTTGAATATTTAGATTGTAATTCTTCATTTTTTTTATAA
The DNA here is from genome assembly GCF_047159865.1 of Arcobacter sp. 15-2. Taxonomy (GTDB): domain Bacteria; phylum Campylobacterota; class Campylobacteria; order Campylobacterales; family Arcobacteraceae; genus JAIOSF01. The sequence goes on from NZ_AP038804.1 coordinate 516,766, forward strand.
TTTTCTTCTACTAAATCTTCAATAGTTTTATATTTCCCAGATGCAAAATAAATTATTGCTGTTTTAATAGCTTCTTTTTGATATTCTCTATTCAAACATAATTTGTCTAAAAAGAACTCCCATTCATCTAAATCAAGCTCTAATGGGTCATATGATGGATTTACATTTAGAATTAAATCTTTTTGTTTAAAAACTTTTATATCTTGCATTATAATCCTTTAATATCAAATGTTTCTGTAAAGTCATTTCCAAATATATCTGTATATACAACCATAATTTTATTTCCTAAGTCTTTTTTATTTAGAGTTAATTTTAAACCATCTTCATCAAGAGCTTTTAATTCATCTCTAACATCATCTTCATTCTTCTTTTTCTTAGGCAATAGTTCATCCGCAAAATAAACTTCGTCCATTTCAAAAGCTTCATTATTGTAATCCTTGTCAACAAATATTGCAGATAAAGTTTCAAAGTTTTCTAAATATCTACCTTCATCATCTTTTGAGTATTGACTTCTAAATTCTTTTATAGAAATGATAACTTTGCTTTTATCTAATGATATTTCAGTTTTAACTTCTGGTTGTCTAATAAAGTGAAAACCTACAGCTTCATCTACTTCGTTGATTTTCTTAGAGCTTTGAGGTTGTCTTAACTTTTGGAAAGGTGTTTTGTGAAGTTCTTTAATCATATGATATGGAATTTTTAAGAAGTAATATCTTATATTTCCTATTTGATGATAATCACTTATAAAATCTATACTATTTGCTGGAGCAATAATATAAACTCTACCTGAAATTTTACTACTTATAGCTCTGTGAATACTTTCTAAGTAGTTTTCATCTACAGATGAATCTTGGAATTTTTTATAATCAAACATTTTAACAGGACTACTATTTTTTTTAGCATCAAATTCTAATCCAGAGATTGTATGTGAATTTAATTCCAGTTCAAATAATCCAGCTGCAAATTCTTTATATTTATCCCATTCCATATCTAAAGTTTTTTTCAAGTCATATAGACCTAAAGAACATGTCATAAAGCTTCTTGCCATCTCTTTATATAATGGGTATGTTTCTTTTTTTTCTGTATCAACAAGAACTTTACTATCACATTCTCCACATTTTTCATAAATTTTCTTATTTTTAATTACAGGTGTTAAAGATTTACTTGTATTAATTTGTAATATTCTTTTTTGGATTGTAAAATAAGATAACTTTCCAATATCACATGTAAGCCATCTTCTTTTTAGTTTTTCAGCTGTAGCAGCAGTAGTACCACTTCCTCCGAAAAAATCTAAAACAATGTCATTTTCTTCAGTTGTTGCTTTGATGATTCTTTCTAATAATCTTTCTGGTTTTTGAGTAGGGTAACTACCTACATTAATTCTTTCTGGGTCTTTTTGTTGAAGGTAATTTATATCAGTCCATACATCATCTGGAATTTGTTTATCATCTTCATAATATCTATACTCTTTACCATTAGACATTATTGACCAATAAAGTCTTCCATCATCATCAACACCTTTTTTCATGTTGTTTTTCTTTGCAACACCTCTTTCTACACCAATTTCATCAGGGAAAAATTTATAGTTATCTGTTTTTTTGTACCAAAAAATTGAAGCATGTTTTCTTGCAAAAAAGTTTTTAGGTCTTCCACCCGATTTAAAACTCCATATAATCTCATTTAAAAAACAATTTTCTGAGCCAAACACTTCATCTAACACAACTTTTAAATAGTGAGCTTTTTTCCAATCAAGATGAACAAATAAACTACCATCATCAGCTAATATTTCTTTTGCTAATATTAGTCTTCTTCTTAAAAACTCTATAAAATCAGCACCTTTTGCTTTATCAGAATAAGCTTTTTGACCTTGTCCAGCTTTAAAGTCTCCTTCAGTAGCAAATGGTGGGTCGATATATATTAATTTAACTCTACCTTTAATCTTATCTTTTATTAATGGGTCTTTATTTTCATTTATTGTTTTAAGGAATTGTAAATTATCCCCAAATACAATCATATTTTTCCAATCATCATCAAAAGCTTTGTATTTATCTCCATTAAAAACTTTCTCAACTTGTAATGGAACAGGATAAACACCATCTTCATTTGCCAACACATCTTCTTTTCTCATTTTTCCAGCATATGTTAATTCGTATTCTTTATGTGTTGTTGGAAATAAATCATATTTAAATTCTTGTGGAATTTCCTTGCCTTCTTGCAATAAATTAATTATATAATCTCTTTGGTCTTGTGAAATCATTTAGTAAAACCCTTCTGTAGTTAATAGTTTATTTTTTATATAAAATTGAGGTCTTAATGTTATCTAAAAACAACATATAAACCTATAAAAATAATGAATAATCATTTTTTTATTATTATGTCATCTATCCTTCAACCTTTCATGAAATTGAATTTTATTTTTATTTTTTTGATTCTTTCTGTAAATCATATAAGAAATTAGTGCTATTAAAATAAGACTAACGATTATTAATTCTACCATTTACTATATCCTCAATTAAATTAAGTTCATCAAATAAACCTTGTTTAAAGTTTCAGCAGATGTATTTTCATCAGAAGCAACATTAAGTCTATCATAAGTTGATTCTGCTTCTGAATTAACTTCTAATTCTTTTTTTGTTCTTGAATTTGTTCTTTGAATTCTATTATAAAACTACTTTCCTTCTGAATAAAATAATAGATAAGTTCATTCAACCATTTGGCAGCATTAATTCTACCTTTGCGGTATTTATCAGTTAAATGGTCTTCCATCTTATTGAACTGATAATAGGTCTGATGGCTATTTAAAGATTGACTAATTTGTTCTAATTTATAAAGAGATTTTTTCATTTTAGCAGTTTAACTAAAAAATAAAATTGAATTAAAAAATATTGCATTTTGCAATGTAAAAAATTACCAAAAAGTTGTCAATGTGGAAACTTAGTTAAAAAAACAATATGGTCTCAATTTTATGTGCTACAAAGCCCTTAACTAAGGCAATATCTGAACACTCATAAGTTTAATTTAAGATTTATTTATTTTTTGAAGTTTTTTTATAAAAATTGGGACGAGATTGGGACGAAGTAGTTACCAAAAGGTTGTCAATACGGAAACTAAAATCAAAAAAACGACTGCTCAAAACTGAATTTGGTGCGAAGAAGGAGACTCGAACTCCCAAGCCCAGTGTGGGCGGCAGCCCCTCAAGCTGCTGTGTTTACCAATTTCACCACCTTCGCATTTTAACAATTATAAGTTTTATTTAAGGTTCTTTGAAAAACTATCTTTTCGTTCCCTCAAGCCCGCGTGTCTACCGTTCCACCACAGCTGCATTTTTTAGAAGCGAAGTATAACTAAAAAATTATAGAAATAACTTAAAATATGTAAAAAAATTTAATTTTTTAAAAATACTCGATTATAATAATAAGCAACAAAAAGAAAAACAACACCTAATAAAATAGAAATAATATTTAAAGATACAAATGTAGCTAGTATTCCTATAAAAAAAGTTGTTGTAACATTTGCTATCATAAATACCATTTCATTATAAGCTAATACTCGTCCTAAATATTTACCTTCTACTTGATTTTGTAACATTGCATAAGTATACGACCAAATTGTTGTAGTAACAATACCTGTTAAAAACATCCCTACTAGACCTAAATAAAAATTATTTTGTATAAATGCCCAGATAATAATAGTGATACCTTGTATAATAAAAATATACAATAGTCTCTCTTTTGTCACCCAATTACTGATTAATAGTGGTCCTATCATTAAAGCAAAGGCTCGGACAGAATTGGTAATCCCAATAGCTAAGGGAACTGCTAAAATAAGTTTATATTCATAATCTGCCAGTAAAGTTACTAAGGTATCAAACGCAGTCAGTCCAACACTTGCATGCAGTAACATATAATGTAATAAATGTTTATTCTCTTTTATATATAATACACCATCTCTGATTGAATTTATGATACTCTTATGAACTGTTTCCATTTGTACATTAAAATGGATTTGACTTAAAATTACTAACGCTGTCAAAAAAAATACCCCATCGATTAAAAATGATATTTTTTCACCAAATATACTTACAATAATTCCACCAATCGCCATCCCTGCTGTAAAAGTAAATGACCAAATAATTGAGTGTATCTCATTTGCCTTAACTAATGCTTTACCTTTTAATAACTTTGGTAACAAAGACATCTCTGTTGTAAAAAACATAGAAGCACTTCCCATTCGAATAAAAAGAAGTAATAATAGTAACCAAACATCATTAAGTGAATTGATAAGTAAAAAACCCAGTGTCATACAAAGTTCTACACTTAAAAGTATCATCATCAGTTTTTTAACTTCTATTCTATCTACAATAGATCCATTAAAAGGGGAAAGAACAATTCCAGGAATAAGATGCATAGCAGCTACGGTTGCTATAAGTATAGGGCTAGCACCAAATTTTACCAGCATAGAATAGATAGCCACATTTGTAAACCAAGCACCAAAATATGCAATAAATTGTACAGCTGAAAGTTGACGCACTACTTTGTGCGTTTTTAAAAGTTCTCTATATGTCAAAATACTATTTAAATTCTATTTTAACTAAGTTGGAAAATTTTGTTGGTGAAGGAACTATAATTTCACACTTATACGAAGAGATATGTGTAGAATCAGCTACAGAATATAGTTTTGAAATAGTCAAATCTGTTTCTTTTCCATCTAAGAAAATCTTTTTACTTTTTATAGTATCAATATCACTAATTGGAATAAAAATTTCTAATTTTCCTGCAGATAAATCCATACTATTATACAAAAGAACACCCGGAGTAACATAGTCACCTACTTCTACAGCGATATCATAAATATAATTTTTTACCTCATGTAAAGTTTTTTTCTCAATTTGATCTTGAAGTGTTGCTATTTTTGTTTTAAGATCACTGATTGTAGAAGCAATATTTAAAATAGTGATTTTTTGATTATCCTTATCAAACTGTGATTTTGAAGATACTCTTTGAAAACTCTTTAAAATACCTTTTTGAATTTTTAGTATTTCATTTAAATTTTTCAATTTTAATTGAGATTGTTTGAGATCAATCATATCAACTTGCGAATCGATTTTTACAATTGTACTTTTCTTCGCTGTATTTGATTTTATCTCATCATTAACATAAATCACTTTACCGCTTACTGCTGATTTTACAGTATATGTATTGATAGGATTAAGTTTAGCATAATATTCACTTCCAAATCCTAGTGAACTTAAAAGAACAAGTGCTATAATATTTTTTTTCATTTTTTGGTTTCCCCTATTTTGATTGGACGAAATATATCATCATTTATCTTTATACTAAGTTTAATTTTTTCAGTTGATTCTTTTTTAAATTTTCCTATTAATTCATACTCATTAAAATAAAACAATACATCTTTATAAGAAAGTGTATGACCATCAAAATCAAACCTTACATAAATATCACTCTTTTTGTAATCTTTCAAAAACTTGTTGCGAATCCCTTCATAAATATACAATTCTAATTCTTGTGGTATATATTTATCTACATCGTATAAATCAATTGTATTTAGTTTTGCAGATAAAAGATTTATTTCACTATCGTAAACAACATCTGAAAAAATAGGTTTACCATATACAACTTTAAATGCCTTATTTAGACTTGTCTGTAAAATAGGATAGATATTCTTTTTCTCTTGATAGTATTCTTTTAACGCTTTAAGTTTTCCATTGTAAAAGCCTATTTTTCCAGCAAATTCAACATCAATATTTTTTTGTTCTTCAGCTCTACTCTCTTTAATAGCTTTTAACCTTTGAATATAACTAAAATAAAGTTCATATTTTACAGGATCTAAACTTGCACCATCATCTTTTAATTTTCTTTTTATAGGAAGCGCAGGTTTCGCTTTTTTTATCGCATCATTTACAAAATAATTTACCATAACATTCAATTTTTCATGAGAATTTAAACTCTTATAAGGATTATTCAATGAAAAGAGATAGATAGGAACCATAATTAAAAGTATTTTTATCATTTTATATCTCTCACACAGCGAAGAAAGTTTTTTTCATCTTTCTTCACTAAAAGTGTTTTTCCATTTTTAAAATCTATTGCCCAAACTTTATTTACATCATTTTTAAAAGTTGTATTTGTTAGGTAAATCTTTTTTTCTACATATTTAAAATTTTTATTTATACTATTCTTTCGATGAACATCTACAATGGATTGTAGCTCTTTTATTGTTGGTTTTCTCCAATCTATATAACCATTTAAAACTAAAATGTCACAATAAACTTTTCCACTTGTAAAAGTTTCTAAAAAATTTATTACATCAGTATTATCTTGCCACATGATATTTTTTCTTGTATCAATAACAATGTTTTTAGTTTTTTCATATTGTAAAGATGAAGCATTACTTACACAAAAGAGTAAAAATATACTTATAAAAATTTTCATTAATAAGTACCTTCTTTGTGAGAAATATCTCGTACACATCGAATATGATATCTTTCTAAATCTGAGGAGATCCCTGTTTCCCCATAGTTAAAATCAACAAACCAATTTGAATCTTTTTGTTGAATATCCTTTGTTAATGTCCAATACTTTGAAGATGTCACATATTTTAGTTTTGCATTAGCAGATGGATCTGTTTTTTTATAATCCACAAGAGTAAGCATCTCAGAATAAGTAGGCACACGCCAATCTTTTCGTTGAACCAAATCTAAATCTTTACAGTAAAACTTCAACTCCAATTGGTTCAATTTTTTTTGGGTATTAACAATTGCATCTTGCCACATAAGATTATTATTTACAAAAACAATATTACTTATTTTGTTAAGTTTATCTGCTTTTTCTTTTTTTAAGTTATTTTCATATTGAGATACTTTGTCAGGGTATTTGTGGTCAACATACTTTTTTATAATACTATGAACTTCCTCTTTACTCAGATCTATTTTAACTACCTCTCCCCAAGAGAAGGCGTTGGCTAGAAGTGATATTTGAATAAAAGATGCTATTATAATAGGATGTTTGATTTCTTGTCCTTTGCGATTATTTCATCTATCGATTTAATAATATTTTTTCTCTCTTTTTTATACTCTTCATCAGAAATATTTTCTAGATTAAAAATGATTTTATCCAATTCTTCATCAATATTTATATAAACAAGTAATACTTTAAAAAGTTCTTTCGGTGTTTTTAAAGACTTGATAACCTTTATAAGAGGTTTTTCCTCTTTAGTTCTTGCTCTATTTTTATACAAAAAGAGAAGTGATATTAAAATACTTCCTACTACTAAACCAATTAAAAAATAAAATATTTTCTCTTCTATATTTAATTTTACACTTTGAATACTCTTATTTTCTTCTATTTTTAATGGCTCTTGTACTTCAAGTTTTACTGCTACTTTGGGGTTACTTGTTACTTCGATATCATAACTTTTAGTTTTTATAGTTTTAATACTTTGTGTCTTTTTATCAAAATAGTGTAAGTCTATACTTGGTATATTAAAATCTTTTTGTGCAACAATAGAGTATGTTTTTTCATAAGCACCACCATAAGAATTATTTTGTAAATTATACTCTTTTTTTGCAGGATTATCGTAAATTGTTGCTTCTGGTATATTAAGTGTCACCTCATCTAAATCGTCTATATTACCTCTCCCTTCTATAAAAAGCTTATATGAAACTGCTTCACCTTGATCAATTTTTGTTTTATCGATACTAGATTTGATTGTAAAGTCACCTATTAGTGTTATATTTTTTGGTAATGGATTCACTTTAATATTGAGTTTATTTGAATATACAGAAGTTGTATCAGTAGGAGTGGAGAGATAAAAAGAACGACCAAACCCTTTTTTTAATGTGTTTACTCCTATTTTTAAAGCACCTAGTGTTACACCTCCTTCTTTTTGAGGAAATAAAAGATACTGCAACTCTTGTTCATTGTAGTCACTCGTATTTTTTTGTGTTTTTTGTGTTGGCAGTTTTTTTATCCAAAAATTTTCAAAACTTGGTTCAGTAAAATCTAATCCTGTTATCTCTAAATCTTTTTTATATTTAAATTTTAAAGTAAATATAATAGATTCTCCTACATAAACTTCACTTTTGTTTGTACTAATTGTTAAATCATAAAGATCTGATTTTGTTTTTTCGACTTTTAGCATTTTTATAATTTTTGGTTTTGTTTTTAAAACTTGATTGTCAACTATAATTTTAAAAGCTGGTATTGAGATATCTTTATTTGCAACTATCATATACTTTTGTACTATTTGAAATGTTCTCGTACCATTTACAATAGTAGTATGCTGAGAGGTGCCACCATTTTGAACAATAAAGTTATCAACCTTTTTAATCTCAGGCATTTTTATTTGATCACCTTGTGCAATCAGTGTAAATGTAACCGTATCATTTTCATAAAAAGTATCGGGCGATTGTAGAAGTACCTGCGCATTTAAAATATATGGGAAAAGAAAACAAAGAATTATTTTACCAAGGTTGTTTTTCATTATATTTACTCTCTTTATTTGTATTTACTTTTTGTATGTAGATAGGTGTTTTTTGATTTTGTAACATTTTCATCCATTTTTTCTCTTCCATATCTGATATTTCATCTTTTTTAAGTTCAGCAGATTGTTGTTGTGTTTGATTTTGTTGGATTTTATTTTGCTCTTCTTGTTTCTTTTTATCTTGAGTTTGCTTATTCTCTTGTTGATTTTGTTCTTGAGATTGTTTTTGTTCGCTGTTCTGTTTTTTATTAGTTTTATCTTCTTGTTTTTGTTGTTGCTTATTTTGATTTTGATTTTCTTGATCTTTATTTTTTTGCTGATTGTTATCTTGCTGTTTGTTCTTATCTTCTTTATTTTTATTGTTTTGTTTTTCTTCTTGCTTTTTTTGTTTCTCAAGCTCTTTATTTACTAATTCAAGATTCTCTTTAGTATCTTTATCCTCTTTTATCTTTAAAGATTTTTCATAAAACTCTTTAGCTTTTTCTAGCTTATTTACTTGTACATAACTATTTCCTATGTTATATAGTTTTTGCGCTTCTAGACCTTTGTTGTCTGTCACTACTTTACTGTAAGCTTTTATTGCATCATCATATTTTTTTTCTTTATACAAAGAGTTTCCTAGATTATAAAACACTTCACTATTTGGATTTACTTCTCTATAATTTTGGCTTGCTTTACTGTACTCTTTATTTTTGTATGCTTGTTCTGCTTTTTCAATATTCTCAAAATTAAAAGTAAATGCATAAGTTTGCATAGGGTTTGATACTTGGTATGCTATAAAAAATACAAATAAAACACTTTGTAATCTGTTTTCTTTTTTTCTAATAAAAACTTTAGGAAAAGAACTTAAAGCTAATAAAAGTAAAAAAAGTGCAAGAGCTAAAGGATAATAAAAAAGTTCCGTGTATGTTTTGATTTTTTGAACATTTAGTTCCTCCTTTTTACTTTGCTGATTGATTCTATTTATAATTGATGTAACATCTGTATTATCTAAACTAAAATCTATATATCCACCACCACTTTTTAAACTCAACTTCTTTATCGACTCATTCAATTTTAGAGTAACTATATTTCCGTTTGAATCTGTTACAAAACCATTCTTATTTGGAATTGGAGCACCCTCTTGCGTAGCAATTCCTATACTATAAATAACAATATCATTCTCTTTTGCAAATGAAAGTTCCTCCTCATAGTCATCTTCATTTCCACCATCACTTAATATAACGAGATTTTTCACTTTAAAATCTTCAAGCATGTATTTTGTAGCTTCCAAAATAGAAAATATATTTGACCCATTTACAAAGTTTAAGTTTGTATCAATATTATCTACAATATATTTTAAAGAGATAAAGTCTTCTGTAACAGGAGATAAGATAAACGAATCCTTTGCAAAAAGAACTATTCCTATTGTACTATTCATACTTTTTTCAATGATATTTTGTAATTTCTTTTTTGCCATCTCTATTCTATTTGGATATATATCTTCTACAAGCATTGATTTTGAAACATCAAGAGCGATAACTATTGGTATAAGATTTTGTTTGACTTCATGTTCTTTTTTATTCATAACCGGACGGGCAAGTGATATAATGAAAAAAATGAGTACAAAGAAATAGATAATATTTCGATTTTTTTTACTCATGCACTTTTTATTTACTTTTAATTTTTCTAAAATCTCTTTTGAAAAATATTTTTCTATTGTACTTTTTGATGTTATTAAAAGTATAAATAACAAAACTAAAGGGATTAGCATACCATAGAAAACATTTGGATATAAAAATTCCATCTTAGTGTCCCTCTTGTTTATTTTTAAAATAGACAAAAAATAAAAGAGATATAAAACTAAGCATTAGTGGATAAAAAAAATAGTACTCTTTTACAACAATCTTATTTTGTTCAATTTCACTTTTTTCTAATGCATCAATCGTTTGGTAAATAGATTCTAAATCACCTTTTGTATATGCAACAAATGTTTTACCGCCACCATTGCTTGAAAGTTGCTCTAACATATAAGTATTTGAACGCCCAATTGCAATGGTATATATTTTAATATTATATTTCTTTGCCATTTTAAGCACTACAGACAAAGGTATATTACTTGCTGTATCTGCACCATCTGTTATAGCTATAATAACTTTTGATTTTGTTTGTTTTTGTTTTAAAATATTGATGGATGTAGCGATACTATTTACCAAAGCTGTTTGATCTCCAACAATACCAATACTTAGATTTTTAATAATTCTTTCTTGTGCTTTTTTATCATAGCTTAAAGGGGATGCTGTCATCACTGATGTTCCAAAGACTACAATACCAATGTTGTCATTTACTCTTTTTGTTATAAAATCATTAACAATCTCTTGAACAACTTCCCATCTGTTTTGAGTTGGGTTTTGTTCATTAAATCCACGCTGTCTCATCGAACCACTTGTATCTAAAGAGATCACCATATCGATACCATCTTTTTTATTTTTAATGATATTCAATTCTTGTATAGGAGAACTCAAAGCCACAATTGCACAGATAATTGCAATCCATTTTAAAAAGGACGATAGTTGTGTTCCCATTTTTTTGGATTTGGTAAAAATATTTAAGTGTGGCATATAGTATGACTCTACTTGTGCTTTACAATATTTATTGCACACAATAAAAACTATAATAAGCAATAATATATAAGGGTATTCAAATTTGATAAGTTCAAAAAAGCTAAACATCTATGCTCTCCATAAAAATTTGAAATTTTGTTTCTATTTCATTTGAAATTTTAGACTTTATTTCTTTTTTATATTTGTACATAGATAGTAAGTCTACTAGCTCAAAAATAAGTCTTTTTTGTCTCTCATCTTTCGCTAATAACCTACCATATTTGGATATATCATAAGCTGCTTTTTTAGTATTTTTAAAATCGATATTTCGTAAAATTTCATAATATTTATACTCTTCGGATCTTTTTTTTGGTTTTAAAAATTTATAAATAAAAAATATAACAATAGATCCAAGAGTAACAAGTAAAACAATAATACTATAATAAAAATATATACTTACATCGGGTATCTCTACAATAGGTTTTATATCATGTATCTCTATCATTAGTCACCATTTTTTATTTCAAAATTATTATTTTTATTGGTGATATATTATCAAAATTAGTGTACAATCCTACTTATGAAAAATATAAAAAATAAGATTTTAATTTTTGGTTTAGCTTCGGTGCTATTAGGTTGTTCCCAGTCTGCAACTTCAGTTTTAGATAAAGAACCTATTTATGCACAAAATATGCAATATTCAAAAGTGATAAAAGAGGTTCAAGAAGGTATAGTAAATGCTATTTTTAATGTCACTTACTTAAATTCAGTCGATACAAAAAAATGGGATGATAATAAACAACATTTTCTTGTTGGTATTTATGCTGTAGATGATAATATTTCTAAATACACAGTAACTATGAATGGTCAAAAACAGATTTCCTCAACACCAATTAATAAACAAGACCCCATATACAAAAATATAGCTTTTCGAAATCATTGGGGAGAATATAAAATTGTGACATTTGATAATAGTGATAAGAGAAATGTAACACTATCATTTATTGATACAAAAGATAACAATACTTCTGTTTCTTTTATAAAAGAATAATATACTCAGCCTTTCGTAGTATGTACAAATACTCCATCAAAATTTTTTGGTGGGTTACTAATATAGTGTGTACATCTTTGAGAATAAATTTTATATATTTCAGTATTTGTTTTAAATTCACTCTCATCTAAATTTTGAAAAATAATTAATGCTTCTTCAAACAACCCTTTACGATACATATTTAATGCTTTGTGATATAAAGTTAATTCCTCATCTAGTTTCTCTTTACTAACAGAAAAAAGAGTCTGTTCTTTATAAGGAGTTGCAAAATCAATCACTTGCCAGATTTTAATAGCTTCACTTTTTCCTTTAACAACAACCAAATCTAAATCTCTAAATATATAATCACCTTTAAGGTGTGCTTTAGTAAATTCCGAAATATTACATTTTGAACCATAATATTTACACAAAGACTCTAATCTAGCCCCAAGATTTATAGGGTCACCAATTACAGTATAATCACTTCTTTGAGAAGACCCCATTTCTCCTACTGTAGCCATTCCAGTGTTTAAGCCAATTCCAATATCAATAATAGGAATATTTTTTTCATCACTCATTTTTACTACATCTTTAAATCGCAAGTCAGATCGTAGTTTAGTATTCAATACTTTTGTAGCATGCAGTTGCAATAAGGTTGCTTTTAATGCTCTATCAGCGTGATCTTTAACATCACCTGGGGCATTCCAATATGCCATAATAGCATCTCCAATAAATTTATCCACAGTACCATGTTCTTTGATGATAATATCAGTCATAGGGTCCATATATTCATTTAAAAATTCAATTAATACTTTCGCATTTGGCATCGCTTCACTTATATTTGTAAAACCTCTAACATCACTAAAAAATACTGTTATCTCTTTATCCATAGCTGAAAAAGAGTTATTATCTGGATTTTCTAATAAAGATTCCATTACATCTTTTGAAACTTTTGAAGCAAATTTTTCTTTTATAGCACCTGTTTGTCGTATCTCTAAAAAATAGTTCATTGTGATTGCAACTATAGAAGAGATAACAATAGTCATGATAGGGAAAAATATATTTAAAATTAATCCTACATCAAATAATATATAAAATATACCATACATATCAAATACAAATATCAAGGCTATAGAAAATAAAGAGTATAAAATTGGAAGATAAGCAACCAACATAACTACAATTAAAGTTAATATCATAATATGAAAGATATTTAATCCATCAACCCAAGATGGTTTGGAAAGATATTCTTCTGTTAAAATATTATCAATAATATTAGCATGTACTTCAACTCCTGGATAGATTGACTCAAAAGGTGTTGCTCGCAAATCTAAAAGTCCTGCTGCACTAGTACCAATAATCGCAATTTTATTAGCAATATCCTTGGGGTCATAATTATTATTAAGAATATCCAAAGCAGAAATATATTGAAATGTTTTTGAACCACCTCGAAAATTAACAATTGCCCTTCCATACCTATCTGTTGGAATAACATAATCACCTACATTGATATTAGTCACTCCATTACTATCATAATTTATAAATACTTTTTTATTATCGCTAATTGTACGGATTACTTCAAGTGCCAAAGATGGATATAGCTGTTCATCAAAGCGTATTATTAATGGAACACTTCGTACTATTCCTGATTCATCAGGTACATTATTAAAAAAACCACTTGAATATGCATTGTCTTGAATAATTGGAATATTTAAAATAGAACCATAAGCATTGATGACTCTATCATTTTCCATTGTATTTTTGTTTTTTTCAATAAAGATTGCTGGAATTTCTGGTGATTTTTTTGTTATATAATCATCTTTTGAAAGTTGAAACTGATACCCCAAAATTGTTGGTGTCTGGGCAACAGTAGCAGCAAAAATATAATCATAATCAGGTATCTCTTTATCTGTTTTAATACCCAATGTTTCGATTATTTTTGTAGGATTACTTCTATCTTCTTCTGCAAAAACAATATCAAAAGCAATAAGACCTACTCCAGACTCTGTTAAATTTACAAGCATATCTGAGAGTTTATTTCTACTCCATGGCCATTGCCCTACTTTTTCTAATGATTTATCATCAATATCTATAATAACAATATTATTGCTATGAGGTACCTCACCTCGTAAAACAAACATATAGTCACGCAATCTGTTGTCAAATGATTCTAATGTTTTAGGAATGTATAAATAAGAAAGTATTAATGTAGTTGAAAGAATCAGAACTATAAGTAAATATTTTAAAAATTTTAAAAATTTTTTATTCATAAGGTCGCTTTCAAGATAAAAAGTCTATTTGAAATCTAGGTAATTTACAATATCATTTACCATATATTTTTGTTTGCTTTTAATCAAAGGAAGTTTATCAATATTGAAAAATTCTACATCACTATTTTCATCAGAAAGATACTCTTTATAAAGTTTATTTTCTTTGAAATATTTATTAATACCATGTACATTATCAAAATTCACTAAAAAAACACCAATATCTTTCAATTCATTTTTTTGTATAAAAAATTTTTCTAATAAGTTTGCTTCTATTTTAATGCTAGATTCTTCATAAAATTCTCTTAAGGCAGTTTCTATTTGAGTTTCATATTTTAATGCAACACCTTTTAAAAATCCCCATTTTTCTTTACTATTTACAGATTTGCAAAGCAAAACTTCAATACAATCTTTTCTTTTTTTATAAAGACAGATTCCAAAAGCGTAAATTTTTTCCACTCTATTCCCTTACAGTAAATTAGATAATTTTTTTATAATATAAAACATATGCTAATATAAAAAATAAAACTACAGGAAGTATTATAGCTATTTCTGCTAAAACAACACTCCCTAAAGCAAGTTTTTGAAGCAGAAATACAATTCCCCAAACTGTCAATGTAGAAAATATAGATATAGTAATAAAAAATGCTGAATTAAAAAATCTACTACTTGGTGATGTAAAAATTAAAATTATCACTATTAAAGGTAAAACAAAAAAAGGTGTCACTATTTGTGAATATAAAATAGCTTTTATTTTATTTGTATTAGATTCTTGAGTATCAAGTAATAAGATTGTACGAATAGCATCAATAACAGAATATTGTGCTTTCCCTTTATAAACATTACTAATAATTTGAGGTTCAAATCCTTCTAAAGTATACAGAAATTTTTCGTAACTCACATCTAACTTCGAATCAACCCAATTTATATTTTCTGGTTTTTTTATAATTTTTGTATCTAAAACATACCATTTACTGTTTTGATAAAATGCTTTTTTTCCAACTATAATCTCTACAACATCTTGATTATGTATCTTAAAAATATGAATATCTTCAGCTTTTTTCTCTAAAGGATACAACTTTTTAAAATACACAAAATATTCATTATATTTTAGAAATATATTTTTTTGTTCATCAATAAAGTATTTATTTTTTATAATTTTATCTTTTTGTTCATAAGAATAAGCAAGAGGAGTACTTTGTAATCCTATTAAAACTAATGTAAAGAAAGTAGTAATAAGTAAAATAGGTAATAAGATTTCTCTTTTTGATACACCTAAAGAATAAAAACTCACTAAAGCATTATCTTTTATCAAAAAAGTTAATGTAACAATCCATCCAAATACTAAAGACAAAGGAAGGGTTATCGTAAGTGTAAAAAAAACATTATACATAATATATAAGAGTTGTAAGTTGGCTGAATTAGGAAGTCTTGAGAAATATTGTAAAAAATCAATTCCAACAAAAAACAACTCTAATGAGAGTAAAATAATCAAAAAATATTTTACATACTTAGCCAATAAATATTTAGTAATTATTTTCAATTTTTAGCTTTTATAGTAAATGTTGATTTTACTTCTTCTATAGAAGTTTTTTGTAATGCTTCTATAGAGTCAATAACATGGTCAATAATATCATCTAGTTGTAAAAATTCTTCTTTCGTAAAATCTGACAATACATAGTTTGCAACATCACCCTTATTTTCAGGTTTTCCTATTCCTATTCTTATTCGAATGTAATCTTTGCCTATATGGCTATCGATTGATCGTAAACCATTATGACCACCATGGCCACCACCTATTTTAAACTTTACTGCTCCAAACGGTAAATCTAAATCATCATGTATTATTATAATATTTTCATTTGGAATATCATAATAATCTACGATACTAAGAATTGATTCACCAGAAAGGTTCATAAATGTTTGAGGTTTTACATACAAATTTGATGCATATTTTTGAATATCAGCTTGAAAGTTAGAATTATTTATATTTGAAGATGATAGGTTATTAGTTATCTTATCGATAACTAAAAATCCTATATTATGTCTGGTTTTTTTATATTTATCACCTGGGTTACCAAGTCCAGAGATTAAGTTCATATGTATAAAACTTTTATTATTTAGCTTTAATTACACCAACAACTGGTACTCTTGGGTCTAAGAAACATTCAACACCTTCTGGTAATTCGATATCTCTTACAAGGTAGTTGTCACCTGTATCTAAATCTGTTACATTAAAGTGGAATTTTTCTGGTAAATTCTCAATTGTACACTTAACAGCTACTCTATTTCTGTGGTAAGATAAAAGACCTTTATTTTTAAGACCTTTTGGTGTTCCCTCTGTTGTAACTGGTACATAATAATTTGTTCTTACACCTGGTTGTGCAATCATTAAATCAACATGTACTAAAGCTGAAGTTACTGGGTGTTTTTGGTATTCTTGAACTACTACTTTATAAGTTGTTCCTGCTACTTCTACATCAAAAGCTACTGTTTCTTTAGCTTTTAAAAATCTAATATAGTCATTTAATTTAAAAGCTGCATTAATATTTTCGCAACCTTTTCCATAAATGTTAGCAATTAGATAACCATCTCGTCTTAGTTGTTTTGTTGATTGTTTTACGATACTATCTCTAAGTATACCTTGTAACATTGTGTTTCCTTGTTTTAATTTAGTGGCGTATTATAGTGAAATTTTATTAAAATATGGTTAATTAAACATTAGTTTTTTATAAAATAACTCTCTATACCTTTTGCTATACCTTTTGCTATTAATTTTTGGTATGCTTTTGTGGAGATTCTATATCCCTCTTTTGGATGAGATATATAACCAACTTCAACTAAAACAGATGGCATTTGAGCACCAACTAATACCCAAAATGGTCCTTCTCTCACTCCTCCATCTCGTATATTTTTTTTACCGTATTTTTGTCTTAATGAAAATAACATATTTTTTTGTATATCTATTGCCATTTTATTTGCAGCTGTAATTTTTGCTCGATTTAGAATTGTTAATAAAGAATCTTTACTACTCCATCCCATTCCAGTCATATCACCTTTATTTTCTAGTGCTGCTACCCTTTTAGCTCTAGCACTTCTAGCAGGTGATAAAAAATACGACTCAACGCCATGTGCTTTATGTGCACGACTTTTTCGTGCAGCATTTGCATGAATTGAAATAAAAATGTCAGCATGCTTACTATTCGCATATTTTGTTCTATATGATAATTTTAAATATCGATCTTTTTTTCTTGTTAAATATACTTTAAAACCAAAAGTTTCTAGCTCTTTTTTAAGGTATTTACTTATATTCAATGTGATGTTTTTTTCAAATCTTTTTCTTTTGTAACTAGCACCACCATCGCGACCTCCATGACCTGGGTCTATAACGATAACTTTTTTAGCAGGATATAAAATATTTCTATTTGTTTTATATTGCTTTTTATTTGATGTTGATACAGTTTTTTTATCTAAATTCAATACTTTTATAATAATTTGTCGTTTATTAATAATATAAATTGTTTTAAGGTTCTGTTTATTTTTTAAAGTAATAGATAAGAGATCACCTTTTTTTTGGTAAACACTTATTTTATAAACACCTCTCATCGAAAGTTTAGTTGGATAAGCATCTTTAAAATTGCCTTTAAATAGAAATTCATCATAATAAAAGTTGCCTTTTTTATGTTCACTAAATTTTATATAAGAACTAGTAATATTTTTATTGAAATTAATAATTATCGAATTGTCTTTTTGTATCACAGATGTAATAGAGTATTTTTTACTATTTGAAGATTGCGTAGTTTGAGTTTTTTTTCTTGTTTGTACTTTTTTCTTTTGAACAACTTGTTTTTTAGGTTTAAATTTAATTACTGATTGGGTTGTTCTATTTTTTATAACAGCTGTATCATCTAATCTGTTTAGTTCTCTTTTATACTTTAAAGTGTTTACATTTAATTTATCACCATAACGGATTAATTTTTTTAAATATTCAATCTCTTTTGCCTTATTGTTAGACATAATAGAACCAAGATAAAGTTTTTTTGTAGTATCAAACTTCTCTTGATAATATTTACTTCCTACAGCAAATAAAGATTGCGATAATAATATAATAACTAAAAAAGTCTTGCAAAACTTATTCAAAGTTATTCGCCGTTAGTTAGTTTATCCATTAACTCTTTTACGCTTATTATCTCTTTTACTTTATATCCATTTGAACCAGTAAAAAATAGTCCTGTCTCTAAATCACCTTGGTATGCAGCACCTAACCTATCTGCAATACAATATCCAACCGCTTTTGCTTCTACTCCTCTATTACATGGAGCTACACAGTTAGAGATACATTGAACTTTTGGAGCTGTATTATTTTCTATTGTAAATTGTAAGTTAGTTACAATTCTTCTTGCTGGTAATCCAACAGGTGACTTTCCTAGTTTTATATCTTCTTCTTTTGCATTTAACAATACATCTTTGAATATATCACCAGCATCACACTCATAAGTTGCAATAAATCTAGTAGCCATTTGTACACCAGTACAACCCATAGCAATAAATTTATCAATATCATTTTTATCCCATATACCACCAGCTGCAATAATTGGAATATCTTCTCCCCAATTTTTAGCCTCTTCAAGAACAGGGGGAACAATATTTTCTAATTGTGATTCTTCCTTAAAACAGTCATCATATTTGAAACCTTGATGTCCACCACTTAATGGACCCTCAACAATAATTGCATCTGGAACCCTATTGTATTTTTTCCATTTTTTACAAATAAGTTTTAAAGCTCTTGCACTTGAAACGATAGGAATCAATGCAACATCTGGATAATCTTTTGTAAATTCAGGCATATTTGTTGGTAATCCAGCTCCTGTAATAATAATATTGATACCTGCTTCACAAGCATCTTTTACCATTCTTCCATAATCGTTACAAGCATATAAAATATTACAAGCTAGAGGTGCATCTCCACAAATTTTTCTTGCATTTTCAACAATTTCAAAGAATGATTCTCTTGAGTAAAAATTCAGTGCATCTTTTGGTTTGTCTTTTTTCATTACTACAGTAACATTTTCACTTTTGTTTTTGTAATAACCTGTTCCAACTGAAGATATAACTCCAAGTCCACCCTCTTTTGATACGCTTCCTGCCAATTGATCCCAACTAATTCCTACACCCATACCACCTTGAATAATTGGTTTTTCAATCTCGTATTTACCTATTTTCATCTCATATACCTCAGTTTATTTTACTATTACTTTTACGAAGTTTTTTTTACCTTTTTGTAAAATAAACTCTCCTGCTTCAAAACAGTATTTATCATCTTCAATTTTTTCTTGGTCAATTTTAACCGCTCCACCTTTCATATCTCTTCGCGCTTGAGATGTAGTTGGAACTAAATTACAGTCAACCATAGCTTGTAAAATACCAGTACCGTTTTCTAAAATATATTCATCTAACTCTGTTGGTATATCTTTTTTAGCAAATATTTTGGTGAACTCTTCTGCTGCATTACTTCCAGCACCCAAACCATGATATCGATCAACAATTTCAATAGCAAGTAGTTCTTTAACTTTTTTTGGATGAAGTGTTTTATTCTCAACACCCTCTTTCATCTCTTCAATCTCTTTAAGAGTTTTTGAAGAGAGAAGTTCAAAATATCGCCACATAAGTTCATCTGAAATACTTAAAACTTTACCAAACATATCATTAGGTTCATCTGTTACACCAATATAGTTACCCAAAGATTTAGACATCTTTTGAACACCATCTAAGCCCTCTAAAATTGGCATCATTAATACAACTTGTTGTTTTTTTAGATTATAAACTTTTTGCAACTGTCTTCCCATAAGAAGATTAAACTTCTGATCTGTACCACCAATCTCAATATCAGATTGTAAATGAACACTATCATATCCTTGTAATAAAGGATATATAAATTCACTCACTGCAATTGGCGTATTTGAAGCATATCTTTTTGAAAAATCATCTCTTTCAAGCATTCTAGCAACAGTTAAATTTGAAGCTAATTGTATAATCCCTGATGATCCTAATTTTTGAAGCCAATCATCATTATAAACTACATCAGTTTTCTCTTTATCCAAAATTTTAAATGCTTGTGTTGTATAACTTTCTATATTTTTTAAAACATCTTCTTTTGACAAAGGTTTTCTCATAGCATTTTTACCAGAAGGATCACCAATCATAGCTGTAAAGTCACCTATTAAAAACTGTACTCTTGCACCATATTTTTGAAAAAGCGCAAGTTTTTGTAACAGTACAGTATGACCTAAATGTAAATCAGGTGCAGTAGGATCAAATCCAGCTTTTACATAAAATATTTCATTGTTCTCAAAATAATTTCTTATTAGTTTTTCTAGTCTAGTGTCATCTATAATTTCAGCTGTTCCTCTTTGGATTTCAGCTATTGCTTCTTTTATCTTTGTTTCCATAATTTTCCTATTTGTAGGCATCTATATTCATATAAAATTCTACTATTTTAACTTTTTGCTCTATTAATGCTCTTACTTCTTGTTTATTATCGTTTTTTATTTCAAAATCTATACTACAATATTGCGTTGAGGAATATTTATCTTTCCCATACTCTATAAATAAAATAGTTGCTTCATGGTCAACGGAAAGATGTGTTAATAATTTTGCCATCTCACCTCTAACGCTAGGAATACTTGCAACCATCTTATACTTATAAAATTTATCTTTCACCCAATCACAATAAAGCATTTGTTGTTGTTGTTTAATTTTTTTATACGCAGTTTCACACATTTTGTGATGAACAACTACATCTTTTGATTCTTTTAATGCAACTATATCATCACCAAATTTTGGATGACAACAATGGTCAAATGATACTGAATTTATACTAAAATTTGAATATACCAAAACATTATCAAACTGTATTCTTTTAAGATTTAATGTTTTTATTTTAAATCGAGCAATCAAACCATCTTTTTTTCGTACATAGTCTAGCAAAGTTTTTTTAACTTGGCGTAAATGTTCAAGATTATATACTATCTTAGATAAATTTGTTAAGCTTAATTCTTCTGTTTCATCTAAAATACTATTTTTATATCTTGAGAAAATAGTATTAATAATATTATGACT
This sequence comes from Arcobacter sp. 15-2, assembly GCF_047159865.1. GTDB lineage: Bacteria > Campylobacterota > Campylobacteria > Campylobacterales > Arcobacteraceae > JAIOSF01. The sequence goes on from NZ_AP038804.1 coordinate 538,266, forward strand.
TGTTAACTTATCAATATTATTAAGTCTACTATGACAAAGTGCTTTAATTGATTTAATAGCTTTTGTTGTTTGTACCATATCTTGCCAAGTACATCTAGGAATAACATGTTCCCCTGTTTTAATAGATACAATATCTCCACTTTTTAATTGTGTTAATAATGGTTTTTTAATTTTATTTATATTAGCTTCAACAGCCTTATTTCCAACATCTGTGTGAATATTATATGCAAAATCATATGCTGTAGCACCTCTTGGAAGTGTAAATATTTCACCTTTTGGTGAGTATACAACTATATCTTCACTATATAAATCTTGTTTTGCATCACTATAAAACTCTTCAACATTTTCTTCATTTGATGCTAAAGAGTGTAACCAATCCAAGTTAGGACCTTTAGCATTATTCCCACCATTTTTATACTTCCAGTGAGCGGCTACACCAAATTCTGCTATCTCATGCATATTAAATGTTCTTATTTGAACTTCATAAATTTTAGAGTTTGAAAATACTGTTGTATGTACTGTTTGATAGCCATTTTCTTTTGGTACTGAAATATAATCTTTAAACCGTGCAACTAATGGTTGATAATTTATATGAATAATTCCTAATACATTATAACAATCAAGTGGTTCATTTACAATAATTCTTATTGCATATAAATCAAGTACCTCATCGATACTAACACCTTTTCTTTGCATTTTTAAATAAATTGAATAATAGTGTTTTACTCTACTGTATATTTTAATATCTCCATCAGAGTAACCATTTTTTTCAAGTAATATTTTTGTATTTGATAAAAAATCATTTAAATTCAATTGTATTTTTTGTTGAAATGCTTTGATATGAGTATCTATTTTTTGATATTCTGTTGGAAATAAAAATGAAAATGAAAGATCTTCCAACAAATTTTTAATAGTTGATATACCTAATCTATGTGCAATAGGTGCATATACAACTAGTGTTTCTTCTGATATTTTTTTTTGTTTTTCAGGACGCAAAGCATCTAAAGTGAGCATATTATGGATTCTATCACATAATTTGACTACCATTATTCGCACATCTTTGATGGATGCAATAAGCATTTTTCTAAAAGTTAAAGCTGACGATAGTAGTTTCTTATCATCATTTGTATGGGAAAGTTCATGTTCTCGTATCTCTACAATTTTAGTTAACCCATCAACGATACATGCAACATCAAAGCCAAACTCTTCTTCAATCTCTTCAATAGTTGTTTCAGTATCCTCTACCACATCGTGTAATAAAGCAGAGATAACCATATGTTCATCATTACTATAATAAGCAGTTACTGTAGCAACTAAAATAGGATGAACTACATAAGGTTCACCACTTTTACGAAATTGTGTTTTGTGGGAATTGATTGAATAGTCAAGTGCTTTTTCAACACTTTTGGTAAAATCAAAATTTGATTTTAAAAAATCTATCGCACCATTAATGGTTTTGATAGATTTAACATCTTGTAAAAATTTATTCAACACCATCAATCACTAGTATACCAGATGCTATCTCTTTTATTGCAATATCTGTATATTTCATGTTTTTAGTTTGTTCACTATCTAATAATGGTTTAGCACCTTTGCTTAACTCATCTGCTCTTTGACCTACTGCTACACTTAAAACATATCTGTCGTTGTTTACTTTTTCTAATGCCTGTGCTAATATCTCTTCTAATCTCATTTAAATTCTCCTCTTTTACTTTACTACAGAACACTGGCTGTAATCACCATTTATTATATTTAGTAAATTACCTTTTTTATTCATATTTGCTACAACAATAGGCAATCCATTATCTTTTGCTAATGCAATTGCTGTATCATCCATAACTTTAATATGATCTTTTAAAGCTTCATCATAACTAATTGTGTCTAATTTTACAGCATCTTCAAATTTTGCAGGATCTTTATCATAAACACCATCAACTTTTGTTGCTTTAATTAAAATAGTTGCTTCCACTTCACTTGCTCTTAATGTTGCCGCAGTATCTGTTGTAAAAAATGGATTTCCTGTACCTGCACTAAAAATAACAACTCTCCCTTTTTCAAGATGTCTTTTTGCTCTTCTTACTATATATGGTTCTGCAATTTGTTCCATTTTAATAGCAGTCTGTAAACGCGCACTTACACCAATATGTTCTAAAGCTTCTTGCATCGCTATACCATTTACAACAGTTGCTAACATACCCATATAGTCACCACTTGTTCTTTTAATCACTCCATCAGCAGCAGCTGTAACACCACGAACAATATTTCCACCACCAATTACGATTCCAACTTCAACATTATTATCAACTAATTCTTTAATTTCATGAGCAATATATTCTAAAATTTTAGTGTCAATCCCATACCCATTTTCACCAGCCAACGCTTCACCTGAAAACTTTACAAGAACTCTTTTGTTCATGGCAACCCCTTTTAAGCATTATTTATTATGCGATTTTAGCTAAATTTAAATTATGATTTGTTTAAGCAAAAATGATTCTTCTACTCTCATTAGTCAAGTTTTTTTGAACTTACACTTAACTCACACTTCATTGATATACTTCCATACATCAAAACAAAGGAAAAAACATGAACATTAAAAAAAATATAGTAATCTTAGCAATTCTTGGAGCAACAAGTTTATTTGCAGCAGATTTAAAAGAGATTGATACTTTGATTGAGAAGATCAATAAAACAGAAGCAGTTGAAGCTAAACAAGACTTAATGATTAAACTTAATCAAAAAGTTGAAAAACTCAATAGATTAGATGTTATAGAAGCCCAAACATTAATTGACCAAAAACTTGTAAGATAACAAGTTATTTTTATTCACTAAAACTTAGTTCTATAGAAGTACCTATCCCTAAGGTACTTCTAATCTTAATTGTAATATTTAAAATATCACATAGTTGCTGTACAATATTTAGTCCAATACCCATCCCATTATCATTTTCTTTATAGTATCTGTGAAACACTTTTTGAGTATTTTTTATCCCTATACCATTATCTTCAATTATTATTTTATTATCAATCAGTTCAATGGAGACATAACCATTTTTTTTATTGTATTTACAAGCATTTGTTAATAAGTTATCCAAAATACGATCTAACGCATTTTTATTACTTTTGATCACTTTAGAAAAAGCCTTTTTCTTAAACACTATAGTAGGATACATTTTTTGTAAAATAACAATTTTTTGTTCAGTTAATTTTTCTAAATCTACTGTTTCATTTTTTTCTAAAGAGATAGGGTTTATCAATTCTAGATTTTTATATAATGATGCAATACTTTTTGCTGAAAGCTCTATTCGATTTATCTCTTCAAAATCACCTTTTTTTCTCAAAAGCCTTGCATTGAGTAAAATTGAAGTTGCAGGAGTATTCAAATCATGAATCAAATCTTTTAAAAAATCTTCTAAAAGATATAAAGCTTGTTTCATTGGACGCAATGAATAAAAAGAAAACCCAATAGATATAAGAAGTATTAAAAAGAAAATAATAATACCTACTTCAAAAATTTTTTTCAACATTTGTTTATATAGTTTTTGATATTTTTTTTCATCAAAAATAATTTTTAAGAGATATGGACCCTTAGAAGGGATTTCAAAATAGGCATAAAGTCCTCCATTATCGTGATAAATTGTGAATACTTGTTTAAATTTATTTTCTTCTACAATATCAAGAGAAAAGTCATCTCCTTTAAAATCATAAGAATAATCTTTCATTTCATAAAGAATATTTTTTTCCATCTCCTCAATCTCTTCTTGATGATACATATATAGAACAACACTCGAAAGAAGAAATAAAGGTATAAAAAATAAAACTAATGTTGTAAAAAAAGATCTTTTTTCATAGTTTCTCAAGTTTATATCCTACACCTTTTGTATTTGAAATATTTAAATTTAAACTTCTTTTTAATTTACTTATTACAGCTCTTAGTGCAGTATCGCTAGGTTTATTCATGCAATCAAAAAAAGATGATTTATCCACTGTTGTATTCATATTTTTAATAAGTAGTGAAAATATCTCTTTTTCGACAACACCTAAGGACACCTCCTTTTCTGATTTTGTAATACGATTTTCAAATAGGTCAAATACTATATCATCATACTCTATTGTTGGATTCTTTCTTTTGAGTATAGCTTTTATTCGAGCTAGAAGTTCATCTAGATCAAATGGTTTCTTGATGTAATCATCACAACCACAATCAAACCCTTCAAGGATAGAACTAGTATCTAGTAAAGATGTAATAAAAAATGTGGGCGTTTGATCAGCAGACTCTCTTAAGAGTTTTAAAGTATCCATACCATTTAATAAAGGTACATTTACATCAAATAAATATAGGTCATATCTATTTTCATAAGTGTATTCCAAAACTTCTTCTCCAGTTTCTACTAAAGTAACAATATAATTCTCTTCTTCTAAGATTTGTATCATTGTTTGTGCTAAGATAGTATCATCTTCTAGAAGTAATATTTTCATTATTTAGATTCGATTCTTTGAAAAAGTTTTGATGGAACCTTTTTTTTTGCTTCAATTATGGCATCAGATTCTTCTCTTTCTTTTTTATTGAGATTGGCTAATTCTTTTTTCAATTGATCAAGATAAAATTTTTTTTCTTTTTTTGTTTTAGCATGATGCACTTTTTCTAACAATGTATCAACTTTCAATTCTGCTGCATCTAATGTGATTAGAAAAAAAGTCATCAGGAATAAAAATTTAGAAATAAAGATTCTCATCATTTTTTCTTTTGAGTACTATTATCAAATTTTGCTACTCTACTTTTTATTTTTGACAAAGGGGTAAGCAGAAAACTTTGAAGATTACAATTCATTTTTTTTGCCATTTGATACTGTAAAATATATTCTTTTTCTGCTTGATTTATGTTTTGAGAAAATATACTAGGAGAATTATTCTCAATCAAAAATAGTTGTGCTTTAGCACCTATAATATCTTGTGAAGCAAAATATCCTTTGTCAAATTCACTTTGCACATATAAAAATGCATATTCCATTTTTTTATAGTATTGTTGACATTCTTTGTCATTTTTTATAATTTTTTGTTTTTGTATTTCGATTTTGTTTTGTACAATGTTTTTACTTGGTGAATGAACACATCCTGAAAAAACAACAAAACATAACAGCAAATAAGATATTTTTTGCACTTTAAATAGTTTTATTCTTTTCCCAAACATCTTTACTTACTTTTTTGTCCTATAATTCTTTTTCCTCTTTGTTTTGCGGTACTCTTTTGCTCTTTTTTCTTTTTCTTATTTCCAAAAGCTCCACCAACTTTTTTTCTTTTAATATCATCTTTTGTTTCAACAATTTTTTTAGTAGCAATCATTTTTATTCTTGTACCAACTTCAAAACCTTCTAAATCAAGTTTAGGAATTTTTTGTCCTACATACTTTTCCACATCACGAATAGTTGCAACATCATACTCATCTAATAAAGAGATTGCAATACCATTTTTCCCCGCTCTTGCAGTTCGTCCAATCCTATGAACATAATCAATAGGCATAAAAGGTAAATCAAAGTTTATCACATAATACAAATCAACTATGTCAAGACCACGAGCAGCAACATCAGTTGCAACGAGTACTCTAATTTGCCCCTCTTTGAATTGAGTGATTGCTTTTGTTCTAGCACCATGAGTTTTATCTCCGTGAATAGAAGCAGCTTTTAAACCATCAAGTTTTAAGTTTGAAACAATCTCTTCAGCACTCGCTTTTGTTTTACAAAATACCAATACTTGTTTCATATTTTTTGAACCAATTAAAAAGGAAAGCATCTCTAGTTTTTTATCAAGAGTTACAGGGTAAGCTATTTGTTCAATCTTATCATTTACTCTGTCATTTGCTTTGATCTCAATCACTTTTGGATTTTGCATAATTTGAGCTGAAAGTTTTTTTACATTTGGACCTAATGTAGCTGAACATAAAATAATCTGCTCAACAAGTGTTAGAGAAGATAAAATATCTTGAATATCTGCAACAAATCCCATATCAAGCATACTATCTGCTTCATCTAAAATAAGTGTATCTATTTTTGTAACATTGATTTTATCTTGTTTAATCAGATCCATAAGTCTACCTGTAGTTGCAATCACTATATTTACTTTTTCATCTAACTTTCTGATTTGTGTTTTAATGTTAGCTCCACCATATACACTACAGATTTTGATATCCAAATATTTTGCATATGATTCAATACTTTTTTCAAGTTGCAATACAAGCTCTCTTGTAGGTGCAATAATAAGCTTAGTTAAGACTCTACTATCACTTTTAGCTTCTTTTTTTTGGTTTTCGATATCTTGCAAAATTGGTAAAACAAAAGCAGCTGTTTTCCCTGTTCCTGTTTTAGCGATTGCTAAAAGATCTCTTTTTCGTAATAGATGTACAATCGCTTCCTCTTGTATTTTAGTAGGAGCTTTATATCCTCTATCTTCACATGCTTTTGCGATTTGGGGACATAATCCTAATTGTCTAAATGTCATTATTTCTCTTTTTATTAGATTTATTTATTTAATTATTATACCTAAATTATACTTTAGAGAATAATTTCATATAAACTTTAATTTTATTTCTATATAATAGTTCAATAACTTAAAAGGTGATAATGATGATAGAAAATAAAAATATATTAATTTTTGATACAACTTTACGAGATGGAGAACAATCTCCAGGTGCTTCGATGAATACATCAGAAAAGATTCAAATAGCACAACAACTCGAAAGATTAAATGTTGATATCATAGAAGCTGGATTTGCAGCAGCAAGTCCTGGTGACTTTGATGCAATTTCTCAAATAGCAAAAACTATCAAAAATAGTTCAATTTGTTCACTTGCTCGTGCAATTGATGGAGATATAAAAGCAGCAGGAGAAGCTGTAGCATTTGCAAACAAAAAAAGAATTCACACTTTTATTGCGACTAGTCCAATTCACATGCAATATAAACTTAAAATGTCAACAGATGAAGTTATCAAACGAGCAGTACATGCAGTAGAATATGCAAAAACATTTGTTGATGATGTTGAATTTTCACTTGAAGATGCGGGAAGAAGTGAATTACCTTTTATGAAAGAGATAACACAAGCTGTTATTGAAGCTGGAGCAAAAACAATTAATCTTCCTGATACAGTAGGATATAGATTACCAAGTGAAATTAAACATATGGTTCAAGAGATGGTTTCATTTATTGATTCAATGAAATCTGATGCAATTGTGTCATTACACAACCACAATGATTTAGGTTTTGCTGTTGCAAATACTTTAGCTGGTATTGAAGCTGGTGCTGGTCAAGTTGAATGTACTATCAATGGTTTAGGTGAGCGTGCTGGAAATGCTGCTATGGAAGAGATTGTTATGACACTGAAAACACGACAAGATCTATTTCCAGGAATCACAACAAATATCAATACAAAAGAGATATATCAAGCTTCTAAAATGGTAGCGAATATAACAGGTATAGAGCCTCAACCAAATAAATCTATTGTAGGTAAAAATGCTTTTGCTCACGAAAGTGGTATTCATCAAGATGGTGTTTTAAAACATCAAGAAACTTATGAGATTATGAAACCTGAAGATATTGGTATTGAAAAAAACAATTCTATTGTTTTAGGAAAACACTCAGGTAGAGCAGCTTTTAAAGACACTTTATCACATTTAGGATTTGATGACTTAGATAATGAAGCATTGATTTCTGCTTTTGAAAAATTCAAAGCAATTTGTGATAAGAAAAAAGAGATTACTGATGACGATATCAGAATGATTGTTACAGATGAAAAACTTAATAACAATAAAACATTCGAGATCACATCTGTTCAAATCTCAGACTGTTCAAATGGTGTACCAAGTGCTGTAGTTACAATTAAACACGAAGACAAAGAGATAACAGATGCAGGGATTGGAGATGGTGCAATGGATGCTATTTTTAAAACAATTGATAGAATTACAGGGTACAATGGAACACTAATTAACTATAAAGTAAACTCTGTAACAGAAGGGAAAGATGCCTTAGCAAAAGTAAATTGTCAGGTTATTTTCAATGATGATAAACAGGCTGTTTTAGGACATGGTCTTAGTTTAGATACTATGATTGCAAGTGCAAGAGCTTATGTGGGTGCACTAAATAGTTATTTAAGTATACAAAATATGTTAAATAATAAATAATTTAACATATTTTATATGAATACTCAATTTGTAAGATTTGCATATTTTTTAGAATCATCAAAAAAGTATTATCGGACAAAATCTTTTGTTTATGAAACACTAGAAGGAACAAACTCAAAACAAAGAAAATATTTTGATCTTTTTATGATATTTTTGGTTTTGAGTACTGTTGCAATCTTAATTTATGAAGTAAATCATCAGCTTCTTCCTTGGGTAGATGCTTATGAAACTGTTGCTATTATTATATTTATAATAGAATGGTTAGGAAGATTATGGGTCAGTTCAAATTCACGAAAACACATTATTAAAGATTATGAAAAAAGCCAACTTTTAAATCAAGAATTTCATCTAAACTATTCTTTAAGAAAAATTTTAAAAGAGAAAGTTTCTTTTATTTTATCACCTATGTCTATAATAGATTTATTGGCAATTTTACCATACTATAGACCTCTTCGTATTTTAAGAATTTTGATGATTTTCAGACTTTTTAAAATTTTACGATACACAAATTCAATCCAACAATTTAGACATGTTTTACTAGAAAAGAAATTTGAATTTTTTACATTAGCCATACTATTTTTTATGGCAATTGCCTTTGGCTCAACTATTATTTTCATTTATGAAGGTGCAGGAGTTAATCCAAATATTCATAACTATTTTGATGCAATATACTGGTCTGTTATTACTATATCAACTGTTGGATTTGGAGATATTAGTCCTATTACGATACAGGGTAGAATTGCAACTTTATTTTTAGTCGTAGGGGGAATGGGTGTTATTGCATTTTCTACATCCATTGTGACAACAGCACTGAGTGAAAAATTACTTATTCTAAAAGAAGAAAAAGTTATGGGAGAAACAAATAGTTTATCAAGCTTTATTATTATTTGTGGATTTGGGCGTATGGGAAAAGTACTTGCAAAAGAGTTTACAAAAATCAATCAAAACTTTCTTATTATTGATAAAAATGATGAAAAATTTAAAAACAAAAATACCCAAGATTTTTTAGCTATTAAAGGAGATGCTACTGATTCATCTCTATTAAAAAATATTGGTATACATAAAGAAGCAGCAACTTGTATGATAGCTATTACAGATGATGATGCTGTCAACTTATCCATTATTTTATCTACACGATCACTTAATCCAACTATTCGTATAATAGCACGAGCAAATAACCCAAAAGCAAAAGAAAAACTACTTTTAGCAGGTGCTTCAGAAGTTATTTTAGCAAATGAGATAGCAGCTCTTGTTGCATCTGAATATTTAGGACAACCAGTTGCTTTTGAAGCTATTGACGATATTCTACTTAATTCAGAAGATGCTATCATGGACGAAATCAAGATAGAAGAATCTTCATATTGTATAGGATTGAAATTAGAATCAATTAATATAAACAAATTCAATATTACATTGATTGGGGTAATTAAAGAAGAAAATAAAAAATCATTTATTTTTAATCCACAGAAAAACACTTATATAGTAGAAAAAAATGACATATTTATTATTATAGGAAATAAAGAATCAATTCAACACCTCAAAATGGAAATTTTGACATATCAACCAAAACAAAGAATCTCTTATGCAAAATAAAGTGATTATCTATTCTTTTAGTAAACTAGCTGTACAAATAGCAAGTCTCTTATCAAAAAAAGGGTATCAAATTTTAGTCATAGAAGAAGATTTACATCTTATCAAAGAAGCTAAATCTTTAGGCTATGAAGTGAAAAAAATATCTCTTATGGATGATAAAAATATTCTATATCTTGATATGATAAAAAATAATATTCAAGCATTTTTTTGTGTTAGTGATGATAAAAACATTAATCTTTTTGTAACTTTAAGTGTCAGAAACTTATATAAAGATTTAAAAATCATCTCTGTTTCATTTGCAACAAAAGATAACAAAACGATGCTACTAGCAGGTGCAAGTAAAATCATCAATCCGTATGAGATAGGTGCCTTACGAATTTTTCGCCTTTTGCATAAACCTTATATTTTAGACATCTTAGACAATATTTTATTTAATGAGTCAAATATAGAAATTTCTGAAATCACTATAGGAAAATCTTCAATATTCAATAATGTATTTTTAAAAAATACAAATATTATAGAAGAGAATAATTTGATTTTATTAGGCATATTAGATAAAGAGATACACGATAAATTTATCTTTTACTCACAAGGTATTGCACATAAAATAGATGAAGGTGATACATTAGTCCTTTTAGGTAAAGCTGATGATTTAGAAAGGTTTACATTATTACTAAATAGAAACAAATAAAAAAATAAAATTAAACTCTGAGATTAATTTTGTTATAATAATTATGATTTAAATTAAAAAGGAATTCAATGACACAATTTTATTTTTTCTTGCGTCTATTAAAAGAGTCGTTTAGAGATTTGATTCCTATTGTTTTAGTAATTTTATTTTTTCAGCTTATTATTATTCAAGCTGTACCATCTGATTGGATTGCTACGACAATAGGAATGATAATAGTAGGTATAGGACTTGCTATTTTTCTACAAGGTTTAGAGATAGGAATTTTTCCTGTAGGTGAAGGTCTTGCCCGAGATTTCGCTAAAAGTGGTTCCACTATGTGGATTTTAATATTTGGTTTTATGATCGGTTTTGGTACTACTGTTGCAGAACCTGCATTAGCTGTGATTGCAGATAAAGCTGCAAGTATTAGTAGTGGTAGAATTGATGCAGATACACTTCGATTTGTTGTAGCAGGTTCTGTTGGTTTTGCTATTTTATTAGGTGTTTTTAGAATTATTAAAGGGCATCCAATACATTACTATATCATTGCTGGATATATTACTGTAGTTTCAGTAACTTTTCTTGCTCCACCTGAAATTATTGGATTGGCTTATGATTTAGGGGGTGTTACAACCTCAACAGTTACTGTTCCTTTAGTTGCAGCTCTTGGTATTGGTCTTGCTTCTACTATAAAAGGGAGAAATCCAGTAATAGATGGGTTTGGTCTTATCGCTTTTGCTTCACTTACCCCTATGATTTTTGTTCAAGTATATGGGATATATGTATATACTTTTGTTGATGCAACAGAAGTTGCGAAAATTGTTGTTGAGGCAACTATTTCAGAAACTACAACTATTTCAGTTGAATCAATCACATTAGGTATTCTTGCAGTTGTTAAAGATGTTCTTCCAATTCTTGCTGTAATTTTCTTTTTCCAATATGTTATTCTTAAAAAGAAAATAGAAAACTTAAAAATTGTTATCATTGGTTTTGTGCTCGTTATTTTAGGATTATATGCATTTATTCTTGGATTAGAGATGGGGTTATTTGCTTTAGGTGAGTCTATGGCTTATCAATTAACTCAAATGAATAATGTCTGGATAATTTTTGCTTTTGCTTTTGCTATTGGTTTCTCAACAACTATGGCAGAACCAGCACTTATGGCAATCGCAAAAAAATCTAAAGAGATTAGTGATGGAAAAATAAATGATATGACTCTGCGATTATTTGTCGCATTTGGTGTTGCATTTGGTATTGCATTAGGTGCTTTTAGAATTGTTGATGGTGGTCAAATTCATTACTATATCATCGCAGGATATGCGGTCGTTATTGCACTAACATTTATAGCACCTAAACATATTATTCCAATTGCTTATGACTCTGGTGGGGTTACAACATCTACAGTTACTGTTCCATTAGTAGCAGCACTTGGTATTGGTCTTGCAACAAATATTCCAGGAAGAGATCCCCTATTAGATGGATTTGGATTAATTGCTTTCGCTTCTTTATTTCCAATGATTACAGTAATGGTATATGGTATTATCGCTGATAAGTTCAATATTAAATCTGATAGCCAAATTGCAGAAGAAGATGCAAAAGTTGGTGCTTCTAAAATTCACGGTTCACTAGAGGGTGTTGATGATATGAGTCTATCAACTATTAACCTAGATGCTACTGATTTTAGACACTCTATGAATCTAGATTTTTCAGCTGTTATTATCATTGTTCCACAAGATAAAAAAGATGATGCTTTACATGCCGCCAAAATGGCTGGTGCAAGTGGGGTTACTATATTAAATGCTTCAGGAATGGGGTTAGCCGAACTTGACAATATTTTTAGACATACACATGAAGAAACAGATGCACTACTTTTATTTATAGTGCCAAGTATGATTGTTGATAATATTATTAGAGAGATTATTAGAAAACTACATATAACAACAAGTGGTGATGGTATTGCTTTTGCTGTTCCAATTAGTCATATGAAAGGTATAAGTATGAGACAAGAAGATATTTTTGAACATGAGGTTGCTGACCTTAAAGCAAAGAGATAGATAAATTATCCCCTTAAGAAAAGGAAAAGTACTATAATATTACTGCTTTTCCTTGCTTTAATACTACTGTATCTTCTATTCTAACTCCAAACTTATTATTTAAATAAATTCCTGGTTCAACTGTAAAAACCATATTATCTTCTAAAATGACATCACTTCTACTATTTATATTTGGATACTCATGAATATCCAAGCCAACACCATGTCCAGTACTATGGATAAAATATTTTCCATAACCAGATTTTTCAATAACATCTCTTGCTAATTTATCAACTTGGCTAGCTTTCATACCACTTCTAACTTTACTTATTGCTGTTAGTTGTGCTTTTAAAACTATGTCATATATTTTTTGTTCTAATTTAGTTTTAAATTTTTGTCCTCTACTAAAGCTCATATTTTTACTTATACTTGTACAACATGTTCTATCACTACAATATCTTTCATATTTGACACCAGCATCAACTAGCAAAAAATCATTTTTTTTCATAAGTTTAGCTGTTGGTAAAGCATGTGGTTTTGCACTATTTTCATTTATAGCAACTATTGGATCAAAACTTAAATCAAGTTCACCATAATTACTCATATATTCTTTTGCTTTAAAAAAAAGGTACTTTTCACTTTTATTTATTCCATCAGTTCTTAAAAAATCTGCAAATCTTTTAAAACCTTTTCTTCCTAGTTTCATGGCAGCAGAAATTTTATCTATCTCAGCATCTGTTTTAACAAGTCGTTTTAGTTTTGAAAAGTTCTCTTTTTGTCTAAATTGTATATTTAGATTTGATGTAAGTTTTTCATATAAATATACACTAAAATCATTTGGATCGAAGTTTATTTTTTTGATTTTACTTTTTTGAAGAATTTCTTGAGTTTGTTTGATAAGATTATTTGTAATGATAACTTCACAATTTTGAGCCATGAGTTTAGCTTCGATTTCATATCGTGCATCGGTGATGAAATAATTATCATCACCAATACTAATATAAATTACATTATCACAACTATATCCACACTCAAAATAAACTGCATTTTCATTTTGAAGTATGTAATTTTTCATACTATAAAATTACGATTCTTTTTGAGTTACTTGTTGTGCTTCTTTTGCAACTTTCATCTCGTTTAGAATTTGCATTAATGCAATCAGACCCATGTGATATCCAAAAGGACCGAAACCTGTAATAACACCTAAGCTAGAAGATGCCGTAATAGATTTTTGTCTAAACTCTTCTCTTTTGTAAATATTTGAAATATGTACTTCAACTACAGGTAAAGAAACAGCAGAAATTGCATCAGCAATTGCTATACTTGTGTGGCTATAAGCTGCAGGATTAATAATAATTCCATCTACAGTACCTAAACACTCTTGAATCTTATCTACAATTTCACCCTCTAAATTTGACTGAAAAAATTCTAATTCTACACCATTTTGTTCAGCACTTCCTTTCATTTGATCATGTATTTGATCAAGTGTCATTGGTCCGTAAATATTTTGTTCTCTAATACCTAACATATTTAAGTTCGGTCCTTGTATTACTGCTATTTTCATTAGTTTCCTTTAAATTATAATATTTTGGTATAATATCAAAAATTTTATAAGAGGATAATAATTCATGAAATTTCTATATGCTGATTGGCTATTGACTTGTAATAATGAGTTTACAATTATACAAAATGGAGCAATCGCTTTTGAGGAAACGATTTTAGATATTGGAACAATTGATGATTTTAGAAATAAATACGCAAATGAAGATATTGAATACTTAGGTAAAAATTCAGTTATTATGCCTGGACTCATCAATACACATGTTCACTTAGAATTTTCTGCAAATAAAACGACACTTCAGTATGGAAATTTTGTGAAATGGCTTTTTTCTGTAATTGAACATAGAGAAGAAGTTATAGAAAAAGCTACAAAAGAGCTCATTGATAGTGAACTAAAAAAAATGATTGCCAATGGGACAACAACAATTGGAGCAATTAGTTCGTATGGATTTGATTTAGATTCATGTGTTCAATCAGCATTAAATGTAGTCTATTTTACTGAAATTTTAGGAAGCAAACCAGATATGATAGATACTTTATTTGTTGATTTTCAAGAAAAACTAAAATCCGCTATATCACAAAGTTCTAAAAAATTTTTACCGGCTATTGCTATTCATTCACCTTATTCAACACATCCATTTCTTATTAGAGAGGTACTGAAAATTGCAAAAGAATCAAATATGCCCGTTTCAGCACATTTTCAAGAGAGTAAAGCAGAAAATGATTGGCTTAATTATTCTCATGGAGAATTTGAATCTTTTTTCAAAAATATGCTTGACCAAAAAACATCATTAACAAAACCAAATGATTTTTTAGACCAATTTAAAAATATTGATAATTTAAGTTTTACCCATTGTGTCGAAGCTAATAAAAAAGAATTACAACAAATTAAAGAATTGGGTGCTACAATTACCCATTGTCCAAATTCAAATAGACTTTTAAATAATACGCTTTTAAATATAAGCTATTTAAATGATATCCCATTAGCGATGGGAACAGATGGATTGAGTTCAAACAATACATTAAATATGTTTGAAGAGATTAAAAATGCATTTTTTATGCACACAAATCTAGATACAAATCAATTAGCAACAAAATTATTAACAGCAGCAACACAAGGTGGTGCTAAAGCTTTAGGGCTCAATACAGGAATCCTCAGTAAAGGTTTTGACGCAGATATTATCTCTTTTAATCTTCCAGACAAATGTAACAATAAAGATGATTTAGCAACAGCTATAATATTACATACAACACAAACAAAAAGAACATATATAAAGGGAACAGATGAACTTAATAAGTAAATTATTTTATCCAATCACAGCACCAATTACTTTTATCCAAAGAAATTTTAAAACATTTCTATTTCTAACTATTTTATATTTTGTATTTGCAAATACAGATACAAAAAATCTAGAAACAGCAAACTTACAAATAATAGAACTTAACGGCCCAATTATGGTTGTTGATGAAGTTTTAGAAAAAATCGAAACTGCAAAATTTGATAATACTATCAAAGGAGTTTTACTCAAAGTTAATTCTCCTGGTGGAGCAGTTGCACCCTCTGTTGAGCTAGCTTATGCAATTAAAGAGCTAAAAGAGAGTAAACCAGTTGTTGCTTATGCTAGTGGAATTATGGCAAGTGGAAGTTACTATGCTTCAATTTGGGCAGATAAAATCATCGCAAACCCAGGAAGTATGATTGGAAGCATTGGAGTGATTATGCAAAGTGCTGATGCAAGTGAACTTATGTCAAAAATAGGTATAAAAACGCAAACTGTAAAAGTTGGTAAATACAAAGAATCAGGTACACCTACAAGACAATGGACAGATGATGAACGAAAAGAGTTGGAAAAAGTAACACAAGATACTTATGATATGTTTGTATCTGATGTAGCAGATGCAAGAAATTTAAAAAAAGAAGATCATACACTTTATGCAGATGCACATATTTTCACATCTAACCAAGCAAAAAAAGTAGGACTCATTGATGAAGTAGCTACGATATCAACAGCAAAAAGAGTTCTTGTTGATTTAACAAAAGTAGAAAAACCGATTTGGTCAAAAGAAAATAAAATGGATAAATTTATGCAAAATATGATGAACAATACAATTGCAAATATTACTACAAATTTGAATGGTTTAGTAGCATACTAGTTAAAGGGTAAAAAAGAAAAATGAATTTAAAAGAAAAATTAGAAAATAATGAACGATTAACCTTAGAAGAGGGATTAGCTTTATATGATATGGACCTATTAGAATTAGGTGCTTATGCTTCACAAATACGAGAAAAAAAGTTTGGAAGAAAAACTTACTATAATATAAATAGACATATAAATCCAACAAATATTTGTAAAGATGTTTGCCAGTTTTGTGCTTATAGTGCCAGTAGAAAAAATCCTCAACCATATACTCTTTCTCATGAAGAGATATTAGAAACTGTTGCAAATAGTGTTAAAAATGGAATAAAAGAGGTACATATAGTATCTGCACACAACCCAGAAACAGGACTCCAATGGTACCTTGATGTATTCAAAAAAATCAAAACTCAATTTCCAGATATTCATGTCAAAGCACTCACAGCAGCAGAGATACATTTTTTAAGCCAAGAGTATGATAAATCATATGAAGAGATTATTGATATGATGATTGAAAATGGCGTAGATAGTATGCCAGGTGGTGGTGCTGAAATCTTTGATGAAAAGGTGAGAAAAAAGATTTGTGGTGGCAAAGTAAGCTCTGAGCAATGGCTAAAGATTCATGAACTTTGGCACAAAAAAGGCAATAAATCAAATGCAACTATGCTATTTGGTCATGTAGAAAGTAGAGAAAATAGAATTGACCATATGATACGACTTCGTAATCTACAAGATAAAACAGGGGGGATCAATGCTTTCATACCTCTTGTATATCAAAAGGAAAATAACTTTTTAAAAGTAAAAGATTTCCCAACTGCTCAAGAGATACTCAAAACATTTGCCATTAGTAGAATTATGCTAGATAATATTCCAAATTTAAAAGCATATTGGGTAACTTCAACTGTAAATTTAGCTTTGGTCGCTCAAGAATTTGGAGCAAATGATTTAGATGGAACAATTGAAAAAGAGTCTATAAATAGTGCAGCAGGTGCAAAAAGTGCAAATGGAATGCAACAAAAAGAATTTATTGAATTAATTGTAAGTAGCGGTTTTGAACCAGTAGAAAGAGATAGTTTATATAACGAATTAAGTTAAAAAAGTACATACAAATCTTTACTTTATTGTTATTAAAAAATTTTATAATAACTACAAATAGATTCGATTCTACAAGGAAATAAAATGTCTAAAAGTTACAATAGTTTAAACGATGAAGAAAAAAGAGTACTTATAAACAAAGGAACTGAACGAGCTTTCACAGGAATCTACTGTGACAATAAGGATACAGGAACCTACACTTGTAAACAATGTGACACTCCACTTTTTCATTCAAATTCAAAATTTGATAGTGGCTGTGGCTGGCCAAGTTTTGATGATACTATCAAAGACAATGTAAAAGAAGTACCAGATGCAGATGGAAGACGAGTAGAGATTGTGTGTAAAAATTGTGGAGGACACCTTGGACATGTGTTTAGAGGTGAAGGATTTACTGAAAAATCTACACGACACTGTGTCAACTCTGTCTCTATAAATTTTGAGAAAGAGTGATTTATGACTTCAAATATCAAAAATGCATATTTTGCAGGTGGATGTTTTTGGGGAGTAGAATACTACTTTGAAAAATTAGAAGGTGTACAAAGTGCCATCAGTGGATATATGGGTGGGCACTTAAACAATCCAACTTATAAAGATATTTGTAGTGGCACGACAGGACACTTCGAAGTTGTACAAGTCAATTATGATGAAAATATCATTACATTTGAGGAACTTACAAAACTCTTTTTTGAGATACACGACCCAACTCAAAAAAATGGTCAAGGCCCAGATATAGGGACACAATACCTTAGTGCCATTTTTTATAATGATGATGAAGAACTAAAAATATCAAAAGAGCTAATTCAAACACTTAAAAAAAGAGGTTATGATGTAGTTACACAACTCATTTCAGCTCAAAACACTCCATTTTTTGAAGCGGAAGATTATCATCAAGACTACTATTTTGTGCACAACAAAGTTCCATACTGTCATAGCTATATAAAAAAATTTTAAGACTACAATTTTTTTATATTTGGATTGAGCTTTAATAATGCTAAATCTGCTAGCATATTGCCTAAAAGAGTTAGAAAAGCTCCTATTATCAAAATACCCATAATAACGGGATAATCTTTACTTAATGCAGATTGGAAAAATAAAAGTCCCATCCCATCAATTGAAAAAATTGTTTCGAGTAAAACACTTCCCCCAATAATAGCTGGTAAACTTAAACCCAATAGAGTAATTACGGGTGGATATAAATTTGGTAATATGTAGTATCTTAAAAGTATTTTTGGTTCAAGTCCCCTACTTTTTGCAAAAAAGATATAGTCGCTTTTTAAAATCTCAATTGTCAAAGAACGAATATATAAAGTTAAACTTCCAATACCTCCAAATATAATAATACCAACTGGTAAAATAAGATGCCATGCCGTATCAACATAATATAACAAACTATTTTCATCAACATTACTACTATGAAGTCCAGAAAGGGGCAACACCTCCAAGTTTACAGAAAATACCAACACACCTAAAAGTGCAAGATAAAAAGATGGTAGCGAAAAACTTAACAAAGAAAGTTGACCTACAAATCTATCAAATAAACTATCTTTTTGAATGGCCGCTTTTATTCCTAAATATAATGAAATAATAAAAATAGATATTATACTAATTATATTGATAGTTAATGTAATAGGAATACGACTTAAAATCTCTTCTTTAACCATTACTCCACTAACAAAAGAGATTCCAAAATCAAGTTGAAGTATGTTTTGTATCCAAGAAAAAAACTGTATGTAAATAGGTCGATCTAATCCATAAATCATTTTTAAATGTTCAAGTGATTCTTTTGTAATATTTGGATTCAAATCTCCACTAGCAAAAAAACTATTAGGAGTTAAATAAATTGCTAAAAATGAGATAAGCGCTATTATAAATAACATTGTAAATAAATAAATAAGTTTTTTGATTAGGAGTTTCATAGAAGAATTGTATTAAACTTACGATTAATCAACTATTAACTTATATATAAATATCCTTTTTATCTATTTTTGATATAATTGATCAAACAATATAAAAGGAAAAAAAATGAAAAAGTATCATGAACTTGAAAAGTGCTTGGATTATCAGTTTAAAAATAAAGACCTGATAATCGAAGCACTCACGCACAAAAGTTATAAAAAAGTTTTTAACAATGAAAGACTAGAGTATCTTGGCGATGCTGTATTAAATCTAATTGTTGGAGAATTTTTATTTAATAAGTTTCCTGCATCAAATGAAGGGGAACTTTCAAAAATCAGAGCTTCACTAGTAAATGAAAAAGGATTTACAAAACTAGCTCTTGCTATTAACCTTGGTGATTATATCTATTTATCTGAAGCCGAAGATAGAAACCAAGGAAGAAAAAAAGCTTCTATTTTAAGTGATGCCTTTGAAGCAATTATGGGTGCAATTTATATAGAGTCAGGATTAACGGTTTTAAAACCAATGATATTAAAACTTCTTGATGAAAATTACGAAGAGATTAATCTCAATGAACTTTTTAGTGATTATAAAACAGCACTTCAAGAAGTAACACAAGCAAAATTTGGGGCTATCCCTGTATATAAACTTGAATCAGCAATTGGTCCAGATCATGAAAAAGAGTTTGAGTTATCTTTATGGATAAATGACAAGCACTATGCTACAGCAAAAGGTAAAAGTAAAAAACTAGCACAACAAGCAGCAGCAAAAATTGTACTCAACCAACTTCAAGGTAAAAAATAATGAATACATTTGGGCAAAAATTCCGTTTTACAACATTTGGTGAATCCCATGGAGTAGCATTAGGATGTATTGTCGATGGAGTTCCAGCGGGAGTAAAAATTGATTTAGATTTTATTCAAAGTGAGATGGATAGAAGAAAACCAGGTCAAAACAAACTACAAACAGCAAGAAAAGAAGATGATAAAATAGAAATCTTAAGTGGTACATTTGAAGGATTTAGCACAGGTACTCCTATAGCAATGGTATTGTACAATGGTAACCAAAAAAGTAGAGACTACGATAATGTAAAAGATCTATTTAGACCTGGTCATGCTGATTACACTTACTTTCATAAATACGGAATAAGAGATTATAGAGGTGGTGGAAGAAGTAGTGCAAGAGAAACTAGTGCAAGAGTTGCGGCTGGAGCAATTGCACAACTTATTTTACAAGACTTAGGAATTGAAGTATTTAGTGGTATTTGTAATATAGAAGGTATAAAATCAGAACAATTTGACTGGGAATATGCAAAAACAAGTGAGATGTATGCTTTAGATAAAAATCAAGAAGAAGCACAGAAAAAAGCAATATTAAACGCAAAAAACAGCCATAATAGTGTAGGTGGAGTTGTTGCACTAAAAGCTACAAATGTTCCGAAAGGTTTAGGTGAACCAATTTATTACAAGCTAGATTCAGTTTTAGCAGATGCAATGATGAGTATAAATGCTGTGAAAGCTATTGATATTGGAGATGGTATAGATTCTGTATCTTTAAAAGGTGATGAAAATAATGATCAAATAAGAGATAATGGTTTCAAAACAAATCATAGTGGTGGTATTTTAGGTGGAATTAGCAATGGTGATGATATAGAGATGAAAGTATATTTTAAACCAACTCCATCTATATTTATAGAGCAAGAAACAGTTAATACAGAGAATGAAAATGTAAATTATAACTTAAAAGGAAGACATGATCCTTGTGTAGCAACAAGAGGAAGTATTGTAGCCCAATCAATGATGTCTTGTGTTTTAGTTGATATGATTTTACTCAATATGGGTGCAAAAATGGAGCATTTACGAAAAGTATATAAATAAAATTTCAAAATAAAAGAATTATTTTAAGTACAACTTTGATAGAATAGTTGTATTTAAAAAATGAAAAGAAGAAAAGGACTTCATTGGATTACATAGGTATAAATAAAGACGGTCAAATTTATGATCTTCAAACAGCTAAAGCTTTAAATATAGAAGCAAGCGAATCAGAACAAATTAAAGCTGATAATTCAGCCCAAGCATTAGAAATTTTAAGACACTCAACAGCTCACTTAATGGCTCAAGCTATCAAAGAACTACACCCCGAAGCACAATTTTTTGTTGGACCAGTTGTGGAAGAAGGTTTTTATTATGATTTTAAATTAAATAAACAATTAAATGATGATGATCTTCCAATAATCGAAAAACAAATGAAAGCATTAGCAAATAAAAAGCTACCAATTGAGCGAAAAGAATGCCAAAGATCTACTATAGAAGAAAAATTTAGAGATGATCCATTAAAACAAATGGTATTAGAAAAAATAACTGATGATACTTTGACTGTATATTTACAAGGTGACTTTGAAGATTTATGTAGAGGACCTCACCTTCCAAATACAAAAATGATCAGAAACTTCAAACTTATAAGAGTTGCTGGTGCATATTTAGGTGGTGATGAAGAAAATGAGATGATTACTAGAATTTATGGTATCTCATTCTTTGATAAACAAGAACTAAAAGATTATGTTACTATGCTTGAAGAAGCAAAAAAAAGAGATCATAGAAGATTAGGTACAGATTTAAAACTATTTACTTTTAGCGATGATGTTGGTGCAGGTTTACCATTATGGCTCCCAAATGGTGCACGACTTAGAGGTAAATTAGAACAACTATTGTATAAAGCGCATAGAGTAAGAGGATATCAACCAGTTCGAGCACCTGAAATCTTAAAAGCAGAAGCTTGGGTAAAGTCTGGACACTATGCCAACTATAAAGGAAATATGTATTTTACTTCTATAGATGATATGGAATATGGTTTAAAACCAATGAACTGTGTTGGACATATTGAAATATTCAAAAACGATTTAGTTTCATACAAAGATTTACCACTTAAATTTTTCGAATATGGTGTAGTGCATAGACATGAATTAAGTGGTGCAATGCATGGATTATTTCGAGTAAGAGAATTTACTCAAGATGATGCACATATTTTCTGTACACAAGATCAAGTAAAATCTGTAATTATAGAAGTAATTGAATTTGTAGAAAGTCTTATGTCTTTCTTTGGATTTAAATATGAAATGGAAGTATCGACTAAACCTAAAAAAGCTATTGGAGATGATGCATTCTGGGAATCAACAACAAAAGGTATCAAAGATGCCTTAGATGAAAATGGTTATAATTATGGTATTGATGAAGGTGGAGGAGCATTTTATGGTCCTAAAATTGATATTAAAATAACTGATGCAATTGGAAGAAAATGGCAATGTGGTACAATCCAAGTTGATATGAATCTACCAGAAAGATTTGATATTAACTACACAACTTCTGATGATACAAGAGAAAGACCAGTGATGATTCATAGAGCTATTTTAGGTTCATTTGAGAGATTTATTGGAATTATGACAGAACATTTTGCAGGTGAATTTCCGATGAGTATTGCACCAACGGGTGTAATTATTGTACCTATTGCCGATTCACATAATGATTATGCAAAAGAACTATCAAAAGAACTACAAGCTTTAGAAATTGATAGTGAAGTATTTAATCAAAATGAAAGTCTTAATAAAAGAATTAGAATTGCAGAAAAACAAAGAGTTCCAATGATTGTAGTTGTTGGTGATGATGAAGTTGCAAATGCAAAAGTAGCACTTAGAGATAGAAGAAAAAGAGAAAGAAGTGAAATGTCTAAAGAAGATTTCTTAGATATGCTAAAATCAAACCAAACAGGGGATAAAATTTGAGTTTTAAAAACAATAAAAAACAAGACGACACATTATTAAATGAAGATATTAGATTTAAAGAAGTAAGATGTAATGCAGATGATGGTTCATCACATGGAATAATGACTTCAAGAGATGCATTAGCATTAGCTGATGAAGCTGGACTTGATTTAGTTTGTATTGCTCCAAATGCAAAACCACCTGTTGTAAAAATAATGAACTATGGTAAATTTAAGTATCAACAAGAGAAAAAAATAAAAGAAGCAAAGAAAAATCAAAAAATCATTGTAACAAAAGAGATTAAACTTTCTGTTAAAATTGCACAAAATGATATTGATTATAAAGTTAAACATGCAAGAGAATTTCTAGAAAAAGGAAATCATGTAAAATTTCGAGTATTTTTAAGAGGTAGAGAGATGGCAAATCCTGCTGCAGGAGCTGAAGTTCTTACTAGAGTATGGCCCATGGTTGAAGATATTGCTTCAAAAGAAAATGATCCTAAACTAGAAGGACGATATGTAAACATGCTTGTCGTACCTTTAAAAAAAGAGAAACATTAAATACATATTCTAAGAAGATAAAATATTTATCTTCTTATTTTAATTCTTCGAATTCACGACTAGTTCCATTATAGTATTCTATACTACCTGTTTCTATTGTATAATACCATCCATGAATATCAAGTTCTCCATTATTGACTTTTCTGTATATTTCAGGATATGTTAATAAATTTTCAAGTTGATTTTTTATCGATTCTTTTTCAGTCATTCGTAAAATCTCGCTTTTTTTGCTTTTGTCTTTGATTGTATTTAAGGTAAGCATTTTTGCCTTATGTCCAAGTTCCAACCATTTTTTCACATGAACCAAGTGTGGTTCATTACTCAAATCTTGATATAATGCAGCACAAGCTCCACAATGATTATGACCACATACTATTATATCTTTTACATTTAAAACACTCACAGCATACTCTATGGCTGCGCTTGAACCATGAAAGTCATTATCACTCTTATATGGAGGAACAAAGTTTCCTATATTTCGTAAAATAAACATATCACCCGGTTTACTATCTACAATCAGATCAGGAACAACCCTACTATCACTACATCCAATAAATAATGTATCTGGTTTCTGACCAAATTCAACCAAATCATCAAATTTACTCTCTAGTTTATGAAAGTGTGTATCTTTAAACTTTTTATTACCTTTAATCAAATTATCTATCATTTTATTACCTTATTTCAATTAAATAGAATTATATGCAAAAATAGATAAACAGAAGCATAATAAAACAAACTATAAACAAAAAGAAATAAAAGTAATAAAAGATAGGAAGATAGAAAAAACGAGCAAAAAAAAACATCTTAGAAGTTGGCGGCGACCTACGTTTCCACAAGGGGACCCTGCAGTATTATCGGCGATGAGCAGCTTGACTGCCAGGTTCGAAATGGAACTGGGTATGACCTCCTCTCAATAACCACCAACATCTAAGATGTTGATTTAAGAATATTAAAGTTAAAGTCTTTGTATAAAAATACGATTATAATACTTATCAGTTATTATACTTAATAAGATAGTAAACTAAAGAATAAGTTTAAAAATAAGCCAAACGATCTATTAGTAATAGTCAGCTGAATGCATTACTGCACTTACACATCTATCCTATCAACCAGCTAGTCTTGCTGGGATCTTCAGGGAAAGTTCATCTTGGAGTTGGCTTCGTGCTTAGATGCTTTCAGCTCTTATCTCATCCGTAGGTAGCTACCCAACGATGCTCTTGGCAGAACAATTGGTACACTAGTGCTACGTTCACCCCGGTCCTCTCGTACTAGGGGCAAATCTCCTCAACTTTCCTACGCCCACGGAAGATAGGGACCGAACTGTCTCACGACGTTCTGAACCCAGCTCGCGTACCGCTTTAAATGGCGAACAGCCATACCCTTGGGACCTGCTTCAGCCCCAGGATGCGATGAGCCGACATCGAGGTGCCAAACCTCCCCGTCGATGTGAGCTCTTGGGGGAGATCAGCCTGTTATCCCCGGCGTACCTTTTATCCTTTGAGCGATGGCCCTTCCACACAGAACCACCGGATCACTATGACCGACTTTCGTCTCTGCTCGACATGTATGTCTTACAGTCAGGCTGGCTTATGCCATTATACTCAACATCCGATTTCCAACCGGATTGAGCCAACCTTTGTAAGCCTCCGTTACTTTTTAGGAGGCGACCGCCCCAGTCAAACTACCCACCATACATTGTCCTGAAACAAGATAATTGTTCCCAGTTAGCTATCAGAATATTCAAGGGTGGTATCTCAAGGATGACTCCCTATGTACTTGCGTCCATAGATCATAGTCTCCCACCTATCCTGCACATGAATATCCCAATAGCAGTGTAAAGCTATAGTAAAGGTGCACGGGGTCTTTCCGTCTTTCCGCGGGTAGGAGGAATTTTCACCTCCACTACAATTTCACTGGATCCCTGGTTGAGACAGCTCCCATCTCGTTACGCCATTCATGCAGGTCGGTATTTAACCGACAAGGAATTTCGCTACCTTAGGACCGTTATAGTTACGGCCGCCGTTTACTCGGGCTTCGATCAAATGCTTCGCTTACGCTGACATCATCAATTAACCTTCGAGCACCGGGCAGGCGTCACACCTTATACATCCTCTTGCGAGTTAGCAAAGTGCTGTGTTTTTGGTAAACAGTCGGGAGGGACTCTTTGTTGCAACCTCTCAAGCTTTCGGGAGTAAATCCCTAATACCTAAGTAGGCACACCTTCTACCGAAGATACGGTGCTAGTTTGCAGAGTTCCTTAACCAGGGTTCTTCCACGCGCCTTAGAATACTCATCCCACCTACCTGTGTCGGTTTACGGTACGGGTTATAATAGATATGCTTAGTGGCTTTTCTTGGCACGACAGTATCATCGATTCCAAACGCTATCCGAAGATTTTGTTCGGCCTGTAAGATCTCGGTCGAGTGTAGCACGGATTTGCCTATGCTACAACCTACATCCTTCGACCAGCTATTCCATCAGCCAGCTCGATTAACTCTATGCGTCCCCACATCACGCTCTATTATAAGTATAGGAATATTAACCTATTTGCCATCGTCTACCCCTTTCGGACTCGACTTAGGACCCGACTAACCCTACGATGACGAGCATCGCGTAGGAAACCTTGGGTTTTCGGCGTTAAAGATTCTCACTTTAATTATCGCTACTCATGCCTGCATGCTCACTTCTATCCGCTCCACCACTCCTCACCGGTATGGCTTCAATGCTGAATAGAACGCTCTCCTACCACTACAGTAAACTGTAATCTAAAGCTTCGGTGCGTACTTTAGCCCCGTTATATTTTCCGCGCAGAATCACTAGACCAGTGAGCTGTTACGCTTTCTTTAAAAGATGGCTGCTTCTAAGCCAACTTCCTGGTTGTCACAGTAACTCCACATCGTTTTCCACTTAAGTACGACTTAGGGACCTTAGCTGTTAGTCTGGGTTGTTCCCCTCTCGACATAGGATTTTATCACCCTACGCCTGACTGCCATGGTAAAGTATATAGTATTCGAAGTTTGATAGGGTTTGGTACCGCGGTAAGCAGCCCTAGCCCATTCAGTGCTCTACCCCTTTATTCTAATTTACATGACGCTATACCTAAATATATTTCGGAGAGAACCAGCTATCACGAAGTTTGATTGGCCTTTCACCCCTATCCACAAGTCATCCGAGCACTTTTCAACGCACACCGGTTCGGTCCTCCACTGGCTCTTACACCAGCTTCAACCTGCTCATGGATAGATCACTTCGTTTCGGGTCTGCAGCATATGACTAATTCGCGCTATTCACACTCGCTTTCGCTACGGCTTCGTACTTGACTTAACCTTGCCATATACCACAACTCGCAGGCTCATTATGCAAAAGGCAGTCCGTCACCCTGTACAAGACATAGGGCTCCGAATGATTGTAAGCTAATGGTTTCAGGTTCTATTTCACTCCCCTCACTGGGGTACTTTTCACCTTTCCCTCACGGTACTTGTGCACTATCGATCTATAAGTAGTATTTAGAGTTGGAGGGTGGTCCCCCCATATTCAGTCAAAATATCACGTGTTCCGACCTACTCGTTCATTATCTTAGTTCCACATAAAAGTTTTCATATACGAGGCTTTCACTCTGTATCGCGTAGCATTCCAACTACTTCTACTAACTAATATGCTAAATATAACCGCTCTAATCCGTTTTCGCTCGCCGCTACTAACAGAATCTCAATTGATTTCTCTTCCTTCAGGTACTGAGATGTTTCACTTCCCTGAGTTCGCCTCTAGATAAATCTAGATAATATAATTCTCATTATACTGGGTTGTCCCATTCGGAAATCACTGGATCAAAGCTTCTTGACAGCTCCCCAATGCTTATCGCAGTCTAGTACGTCCTTCATCGCCTCTTATAGTCTAGGCATCCACCATTAGCCCTTAATAGCTTATTTGATAAATTAAAGTTCAAATACATATATTACAAGTAATATATGATTTAACACTTATGTTGTTATGATTATTCTTTAGCTACTATCTTATTAAATATAATAATTTATATATAATTAAATAGTATTATAAAATTGTATTTTTATTTTCTTTCTTAGAAAAAATAAAGACTTTAACAGTAAATTGTAAAATAACTTTTGATTCCGTAAAATCAAATATAAATACTTCTTTTTAAGTACTTATATTTAAGTTTAGTAAAACATGGTGGAGAATAGCGGGATCGAACCGCTGACCTCCTACGTGCAAGGCAGGCGCTCTCCCAGCTGAGCTAATTCCCCATGTAGTGACCTATTTGTTTGTTAATAAATATTTATAATTTAAAGATTATTATAATCTTTATAAACTAGATACAAGACTCTTCGTCTCCAAGTAAACTTTGTTTACTTGAATTTGTTGCTTTGAACAACTTATTTTCTAATGATTAATCAAACGAATGATTAATTATATCTTTGAAAGGAGGTGATCCAACCGCAGGTTCTCCTACGGTTACCTTGTTACGACTTCACCCTAGTTACTAAATCCACTGTGGAAGGTAGCTATTTTAGCATCCCCGCTTCGAATGAATTCAATTCCCATGGTGTGACGGGCGGTGAGTACAAGACCCGGGAACGTATTCACCGTAGCATTGCTGATCTACGATTACTAGCGATTCCAACTTCAAGTAGTCGAGTTGCAGACTACTATCCGAACTGGGAGATATTTTATGAGATTTGCTCCACTTCACAGTATCGCTGCTCTTTGTATACCCCATTGTAGCACGTGTGTAGCCCTGGCCGTAAGGGCCATGATGACTTGACGTCGTCCTCACCTTCCTCCTGGTTACCCAGGCAGTCTGTCTAGAGTCCTCAGCCGAACTGTTAGTAACTAAACACGAGGGTTGCGCTCGTTGCGGGACTTAACCCAACATCTCACGACACGAGCTGACGACAGCCGTGCAGCACCTGTATATAAGCTCTAGTAAACTAGCACTCTTCTATCTCTAAAAGATTCTTATTATGTCAAGGCCAGGTAAGGTTCTTCGCGTATCGTCGAATTAAACCACATGCTCCACCGCTTGTGCGGGTCCCCGTCTATTCCTTTGAGTTTTAATCTTGCGACCGTACTCCCCAGGCGGCACACTTACTGTGTTAACTGCATTACTGCTATGTCTAGCATAGCAACAACTAGTGTGCATCGTTTAGGGCGTGGACTACCAGGGTATCTAATCCTGTTTGCTCCCCACGCTTTCGCATCTCAGCGTCAATAATGTTCCAGTAGATCGCCTTCGCAATCGGTATTCCTTCTGATCTCTACGGATTTTACCCCTACACCAGAAATTCCATCTACCTCTCCCATATTCTAGGTCTGCAGTTTTGGAAGCAGTTCTATGGTTAAGCCATAGGATTTCACTTCCAACTTACAAACCAGCCTACATGCTCTTTACGCCCAGTGATTCCGAGTAACGCTTGCACCCCCCGTATTACCGCGGCTGCTGGCACGGAGTTAGCCGGTGCTTATTCATATGATACCGTCATTATCTTCTCATATAAAAGGAGTTTACGCACCGAAATGTGTCATCCTCCACGCGGCGTTGCTGCATCAGAGTTTCCTCCATTGTGCAATATTCCCCACTGCTGCCTCCCGTAGGAGTCTGGACCGTGTCTCAGTTCCAGTGTGACTGATCATCCTCTCAAACCAGTTAGGCGTCATTGTCTTGGTGAGCCATTACCTCACCAACTAACTGATACCGTACAGTCCCATCCCAAAGCTATAAATATTTCCCTTGCTTACTTATGTAATAAAGGCATATAGAGCATTACAAGTCGTTTCCAACAATTATTCTCTTCTTTGGGGCAGGTTAACTATATATTACTCACCCGTGCGCCACTTAGCTGACAATATTAGCAAGCTAATATCCGTTCTCGTTCGACTTGCATGTGTTAGGCACGCCGCCAGCGTTCACTCTGAGCCAGGATCAAACTCTCCATAAATAAATATAAAAGCTTACGCTTTTATACTTTGGTGTTTAATCTTGACTTTTAAGTATTTACCTAAAAATCACTAAGTCTAGTTAAAGACTTAATTATATTATTAGTGTTTTCAGATTAAAGAGAGATTATTCATCTCTCGGAAAACTCTAAGTTTATAGACGAAGTTTATATTATTATATATATAGTAAACTATATATAAAACTCTATTATTCTTCTTGTATCTAGTTTATAAAAATTACTCTCATAATTCTTTTAAACTTGATTTATTTATCAACATTATATTTTTTAAAGATCATTTTAATAACATTTTCTCTTTACTTAAACATTTAAGTAAGTGTTTTACTGTTATTGGACGCGAATTATAATAGATTTATTTCTCTTTGTCAAGGGTTTATTATTAAATATAACTTAAATTTTAAAAATATTTTTTATTTATAGTCAAACACTATAATTTATGACTGTTTTCTAAAGTTTTAAAGTATATATCTATAAAAACTTTTAACTTTTTTAGTTCTTCTTTATGATCACAACAATTTATTCTTTTATCAGTAACATATTTTAGATAAACTAAATAGATTTTTTTACTTTGTGTAATTTTATTTCGTTTATATAATTCTAAACTGACTGCTGCATTTATAAAACCTTTTAATACTAAACAATAATTATTTTTCATTTTTCTAATTGGAAACCATAATTCTTCTAAAGTTTCATGTGCATCATAATATAATTTTTCATTAACAAGTTGTTTAAATTCTTCTATCTCTTTCATCATCTAATTTTAGCTATTTAAATAAGAATAAAAATTAAACTATCTATTCAATGTAAATATTTTAAACTTATTTTAAACACTATTTGTTAGTATCGTTTTATGAATATAGGTCAAGAAAAATTAAAATCAATACTATTAACAAATGAGATATTTATTCAAATTATAAATTCGTCATTATCTGATATCGAATATATTTATTTATCTGGAAATCCACATCTAACACAATCACAAATAGACTATCTTTTTTTACAAAATATTGACAGTGTTAATATAAATTTATTGAGAAATGAAAATTGTTCAAAAACTAAAATAGAGAAATTTATTAATTTGGATGATAAAATATACAATATTGCAATTGCTCACAATAGAACAATTTCACAAGATATCATTGCTAAGCTCATGGCCTTTAATGATGCAGATGTAAAACATAGTTTGAAATTTAATAATCTAATATAATGTTACATAAAAAAAGGGGAGCTGGTTTCGCTCCCCTTCTTTTCTTAAGTTGAATAGTTCTAATTATTCAACTTCTGCATCAATGATGTCATCATCATCTTTTTTCTTTTTTGCATCAGCAGGATTAGCACCAGTAGCTGCAGGATCTCCACCCTCTTTTTTGTACATTGCTTCTGCTAATTTATGAGAAACTTCTGTAAGTTTTTTAAGTGATTCTTCAATTTGCTCTTTAGTAGCAGATTCATCTTTTAATAACTCTTCAAGTTCTGCTGCCGCATCAACAATTGCTTGCTCTTCTTCTTCAGAAACTACACCTTTATTTTCTTCTAAAGATTTTTTAGTTGAATGAAGCATAGCTTCTGCTTGGTTTTTAGTTTCAATTAATTCTTTTTTCTTTTCATCAGCTTCTTTATTAGCTTCAGCTTCATTTACCATTTTTTCGATCTCATCATCAGAAAGTCCAGATGAACCAGAGATAGTAATTTTGTTTTCTTTACCAGTACCTTTATCTTTAGCAGATACATTTAAAACACCATTTGCATCAATATCAAATGTTACTTCAATTTGAGGTACACCTCTAGGAGCTGCAGGAATATCAGAAAGTTCAAATTGACCTAATGATTTATTATCTTTAGCAAATTCTCTCTCACCTTGTCCAACCATAATAGAAACAGCTGGTTGATTATCTTGAGCTGTTGAGAAAACTTGTGATTTTTTAACAGGAATTGTTGTTCCTTTTTCAATAAGTTTAGTCATAACTCCACCTAAAGTTTCAAGTCCAAGTGATAAAGGAGTAACATCTAATAAAAGTACATCTTTTACATCACCTTTTAAAACTCCACCTTGGATAGCAGCACCAGCAGCAACAACTTCATCAGGATTTACTGAGTTATTTAACTCTTTTCCAAAATACTCTTTAACAACTTGTTGTGCTTTTGGAATTCTTGTAGATCCACCAACCATAATCACTTCATTAATCTCATCATTATCTAAGCCCGCATCATTCATAGCTGTTTTTATGTGCGCTAATGTTTCAGAAACTAAATCATCAGTCATAGACTCAAATTTTGCTCTTGTTAAAGATTTTACTAAGTGTTTTGGTCCTGTTGCATCAGCAGTGATAAATGGCAAGTTAATTTCTGTTTCAGCAGTAGCACTTAACTCTTTTTTCGCTTTTTCAGCTTCATCTTTAAGTCTTTGATGTGCCATTTTATCAGCTCTTAAATCAATTCCAAACTCTGCTTGGAAATCATCTGCTAACCAATCAATAATTCTATTATCAAAATCATCTCCACCTAAGAAAGCATTTCCATCTGTTGAAAGTACTTCAAATGTACCATCACCAATTTCAAGCACTGTAACATCAAATGTACCACCACCTAAATCATAAACGATAACTTTCTCTTCACCTTTTTTATCTAAACCATAAGCAAGTGCAGCTGCTGTTGGCTCATTGATAATTCTTAAAACATTTAGACCTGCAATAGTACCAGCTTCTTGAGTTGCTTTTCTTTGTGCATCATTGAAATATGCAGGAACTGTAATAACAGCATCTGTTACAGTAGTACCAAGATAAGCTTCAGCATCTGTTTTTAATTTTGTTAAAATCTTTGCAGAGATCTCTTGTGGTGTGTATGTTTTACCATCAATTTCAACAGCCGCTGCTCCATTTCTATTTACGATTTTGTACCCTACTTTATCCATAGCATCTTTTGCATGCTCTTCATCCATCATAAGACCCATAATTCTTTTGATCGAATAGATAGTTTTTTCAGGGTTTGTAATCGCTTGTCTTTTTGCAGGATCACCAACTAATACATCACCTTTATCTGTGAATGCAACAATTGAAGGTGTTGTATTTTTACCCTCTTTATTTGATATAATTTTAGCTTCTCCACCTTCGTATACTGCTACACAAGAGTTTGTTGTTCCTAAATCTATCCCTATTACTTTACTCATTTTTTTTCCTTATTATTAAAATTTTATTTTTATTTCTTTCATTAATAGTTTTTTGACATTGCGGTCATTTTATTTGATTTATAACTATCTAGCTAGCTACACTTACCATCGCTTCTCTTAAAAGTCTATCTTTAAATTTATACCCTTTTTGCATCACCATAACAATTTGTCCTGATTCTACATCTTCACTTGGAACTTGTTGTACAGCATTATGATAATCTGGATTAAACTCATCATACTCAACTTCAGTGATATCATGTTTTTCAAATGCTTTATTAAATGCTTTTACTGTAAGTTCAAAACCCTCTTTTAATTTTTCAACAAGAACTTCTGCTTCAATATCACCATTTGCACTTAACATAGCCATTTGCATAGCATCTATTGGAGCTAATAAATCTTTAGCAAATTTTTCACTTGCGTAATCAATTGCATTGTACTTTTCTTTTTCAAGTCTTTTTTTAATATTTTCAAAATCAGCATGTGTTCTTAAAAACTTATCTTCTGCTTCTTTTGCTCTAGCTTCTGCATCTGCAACTTTTGCTTCCATTTTTGCTTTGAATTCTTCATCTAATGATGCGAATTTTTCCTCATCTGTTACTTCTGTTTTAGAAATTTCTTCAACCTCTACATTTTCTACTTCTTCAACTGTTTCAGTTTCAATGTTTTCTTTATTTTCTTCTGTACTCATTTTATATAATTCCTTTGTAAAAATATTCGTAATCTTTGGATAACTCACCAATTACTAACATTTTGAATTTTTTCTCATTTATTATTACTTCATGAACTATTCCAATATAACCATGTGGTAATATTTGGTTTAATCCTTCACTTCCATGAAAATATATATTAGGATCAATTCTATCCATTATATTTCCATTAAGAAATTTACTTATATCAATCTCATCCAAATCATAATCAACACAAAGTCGTAAAAACTCTTTTATATTTATTATTTCAAAATCTCTATTGAAAAGGTATTTCTCAAGTTCTACAAATAGTTCCGTTGCTCCAACTTGTTTTGCAATTTCCAAAACATTAAAAGCTTCCAAGTCACACATATCATTTAAAAATTTATCTAATGCATTGTTATATTTAATAGTAATTGAAAATGTACTAAATTCTAAAAGCAGATAAAGATTTTCAATATTTAAAACTCTATGTAAAACCTCTATTTGCTGCTCTTTTAAAAAAACAGTCAGCCCAATCTCTTTAGCTTGTAAATTCAATCTATTATAATTAACAATATCAAGTCTAATATTTAATCTACTTGACCAATATTCTTTTAATGCTTCAGTTGTAGGAGTTCTCCCACTACTTGCATGTTCTTGAGCAAGATAACCCTCATCTCCTAACTTTTTAAAGTATCCTCTAATAGTTGCAGGTGAATAAGCTATATCATACATAGATTTTAATTGTCCAGAACCAATTGGTTCTAAATGTTCAATATATGCTCTTATAATAGAATCCAATAAAAACTCTTTTTTATTAATCATTGTATACCATTTTTCTTAATTTGGCACTATAAATCTTTAAGTGCTAATAAAATTATAGCAAATGAGTCTATAAATGTCAAGTATATTTTATAATTATTATATTTTTTAGCAGTTTTTAGAGTTAAGTGCTAATTTAGTATTATTTTTTAAGGTAAGTATAACTACTAAATTAATTTAGCAGTTATATTTTTATTATCGAAAATTATCGAAAACTAATGGAGCTTTTAAGTCTTCTAATGTTTTTAAATGTTTCATCACTTTTTGTAAATCATCAAGATTTTTTCCACTTACACGGATCTCTTCACCTTGATTTGTAGCTGTTACTTTAAGTTTCAAATTTTTAATCTCTTTTTGAATAATTTTCGCTTCGTCTGCTTCAATAGTATCAACTATCTTATATGAAAATTTTCTATTATTTCCACTTGCATCTTCACTTTTTAATTCTTCAAGAGAATTTATAGATACACCTCGTTTGTTCATTTTAGAGATTAGAATATCTTTCATTGCATCAACTTTATTATCACTGTCGCTTAATAAAGTTAATACTTTTGCACCCATATTTAAATCAATCTCTTTTGTTAGACCCTTAAAATCGTAACGATTATCAACTTCTTTTTGGGCTTGAACAATGGCATTTTTCATCTCTTGCATATCTAACTTTGCAGATATATCAAAACTATGTTCTTTTGACTTTGCCATAAAAGTTACCTAGTCTTGTCTAGAAGTTACTTCTAATAAGTGGTATCCAAATTGTGTTTGAACTGGACCATGAACCACACCAACTTCATCGTTAAATACAACTTTATCAAATTCAGGAACCATAGCACCCTGACCAAATGAACCTAAACTTCCACCTTCATTTCCAGATGGACATTGAGAGTATGATTGTGCTGCTTCTTCGAAAGTTGTATCTCCGTTTTCTATTTGTGTTTTCAAGTCTTTACAAACTTGTTCATCTTCTACTAATATATGTCTTGCTGTTGCTGTTGCCATTTCTTATCCTTTTTATTTTTGTACATTATACCTATTTAATATAATATTTTATTAAATATAATTATTCACTTTTTGTTACTAATGATAAATTATGAAATGAATATTTCTGCAAAATATCCAAAACCTTTACAACTCTTTCGTATTGTACATCTTTATCAATTCTCACTATCACAGGTTTGCCATGTTCTATTGAATTTGAAAGTTGTTTATCAAAATTCTCAAAACTTACCTTTTGCCCTAAATAAGCTAAACTATTTGTTGAAAGTTCTACTGTTAATTGTTTTATTTCCACTTCTAATTCTTTTGCACTTGCATTTGGCAACTCTAAATTTAAGGCAAGTTCCTCTTTTTTAAATACAGAACTTACTATAAAAAATATTAATAATATAAAAACGATATCAATAAGTGGAGTAATATCTGGAGTTAATGGTGTTCTATTCTTTCTCATTGAATTTTATCTAATACTACTTTTTCTAATTTTATTTCCATTTTATCTAAACTACCTATAAAATAGTTATATCCGATATAATGGGGAATAGCAACAATAAGTCCAGCGACTGTTGTAATAAGAGCAATACTAATACCACTTGAAAAAACAGTAGGATCTCCCAAACCTAAATGGCTAATACTATCAAAAGAGTTTAAGATACCTATAACTGTACCCAATAAACCAATTAAAGGGGACAAAGAAGCAATAATTTTAATAGTATTTAATCCAACTTCGATATTATTTACTTTTAAAGCGATGCTTGATTTAATTTGAGCTAATTCATAGTTTTGTGTTAATTTTAATTCACTGATAATTTCATTTGCAACTGTATTTATATTTTGATTTGTTATGAAAAAGACAAAACTTTTCCATAACATAATTGTAATCCCTATAATATTCATAAATATTAAAATATTAACAATAATTCCACCACGCTCAATGTAAATAAATAACTCCATATTTTTACTTCAAATTTTCTAAAAAGTCTTCTGCATTTTTAAAGCCAATAATTCTTTGAGAAACTCTCTCTTTTCCATTTTCATAAAAAATCATAGCAGGTGGACCAAAAAGATTAAATTTTTTCATTAATTCTTTATCATTACTCGTATTTTTTGTTACATCTATTTTAACAAGTTGGTAAGATGAAAGTACTTCAAGAACTTTTGGATCTTTGAAAGTGATGTTGTCAAACTCTTTACAACTCACGCACCAAGTTGCCCAAAAATCAATCATCACAGGTTTTGAAGATTTTTTTACAACATCTTCTAACTCTCTTATATTTGTTACATACAACCAATCAAGTTTATCTTTCTTGGCTACAGAGGCACCACCTTTAAAATTCTCTAATGGATCCAAAACATTGG
This sequence comes from Arcobacter sp. 15-2, assembly GCF_047159865.1. GTDB lineage: Bacteria > Campylobacterota > Campylobacteria > Campylobacterales > Arcobacteraceae > JAIOSF01. Next base: position 574,709 of record NZ_AP038804.1, read on the forward strand.
TTGAACCACTTACTGCACCTGTAAAGACAATAACACCATAAATAAAAATAATAGTCGTGATAAGTTTTACAAGAATATTTTCAAATACTTTTAAATATATAGCTGTTCCTAATAATAGAAATGAACTTAAAAACATAAAAGCGATAGAAGGGATAATTCTTTCTAACATCCATAATGCAATAGCTAACATCACTATTCCAAATATTTTTGTTACAGTTTCCATCCATCCACCAGGCTTTGGCATATATTTTCCAGCGCCTACTCCAATGGCAAGCAAAGGAAGTCCCATACCAATACTCATTACAAATAAAGCAGCTCCACCTAAAAATGCATCACCTGTTTGACCAATATACACTAAAGCTCCTGCTAAAGGTGGTGCTACACAAGGCCCTACAATAAGTGCAGAAAAGAATCCCATCACAGCAACACCAGCTACTCCACCGCTTTTACTACTATTTTCACTTGTTTTATTTAATTTAGTTTGCCAACTTTGAGGTAGTCCTATCTCAAAATAACCAAACATTGAAAATGCTAAAAGTATAAAAATACCTGCAAAGATTGTTATAACTAAAGGATCTTGCAACATAGCTTGAAGATTTGCTCCAAATAAACCTGCTAGTACTCCTGCAATTGTATATGCTACACTCATAGATAGTACATATACAATTGATAAAAACAATCCTTTCGATGCAGACATTTTACCACCTTCTTTATTTGACTGTTGAACTATGATACTTGATAAAATAGGAATCATTGGAAAAATACAAGGAGTTAATGAGAGCAAAAGTCCAAATCCAAAAAAAGTAGCCAATACAAGTATAATACTTCCGTCTTTTAAAGTTTGAGTAATTGTATCTGTTTCATTTGCTGACATATCAACTTTTTCAGTTTCTATTTCAATATTTTTAGTTGTTGTCTCTTTTTGTGTTTTCGTAGGATTTATACCATTATCAATTTTAATTGACTCTGTCATTGGAGAGTAACAAAGACCTGCTTTAGAACAACCTTGATAGTTAAATTGTAATTCAAAAGATTCTTTTCCAATTTTTTCTTCTATCAAACTATAAGGTACATCAATTTTCAAACCATCAAAATGAACAACAAAACCATCATAAGTCACAGGTTTTGGAAACTCTAGTTCTTTAGTTATGTCTATATTTTGTGGTACAATCAGTACTTGTAAAAATTCATCATACAAATATATTGTTTTATCTAATTTAATATTTATTTCAAGACCTTTTTCAGCCTTTGTAATTGAGGTTTTAAACGCCTCACTTGGTTCTAGAAAATCATTTTCATTTGCAAATAGTGATACTATAAACAATACTAATAATAAGATTTTTTTCATCTGTTTACTCCAATAGAAATTTGGCTTTATGATAACAGATTTAGATTAAGATTCTATGAATAGATAAGGGTAGTTTATTTAATTATTTTAGATACTCAAGTAAAGTGCATAAGATAAACACTTTACTTGTAAAATTTTATTATTTAGATTTTTCTAAAGCTGCAATTAGAGCATCAACATTTTCTTTTGGAATATGTACTTTCCATTCAGGTTCTTTACCTGTTAATGAAATACCAATACTTGTAACATCACCACTTCCTGCACCATAAGGTTCTGTTATATGAGAAACACTTATAACACCTTTTTTTGTATTTGCTAATGCGATTTTTTCTATTTCTGTTGTAGTTGACATTTTGTTTCCTTTAATATTTATTTTAATGTATTAATGATACTCTTAATAGTATTAAATTCAATTAAAAAATAAGAAGTAAATTTTTCAAAAGAGATATTACTGAAGTAATCTCATAATATCATTATAAACACCCAAAGACATAAGACCTAATAAAATTGCCCAACCAGCTGCTGTAAGTGCTATAAGTACCTTATCACTTGGTTTTCTTTTTGTAATCATCTCATAAAGATTAAACATAATATGTCCACCATCAAGTGCCGGTATTGGTAAGAGATTTAAAACACCTAAATTCACAGAAATCAAAGCCATAATAGTTAATAAAGCAACAAAACTAGACTGACTTGCATCAGATATCACTGTACCGATACTAATCACTCCACCTATTTCACTACTAGGAACAATTCCTTGGATCAGTTTCTGTACTCCTAAAAATATCATTTTACTAGATTCTATTGTTTTATCATAAGCAAATGAGATAGATTCTAATGGCGAATAAAAAATTGTTACAACTTTAGGCGCTGGTGCAATCCCTATCATCCTTTTTTTAATTTTTTCTTTAAATATATTTTCAGAATTACTCATTTTTGGAAAAATCATAAATGATTTTACTTCATTATCTCTACTAACTGTAAAGTGTAGTGCTTTATTGGAGTCTTTAATAATATGACTTAAATCATCCCAAGTTTTGATCTCTTCATTATTGATTTTTAAAATTTTATCATTTTTCATCAAACCTGCTTTTTGTGCAGGTGAATTTTCTATCACTTTGCCAATAGTAGGTGAAAGATGATTATTTCCTAATAGTCCTATCCCTATGTATAATACAAACGCCAATAAAAAATTTGCAAAAGGACCCGCTAATAAGATAAGTATTCTTTGAAATGGTGTTTTTACATTGTAGCTATCACTATCATTATTTGCTAAGGCAGGATTTAAGTCCTCTTGACCTTTCATCTTTACATATCCACCTAAAGGTATCATAGAAAAAGACCATTCTGTCCCTTTCCATTGCTTAGAGATTAATTTTTTTCCAAACCCTATAGAAAATACATATACTTTTACACCTAAAAGTCGTGCAACTGTAAAATGACCTAATTCATGAATGAAGACTAAGATTGATAATACAATCAGAAAAGTTATAAAACCCAAGTTTCTTCCTTATTTTAAATAGTCTCTTATATACTCATATCCTGAGTAAAGAGTAAGAAATACGGCAAACCACAAAAGCTCACTTGCATATGGCCAATTCATAATTAAAAAACCAATTGCAATCATCTGAACAACTGTTTTTATTTTTCCTGCCATTGTTGAAGCTACTGATTTTCCTTCAGAAACTGCAACAACGCGAAGACCTGTAATAAAAAATTCTCTTGAAAGTATTAAAAATATAGCAAAAGCACTTACTCTATCCATCGCTAATAAACCAATGAAACCAGCCAAAACTAACATTTTATCGGCTAAAGGGTCTAAAATACTCCCAAGTTTTGTCATCTGATTCCAGCTTCTTGCAATGTAACCATCAAAAAAATCAGTTACAGAAGCTATCACAAAAATAAGCCCAGCAAAATAATCAAACCAGCTAGGATGCCATCCATCAAAAATAGGATTTGATTGATCTACCATAAACCACAACATCAAGGGAGCTAACAGAATTCTAAAAGCTGCTAAGATGTTCGGTAAATTTAAATTTTTTTCTTTTTGTTTTATAGTATTTTTTTCTGGCATTATTTTTTGAAAGTTGTTCCACCATCAACAAGAAGTGTACTACCTGTAATCCAAGAAGCTTCATCACTACATAAGAAATAACAAGCCGATGCTAAATCTTCTGGTTGTCCCATTCTACCTAATGGAGAAAGTTCAGCAGTTTTAGCAGCTACCTCTTCATAGTTTGTAAATGCTTTTAAAGCATCTGTATCAATTGGTCCACCTGAAACGGCATTTACTCTAATATTCATACTACCAAGTTCAGTTGCAGCATACCTTACCATCGCTTCAACTGCAGCTTTATTTGTACCGTGACCTGCATAGTTTTCTATATAAACTAAATTTCCAGTTGAGCTTAAAGATACCATTGCTCCACCACCATTTTTATCCATTCTTTTTGCAGCTTGTTGTGAACAACAAACAAAAGCATCAACAGTAGCTGTATAAATATTATTTAAACCTCTTGGTTTAAGTTTCATATATTTACCATATCCACCTACAACTGGTCTACCATATATCATCGCATTTGAAATAAAGTAATCGATAGTATCAAAGTCTTTATCAATCTCTAAAAAAAGCTCTTTTGCAGTTTCTGGCTCTAAAATATTGTATGGGTAATATTTAGCAGTAATACCATATTTTGATTCTAAATCAGCAGCTATCTCTTTTGCAATCTCTTCATTTGAGTTATATGTGAAAGCAATATTGATACCCTCTTTTGCAAATCGATAAGCACATGCTTTACCAATACCTTTAGTTGCTCCTGTAATTACCAGTGTTTTATTTGACATTCTTATTCCTGTAGTGATATTAAATCTTGAATTTTTCGTATCATAGCTAAAATCAGTTTTTAGTTTGCTAAATTACTTTTTTTATTAATTATCAATTGAATTTATAAGTGTTTTAAACTCCGTATTATTCTTTTTATTCATATAATTATTGTATACAAAATAATTTGCAAGAACTTTTTTCCCATATTTTTTTGTTTCATCATAAGGTATAAGCTCCATACTTAAAAATGGTTCATACTTACCTTTTTTAAATAATGAACCTTTTAACAATCTTTTTGTAAAACCAATTCCTCCATTGTAAGCATAAGCTACAAACAAAGGATTTTTTAGATTTTTCTCCAAATAGTTCAAATGATGATTTGCATATTTTAAATTTGTTTGGGCATCAAATTGTTCATCTATATAATATGGCTCTTTTAACTCTTTGGCAATTGCTCGACTTAAAAATGGCATAATTTGCATAGTACCTAAAGCATAAGCAGATGAGATAGAAGTTGGTATAAATCTACTCTCTTGTCTTCCAATTGCATAAACTAAAGATTTTCTATGTACACTTCTCCCCTCCAAATAATTTTCATAAGGCATAACAAAATATGATTTTTTATATCGATGATATCTCTCTTTTACAAAAGCTAAGTGACCTAGTGTTTCTTTTGTTGTAAACATATTTTGATATTTATTCAGCTTCTTATCATCCATTTTTTTACTTTCTGATAAAATCTTTAACCAGCTAAATGGATCTTTTATATCATAATTTGAAACTACATTTTTATTTTGTTTTAAAGTATACACAATATTTTTGTGTTTGGTTCCGAGCATATCATTTGCATATAGTGAATAAATATTTACATCCCAACTTTGAGATAAAAGAGTTAAATACTTTTTATCTTTAGTAAGTTGATATTGCCAAAAAACAATATTGTCTTTTTGCATTTGATAATATGCTTTGTTATAAGCATTTTCTAAATAAACTAAAGCCAATTGCTCTTTGTTATGTCTGATTGCATTAATTGCTAAATGAAAAGTAGATTTGTAATCTAATCCTTCTGGATTTAATTTTAAAAGTGATATTTGTGCTTTTCTCATATTTAAGTTTGTCACAATGAGTTTAATAGTTTGCCTAAATTTTTTATCTTTTTTGAGCTTTGTAAGTAATTTACCTGAAAAATAATGATTGAAGTTTTTCACACGATATGCACCACCACATTCATTAAAAGTATCAAAAAAAACTTCTTTGCTACTTTTTTCTAAAATTTTAAATGGCGTGTCTGACTCTAATATTTTTAGTATTTTAGAAAATTCTGCATATTCTTTCTTTGATTTTTTGATTATTTTACGAAGGTTTACTTTCGATAACTTTGTTGCTTCGTAAGTACTAAGTCCCGCTTCAATACAATATGCTTCTTTATTCAATAAATTTTTTGTGCTTGATCTCATACATTTTTTGTATTCTTGCAGATTGACATCTTTCGACTTGTCAATGTATCTATAAAGTATTTGATTGTTTAGATATCTTACTTGTGAAAGTGCTTTATTTGACTCTTCTGCTGTGATGTTTTTATTTAAATATCGCCAAATATAAAAATCTTTGGCAAAACTTTTAGGCTGTTTTTCTAGCCATTGCATTGTTATTTTATCATCAGAAAATCCAAAAAGTGTTGTCACAAATATAAGTAAAGATAAGATTAATAATTTCATAATATTCCTAGAATTTTTTCAAATCTTAACATTAAAAACTTTAATACTATACTAATAGTTTTTATTAGTATGTTTTAGTTTGAAACCATTATATCTTTTATATATTTAATTATTATTTCAAATAAGGTAAGAGTTTTTCTACACAAAGTCCCATTGCAGTAGATTCATATCCATCTACACTTTTGATATATGGTTTACAAAAACCTTCTACCATTATAGCACCTGCTTTTCCCATACACTCACCACTTGTGATATATTCGTTTAAATCTTCTTCATCGAATTTTTCAAAATGGTATGTTGTTCGAGAGATATCTTTTATGTAAGTATCTTTTGATTTAAAAATCATACAAGAAATTATAGTGACTTCATTTCCACTTTGAAGTTCTAACATTCGTCTTGCATCGTCATGATCTTTTGCTTTTCGTAAAAGTTCATTATTGGCAGTGACTACTGTATCAGCTACTAGCAATGGCATATCATCACAACCATATTTTTCATATAGTTCATCAAATTTTCCAGTTGTTGCTATATCGACAAATTGTGTTGGATTTGTTGTAGTGATTTGTTCTTCATCAAAGTTTCCACCTTGTTGAACAAACTCTACTCCTTGGGATTCAAGGAGTAAAGCTCTTGTTTTAGAATTGGATCCTAGTCTAATCAAGAGATTTGAACTTATTTTTGAGTTGCTGTAATAGCTACAAGGTTAGCAATATCTTCTACTGAACACCCTCTTGATAAATCATTTACTGGTTTGCTTAAACCTTGAACGATTGGTCCATGAGCAGCAGCTCCTGCAAATCTTTGAACTAATTTGTATCCAATGTTTCCAGACTGTAAATCAGGGAATACAAGTACATTTGCTTTACCAGCTACTTTTGAACCTGGTGCTTTTTTAGCTCCTATCGCATCTACGATAGCTGCATCTGCTTGAAGTTCACCGTCAAAAGAGAAATCAACTCCTCTTTCTTCTAAAATATCACAAGCATATTGTACTTTATCAACTAATGGATGTTTTGCAGATCCTTTTGTAGAAAATGATAACATGGCAACTCTAGGCTCTAAACCAACAACAGAAGAAGCAGTAGCAGCTGTAGCACTAGCGATATCTGCTAATTGCTCAGCATTTGGTTCTGGATTAACAGCACAATCTGCAAATAAGATAAGACCATTGTCTCCAAAACTACCATCAGCTGTTTCCATTACAAATGTAGATGAAACAGTATTGATTCCTGGAGCAGTTTTGATAACTTGAATAGCAGCTCTTAAAACATCAGCAGTTGGAGAATTTGAACCAGCAACTAAACCATCAGCATCACCTAGTCTTACCATCATACAACCAAAAAATCTAGGCTCTGTAGTCATGATTTCTGTAGCTTCCTCTTTTGTTAAACCTTTTTTCTTTCTTAGTTCAACTAATTCATCAACATACGCTTCTAAATTGTCAGAAAATTTAGGGTTCACTATAGTTGCACCTTCTATATTTGCTCCACATTTAAGAGCGTCTGCTTTAATTGTATCTTCATCACCAATTAAAACAACATTTGCTGTTTTTTCTTCTAATACTTGCTGAGTTGCTAAAAGTACTCTTTCATCTTCTGACTCTGGAAGTACGATAGTTCTTAGTTCTAGTTTTGCTTTCTCTTTGATATTTTCAATTAATCCCATGTGTTAACCCTTTTTTATTTATTGATCTATTTATTTTTTGAAGTTGCATCATTTTTGGCTACAGTTATCTCTTTTTGATATCTATACACCATAAAATCAAACATTTTTGCATTTTGGTTTTTACTAAAGAACAGTATCATCTCTACAATTCGCCATGAAACTTTATAGAAAGCGACAAATGGTACGAAGTAACTAATTAATGTTTCATATCCTCTATTAGGATAATATTTATCAATCTCTAGTTTTAACTCCGCTAAGACTTGATGTTCTTTACTCATTGTATCTACATCTGTAGATTTTAAAATATTTAAAGCAATAATTAAATTTACTAAAAACATCATAATGTTTAAACCCCAACCATACATAAATATCTGACTATAATCCATACATTCTCCATTTTGATTTGAATTTTCAGTATATCTAATTATCATTATTTTTGATATAATACAAAAAAAATAAGAGGATTTAAAAGATGAATGGGAAAAATCGTAGCAATATAAAAGCAGGTTTAAAAGTAAATATTGTACTCAAACAAGATCAAAGAAGTGGTAAACTCACTCAAGGTATTGTAAAAGATCTACTTACAAATTCAGCAACACATCCACACGGAATAAAGGTTCGACTTACAAGTGGTGAAGTTGGAAGAGTTCAGGAAATTTTATAACTGTATTATGTTATTTGACGGATTTAAAAAAGAGGGAATCGAGTTTTTAAAAGAGTTAGAAAATAACAATTCTAAAGTTTGGTTTGAAAATAATAGGCACATTTGGGAAAAATATATTCTAGCACCAAACAAAGCTTTTATCGAAGATATGGGCGATACTTTACAGATTTTAGTTCCAACAATCAAAGCACTTCCTAAAGTGTCTGGATCACTTTTTAAAATATATAGAGATACTAGATTCAGTAAAGACAAAACACCAATGAAAGATAAAATAGGTTTACTTTTTTGGCAAGGTTTAGGGCATCGTATGCAAAGTTCTAGCTTTTATATGCACTACACCAAAGAGAACTATTTTGTGGCTTCGGGTATTCGAGGGTTTAAATCACCTTTATTAAAAACATATAGAAACTATATAAAAGATGAAAAAAACAGAATCTCTTTAGATGCTATTTTGGAAGAGTTAAAACTAAAAGGTTACGATATTACACAAGAGAAATACAAGCGTATTCCTAAAGACTTTCACGGAGATGAGAGTTATTTATATATGACAAAATTTGATTCGTTATTTGCTTATAAAGAATATAAAATCGATGAGATATTTTACAGTGTAGAATTACTCGATAAACTATTCAAAACATATGATGATATGAAAGATTTACAACAATGGGTTTATGAGATGACCCTTACACATAAAGAAAAATAAACAATAAAGAGAACTATGAAAACAGAAGACTTACAAAAACTATTAGAGAAAAATTCACTTAACCTTACACATGAATTCAAAAGACTTTTTCACGGTCGTGGTGCATTGTTTGGTGAGCAATGGAAATTTTTGACAATAGATTCTATTGATACCATTTTGAGTGTTGCTTTTTATTTTCCTATTGACGAAAATGAAGAGATAGAACTTTTAGAGATGTTAAAAGATTATTTAAGCACTTCTAGACACAACACTTTGGTTTTACAAAAAAGATATATAGCACAATCTCCAACAGAAGTTTTAGTAGGTAGATTACCAAACGATCTTTTTGTAGTAGAAAACGGACTTAAAATAAAACTCAATTTACAGTCAAATCTAAATAGTGGATATTTTCCAGATATGAAAAAAGGTAGAGAATACATACAATCAATTTCAAAAGATAAAAAAGTATTAAATCTTTTCTCTTATACTTGTGGTTTTAGTATAGCCAGTGTAAGTGGTGGTGCTTCATCTGTTGTTAATATGGATATGGCAAAAAATGCTTTAAATACCGGTCGAGAAAATCACAGACTCAATAATCTTGATACAAAAAAAGTCAAATTTCATCCGCATAATATCTTAAAATCATTTTCAAGAATCAAAAAAGATGGACCTTTTGATATCATCATCATAGACCCACCTACTCTTCAAAAAGGAAGTTTTGAAGCTACAAAAGATTATGACAAAATCATCAAAAGACTTGATACATTTACCTCATCAAATGCTATCATATTGGCTTGTTTAAATAGTCCAGATTTAGATGAGAATTTTATCATCAATATTTTTAAAGAGTATGCTCCAAATTTTTCATTTGTGAAAAGACTAGATAACCTTGAAGAGTTCAAAAGTTTAGATGAGAGTCGAAGTTTAAAAAACCTTATTTTTCAAAAAGAGAGTTGATCTCTTTTTAAGAAGATTATTTTATATAGTTTGAGATGGTTTTTTTTAGTTTTTCTTCTACTATTTTTTCATCTACCTCATCGTTTTCATCTATTATTTTAGCTAACTCTTTATGGAGTTTAAAGTAGTTGTCTATCTCTTCATCCTCTAGTAATATAAAAACACGATTGTATTTGTTTTTATTTTTTTCTCTTAAAAGCATTAAATTTAAAACAGCTGTTGCAATACCCATAGCAACAGAAGACAATATATAACTCATCAATGAATCTTCCATAGTTGGGTTGAGTATAAAATAAATAATGATTACAAACAATGATATATGACCAAAAAATATAAAAAAGTATGGCACTTTTTTATTTGAAAGTGTTTCATCAATCTTGTTATTCATCAAAGATACTTTTTTATCAAGCTTAGTATTAAGTCCTTTTAATTTTAAAAGTCCCGATAATATCACTTTATGATTGAGAAGTGCAAGTTTTTGTTGTGCTATAAAACTATTGGGCTCAGAACCCAAAAGATGCATATGCGTTGAAATGTCACTATAACCTTTAATAGAATCAGCTGTTAAATCTATATTTTTATATTTCAATTGAATAGTCCTTTTATAGTATAAATAGTTGGGATTTTACACTTTTCTTCTTGTGATTTTTCTGATGATTCTTCATTAATATAACAATCAAATCAATCATTTGCTAAAATATATTTTTTATAATATAATATGCGTATAAAGTATACGCATAAAGGATACACTATGACAATGGTATATAATAAAGAAGCTAAGAAAAAAAATACAAATTTAAGTATAAATTCTGATTTACTTCAAAAAGCAAAAGAAAACAATATCAATCTTTCAAGTACTTTGGAAAAAACACTTGAAAATGAAATAAGAGAAAAAGAGATGCAAAAATGGCAAGACTTAAATAAAGATGCAATAGATAGCTATAATAAAAGAATTGAAAAAAATGGTTTATTTAACGAATCGTTTAGGAGTTTTTAATGACACAATTTGATGTTTTTATAAATAAAAATATAGATACTAATACACAAATACCTTATCTTTTAAATGTACAAAATGATATTTTAAATAATCTTTCAACTACTGTTGTAATACCACTTATTTCAAATATAAAATCTATTTCAAATTTAAATCCAACTTTTGTAATTGAATCCAACAAAGTAATTATGTCTACAACAGAAATAGGTTCTATTCCGATATCTTATTTAGGGGAAAAAGTATGTTCTTTAACTGATAAAAGAACAGAAATTATCAATGCAATAGACTTTTTAATAACAGGATACTAAATGACACAAATACAATACAACGAAAAAGTAGAACTTTTAATATCATGGTCAAAAGCATACTATGTAGATGACAACCCAATAGCAACAGATGAAGAATATGATATCTTAAATAGAGAGATTCTAGCATACGAAAAAGAATATCCTAAACATACACACCCAAACACTCCAACACAAAGAGTTGGCGGTTTAGTTTTAGAAGGATTTGAAAAAGCAAAACATCTTAGCCGTATGTGGTCACAAGAAGATATATTTAATACTGGTGAATTAGAAGACTGGATAAAAAGAGCTAGTAAAGTTGTCGATAGACATACTATGTCTTTTGTATGTGAACCTAAATTTGATGGTGCTAGTTTAAATATCATTTATGAAAATGGAGTTTTAAAACAAGCTATCACTAGAGGTGATGGAAGTATCGGCGAAGATGTAACACAAAATGTAAAAACAATTCACTCTATTCCACTTAGTATTGATTATAATGAGCTTATTGAGATACGAGGTGAGATTGTTATCAAAAAAGATGATTTTGAGAAGATAAACCAGCAAAGACTCCAAGATGGTGAGCCACCATTTGCAAACCCACGAAATGCAGCTGCTGGAAGTTTACGACAACTAGATAGTGCTATAACTGCAAAAAGAAAACTCTTTTTTAATGTTTGGGGTATAGGGGAAAACACTTTAGAGTTTGAAAAAAGTAGTGAGGCTATTAGTTTTATTCACTCACTTGGATTTGCAAAACCACCTATTCAAACACTATGTAAAACTGTTGAAGAGATAGAAGCTGTATATCACGAAATCATCGCCAAGCGTGAGAGTATCTCTATGGGTCTAGATGGTATGGTTATCAAAATAGATGACTTGTCAGCTCAAAGTGACTTAGGATATACAGTAAAATTCCCTCGATGGTCTTGTGCATATAAGTTTCCAGCAGTTGAAAAAACTACAAAAGTTTTAAGTATTGCACTTCAAGTAGGAAGAACTGGAGCTATTACTCCTGTGGCAAATGTAGAGCCAACACTTATCGATGGTTCTACAGTTGCAAGGGCTACACTTCATAACTTTGATGAGATTAAAAGACTTGACTTGAAACTAAACGATGAAGTTATTATCATCAAAAGTGGAGATATCATCCCTAAGATTACAAAGGTATTTACCGATAGAAGAGATGGAACACAAATAGATATCACGCCACCTACAAACTGTCCAGAATGCAATAGTGAACTTTTAGTAGAAGATATCCTTATCAAGTGTCAAAACCTTGACTGTCCTAGTCGAGTAGTCAATAGTATCATCTATTTTGCTAGTAAAAACTGCATGAACATAGATGGTTTAGGTATCAAGATAGTTGAGCTTTTAGTAAACAAAAAAAAGATAAAAGATGTTTTAGATTTATATAGTTTAAAATATGAAGATTTAGAAGGACTAGAAAGTTTTAAAGAGAAAAAAATAAATAACCTTCTAAATGCCATAGCAAATACTAAAAAAACAGAACTTCATAGGGTAGTAAATGCTTTAGGTATTGAACATATTGGGGAAGTAGCTAGTAAACAAATCTGCCTAGAATTTGGAGCTGATATTTTAAATGTTACTAGTGAACAACTAGAAGCCTTAGATGGTATCGGTGAACAGATGGCAAATAGTTTACTCGAATTTATCCGAGTAAACAGAGCGCTTATGGAAAAGCTATTTGAAATCATCCAGCCTACTATAGAAAAAAAAGTTGAAATAGATGAAAACCCATTTAAAGATAAAACAATAGTACTAACAGGGACAATGAGTGTAAGCCGAGGGATAGTAAAAAAAGAGCTCGAATCTCTTGGAGCAAAAGTATCAGGAAGTGTTTCTAAAAAAACAAATTATCTTATCTACGGTGAAGATGCTGGAAGTAAATATGACAAAGCAGTGAGTTTAGAAGTAAAAACACTTACAGAAGATGAGATGAGAAAAATATTAGGGGAATAGTGATTTTTCACAAAAGTCTAAAAATAAGTAAAAAATAGCTATAATAAAATTAAAATGTTACAAAATAGGATAAATATGTATGATGTATTAATTATAGGTGGTGGAGCAGCAGGTTATGGATGTGCTTTAACTCTAGCATCAGTAGAAAACACACAAGAATGGGCAAAAGAAAAAAAATACCTTATGATAGATAATGGTAAAAGCGATATCTTAAACGCAAGCTTTTTCAATCTAGCTGGTGTACAGTTTGGTATAGGTGGAGATGAGTTATATGCAAAGATGCAAACACAACTCAAAAACTTCAAATCTTGCGAAACAAAAAATGACACAGTGACAAAACTAGAAAAAGATGGTGAACTTTTTACCGTAACTACTCAAAACGAATCATATACAGCAAAAGTAGTTGTAATAGCAACTGGTATGCATAAGTTTGAAATCAACTGTGACTTAACAAATGTTATTACACACACAGATGTTATGAAACCAGGAAAAGTAGCACTTGATAATAACGACAATAAAATTTCTGAAAACTTATATGTTGCAGGACTTGCGAGTGGTGCTAAAACTATGTTTGCAATTGCAAATGGGGAAGGTGCTAAAGTAGCTTGTGAGATTTTCAAATCATGGACAGGAAAATCTGCTGTTGCACATGATACTATCAAAGATAAAATAGTATGACACAAAAAAAAATCTTTCTTACGAATGATGATGGCTGGGATGCAAAAGGTTTAGAAAAACTTATCATTGCACTTCGTCCATTAGCACAAATCATAGTTGTTGCACCTGCAAATGAAAAATCTGCATCAGCTCATAGTATGACACTTACTCGACCTATGAGAATGGTAAGTGTTGATGATGATTTTTACAAAATGGATGATGGTACACCAACAGACTGTGCTTTTATTGGTCTAAACAATTTATTTGACGATGACAATAAACCAGACTTAGTAATTTCTGGTATTAATATCGGTTCAAATATGGGTGAAGATATCACTTATAGTGGAACAGTTGCAGGTGCTAGTGAAGCTGTACTTCAAGGAGTTCCAGGAATTGCAATTAGTCAAGTTTTCAATGACCTTAACAATGCAAATAAAAATGCATGGGAATATGAACTAGCAATGAAAACTATTCATGACTTAGCCAAAAAAATATTAGAGGGTGGTTTTCCTTTAGGGGAAAGAAAGCTTTTAAATATAAATATACCACCATGTAGCATTGAAGAGTGTAATGGTATTAAAATTACTAAAGCTGGATATAGAGAATACGGAAACGATTCTCATATGCATAGAAATCCAAGAGGTGAAGAGTTTTACTGGATAGGATTGCATCCACTTATTTGGCAAAGTGATGAGAGCAAAAGTTGTGATTTTGAAGCAGTAAAAGAAAACTGTGTTTCAATCACACCAATTCAACTTGATATGACAAGTTACAACGATATAGATAAATTAAAAGGATGGATAACAAATGACTAATTTTACAGAAGCATTAAATAACGATATAAAAAAACTAGTAGGTACACTAAAAGATGAAGAGCAATTAGCTGAAGTTTTAAAAAGAAAACTTACTAAAAAAGAATTAAAATATTACAAATTAAAAATTGAAAATGCTGATGATACAACTATGATGAAAGAACTTCAATGTGATACTGAAAGATTTGAAGCTATTAAAAAACAAACAATTGTAAAACTAAACCAAGAAAAAATAAAAAAAGAGTTAATAATAGTATGAACCCTATAAAAACACTTGTTTATTTTGCTATCTCTTTAGCATTATTTACAGGTTGTACATCAAAAATAGAACAAAAACCATCAATATCTCAAGCAAATTTAAAAACTGTAAAATGGGAAGAGATAGAACAATTTAAGGCAGATAACCATTTAAAAGCTTTAAAAGTGTTTGTTAAAGATTGTAAAGCATCAAAAAAAAACCCTCTATTAACTAGAGTATGTACTCTTGCAGAACAAAAGAGCAGTTTTGAAAACCCTGAGGAATTTTTTATAAATAATTTTCAACCTTACAAACTTATATCTGATGAGGGTGATGATGAGGGTTTAATAACTGGATATTATGAACCACTTCTCCAAGGAAGTTACTACAAAACAAAAAGATTCAAATATCCTGTATATTCTGTACCACAAAACCTTATCACAGTAGACTTATCAAATATATACCCAAGCTTATCAAACTACAGACTACGAGGGAAAATTGTAGGGAATAAACTTGTTCCTTATGATTCAAGAGAAGAGATAAATTCGATTGATTATCGTACTACTAAAAATCTCACTCCAATTTGTTTTGTAGATGACAAAATAGAACTTTTCTTTTTACAAATACAAGGAAGTGGAAAAGTACAACTACCAAATGGAAAATTTATCAATATAGGATATGGAGCACAAAACGGTCACCCTTATTATGCAATTGGTAGAAAACTCATTGAGATGAATGCTATTAAAAAAGAAAATATCTCTTTACAATCAATTAAAAAATGGCTTTTAGCCAATCCATCCGAAGTCGACAATCTTTTAAACCAAAATCAAAGTTATATATTTTTCAGAAAAAGTACAAAAACAGCAACAGGAAGTTTAGGCACACAATTAACTGCAAATAGAAATTTGGCTGTTGATCGCCAAAATATACCTCTTGGATTTCCTGTTTTTATAAAAACAACCGATCCTATTACAAAACAGCCAATTCATAAAACGATGATAGCAGCTGATACAGGTGGAGCAATCAAAGGTAAAATAAGAGCAGATTTCTTTTTTGGTAATGGAGAAAAAGCAAGAGAACTAGCAGGAAGAATGAAACAACAAGGTGAGTTATTTCTTTTCATTCCCAAACAACAAGATACAAAGGACTAAATATATGCATATTACAAATAAAATATCAAATCTATTTCATAAATTTGCAACCAAAGAGTTCCCTAAATCAATACAGAACTTCATAAATAATGGTTATGTAAATCTTTTAGGATTGGATATGAAAGAGTTTGACGCACCATCTTCTTATAAAACCCTCAACCAACTATTTACAAGAGAGCTTAAGATAGAAAGAGAATACAGCAAAGATGAAAATACTTTTATCAGTCCTGCTGATAGTTTTGTAAGTGAATCTGGTAATATAGAAAATGAAACAGCCTGCCAAATAAAAGGGATGAAATATAGTGTAAAAGAGCTTTTAACACAAGAGATTCTTTATGATAATTTTGAAAAATTAAAAAACGGTACTTTTATGAATTTTTATCTTAGTCCAAAAGACTACCATAGATATCATGCAAGTTTTGATTGTCAAATCACAAAACTTATTCATGTACCAGGAAAACTTTATCCTGTAAATTTTACTTATTTAAAAAAACAAACAAGCTTATTTGTAGAAAATGAACGAGTGATTCTTGAATGTAAAACAAAAGAGAACAAACTATTTTACATGGTTTTTGTTGGTGCTTTAAATGTTGGTAAAATGATATTTACATTTGAACCAAAAGTCAACACTAATGTTGATGCAATACATCCAATCGTATATGAATATGATGATTTATATATCACAAAAGCAGATTGTTTAGGATATTTTGAGATGGGTTCTACTGTACTTATGTTTTGGGAAAAAGATATGGTAGAAATTGAAAATAATATCAATACAAAAGTAAGATTTGGGGATGTTATTTCTACTATTGTTGACATTGATTAAATTTTAGGTATAATGCAAATTATACATAAATAATAAAAAAAAGGGTAACATTTAATGGTTAAAATTGTAAATTTAAAAAAGACTTTTGGTTCAAGAGTTCTATTTCAGGATATTAATCTTTCTTTAGATACAGGAAAAAGATATGGTTTAATTGGAGCAAATGGAGCTGGTAAAACTACATTTTTAAATATGCTAAGTGGAACAGAAGAGATAACTGATGGTGAAGTACAAGTACAAAATGGTAAAAAAGTTGGAGTATTAAGCCAAAATCAATTTGCTTATGAAGACTTTACTTTAGCAGATGCTGTACTTATTGGAAACAAAAGACTTTACGATGCGATCAAAAAGAAAGAAGAGTTATACTTAGAAGAGTACACAGATGAGATTGGTGAACAATTAGGTGAACTTGAAATCATTTGTTGTGAAGAAGATCCAACTTACGAATATGATGTAAAAATTACAAAAATTCTTGAATCTTTAGGATTTCCTGCGGATACTCATGGTGAACTTATGAGTACTATTACAGGTGGTGATAAATTTAAGGTTTTACTTGCTCAAGTGCTTTACCCAAAACCAGATGTACTATTCTTAGATGAGCCTACAAATAACCTTGATATGGCTACAATTTCATGGCTAGAAAACCAACTACAACACCATGATGGTACTATGGTAGTTATTTCACATGATAGACACTTTTTAAATGCTGTTTGTACAAATATTTTAGATGTAGATTTCAAAAAAATAAGAGAGTTTACAGGAACTTATGATGACTGGTATATTGCTTCAACAGTAATTGCAAAACAAGCATCAGTTGATAGAGAAAAGAAAATGAAAGAGAAAGAAGAGCTTGAAGCTTTTGTGAGACGATTTTCTGCAAATGCATCAAAAGCGAAACAAGCAACTTCGAGACAAAAACAGCTTGATAAACTAGATATCTCTGCAATTGAAGTATCTTCAAGAAGAGATCCTTCAATTGTATTTAAACAAGAAAAACCTATCTCTAAGGAAGTATTAGAAGTTAAGAATATTTCAAAATCATATGATGGAGAAGTAGTACTTAAAGATATCAATTTAATGTTAGAGAAAAAAGATAAAATTGCTTTAATAGGTCCCAACGGTGCAGGTAAAACAACTTTATGTGAAATCTTAATGGAAAACATCCAAGCAGATTCAGGTGAAGTAAAATGGGGAGCTACAGCAAATGTAAGTTATTTTCCTCAAAATACAACTGATTTAATTAAAGGTGATATCACTTTATATGACTGGTTAAGAGATTTTGATAGAGATGCCGATATTTCTGAAATCAGAAACTGTTTAGGAAGAATGTTATTTAATGGTGTTGAGCAAGAAAAATCTGTTGTAAACTGTTCAGGTGGTGAAAAACACAGAATGATGCTTTCTAAAATTATGTTAGAAAAAAGAAACTTTTTACTATTAGATGAGCCAACAAACCACCTTGATCTTGAAGCTATTATTGCACTTGGTGAGGGATTGTTAGCTTATGAAGGTACAGTAATTTGTGTATCTCATGATAGAGAGCTACTTGATGCCTATGCAAATAGAATCATAGAGATACAAGAGGATGGTTCTATTATCGATTTTGATGGAACTTATGAAGAGTTTTTGGAGTCTAAAGAGGGATAAAAATGAATGAGTTATTATTTGCTATAAGTTTTTCGATATTATTATTTGTATTTTTAAAAAGACACAGTATTGTAGAGTATTGTAATTTTAATTTTGCAACAAATTTAACAAGTGAAATTATAGTATATATATTAACTATTTTATTTGTCGCACTGATTATGGCAGGGATGCTTTTAGATAATACTAAACAAAAATTTAGTGATATTAGTCAAAGCTATGATAATTTAAAACCCAAAGAGGAAACAAGACCACATAGGTATTTTGATGTTAATACCTACGACTAGTATTTAAAGAATAATTTAAGTACTTATTAGATAAAATTCAAAATAATTTTACACTCAAGGAATATAATATGGCAAGAAGATGTATGCTATCTGGAAAAGGCCCAATGTCTGGGAACAATGTAAGTCACGCTAAGAACAGAACAAAAAGAAAGTTTTTACCAAACTTAAGAACAGTTAGAATCAGTTTAGAAGATGGAACAACAAGAAAAATTAAAATTTCTGCTAAAGAACTAAGAACTCTTAAAAAGAATTCATAATTCAATCAAGATGTTTTTGTGATTAACATAAGAGACATCAAAAAAGCTCTGGGTTGGGAATATAAAGTTACCAAACCAGAGTTTAGCTTAGATAAAGAGATTTACTCTCAATTTAAACACTTTCGACTTCCCCTAATACTTTTACAACTTATTATGATAATTGGTACTATGGGATATATGATCATAGACGATTTTACTTTACTTGATGCCCTGTTTCAAACAGGAATAACTTTCACAACAGTTGGTTTTGGGGAAGTAAAAGAGATTTCTCAACCAGGAAGATTATTTACAATAACACTTATCATTTTTGGTTTTTTAATCTTTACACTCTCAATTACAACCGTTATTCAAGTACTAGCTAGAGGAAAATTTTTAGATTTATATAAGGAGCGTAATATGCTATATAAAATAGCAAGATTAAGAAACCATTTTGTTATATTCAATCACAATGAATACAGTATTCAACTAGCCGAACAATTTAAACGAAATCATATTCCATTTATTATTGTTGATCCTAGAGATGATATTGAGCAAATAGCACACAAATATAACTATCCTTATTTTATCAAAGAGGAAACTTATACAGAAAAAGCATTTTTAAAAACACACCTTTCAAGTGCTAAGGGAGTTATCTCTTTATCTAAAAATATCTCTGATAGTATTACTATTATTGCATCTGTAAGACTATATGAAAAAGAGTTAGGAAGAAAAAATCCATATCTGATCATTTGTAATGCAGAATCACAAAAAGATATAGAAAGACTCAAAAAACTAGGGGCCAATAAAGTAGTAGCACCTCCTGAACTTATGGCAAAAAGAGTTAGTGCTATGGCAATTCGACCTGATATGGAAAATGTATTGGAGGAGTTTTTGTACAAAAAAGACACCCCTATAGATATGGAAGAGATTTATATAAAAGATGATAGTTGGTTTATAGACCAAGAGATAAAAGATGCTCACTTAAGAGATAAGTTAAAAGTAAGTATCATTGGTATAACCGAAGCAAATGGAAATTTTTTACAAACACCAAAAAGTTCAACAAAAGTTCGAAAAGGTTGTAAGCTTTTAGTCGTAGGAAACCAAGCAGGAATTGCCCGTGCAAAACTTCTTGTAAATGATACAATACGACCAGATTATATAGATTCAATGAATAAAAAGGATAAATTTTATGTTTAGTATTTTTCCACTAAAAGGAACAATAAGTGATATTGATGGTTTTTACTGTGATGGTATAAGTGCTGGTCTTAAAGCAAATAATGCTTTAGATATGGGATTTATTTATAGCGATACTTTATGTGATGTTGAAGCAGTATTCACTTCAAATAAGTTTCAAGCAGCACCACTTAAACACTATCAAATGTACCCAAAAAACTTTCAAACAGATTTCGTGCTTATTAATTCAAAAAATGCCAATGCACTTACAGGGCAACAAGGGATTGAAAATATCAATACACTTTTAAGCTCTTTGGCTTATAAAGTTACAAATCCTATCATGAGTTCAACAGGTGTTATTGGAAATCAACTACCAATGGAAAAACTTCTTAAAGGTGCAAACTCATTTGATCTTAGTGTTAAAAATGCGGATAATTTATCTAGAGCTATTATGACAACTGATTCTTATCCTAAACAATGTTTTTATGAAGTAAAACTAGAAAATGGTGCAATATTTAAAATAGGTGCGGTAGCAAAAGGAGCTGGAATGATCAATCCAAATCTTGCTACAATGTTATGTTTTATTTGTACGGATGCAGATGTACCAAAAGAAGATATGCAAGAGTTACTACAATGTAATTCAGAAACTACATTCAATGCAATATCAGTAGATGGTGACACATCAACAAATGACACAGTGCTCTTACTTGCAAATAAAAAATCAAAAGCTTATGATAAAACTGCTTTTGCAGAAGCCTTAAGACTTGTTATGCATGATATGGCAATGTTAATGGTTGCAGATGGAGAAGGTGCTAAAAAAGCTGTTGCATTTGAAGTAAAAAATGCAGTTACTAAAGAGGAAGCACAAAAAGCAGCAAAAGCACTTTCAAATTCACTTTTAGTAAAAACAGCTCTTTTTGGTGAAGATCCAAATTTTGGAAGAATAGCTTCAACAATTGGGGCAAGTGGTGTAACTAGTGATGAAAATACTTTAGTTATTTACTACAATGATGTTATTGTTTACAATAAAGGTGAATTTTGTTTTACGCCGGAGATTGAGGAAGAAGCAGGAAAAGTTTTACAAAATAGAAGTTTTAGAATTGTTTGTGATTTAGGTGTGGGTACTTCATCTTTTACAGCATGGGGTTGTGACTTGGGTTATGAATATGTTAAAATCAATGCTGATTATAGAACATAGTAAATATGCAAAAAGAAGTAAATGAAAAAACTATTCGTCTTCGATACATAAGAGTATTAGAAAAGTTTGTTACAAAATCAATCTCTTTATTGAAGTATGACAATTTTGATAAAGAGTTATTTAAGAAAGCTACTATAAAAGCATTTAATGAACTACAAAAAACAAAATCATGTGATCTTTATAGTGAATATCCTGTTGCTGTAAGAAACCTAACACTTCATATAATGCAATGTATCGATAATGATTCACAAGAAGATGAATGGGAAACCAAACCTAATAATTTTGAAGAAGAGAAAGCTTCAATTCTTAAACAAGCAAATCTTTTAGCAAAACTCAAAAATAACAACCGTTATAAAAAAGACAAGCATAAACATAAAAAGTTTAATGATGGATATTAATACAGAAAGAAACTATAGATTTAAATAGTTTCTTTACAAGTTTTCGATTATTTATTTTTACACTTACCAACAGATAAATTCTTTTTATTTTTCTCTAAAAATTTTGAACCTATCCCTTTTACACTAGTTAAATCTTCAACATTTTTAAAACAGTTTCCTTTTTTTCTGTATGAAATAATCTCATCTGCCTTTTTTGAACCAATACCTTTCAGATCCATCAATTCATTTTTATCTGCGTTGTTAATATCCACAGCACCAAATAATAACCCTATACTAAAAGCAATCATAACTAAAATTTTCATATTAACTCCTATTGTTAAAATTAAATACAGTATATAGAAAAATCACTAAATTTATTATAAACTCTATTATTTTAGTTTAAATTCAATTTATGATATAATCCTATCATTCAAATATAAAGAACCCAAATGACCCAAACAAATGAATCTTTTAAACTCTCTGGCACATTAAAAAAAATACTATTTTATAATGAAGAAAACCATTACTACATAGCTGTATTAGAAAATGACCAAAAAATTTGTGGTCAATACTTTGACACAGATTTACATAAACTTGTAGGGGAAGAAGTTATCATCACTGGAGTTTGGAATACTCATAAAAAATATGGTGTTCAATTTGTTTTTACCTCAATGGAACTCAAAGAAGCTGAGATATTTTTCTTTTTAACCAAAATTGTAAAAGGTATCACAAAAAAACTTGCACATGAACTTACTAAAAAATACACCGAAGATGAACTTTGTGATATTTTAGATAACACACCTGCAAAGCTTTTAGAATTTAAAGGGATAAAAGAGAAAAAACTTGCACAAATAGTAACTTCATGGAATAAATTTAAACACCTTCGCGAACTAGGAAGTTTTTTAGCTCAATTTGGAGTGACAAGTAATCTTATCAATAAAATTTACCAAACATTTGGAGAGGTTGAAAATCTTATCGAAAGAATCAAAGAAAATCCATATTTACTTACCTCCATACAAGGTATTGGGTTTAAAAGAGCTGATCAAATAGGAACAAAACTTGGTATTGATAAGCTTAGCAATTTTCGAATATCTGCTTGTATGAACTATACCTTAAGAGAATTTTGTGAATCAAACGGAAATAGCTCAATTTCAAAAGATCAACTCTTTACATTGCTTGATGATGCTTTAAATTTCAAAGATAAAGATACACTTTATGAAGAAGCAGTCATTGCCCTACTTTCAAAAGATGAGATTCATGAAACTATTACTAATAAATATGCACCTAGTATTTACTATAATTGTGAAACAAAAATTTTAGAGTTTTTTAAAGATAGAAAAATTCACAATCACAACAAAAAAATTATTGAAAACTTTGAAAGCTATATTAAGAAAAAAGAGGAAACTTTAGGATTTATATTAAGTAGTGAGCAACAAAAAGCAGTCGAACTCATCAACAATGGGGAAAATACAATTTTACTCATAGGATATGCAGGTACAGGTAAATCAACTTCTAGTCGTGCTATTTTGGAACTCTTAGAAGAGATAGTTCCCTATGATGATATACATTGTATGGCACTTAGTGGCATAGCCTCACAAAGAATCAGTGACACAACAGGATACAAAAGTAGTACCATCCAATCCTCACTAGTAAAAATAGATAATAGCGATAAAGATTATTTTGACTATAAAGTGATCTTAATCGATGAAGCGAGTATGATAAACAGTGTTACTTTTTACAAAGTCCTTTCAAAAATCGATCCTGACTGTACTCTTATTATCGTAGGAGATGATGGTCAGTTACCTGCTATTGGAGCGGGTGATATTTTGAGAGATGCTATTAAGTTTGACCTAGCTCCTATTTGTAAACTTACAAAAATTTACCGACAAAATGAACTACAAGCAATAGCTACAATAGCAAATGAGATAAGAAAAGGAAAAGTTCCTAAGTATAAAGAGGAGTATGAAGACTTCAAATTTGTTGAGTCATCTATACCAAACTATTATGCACAAAAAGCACTCTTGAGTGACTATGAGATAAATATGCTAAGAAATGATAATAACTATGTAATTTTAAATAATATTTTAAACATAACATCACAATACATAGAACCTATGTATAAGTTTATAAAAGAGAAAGAGATCTCTTCATTTTTAACACAATTTCAAGTTATCACCCCTATTAAAAATGGAACTTTAGGAGTAGAAAATCTGAATATAAACTTACAAAAACTGATCAATAAAACTAACTCAAAAGGGATACAAAAAAAACTTTATGAGTACAAACTTGCAGATAAGGTTATCCATATCAAAAATGAAAATATGAAAGCTCAAAGTATGAAGTTTTATAAAGCAGGAAATCCAGATTTTGTAGAAAAAAGAGTTTTTAATGGACAGCTTGGAATGGTGATAAAAGTAGATTATGAAAAGTCAAAACTGATAGTTCTGTATCCAAATGATGATATGGTGGTATTTTACGACTTTGATACTTTAGACAATCTTATCTCACTAGCATATTGTCTAACTATTCACAAAACCCAAGGTATGGAGTATGACACAGCTCTTATACCCATGACATTTTCACACTTTATCATGCATAATACAAAGCTATTATATACAGCTATCACAAGAGCTAAAAATATGTGCTATATAGTAGGAGAAGAGGAAGCCATGACTAGTGCATGTAAAAAGCTAGAGATAACAAATAGGCAAACTGTTATCGATGATTTATTGTCCAAATCTAGTTAGATATTTGTTTATATTTTAATATCTGATAAACTATCAGATATTCATTTTTTTAGGTTTACACAGTTAGTTTTACAGTCTCAGCAAATACCGTATCTATCAATAAGTGTATCTTTAATACTAAAAATGATTTTTTATAAATGAAGAGATAATAGTCCGATTAGTATGAAAATACTAGTAAAAAAGAGCCTTTTATTTCAAAAGCTCTTTTTTAAAGATTTTACTAAAATTGTTCTGTCAAGTCATATTCATATCTAATGTCTACTTCTATATTATGCATGTTTGAAGAAGAAAGGGCTTGATGAGAGTATCTCATTTTCCATACTTGTTTTACTTGTAAATTATTTGAAACATCTATACTAAAAATACCTTTTACTATAGCAGTATACCAATTATTTGTATCACCAGAGAATATTTGGTGTACTACTCCACCTAAAGACTTATCTAAGTCACCATCTGTTTTTATACTTGTTACGATAGCATTATTAGGAATATCATCATTGTTTGATAAATCCATGTAAACTTCACTAGAAGTAGCACCTCCTGGATTTGATGCCGTACCTGTAAACTCAAATGTTTTGAAGCTTGTTTTTATTCTATTATCAACACCAATACCATAATATGCTTTTCCAATATCAGTATCTCTTGATACCTTTACATATATAGTTTTGTATTTTGTCGTTGCATCTATATTTATATAAGGATATGTTGTAGGATGTGTTACATCGTCGCTAGTATTTCTATTAAGAGTATCTCCATTACTATCTACTTGTTCGATTGTATATCCATCCCAAGTTCTTACATATACTCTATCTGTACCATTATATGAC